>CALOEH010000260.1:0-56836 GCA_942492195.1 uncultured Planctomycetia bacterium | reverse complement strand
GCACGCCACATCGGCAAGATTCTCAGGCGTTCTCACTCACGCACTCGCCCTCTGCTGCGTGTGCCTCATCTCTGTGCGCGGCCTCTTGCAGCCCCTGATTCTCCATCGCAACCATTACCCGCAACGGGCACCCGGTACAACGCAACCGACTCACGGTATCGAGAGTCCTGGCAATACTTTAGGCACTGTCCAGCACACGCCGAACCCTGGTGGGATGAGACTCAGCCACGTCCAGCGGCCGTTCGACTCGCAGGCGGTAGCCTCGCTCGGCAGCTTTGGTAAGATGCATCGCAGTGGGCTTGGGACACCTTGTCCCACCGACCCAACCTCGTAGGCCGGGGCCTCCCGCTACAGGCCTGGGCCTCCATCCGGTTTCCCTGACATCAAATTTCCTATTCGGAGAAAAACCATGGTCTTGACTCCCAGCACCATGTTGCCATTGGGCACGACAGCCCCCGATTTTTCGTTGCCGAACATTGATGGCAAGACGGTTTCTCGACAGGATTTCAAAGGCAAGCCACTGCTGGTCATGTTTATTTGCAACCACTGCCCCTTTGTGGTGCATGTGGCCGATCAACTTGCCGAATTGGGGAAAGACTATCAATCCAAAGGTATGGCAATTGTCGGCATCAGCGCCAACGATGTCGGCACGCACCCGGCCGACTCACCCGAGAAGATGGTGACCGAAGCCCAGCAGCGGGGATACACGTTCCCTTATCTGTATGACGAAAGTCAGTCCGTAGCCCAGGCTTACCGCGCCGCATGCACTCCCGACTTCTTCCTCTTTGATGCTGACCACCGCCTGGTCTACCGCGGTCAACTGGACGATAGTCGCCCAGATTCTGGTATTCCGGTGACCGGCAAGGACTTGCGGGCTGCCATGGATGCCGTGTTGGCTGGCCAGAGCGTTCCTGAACCGCAGAAGAACAGCATCGGCTGTAACATCAAGTGGAGAGCAGGGAACGAACCTGCTTATTTCAACGCTTGATGTCTTGTGCCCGTTGAGCCCGCGTCGATGGTTAGCGGACTTTCACCCACTACCAAAGCCTTCTTGATCCAACTCTATGGCCTTGATCTCCATTCGGGAATTGTCCATCCGTTTCCGCGGTCCGGCCCTGCTGGATCAGGTGACCTGCCAGATTGAAGCGCGGCAAAAGATTGGACTGCTGGGGCGCAATGGTGCCGGCAAGACCACGTTGCTGCGAATCTTGCTAGGCGAAGTCGAGCCGGACGGCGGTCAGGTGAACATGGCGCCGGGCGTTCGGGTTGCCCTGCTGCCGCAGGACATTCCCCGTGATCTGCATGGCACCATTGCGGAAGTCGTGGCCGGGGCACTCCCTGACCTGGACGACGAGCACTCCTGGCAGATTCAAAACGCCGTGGAGCAGATCCTGTCACGCATGGACCTGCCGGCGGATGCCGAGTTTGCCAAACTCTCTTCGGGACTTAAACGCAGGGTGTTGCTCGCCCGAGCGCTGGTTACCGATCCAGACGTGTTGCTCCTCGACGAGCCCACCAACCATCTTGACATCGACGCCATCGGCTGGCTGGAGAACTTTCTCAACCGCTGGGATGGCACGTTGATCTTTGTAACGCATGACCGCATGTTCTTGCGCCGGCTGGCCAACCGGATCCTGGAAGTTGATCGAGGGCAGATCTTCGACTGGTCCTGCGATTACGAAACCTTCCTCCTCCGCAAAGAAGCGGCGCTCGACGCTGAAGAGAAACAGAACGCACTGTTCGATAAGAAACTGGCCGAAGAAGAAGTTTGGATCCGGCAAGGCATCAAAGCCAGGCGGACTCGCAACGAAGGACGCGTCCGCGCACTCGAAGCCATGCGGCTGCAGCGGGCGGAACGCCGAGGCGGGCCGGGTCAGGTACGGCTCGAGATTCAATCGGGACAGCGGAGCGGAAACCTGGTCGCCGAGGTCGAAGGTCTCGCCTTCGCCTACCCTGACTTGGAGATCGTTCGCAACTTTTCCACCAAGATCATGCGTGGCGACAAGATCGGGATTGTGGGACCCAACGGGATTGGCAAGACCACGCTCGTCCGACTGCTGCTGGGACAACTCAACCCGCAGTCTGGCAAAGTCCGGCTCGGCAGCAATCTGCAGATTGCCTACTTCGACCAGATCAGGGATCAACTGGACGAAGAGCGAACCGTTCAAGACAACGTTGGTGATGGCTACGAGAGCGTTGGGTCTGGGGGGACTTCGCAGCACATTATCGGCTACTTGCAAAACTTCCTCTTCAGTCCAGATCGGGCCAGGACGCTGGTACGTTATCTCTCGGGAGGCGAGCGCAATCGCGTCTTGCTGGCTAAACTATTTGCCAAACCGGCCAATGTCATTGTGCTGGACGAACCAACCAACGATCTCGACTCAGAAACGCTCGAACTACTGGAATCTCGGCTGGTCGAATTCCCCGGCACCATTCTCATGGTTAGCCATGACCGCGAGTTTCTCAACAACGTGGTCACCAGCACCATCGTGTTCGAAAACTCAGGGGTCAATGAATACGTCGGCGGCTACGATGACTGGCTCCGTCAGCGGCAAGCTCCGCCGACGACCGAAGCTTCCAAGAAGAAGCCTGAAGGAGGAGGCCAACCCCAGCCTGGCAAATCACCCCGGTCTGAACCATCCGGCAAACGGAAGTTGAAGTTCAAGGAGAAACAGGAACTGGAAACTTTGCCGGCCACCATCGAACAGTTGGATGCGCAGGTGGAAAGCCTCCATCAAGAGATGGCGTCACCTGGCTTTTACCAACTCGGTGGCGATCAAATTGCCGCCGCCACCGCACGACTCAAAGAGCTGGAAACACACCTGGCCGCCGCCTATGCGCGGTGGGAAGAACTCGAGCAACAGGCTGAATAGTCGGCCGCGGTCGCTGACCGGCGAAGTTTGCCAACCGACGCGTTACCCGGCACTGCCGCCGTTCACAAACGGCAGCAACTCTCCAATCACTGCCTGACAGTATTGTTCCAGCTTGCTCAGCACTTCCGGAGCCTGGTCAAACTGCTGATCGTCGATCAGTTCCAACTGCCGGGCAACATCAAACGTGGCAGTCGCTCCCAAGTACCGCATCGAGCCCTTGATGGTATGCGCGGCTCTGCGGAGCGTGGTGCCATCTTTCGCTTCGATCGCTTCGCGGGCGCTGGCAATCATCTGGGGACATTCTTCCAAGAACGCTTCGTCCATGCCGGCGTCGAGGCACATCTCACGGTCCCCTTTCATGGCGTGGGCGGTCATGGCGACAATGGGGACGTGCCGTCCCGTGCGTTGCTCGGCCTGGCGGATAGTGCGCGTGGCTTCCAAGCCATCGACCTCCGGCATCTGGATATCCATCAGTACCAGGTCAAAGTTCTCTGCGACTCCAAAGCGTTGACGGCTCTCCTGACCGGTGTTGGCAATGGTGACTCGTGTGGCCGAGCCTTCGAGCAGTCCGATGGCCAGCTTCTGGTTGACCAGGCTGTCTTCGGCCAGCAAGATCTGTAGCCCCTTGAGGCGATCTGCCTGCTGCAATTCGGCAATATCAATGTTCGCTACTTGCTCAATCCCCAACGCCAACACCAGCGCATCAAACAGTTCCGACTGCTTGATCGGCTTCATCAGGTAAGCGTTGACGCCCAACGATTCGCAACGGGAAATGTCCCCAGGCCGGTCGCTGGACGTGAGCATCATGATCACAGGCGTCGCGACATTGTCGTCGGTGCGAATGTGATTGATCAGCATGAAGCCATCGACCTCCGGCATGTTGGCATCGGTCAACAGCACATGGAACGGGTCACCAGCTGCCTCGGCTTCTTGGAGTACCTGCAAGGCCACATCGGCCCCGTCAACGGTGGTGGGCCGCAACTGCCAGTTGGTCAACATCTGTTCCAGGATCCGGCGGTTGGTGGCGTTGTCGTCCACGACCAGGACGCGCGTGCCGTGAAACGCTGTCTCGCAGCTGCACATCGTTTGCAGGAGTCCTCTCGGCAATCCGAATTGGGCCGTGAAGTGAGAACTGCTCCCTTGATCCAGCTCGCTCTCCACCCAGATCCGACCCTCCATGAATTCGACCAGTTCGCGAGGAGATGGTCAGGCCCAAGCCCTGTGCCGCTGAATCGTCGCGTGGCGGAGTTGTCCGCTTGTTCGAAGGCGTCAAAGATCGCGTCACGTCGGTCTTCCGGGACTCCGCAACCGGTATCGGTCACCGCAAAGAGGAGTTCCACGTCATTGCCTTCGCAGCGTTCGACCGCAACGCTCAACACCACCTCGCCTGAGTTCGTAAACTTTATGGCGTTGCCGGTCAGGTTCACAATCACTTGCCGCAGCCGATTCGGATCGCCCATCAGGTGGGCCGGTACATCGGGTGAAAACTTCGAAGCCAGTTCCAAACCTTTGGAGTGTGCCCGAAACGCCAAGGTTTTTAGCGTGTCCCCTAAGCTTTCGCGGGGGTCAAAAACTTCGTTGAGTAGATCCAGGTGCCCTGCTTCGATCTTGGAGAAGTCCAGAATGTCATTGATCACACTCAACAAGGATTCGGCAGACTCCAGTACCATGCTCAGGTACTCGTGCTGCTCCGAGTTGAGCCGGGTATCCAGCACCAGTTCGGTCATGCCGATGATGGCATTCATGGGGGTGCGAATTTCGTGGCTCATATTGGCCAGGAAGGCACTCTTGGCCGCGTTGGCGGCTTCGGCGGCTTCTTTGGCTGCGCGAAGTTCGGCAGCCACCTGTTTGGCATCGGTGATATCTCTCGAAATGCCAAAGGTGCCAATGATCTTGCCGTGCGGATCTCGCAGCGGCATCTTGGTCGTGGAGATCCAGCGAAACCGTCCGTCGCTGCGGTACTCGCGCTCTTCCTTGTTCACCAACGCATCGCCAGTCTTCAAGATTTCCTGCTCGTCATCGAAGGCAGGCTGTGCATGTTCTTGGGCAAAGAAATCAAAGTCGGTCTTCCCCAAGGCGTGGTTGGGATCTTCTAACTCAAACACGTTGGCCAACGCCCGATTGATCCGAATGAACCGGCTCTTGCGATCCTTGAAATAGATGTTATCCGGCACGTGATCCATCAGACTGCTCAGCAGATATCGCTCGTACAGCAGCGCTTCTTCGGCTTGCTTTCGTTCTGTCACATCCCACGAGATGCCCTGCATCCCTGAGACCCGCCCATGCGAGTCGTGCAGTGGGATCTTAACGACGTCAAAGTACGTGTTGTTTCCCGACTCGAGGGGATGAACCTCAACGCCTGCGTACCGTTGATCTTTGGACATTACTTGTTTGTCGAGTTTGGCAGTCCGCTTGGCGACGGCTTCGGGAAAAATGTCCTCGTCCCATTTGCCGAGAACCTCGTTCGTTTCCTTCTTAACCTGTTCGCAAAAGGCTTTGTTGGCGAACGTGAAGCGGTTGTGGTGATCTTTGCGAAAGACTCCCACCGGCAAGTTTTCGACCAGCGAGGAATACAACGTCTGCGAATCGCGCAGGGACTGCTCCGCCTGCTTCCGCTTGGTAATATCACGCAGGAAGATCACAAACCCCGCGGACCCTTCCAGCGGAACCGGTTGCATGGCCATCTCGGCCACAAACTTGTTGCCGTTTTTGCGAACCGAAGGAATCTCGAGCCGGCGGGCCAACAACGAGCCGACTTCGCCGCTGCCGGTGTAACGCTCGAGGTTGGCTCGGTGTCGAGCCCGCGAGCCGGGCATGATGATCACTTCTGTCATGTCCTTGCCGACTACTTCACTACGGCTATAGCCAAACACCCGCTCTGCGGCACGGTTGAATTCGACAATCTTCCCATCCTCGTCACTAAAGATGATGCAATCCAGCGAGGCATCGAACACGGCATTCTTGCGGGTCTCACTCTCCCGCAGGTCACGCTCGGCCTCGGCGCCGTTCTGTCACATCCCAAAACATCCCCTGGACGCCTACAATTCTTCCCGTGGAGTCATGCACGGCGGCCTTGAGCACCTGCACGTCAATCCGTTTCCCTTCCGGCGTGCGATGCTCTTCGACTTCTTCCAGAATGCCCCCTTCGCTCAAGATCTCGGCATCATCCCTGGAGTATTTCTCGGCCAGATCCGGGGCGAACAGGTCAAAGTCCGTCTTGCCGAACAGGTCTTCGGAGGTCTTGCCAACGGTGTCGCACATGCGTTGGTTGGCGAACACGATCCGCCCTTGAATATCTTTACGAAAAACATTCAGCGGCAAACTCTCGACCAGTGAGGTGTACAATGCCTCAGACTCGCGCAAGGCTTGCTCGGCTCGCTGCCGCTCGGCAATTTCTCGCTCGAGTTCGTGAGGGCTGCGGAGAGCCAGAACTTTGGGAATGGTAGGAACCAGCGCAATCAGCGTCACCACCGAGGCGATGGCGGTCAGCAACTTCATCAACCCCAGCAAACGCCAGACCGGCCACCACATGATCAAGCACTCAATGAAATGCACGGCTCCGCATGCCAGAATGAACGTAAAGAACAGCCAGAAGATGGAGTGCATTGGCAGGTCGCGGCGGCGGACGGCAAAGAACGCCAACAGCCCTGCAATGGCCCAAAACGAAAGCCAGTTGGCAGCATCGGCCACAATGTGCAACCAGGTTTCGCCTGGCGTCCAATCGAACGCGGCGTTCAAGCCCAAGAAACCGTCCGTATCGAACAAGCGTGAGAAGAACGAAATCATGATCGTGCTCGCAATGGATCCGGCGCGGGGAATCCCCTGGATGAGTTGCTCAACTTCGATTCTGGCGTTCGGCGCGGTAAACTTCCAGCGAAAGCTGCGTTTGCCTGGAGTTTCTTCCGTGCGCCGTTTGGCAATTTTTCACGGAGCGAATTGATTGCCATGGCGATTCAGGTGGAATTTTACGGTATTCCTCGTCTTCGCGCAGGGGTCGCTCAGGCAAACGTCCAGGGGAGCCAACTCGGCGACGTTCTCACGGCACTAGGACGCCAGTACCCAGGCTTTGCCACCTGTTGCCTGGACGGCGAGCGTCTCAACCCTGGCTACCTGGCCAACGTCAACGGTGTCCGTTTTGTGCGAGATCCGGCAACCCCGCTCAGCGCTGGCGACGTGCTCTTGATCCTGACCGCGGACGTGGGAGGGTAGACGAAGCGTGTTGGAATAATGCTCACTTCGCCGGTTCGATCCAAACGGGGCTTGCCCAGGCACGGTGCCCGTCGGTTTGAGTGATGCGAACCCAGAGGGGGCCGCCGGTGCGCGGGATGGAAATGGTCCGGTGCAGCGTCACGTCCCAAGGGCGAGGGTTGGCCGGCATGCGGCGGAATTCCAACTGCATGCGTTCGCCACCGAGCGGAATCATGGCACCGTTGAGATCCAATTCTCCCAGCGGCAGCGTGTACAGTCCTTGAGGTAACTGGACGCTCAGTTCGGCCGCGTCGGACCATTGATCGAGTTGGAGGAGTACGCCGTCTTCGTCCCCTGTGGTGGAAGAGACCCAGGCAACATGCTGCGGGGTTTGTTCGATGATGCCTTGGCCTGGCAGATCGAATCCGTACGGTTCCGCGGCGAGGATCTTCGCCCCTTGAATTCTCAGTCCCCCGTCCCAATCGACCTGGCGTCCCCGGCCTTTGAGCCGTGCCCCACTCCAGACCACCAGGAGGCCCTCGCCGGGAGCCGTTCGCCCGATGCAGGGGAGTGCCCTGCTGACGCACTCGGTGCCGAGGAAGAACTCCACGCGATCAATCGGCGCGGTCCCGGCCACGCGTGTCGCCACGGTGACTTCTTCCGCATAGGGAAGCGATCCGCCCAGTGGCACCGGACCTGCCGCATCTGACCAGACCTCAAACTGCAAACCGATCCGCTTGCCGGTGGTGGCCACCGTACGGCGACCGAAGTACGCGTCCCAAACGCCGGACCGCGTACGCTGCTCGGCCCAGGCGCACGTCAGCCCTCCGTAGATTCCGAAGGTTCCCGCACCCGGGTAGCTCGAACCTGGCCGCCCTTTGTGGCCATCGCTGGCTGCGGAGAAGCCGACCTTGTAGCCACGGCGAAACGCTTCTTCGATCTGCCACTCAAAAACCCCCCAGGCCGAACAGATCTCAATCACCGGTTCTAATTCTGGGACATGCCAGGCGAGATCGGCATACCGGCCGCCAACATGCGGCACCACCAGTGCAGCCATCCGGCCATCTTGAACTTTGGGGAGTTGTTTCAATCGGGCAAACAATTCGTCCAGCGGATAGGCATCCAGCGCCTCGTCCGGCGGAAGGTCCACTTGCCAGCGACTGCTGCGCAGCAGCGGACCTGTGCCTTCGAGAAAATACACGTTGCGGTCACCGCCCGAGGTGGTGTTGCCGGACCACTCTTCTCCCAGCAAGACGACAAACTTCTCCGGTTTGTCAAACTGCTGCACCACGTCTTGCAGGCGTTTCCAGAATTCGTCAGTGATTTGAAAATCGTTGCCTTGATGGCCAGTGAAATCCAACTGCGACCAATCCCGCGCAAAGGCAAAGTACTCTTCGAGCGTGCCGGTTCCTACGGTCTCCTCGGTTTGGCCAT
Organism: uncultured Planctomycetia bacterium; assembly: GCA_942492195.1. Lineage (GTDB taxonomy): Bacteria > Planctomycetota > Planctomycetia > Pirellulales > S012-138 > CALOEH01. The sequence goes on along the minus strand of CALOEH010000260.1, from coordinate 48,341 downwards.
GGGGGTCTCCCCATAGGGCATGCAGTGTTTTTCCGGCCACGCTCCAGCTATTCAGCCGGGTGGAGTTGGCCGTGGACTCAAGCTTGAGCTTGGTGTCGGTAACTTGCACACGTCCACCATGCAGCGGGCGTTGATCAACGCTCGGCATGTAGTCTCGCACCGGATTGCCCCAGGTGTCTTCAGCTTTGACATGCAGCGTGGCGCTACCCCGGTACGCTCGGGCGGTGGCGACCAGTTTGGCCGGCTCGCCTGGCACAATGGTTTGCTCTGGCGAAGTTCCCAGCAGATGGAACAGGCCCGTGCCGAAGCAATCGACGAGCACCTGCCAACGGTGATGGGATTCGCGAAAGGTTTGAGCCCGCAGGCCAGGGCTTCCGCCGGAGGTGTCTCCGAAGATCACTTTGACCTGATCTCCTGGAGCGAGCGTGCCATCGACAATGTTGAGCACCACGCATTTCTGGTAAGGCCGCACGCCTGCTTTGGGGTCGAACCGGGCGGAGATCTGCGCCGTGCCTTGTGTGTCCCAATAGATGCTGGTGAAGTGGTCCGCCGTGGGAGCGTTGAACTGCGGGGTTCCCCGGTCGCTGCAGAATCGTTGGGCAATGCGGACGGTTCCCCCTTCGTCAACGCCATATTTACCCACCGTGTAGGTCAGCGTCCACGTTCCCCAACTGCCGGCCACCACGGGATCTTCTGGAGTGAGGGTGACCGTGCCCAACCACTCGTCGCTGACAAACGGAGGCATCCCGGTTTCTCCTGATAGGTTGTTGGGTCGTAGCGTGACCAAGTCGAGGATATCGAATCTCTCGGTGGGTTGCCAATTGGCACCGGGAAATCACGGGAATCACAGCAGGGGTAGTTTGGGTTGCTCGCAACCTCGGTTTACAGGAGGCATGCTGAAATGCGACTGTCTCCACATGCCACTGGTGCCACGCTGCATGTGTGCTTTCCCGTCGAAAGCGTGGCACCGAAGCTCCAAGCCAGCGAGCTGGCGAACTGATGCGGCCGCTGCTCCCTCACGTAGCGAAGGTCTCGCGATTCGCCTGGTGGCGAAACTACCGAAACTACTTATCTCGCGAACGAGAAACCGGGGTGATAGGATACATTCAGGCAATGTTGACTAGTCTCCTCGGTCTCACCTCGTTCGAAGGGCTGACGAAACCGATGAATCAACCTGTATTTCCCGTTCAACCGTGGACGAGCGACCGGCGACGGTTTCTCCAGCAGTTTGGCATGGGACTCGGCTCGTTGGGCTTAGCTGCCTTGTGTGCCAAAGCGGACGAACCTTCAAATAGCAAGAACCCACTGGCTCCGCAGCCGACGCACTTTCCGGCCCGAGCTAAACATGTGATCCATATCTTCTGCGCCGGCGGCCCCTCGCATGTGGATACCTGGGATCCGAAACCAGCTTTGAAGAAGCATGCCGGAGCCAACCTGCCAGTTCTGGGGGCTGTGCCACTTCCGTCGCCGTTTCGCTTCCAGAAGCAAGGGGAGTCCGGGATCGAAGTCTCTGAGCTGTTCCCACACATCGGCCGGCATGTGGACAAGCTGGCGGTGCTCAGAGCCATGCACACGGACACCCCTGAGCATCAGTCAGCCACGCTGCTCATGAATACCGGGTCTGGCCGGTTGCCGCGCCCCTCAGTCGGTTCTTGGGCTTTGTATGGCTTGGGGACGGAGAACCAAGACCTGCCTGGTTATATCTCCATTGGCAGCGGCGGTTTTGGGGGGAGCAAGAGTTGGAGTTCGGGGTTTTTGCCGAGCATCTATCAAGGGACCAACCTGCGCCGGATCGACAAGCAAATTGACCGGATGATTCCCAACATTCGCAACGCCGAACTGGACACCGCTCAACAACGGACCCAACTTGACCTGGCTCAAGCGCTCAATCGCCGGCATCTGGAACTTGCAGCGCACGAGCAGGATCTCGAAGCTCGGATTGAATCGTTCGAACTTGCCTTCCGGATGCAAACCGCTGCTAGTCAGGTGTTTGATCTTGCCAGCGAATCGCAACAGGTGGTCAAGCAGTACGGCAACTCGCAGTTCGGCTCCACCTTGCTGGCGGCTCGCCGATTGGTGGAGTCTGGCGTGCGCATCGTGCAGGTGTTTCACGGAAGCTGGGATCACCATAGCGATATCGCTTCGTCCATGCGTCAACGCGCCAAAGAGTGCGATCAGCCGATTGCTGCCTTGTTGGCAGATCTCGAAAGATTGGGACTCCTGGACGAAACCTTGGTGGTTTGGGGAGGGGAGTTCGGCCGAACGCCAGGGTACGATCGTCGCGGACGAGGGGAGCCTGGCCGAGACCACCATGGTCAGTGCTTCTCAACCTGGCTGGCAGGGGGAGGTGTGAAAGGGGGCTGCGTTCATGGACAGACCGACGAGTTCGGTGCCCGTGGCGTTGCCGGGCGAGTGCATGTCCATGACCTTCACGCCACACTGCTGCACCTGCTCGGCTTTGATCATGAGCGGCTCACCTACCGGTACAACGGGCGAGACTTCCGCCTGACGGATGTCTTCGGAAATGTGGTTCAAGAAATCCTTGCATAGACCTCCAACAGGGCAGCAGTCGAACGATGATGGATACCTGGATGTTGACAACGGGAAAACATTGCCTGGCTCAGTGGGTACGGACCGCCGCGCTTGTGCTGTTGATGGCGTTTGGCGTGGAACCCGCCCTGGCGCAAGATGGCGCGGCGAGCAACACTGCCCAAAGCAATACTGCGGAGAAGAAGGAAACCGAACCGGATCCGGCCGGCGTGGAGTTTTTCGAACTGCATATCCGTCCTGTCTTGGTCAAGCACTGTTACCGCTGCCATGCGTCGAGCGCCGAGAAAACCCAAGGTGGCCTGCTGCTGGATACACGCGAAGGTTTGCTCGAAGGGGGAGACTCTGGTCCTGCGTTGTTGCCGGGCAAGCCGGACGACAGCCTGTTGCTCTCGGCATTGCGGCATGAGTCGTTCGAGATGCCGCCGGACAAACGGTTAGACGCTGCGGTGATTGAGAAGTTTGAGCAGTGGATTCGGCGGGGTGCCCCGGACCCTCGCAAGCGGGCGGAGGATTTCGTCAAGAAAGCGAGAGTGCTTTACGAGCCTTCCGAAGCTGCCGGTCATTGGGCCCTGCAGCCTGTGGCCGAAGTGCCCGTGCCAGCTCTGTCGGATCCTTGGATCAAGACACCGGTAGACGCGTTCATCTTGCAGCGGTTGCATCAGGCCGGTTTGCGACCCTCTCCTCCGGCATCGCCTGAGGTCCTGCTGCGACGTGCCACGTACGATTTGACCGGCCTCCCTCCTTCGAACCAGCAGGTTCAGGCGCACCTGTCCAAGGCATCTTCAACCGCGTACCGAGAGGTGGTCGAACGATTGCTGGCGTCGCCAGGTTATGGCGAACGCTGGGGTCGGCACTGGCTGGATGTTGCCCGATATGCGGACACCACGGGGGACCGTCCAGCTCCCACTCCGCTGGCTCCGTTCTACCCGTTTGCCTGGACGTACCGGGATTATGTGGTTGACGCTTTCAACCGGGACTTGCCTTTCGATCAATTCATTCGAGAGCAGTTGGCTGGCGACTGTTTCGCAACGCCAGAAGACCGCCGTCCGCTGGCTGCGTTGGGGTTCTTGCGTGTTGGCAAGACGTTTGGCCAAAACCTCGACGACCGGATTGACGATCGGATTGATGTCATCTCGAAGGGCTTTCTGGGACTAACCGTTTCTTGTGCTCGTTGCCACGACCATAAGTTTGACCCGATCTTTCATGACGACTACTACGCACTGCACGGCGTGTTGGCCAGTTGTGACGATGCCGACTTGCTGCTGCGTGACACATCCGGAACGCCTGAACATGCCGCGTTCGTTGCTGAGCGAGAGGCACTGATTGAGGAAATTGAGACCGAGTGCCGTGACAAGCTCAACGGGTACATGCACCAGTTGACGCTCGATACGGCCAGGTACTTGATCGCCGCCGAGGCGTTTCGCGATGGTCTGCTGGAGGAAAAGAAGACACCGAGTCTGGCGGCTCGCGAAGTGGAACTGCATCCGATCATCTTCGAGAGCTGGCTGCGCGGCATGGCCCGCTGGGAGAAAGAGGTTCCTCCAGCCTGGCAGCCTTGGGTGGCGTTGGCGGCACTGAGTCCGGATGAGTTCTCGACGAAAGCCCCCGCCTTGTGCCAAGAGATTGCGGCTGGCAAGTGCCTGGGTGTGGCCATTCCGGCGATCGTAGCTCAGTCCTTCGCTGGCAAAGAGTTGAGGTCGCTGGCCGATGCGGCCCAGACGTATCAGGACATCTTCTTGAAGGTGGAGCAGGCTGCCCGAGGGCGGTATCCGTTGGCGGAGTTGCTGAACGCGATCGACCGAGTCTCGCTGTTTCGCAAAGAGTATTACCGGCATCCGGCGCTGCCGCCACCGCTGGCGGATGCGGAAATGGAAGCGGTTCGCCAGGTGACGTTGGGGCTGGACGGCCCCCTGTTCATGACTCCTCGCGAGTTGATGCAAAGCGGAGCGAGTGACATTCGCAAGAACAAGACACGGCGAATGCATGAGGTGACGGCCCTGCAAAGCAGCCATCCCGGGGCTCCGGTGCTGGCGATGGGGATTCGTGATCACAGTCAGGCAGAGAATTCCCACGTCTTTATTCGCGGAGAGCGCGACAACCCAGGCGACGAGGTTCCCCGCCGGTTTTTGCGGACGCTGGGGGGAGAACAGTCGCCTTTCCAGCAAGGAAGCGGTCGCTTGGAATTGGCCGAGGCCATTGCTTCCTCAGATAATCCGCTCACCGCCCGAGTGTTGGTCAATCGGGTTTGGCAGTGGCATTTTGGCCAAGGACTCGTGCAGACTCCCAGTGATTTCGGTCTCCGCAGTGAGCCTCCCAGTCATCCTGAACTGCTCGATTGGCTGACCGGATGGTTCATCCAGCAGCGTTGGTCTATCAAGTCCCTGCATCGGCTGATCATGAGTTCAAACGTGTACCAGCAGGCCAGCCTAAAGCGGACGGAGTGCCTGGATAGCGACCCTGGCAACATCTTGCTCTGGCGGATGAACCCCAGGAGATTGAGTTTTGAGGAATTGCGAGATACCATCCTTGCGGCTGCTGGAACGCTCGATCCAACCACAGGAGGCCGACCGGTAGACCCGCTGACGGATGCGACCAGGCGAACCATTTATCTGGAAGTGGATCGCTACGACCTGCCAGACAGGTTCAGCACGTTCGACTTCGCTAGCCCTGAATTCTCGACGGGACAGCGGGATTCGACTATTGTGCCCCAGCAGGCACTCTTTTTGATGAACGAATCTTGGTTGATGGGGCGGGCTCGAGACCTTGCCCATCGCCCGGAGGTTGCAGGCGGTACCACCGCGGATGCACAGATCACGGCGCTGTATGCCATCCTCTTCCAACGAGAACCAGAACCGGCCGAACTCAAGTTGGCCCTGGCGTTTCTGCAGGCTCAGGCGGATGGTGGCTTGGCACGTTTGGCGCACGCGCTGCTGCTGACGAACGAGTTGATCTACCTGCGTTGATCTGCCGACTGCGGCTCATGCCGCTCGGGAGTTTGCCGGTGCGCTGGTTCGACGGGCGTCCTGATAGACCTGGAGCACCTCTTCGCAGTTGCGCTCGAGCGGATGGTGGCGAATCATGGCCAGGGCGGCATCGCTCATGTTCTGCCGGGTGCGACGATCCATCAGCGGCATCAAGCTCGCCGCCAAGGCATCATCGTCCTGAGGGTTGTTTAGCACTTCGCCTTGAACGCCAGGAGTGATCAGTTCGCCCGCTCCGTTGAAGCGACTGGTGACCACAGGCAGTCCGCACGCGAGAGCCTCGAGTACGACCAGGCTGCAGGGGTCGTACAGGGTTGGCTGCACGTAGACATCGGCAGCGTGATACCAGGGAACCGGATCGGCAATGGAGCCTAAGAAGGTCACGTGCCGTGCCAAGCCGGCAGATTCCACACGCCTGGTCCAAGGGGCTAAACGCCGGCCGCCGGCAATCACCAGATGCACGCGCTGTTGGCTGTTGACCAGGCGTTTCATAGCGCGAAGCAGCGCCGGCACACCCTTGAGGCGGAAGTTGTGAGCCACGATCAACAGGACCACTTCGTCCGTGACTCCCAAGCGGGTTCGCATGGCCAAACGGTCATCGTTGCCTGAGTTGGCTGGCCTGAATCGCGCAAGATCCACGCCGTTGTAGACCAATCGGAGTTGCTCTTCAGGAACTTGCTCGTAGCGCTGCAGGTCTGCGTACACCATCTTGCTGATGGCAATGATCTTCCGTCCATCGTTGGCACACTGCCGGGCGGAGATGGCCTTGAGCTGTCGGTACCTGGGGAGCAGCGGGGCAAGTCGTCGCTTCCAACTTCTCAGCGCCGGCGGCAGCAGCAACAGGTTTTGTTCGAACGAGGCTTGTCTTGATCCGCCGTGCGGTTGAAACACATCGCATTGCCAACCCACTCCGGTATCGTGCACCACGTCCAGCGTCAGACCACCTACGCGTTCGGCGGCTGCTTCGGCAAACTTGACCCCGCCACCGCAGTTGACCCGATGGCAGACAATGCCTTGGTCTTTGCAGGCGTCGTCAAAGCTGGCAGAGATCACATGCACGCGATGCCCCGCGGCCGTAGCAAACTTGGCGAACTGCCAACTCCATTGCTCAACACCGCCGCGTCGTGGATCGAAGTGATGAATCACAAGACCAATGTTCATGCTGCCATCCCCAAATGCCGTTCCATCAAGCGCTGCTTCGCGAGCACCAGGCGGATCAAGCGTTTGTGTTCGGGGCCAAGTTTCTTGACCCCTAGATAATATTTAATGAAGGCGATCCGCTGCGTCAGCGAGATTCGTTCGCGCGGGGCCGAGTAGGCCAACTGTGCCAGATCCTTGACCAGCCATCGCGAGCGGAAGTGCCGACGATGCTCTACTCGTTGCAGATCAATCAGGTTGACTTTGAACTGCCCCGGCTCCGGCTCTTTGATGAAGAAGTGGCAGCAGTACAAGTCTCGGTGGTTGTAGCCCAGTTTGTGGAATTTGCTGGCCACAGCGGCGACTTCGCGAATCAGCCGGTTTAGATGTTGATCGCGCTGTGTGGGGGCATCCAGTCGGCGAATCGGAAATCGCTGTCGGAGAAAATGATCCAGCTGCGTGTAGCCCACCAGCTCTTCGGTCAGCACGAACGATTCCAACAGCCCATCGCTATGGAGCTTTTCGCCGTAGGCAATCAGCCGCATGGCCGCAATACCACCCCGTGCCAAGCGGGCCACGTTGCGAGCTTCGACCCGTCCGGCCGTTTTGCCAGGACAAGAACCGAGCCGGGCACGGACCCAACTTCCCAGGCTGCGGACATGATGTTTCTTGAGATAAGCCCCTTTGACGCTGGTCTCGTGGGCGTCCAGGTCCAACCGCCAGTTCTCGCGGTCAGGCAGTGCCCGCAAGAGCTTGCCTTGTGTGGTGGTCATCATGGCTTCGAAGGAAGCGATTCCGGCTTGCTTGAGGGCGTTGCGGAAAACCCGATCAATCCACATCTGCCCGGTCTCGAGCGACTCAAGCGGTCGGACGGCCCGATGTTCATCCGTGTCGCTTTCGCGAATCTCCCAGATCTTGCGCAACGTCAGCAAGCGTTCGATTTGCCGAGAGACTTCCGAAAGAATCTGCGTACCCCGATGCTCCAGTTGACTGCTGGCCAGGTAGGCATCAAAGAATGCTTCGCGATCCCGATCATCGGCAGACCGGCGCGGCAGCGTGGCCATCAACGTGGCCAGGTCATGGGTTCGCTGGCGTGTGGTCAAACGGTGGTAAGCCACACTCAAGCTAAAGCTCAAGAACCAGATCTGGAACGAACCTGATTTCTGAGCCACATGAATATGGTTGGAATACAGCCGAGGTTGATTGACCCCGCAGGCGTGCAGCCTGGCAACCTCTGCCCCCAGCAGCGTGAAGAACTGTTCGCGCTGCTGCGGCGTGGCGTCTTTGAGTGTCGAACTGAGGAAGGTCCCCAGCGGCTGTGAGGCTGGCAGGGACTCCAGCAGCAGCAGGCCGCGCGGACGCAGACCTCCTTCTTGCAAACATGCCACCACTCTGGGGCAACGGATGCCCGCGGCGGCAAGCTTGGTCAGGACTTCGAACTCGCTCCGCGCATGCGTCCAGAATCCACGTCCGCCGAGTAGATTGCGTGCCAGGTGTTTCCAACGGCCGGCCCTGTCTCGTTTGAGATAGAACGTGGCCGGAATCGAATCGCTGGTAGCGAGTTCGAGGCGCAACGTATCGCGGGCCCGATGGCTAGGGGCCATCCGCTGACCATCGCGGCGAGCCATGACGAATTGCAGATCGTCCAGGCGGTTGTACGCCACGAGATCGCGGTAATCAGGATGGATCCACTGGTAGTCAAGCATGGACTCGTCGACTCATTCGGCGAGAGTGAAACGGCACGGCAAATGGCCAATCGCTGGCATCTGCGAAATAGCTGAACGTCAGGCGGCTGCTCCCTGGCGGCGTTCGAAGAAGCGTGTCATCGCCTGAAAGACAGAATCGGGATTGAGGTCACGCATGCAGCGGTGATGCCCCAACGGACAAACTCGTTTGTGACAGCCCAGGCAATCGAGATCAGTTTGCATATCCAGGGCCGTGGCCGTGACGTTCTCACCCCAGATGCTCGGGGTGGGACCAAACAGTCCAATCACAGGCACCCCAAAGGCCACGGCGAAGTGCCGCGGCCCACTGTCGGTAGTTACCATCATCTGGCTGCGCTCCACGCACGCTTTGCTCAGCCCGATACTCAAGGGGTGTTTGGCCAGGCTCTTCACTCGAGAGTGCCCCGCCTGTTGCACAATGTTGTTGGCAATGTCCCGTTCCTGCGGTCCGCAGAGCACGAGTACATCGTGATTCAATTCGGTCACCACACGTCGGGCGAGCATGGCAAAGTACTCAGTGGGCCACAGCTTGGCCGCGCCAAACGCGCCACTGCTGTTAAACACCACCACGCGCTGCGACAGCCCTAGCTGTTCCCAAACCAAATTGGCTGCCTGCTGATCTTCGCGCGTGGTTGCCAATTCCAACTGGTGCGATTCTCTCGGACAGCCCATGGCATAGGCGAGTTCCAAATAGTAGTCCACCATCGGGTGTCGGACACGTTCACCAGTTTCATCGACCGGAGGATACAGCCGATCCGTCAACAGCATGCTTCGCCCATAACGGACGTAGCCAACTCGCTGGGGTGCACCGCTCACGCGCGCCAGCAGTCCTGTCCGCAGAGAATTGGTGAGCATTACCACAGCGTCCAGCTTCTTCTGGCGAAGCCGTTTGGCCAGAGCCAGGCTGCTGAGCTCACGTGCGTTGCTACGAGGGGCGTAGTACCAAGACTCATCAATCCAGTTGGTGCCGGCCAGCACGTCCGCCACGTACGGCCGCATCACGCCGATGATCTCGGCAGCAGGGCCCAAATGATTTCTCAACGCCCGCAACGTAGGCGTCGCCATCACGGCGTCACCAATCCAGTTAGGCAAGAAAACAGCCAACTTCATGCCAACCCTCTTCGGGTGCTGCAGACCAAAGAAACGGAGAACCAACGGCCTGGCAATCTGGCACGGCGTGCTGTCACTGCTGGCTGTTGACCGACAGCAACCTCGCGGCTCGCAGTTGCCTTCGTGGCGAAATATTGGAAGTGTCCTTCCTGGGGCCTATCCCAGTTTCGCAACTTGGCCCCTTTGGATCCGTCGGATGCGCGCAGAAATACGCCAAATCCTCAGGCAGGCTCAAGATCCCTACAGATCACCGGCCCGAGACATCAGCCCCGCCTGTTTGAGATGCTCAATTTGATTCAACGTGGCCAACCGGACTTCGTCCTTCCAATCCAATCGGCTGATCGAACCATTGAACAGTTGGAACGGATTCCGTTGGGCAGGAATCTCCAGCAGGGCCTTGAGTGCCGCGCTGAGCGTTCCGCCATGGGCCACCAAGATCACGCAAGGCAGGTCTTGAGCCTTGATGGCTTGCAGTGCGGCGTAGCCTCGCTGCATCAACTCGCGGCGAGATTCTCCGTTGGGGATGCGGAAGTCAGGATCGTGAGACTTCCACAAGGCAGCCTCGCGTGGAAAGGTGGTGGCAATTTCATCCCACTGCTTGCCTTGAAAGATGCCAGCGTTCAGTTCCTTCAGCCGATCATCTGACTGGATCGGCAGCCCCACGGCCTCGGCAATGGGCGTGGCGGTATCGTAGGCCCGACGCAGAGGACTGGAGAAGACGGCGTTGACCTTCGCCCCTCGAAACGCCTCACCCAGCGCCTGCGCTTGCTGCTCACCATATTCGCTGAGCGGAGGATCCGCTTGCCCTTGGATCCGTCCTTCGCTGTTGTACACACTCTCCGCGTGACGCACGCAGTATAAAATCATGCGTTTCCGCCTGGCCAAACTCCGAAAAAGCCGCATCGCCTGCACCACGTAGTTCAGGCGGTCGTTGATACCGGCTCAAGTTGTCCTGTCGTATCCAACGCTGCTGATGTTCAGTCTAATCGCTCGCAGCGATTGTCAGAAGAGAAGTTGCCGGGCGGCGCGCCTTTCAGTTGCCGCAGGTTCGGAGAATTCGCATAATCAACACGAGTTCTCGCAGTCAGAAACTCCAGTTCCTATCCTTGGCTCTGAGTCTGCCGCCTTGTAACCACCGGCGGCAACTTCTCGGGAGGGCAACATGCCAGACATTGCGGACGGTGAAACGGTCGAAATCCAGGGCTCTGCCAAAGCTCCTTACGTGTTGCGAAACGTCGGCGGCGTGTACTCCTGCACCTGCCCCGCCTGGCGCAATCAGTCGCTCGGCATCGAACAACGCACGTGCAAGCACCTCAAAAAGTACCGGGGCGAAGCAGCCGAGGCGGCCCGCGTTGGCAGTGCCGTACCCGCCGCCCGATCTGCTACCAAAGAAACCAAAGCAGGACCGCCGCTGCTGCTCGCTCATCGCTGGGAGAACGACGTGGAGCTTGACGGTTGGTGGATGAGCGAAAAACTGGACGGCGTCCGCGCCTACTGGGACGGCAAGCAGATCCTCTCCAGGCTGGGCAACGTCTACCATGCCCCAGAGTGGTTTGTGGAGCAACTCCCCGACTTCCCCTTGGACGGCGAGTTGTGGCTGGACCGGCAGCAGTTCCAACGCACGGTCAGCATCGCCAGACGCCAGGACAAGAGCGAACACTGGAACGAGTTGAAATTCGTCCTGTTCGACGCCCCCGGCATGGAAGAACCTTTCGAGCAGCGGATAAAGTTCTTGCAGAGTCACGTCAAGAAGACCAAACCGAAGTTCGCCACCGTCTTGGATCATCAGGCTTGCCAGGGACTGGACCATCTGAAGACCGAACTGGAGCGAGTCGAGGCCCTAGGGGGCGAAGGACTCATGCTTCGCCAGCCTGGCTCGCGCTATGAGGTGGGGCGCTCGACGTCGCTGCTCAAAGTCAAAACCTTCTTCGACGCCGAAGCCAAAGTGCTTGAGTACACCTCAGGGCGTGGCCGACACAAGGGGCGCGTCGGTGCCTTGGTGGTCGAAATGCCAGACGGCTCCACCTTCTCCGTCGGCACAGGCCTCTCAGACCGGATGCGGGAGAACCCTCCGGCCGTTGGCACCTTCATCACGTACCGCTATCAAGAACTCACCAAAGACGGCATCCCCCGGTTTCCTTCGTTCGTCGGCGAGCGATCTGCCACTGAAAGTGACACGGCCGCGAGTGCCACTAAGCGGCGTTCTGCCAAAGCCAAGAGTTCGGCAACCAAGGCCACCAAGAAAGCTGCGCCTGCCAAGATACCCAAGGCAACTTCAACGTCATCACCACCCGCCACATTCGGCGCTCGGTACTTTGAGTACCACGATGCCAAGTCGCATAAGTTCTGGGAGATAGCGGTCAACGAATGCGACGTCACCGTCCGCTACGGCCGCTGCGAAACCGCAGGGCAAACCAAAACCAAGACCCTCGCCACAGCCGACGCTGCCACACAACACGCCGAAAAGCTGATTGATGAGAAGACCGGCAAAGGCTACGAAGAACCCTAACTATGTAGAACAGTTGTCCCAACGGTCACGAACCAAGAAGCACGTTTCGGGTACAGCTGCGGGTGAACAGTTGGGGACAACTGTTCTACAAAACCTTCGCCAAGGCTCAAACGGAGGCAAGGTGTCTAAACGCGAAACAACGCTGCGCCGCCAAGCAGATCTGGGGAGACCAGAAATTGAATGATGTGATGTGAGAAGGGGTTTGATAGGATACAAACTATCTTTCGGCCGCTCGGTAGCGCATCTCCTTCAGAATACTCAAGGCAGGTTGACGTTGTGCGCGTCCAAATGCGACTTAACTGGATCTTGTTCGGCATCCTGCTCTCGCTGGTGTTGCCAACGTTAGGTAGCGCGTTGTCGGCCCTGTTCTTGCCGGACTCGCGCTTTGCGCAGCTCCCGATCCATTCGCTCTTCGAAGCCTCGGGAGGGCTCATGGCAATCGCCATTGCCGGAATCCTGATGGTCGAGCGCCCGCGCAAACAAGATGGCGATCATTATCCGTGGATGGCCGCCGCGCTGATCGGCATGGGTACGCTGGACATATTCCACGCGGCCGTGGAGCCGGGCAACAACTTCGTCTGGTTGCACAGCACGGCAACGTTTGTCGGCGGCACGCTGTTCGCGCTTGTGTGGCTTGGCAACCGCCCGATCAACCCGCAGATGGCCAACCGATTTCCCTGGCTGGTTTTGGCCGCGACGCTGCTGTTTGCCACGGCCTCCTGTGTTTTTGCTGCCCGCATTCCCGTGATGGCTGTCGATGGCCAGTTCACGTTGCTTGCCAAAGGGCTCAATATTGGTGGAGGGCTGGGGTTCCTCGTTGCCGGAGCGTTTTTCGCGAGGCGATTCTATCCTTCCTGCGATCGCGAAGATTGGTTGTTCGCGGTGCATACGGTCCTGTTCGGAACGGCAGGCATTCTGTTTGAACTCTCAGCCCTCTGGGATGCCGCCTGGTGGTGGTGGCATCTCCTTCGATTGGCCGCCTATTTGGCCGCTCTATCCATCGCCATTCGTGCGTACTTGGACGCGGAGCACGAAGTGCTTGCGGTCAATCGACGATTGAACGCCCTGAATCGGAATCTAGATCAAACGGTCGAAGACCGTACCGAAGAACTCAGTCACGAACGATTCCTCCTGCATACCCTGCTGGAACATTTGCCGGACGCTATCTACTTCAAAGACGCAGAGGGAAGATTCATGCGTGTCAGCCGCTCGCTGGCGCAGCATTTGAATTGCGAACCTGACGAAGTGGTTGGGAAATCAGACAACGACTTCTTTCCTGAAGAATATGCTGCTCGCGCCAGAGCAGATGAAGAAATCCTCATGCTGACCGGCAAGGCGCTGATCGGCAAAGAGGAGAACCCGCACTGGAGCACCGGCGATGCTACCTGGGTCTCCACGACCAAGGTGCCGCTGCCGGATGAGAATGGCGTTATCGTTGGCACGTTCGGTATCTCGCATGACATTACCGAACAGAAAGAAGCCGAGGCGAACTTCCGCCGTGTCATTGATGCGGCACCAAATCCACTGGTTGTGGTGGGGGCTGACGGTGAAATCCGGCTGGTCAACGCGGCCACCAAGCAGTTGTTCGGCTACGAACCAGAAGAGTTGATCGGACAACCCATCGAGATCCTGGTGCCTGAACGGTTGCGGCCAGGGCACGAAGTCCGGCGGCGTGAGTTCGTCCAGAATCCGCACGCCCGGACCGTCGGGCGAGATCGGCAATTGTGCGGAAGACGAAAAAACGGCAGCGAATTCTTGATCGAAGTGGGACTCAACCCGGTCACTGTAAGTGGGCAGTTGGCCGTGCTCGCAAGCGTGTTTGACGTCACCGCCAGAAGACAAGCCCAACAGGCACTGCTGGATGCCAAGCAAGCGGCCGAAGCGGCGAATCGCGCCAAGAGTGATTTTTTGGCCAACATGAGCCACGAGATTCGCACACCCATGAATGCCATCATCGGGATGACGGACCTTGTGCTGGATACTTGCCTTGATGGCACCCAACGAGACTATTTGACCATTGTTTCCGAATCAGCAGAATCACTGCTTTCCATCATCAATCAGATTTTGGATTTCTCCAAGATCGAGGCCGGCAAGCTGGAGTTGGAATCCGTCGACTTTGACCTGCGCGAGGAACTGGGCGACACCTTCAAAGCCCTCGGACTGAGGGCACATGCCAAGAAGCTCGAATTGGTCTGGCACGTCGATTCCAACGTGCCGGCCTGGCTTTGCGGAGACCCGGTCCGACTGAGGCAGATGCTGATCAATCTCGTCGGCAATGCCATCAAATTCACCGAGTCCGGCGAGGTGTTGATTGACGTCCGGCGCGAGGACCAACAGCACTCCGCAATCCTGCTGCACTTTAGCGTGCGGGACACCGGCGTGGGAATCCCAGCAGAAAAACAAGGGCGAATCTTCTCCGCTTTCGAGCAGGCAGACAGTTCCACCACACGGCAGTTCGGCGGCACCGGGTTGGGGCTCGCCATCACCTCGCGAATTGCCGAAGCCATGGGAGGTCAGGTTTGGGTGGACAGTCAAGTGGGCTGTGGCAGCACGTTTCATTTTACCGTCAATCTCCAAATGGGAGTCCAGCGACTTGAGTCTCCTGAAACGCCAGATCTCGAAGGCATTCCTGTCCTGGTGGTGGATGACAATGAAACGAACCGCCAGATTGTTCGCGAGATTCTACAAAGCTGGCGAATGTCCGTCGAAACCGTCGAAAGTGCCGCCAAGGCACTCGAGGTCCTGAATCGTACCATTCAGGCAGACCGTCCGCCTCCGCTGGTGATCAGTGACGTGAACATGCCAGAGATGGACGGGTTTATGCTCGCTGAAGCGTTGCAGGCGTCCGCAGCGCTGCGCGAAACGGTGGTCATTCTGCTTTCGTCCGGCGGACGCCAGGGAGATGCAAATCGATGCAAGAGTTTGAATATCTCAGCCCAGTTGATGAAACCTGTGAAACACTCCGAACTCCTGGAGGCCATGCTCACCGCCGTGGCCATTCAGGCAAAGTCGCAACGCGTGCGACCCCAGGTTGAGCCGGAGTTTGATCCCCACGCCCTTCCTCCGCTAAACATCTTGATCGCTGAAGACGGCAAGGCGAATCAGATCATGGCCGTTGGCTTGTTGACCAAATGGGGGCACCAGGTAACCGTCGCAGAGAACGGACAGATAGCCATCGACCGCTGGCGCGAAGCCACGTTTGACGTGATTCTGATGGATGTCCAGATGCCTGTGCTTGATGGTCTCGAAGCCACGCAACAAATTCGCGCCTTGGAACAAGCCACCGGTCAGCGGATTCCCATTGTCGCCATGACCGCTCGGGCGATGACCGGTGACCGCGAGCGGTGTCTCGCCGCGGGCATGGACGACTACGTCTCGAAGCCGGTGCGGAAGTCCGACCTGCATCGAGCCCTCAGTGGGCTGGCCGCTCCTCCACCAGCGGTTGCTGCAGACCCGCAAGTTCCCCTGATCGACTGGGAGGCTGCACTCGAAACCGTAGGGGGAGATCGTGCCTTGTTGCGTGAGGTGATCCTTGCCTGTCTGGCAGAACTTCCCCACCTCAACCGCCAGCTGCAAGAGGCTGTGGATCAACAAGACTTCCAAGCGACGCACCGCATTGCGCACTCGATCAAAGGGAGCGCATTTGCTATCTCGGCCTTGCGCGCCCATCAGGCCGCGTCCGCCATCGAGGCATCTTCGGCGGACGAAGACCTTGACTCAACGCTCGCACAACTGCCGGCACTTGGTGGTGCCATCACCGAGTTGATTGAGCATTGCCAAGACAATGAGGAGTCATTGTAGAACAGTTGTCTCAACTGTTCACGAACCAAGAAGGATCCTTCGGGACCTCGTCCGGTGAACAGCATGGACAACTGTTCGACATAGCCGAACTGCTGGTTGATCGTCCACTTGCACTCCAGGATCGACACTGGTGGGCAACGTCAAATTCAGTCAAAGCGTCATCGCAGCGAACTCGGCCAGCTCGGCAGAATTACCTCGCGCCGCACACTTCGACACTACCACGAAATCTTAGCCGTTGGATCTGCCACGATTTGGTAGACTACGGGCGATTCGACGTTGACTTGTTCGCAGCCAATCCAAACTTGAAAGGCTTTCGATGAACGCTAAAGATGCGATCCGCTCGTCCACCAACCTTAGCTCCATGGTTCTCAAGTCCTACATCAGCGATCTGGACGATGCTGACCTGATGCGCCGACCGGGCGAGGGATGCAATCATCTGGCGTGGCAGTTGGGGCACCTGATCTCCTCCGAGGTTCAGCTGCTCAGTGGCGTGGCACCGGGGCAGGAAATCGAACTGCCGGCGGGGTTTGCGGAAGCCCATTCCAACGAACAATGCGGCAATGATGACCCCGCTGGGTTTCAGGACAAAGCGACCTATGTCGAACTCTTTGACAAAGTTCGTGGTGCCACGCTGGCCGCGATCGATGGCTATGCCGAAGCTGACCTCGATAGCCCAGCGCCAGAACATTTTCGATCATTCTGCCCCACCATGGGTGACATGTTTACCCTGATCGCCAACCACCCCATGATGCACGCTGGTCAATTTGTCGTGGTTCGTAGATCGCTCGGCAAACCAATTCTGATGTAGCTCAGAGAATTGCCACGAGTACGTTGGGGGCCGGGGTTGTATACCAACCGAAGTCAGTTGCAGCCGCCGGTTGCCTTCGAGCTCGGAGGCAACCGGAAAGTTGTAACAAAGTCAAACTCGATGCGCGCGTATCAGAACGGCCTCTAGTACGAGTCCCCTTCGGATTCCTTCTGGCGAATGCCGAGTTCGCGGTCCATTTCTTCCAACACGGCGTTCTCGCGAATGAGCTGTCGCATGAGTTGTGGGAACGGAAGGGACCCAAGTTCGACGGCCCTTTGGATGAGGTAGGGGATCGGGCTGTGCGGTTCCATCCGTTGTAGTGCCGCGGCCGCTTCGGCAAGTTGCCGGTACCAATCATCGCGCGTTTTGGGCCGGGGGCCGGCTGCCGCTTTTCCGCCACCACTTCCGCCATCGCCGCTTGGTGCATCACCCTCGGCGGTATCCGCATCGTCGGCCGACTCTTCATCCTCCGACGCATCATCCAGCGGTCCGACTTTCTGCAGGATCTGCTGCATGAGGGTGCTGGCCTCATGAATGGCAGGCCCCAAAGCGCTGAAGCCTGGCGCGTCGGACGCAAGTTTGCTATTGAGTTGGTTGTCGAGTGCCTGAAGTTCCATCAGGCACTGCTTGATATCACTGGCCCGGGTGTGGCACTCCTCCTTCGACGAGGCATAAATGGCGGCCTCGAACTCCTCGACAACACTCGAGCCACTACCTTCTTGTTGGGCTTGCTGCCAGTCTTGGCAACTGTAGTTCGCTTTGTCCGTGAGCAAGACCGGAGTCATCCGGACGGTGCTCGGGAATCTTGCCCCGCGGTTTGGATCATCCAGCCAAACGAACGGTGCCGCGCGGACTTCCAGATCATCCTCGTCGTCAATCGCCGGGTTGATGCGATCCCAGCAAATCTCGACCATCAATCGCAGCAGCAAGAGACCATCGCGAAGCCCGGCAAACCCATGCAGCTTGGTGATTGCCTCCGTCAGGCGGGCAGCAATCAGCAGGTTCTTAGAGGTTTCGCGCAGCGTTTTCTCCGTGAGTTCGTGAATCCCTTTCCAGTCAGCATAGACACGTTCTTCTGGGCGGAGCGGGTCGTCTTCGTTGAACGAATTGGGATTGATCTCCTTTCGGGCTTCTTCCAGACGTTCTTTCACATCGTACGGAATGCCCCCTCCGGCCGGATCGTCCCCTTCGATCGGCTGCAGCAAGGACACCAGGTCAATCACCGGTGGTGAACCTTGTTTGCCATACCCGGTTGCCTCTTGAGCCTGCTCAATGAGCATGGGAAGGTCTTGCGCCACGTCAGATGCCATGCTGTTCTCGCTCGCGATTGAATCTTCTTCGAAAGGGTCTTCTTCAGGGGTGTCGCCATCGCCCGAATCGGCGTCCCCGTCATCGTCGTCATCCGATTCGCTATCAGAATCGTCGTCATCATCTCCGCCAGCCAAGAGCGCGGCGAGATCATCATCGTCGTCGTCTGAGTCTCCGCTGTCAGCATCGTCGTCGTCATCACCCCCTAGCAATGCCGCCAGGTCGTCGTCGTCGTCCGAATCGCTATCCGATTCGTCGTCGTCATCATCTCCGCCAGCCAAGAGCGCGGCGAGGTCATCATCGTCGTCTGAGTCTCCGCTGTCAGCATCGTCGTCGTCATCACCCCCTAGCAATGCCGCCAGGTCGTCGTCGTCGTCCGAGTCGCTATCCGATTCGTCGTCGTCATCATCTCCGCCGGCCAAGAGCGCGGCGAGATCATCATCGTCGTCGTCCGAGTCGCTATCCGAATCGTCTTCGTCATCATCTCCGCCAGCCAAGAGCCGCGGCGAGATCATCATCGTCGTCGTCCGAGTCTCCGCTGTCAGCATCGTCGTCGTCATCATCTCCGCCGGCCAAGAGCGCGGCGAGGTCATCATCGTCGTCGTCCGAGTCTCCGCTGTCAGCATCGTCGTCGTCATCATCTCCGCCGGCCAAGAGCGCGGCGAGGTCATCATCATCGTCGTCCGAATCTCCGCTGTCTTCATCGTCGTCATCATCACCACCGAGCAATGCAGACAGATCGTCGTCATCATCGTCGTCATCATCATCCCCACCGAGCAGTGCCGACATGTCGTCGTCATCATCATCCCCACCGAGCAGTGCCGACATGTCGTCATCGTCATCCGAGTCGGAATCCGAATCGTCGTCGTCGTCGTCGCCCATCGAAAAATCATCATCGTCGTCGTCATCATCGTCGTCATCGCCGGCTGCCATCAAGGCCGCGAGATCGTCGTCCACTTCCGGGTCCGGCTTTTTGTAGGGGGTAACTTTGGCTTGTTCGGCCGCTTGGGTGGCAACGCCCGGGGACGAAGGAGAAGGCGGGCCGTCATCTGGCGAAGCTGAGAACTCTCCCGGTTGCCAGGGGCCAGCCAAGGTGGTGTCTTCCTCAGCCGAAACACTCCGCAGGTTCGCAATCTCAATTACGTCTTGCCCACGTCGGCTAAGGACCGGAGTGATTCCCAACGCAACCAGGCGTTGTCCAACACTCGACGTAAACCGAGTCTGCGTGGTGATCTGTTCGTCTTCGTCATCGGCATTGCGGAAACCATGTAGCGGCATCTCGCTCAACGTCCGCACGGCACCAGGTTGAAGTCCCCAGCCTGACTTGGCGAAGCCTGTGGCCAACAGGGCACCCGCAATCAGCGCCGGAACGCCAAACAGGCACGAATCTGCCGAGCCGGTGAATTCTTCGAACTTCAGCCGCTCTGGCGTCCGGAAGCTCTCACCGATTGGAGGACGCAGCAGAAAACCGGAGCTGCAGAGGTTCAGGCATTTGGCCTCCGGAAGGCTGCGGAGTTGCTGCCAGGTGGCTTCCAGTTCTTCCGAGATTGAAAAATCCGCGTGCGTCACCTCTGGTACCAAACTCGTCAAGCAGGCCGCACCGGTGGCCGCGGTGATCTTTGCGAACCGCCCTAGAAGTTCGGCATGATCGGCATTCATATTGAATTCGTAGTGGCCAATCACCATACCCCAGGGCTTGGGATCGGGATCATTGGCAACCGACTCAACCAGCATCTTGTGCAGTTCGGTTTGCGATAGATCCTCGCTGCCGCGGAGGTCGCTCGCCAACTCGCTGGCGGCCATATCGAGCAAGACGACATTCGCCCGCTTGACCTTGGCCACACGTTTTAAGAACCAGGCCAAACCGCGCCAGATGGACTCGAGCGCTCGGTAACCGGGGTCATGCAGAATTGCTCGCATCAGGTCAGCCGTGGCCAGGTTCACGGCCTCGGCAAGTTGTTCACCATCCGCATCGTCGGGACAGGCTGCCACGTGATGACCGACAAAGAGCTGAAACAACGCATCTTCGTCAAGTTCCTCGACATCCGCGTCGGGTGCCTCGTTCGTGGACGAAGGAACTTGATGACCGCTGGGACCACCAGACTGCGTGAGGTGTTCGTACCGATCGCGATCGTAATCGCTGGCCCAATCGCGGACTTTCTCGATGGCAGCCGAGGCACCGTCTCGCAAGTCGCTGTGCAGATCTTTGAGATCATCGAACCAGTCGATGTTCTTGTGAAGAATATCTGGGTGGAAGTCGTCCAGTTCCGCAACTTCGAATTCAATGGTTGCTGCGCCGCCGAAGATCGGCAATTCGAACTCGAGCCCCGCTTCTTCCAGGCGTTCTTCCACATTGTCAAAGGTCACCTTGACCGGCTTGCGCTCAGATGGCGGGGGATCGTTCAATGTGCCGCGAACGGCTCTGCCTGTGAAGTCGCCTAAGACCGCAATGCGCAGCGGTGTGTTCTGTTCGACGGCCGGACGCGCGTCGGCTTGGATTTCGAGTTCGCCAAAGGAAAGCTCTTCCGCCACGCTAGGTCACCATTGCTGGGTTAGAAGAAGGGATTCATTTGCCCGAGAAAGCGCATGCTGCCGATTTTACCGTCTAGGCAAACTGGTTGATATAGGCAACGCTTGCCTTTGGCCTGCCAGACGGGTGCCATACATTCCGTATCGTCCACCTTGCTGGCTCAATCGTACCGACAATCGAAGAACTCGATAACTGTCGCGGTTTGTCCGGGGAGTTTGCCGGTCATGGCGTTTGGGAAGATGCTGGCAACAGGAAATGAGAGTCGTTAGCCGAACATGCTACTCCCCAGCCCCGGTTCGAACGCGCCGATGAGATGCTCGATAGTTGGATGGCGGCGGTCCGCGGGCCAAGTCACGGCAATCACGTCAAAGCGAATGGCTTGTTCCCCAAAGACCATGATGTCGCAAGAAGCCCAAGGCAGCGCGACGCAGTCGGCGCTGTTTCTCGGCGGTCACGGCTTCGGCAGGATGCCCTCCAGCAGTACTAACCCGGGTTTTGACTTCCACAAAAACGACGGTCCGCCCATCAACGGCCACGACGTCCAGTTCCCCATAGGCGTTGGAATAACCACGGGCAACGATCTTGTAGCCTTGGCGTTTGAGAAAACGCGCAGCCGCACGTTCTCCCCGATCGCCCAGCGAACGGCGGGGCGAAAACCAGCGCAGCGTGCGATAGAGCCAGTCAATCCAGCGGCGGCGCGTTGGTGAGCTACTTGCCGACCTGTTGACCGGTCCGTCCATGCACCACCCCGGCACGAACTTTGGGAGATTGTGGTTGCCTGAATCAGGCGAGCTAGAGATACGTGTTGATCAGGTTCTCGATCATCTCTTGCCGACCACTGGCATTGGCGTCAAGCGATCCTTTTTCAAGCATGTACGTTTCCAACGAGGCGAGCGAATGCTTGCCTTGTTCGATCTCAGCACCGATGCCTGAGTCCCAGTTGGCGTATCGAGTGCGAACGATCTCTTCGAGACGTCCATCGGCCCTGATGGCGGCAGCAATCTTTAAACCTCGGGCAAACGCGTCCATGCCGCCAATGTGTGCATGGAACAGATCCACCGGCTCGAAACTCTCCCGGCGAACCTTGGCGTCAAAGTTGATTCCGCCCGGCAGTCCGTACTTGAGAATCGAAAGCATGCACTGCGTGGTGAGGTAGATATCTGTGGGAAACTGATCGGTGTCCCAGCCCAGCATCAAGTCGCCGGTGTTGGCATCAATGGATCCCAGGAATCCTTGATGCCCGGCGTACTCCATTTCGTGCATCATGGTGTGCCCCGCCAGCGTGGCGTGGTTGGTTTCGAGATTCAACTTGAATCGCTCTTCCAGACCGTAGGCTCGGAGAAAGTTGATGCAGGCCGCGGCGTCCGAGTCGTACTGGTGTTTGGTGGGCTCCTTCGGCTTGGGTTCAATCAAGAACGTTCCATCGAACCCGATCTCCTTGGCGTAGTCCACTGCCATGTGCAGCAAGCGAGCGAGGTTATCAATCTCTCGCTTCATGTCGGTGTTCCAGAGGTTCTGGTAACCTTCTCGGCCTCCCCAGAACACATAGCCAGTGCCTCCGAGTTCGACCGTTACTTCCAGGGCTTTCTTGACCTGAGCAGCCGCGTGAGCGAAGGCATCCGCATTGCAGCTTGTGCCGGCTCCGTGCATGTAGCGAGGGTGGCTGAACAGGTTGGCCGTGCCCCAGAGCAACTTGACGCCGGTCCGCTCTTGAGCCCCCTTCAGGGCTTTGACCACCTGATCCAGATTGCGGTTCGTTTCGGAAAGCGAAGCTCCCTCGGGGGCTACATCGCGGTCATGGAAGCAGTAGTACTCGGTCCCGAGTTTCTCGAAAAACTCGAACGCCACATCCACGCGCTGCACGGCGTTCTCGACCGTGTCTTGAGCCCCTTCCCAGGGACGCTGCATGGTCGGGGCACCGAACGGATCACTGCCGGTCCCGCGGAAGGTATGCCAGTAGCAGACGCTGAACTTCAGATGCTCGCGCATGCTCTTGCCTTCGACCACTTCGTCCGGATCAAAGTGGTGAAACGCGAGCAGGTTCTTTGAGTCGGTGCCTTCGAAGGCAATCTTTGGAACGTCAGGAAAAGCGGCCATCTGTGGCAAAGTCTCCAACAACGGGACGGATGGATCGATTGGATGGGCTCAATGTGCCAAATTCCCAAGGCGTTCGCAACCACTGCAACCGCTGCCAGTCGAGTTCATACTGCCTGCAGCCGCTCCCTTTTCTTGGAATTGCCGTACGCCCGGCGCTGCCTGGCACCCTATACTCAAGGTCCATCGCCAACTTCAGCACGTTCCCACAAGGTCCATGCCATGAGCTGCACGACGAAACTGTTTCTTGTTCTGACAATCTCCGTTCTGACAATCTCCATTCTTCATTCAAATCTCGTTCAGGCTCAAGACCGTGGCGAATGGATCAATCTGACGAACCAGGTCAATCCAGAGGAAGACGCTGTCGCAGGCACCTGGCGCAAGAGCGGCTCCCGCCTGACAACCGATGCCGCGCGCAGTTCGCGAATCGCACTGCCGTTTCAACCTCAGGCTGAGTACGACTTCCGCGTGAAATTTACCCGGACCAGCGGGGTTCATTCCGTCGCGTTGATCTTCGTTCAGGGAAGCGGTCAGGCTTCGTTCGAAATCGATGCGTGGGGGCGACATCTGGCCGGATTGCAAACCGTCGATGGGCAGACGATGCAGCAGAATTCGACCCGCAAAGAAGGTTTCACCCTTGAGAACGGTCGCGAGTACACCGCACTGGTTGAGGTTCGGAAAGATCGCGTTCGGGCTCACCTCGATGGCAAGCTGATTGCCGAACTCGATACAGACGGCTCCAATCTTAGGCTGCATGAACTATGGCGGATGCCCAATGCTCGGTCTTTGGGACTGGGGGCGTATTCGTCGGCGACCACGTTTCAAAGTGTCGAGGCTCGCCTGATCAGCAACGGGGAGCAACTCGCCAGCACTCCCGCGGCCAGCCAGAATCCGCAGCCTGCGCCGACCCGTCCCACCGCACAAACGCCCCCGCCCCGTACGGCAACCCGTCCCACCCCTCCGGCCAGTGTTCGCCCCAATTCGTCCGGCAAGCGAGTGCTGATTGTTATTGCCAACCAGGACTTCTTCTATCGCGAGTATCACGAACCGCGTCAGGCTTTGGAGCAAGCTGGCATCAGCGTCGATGTGGCCGCTGGGCGAAAGCAGACCTGCCGGCCGCATGCCAACTCCGGTCAACAAGGGAGCGGTGCCGTGATGCCTGACCTAGCCATCGCCGATGTGGATGTCAACCGATACGATGCCATCATGTTTTCTGGCGGATGGGGTTCGTCGATGTACCAATTCGCCTTCGAAGGCTCTTACGGCAACCGTGCCTACAACGGTGACCGTCAAACCAAAGCAGCGGTCAACCAACTGTTGAATGAGTTCATCAAGCAAGACAAGTTTGTAGGCGCCCTCTGCCATGGAATCTCGGTGCTTGCCTGGGCTCGCGTCGATGGTCGAAGCATCCTCGCCGGCCGGCGTGCCGTGGGTTCGCCACGTCAAAGCCCACAGGGCATCTACAACGGTCGGCGAGATCAACCGCTCTCCCGCTGGAATGCCGAAGTCAATGGAGCCCGGCTCAGCCCGATGCGCTCCATCGGTGACCCAAGAACCTCGGCAGATGATGTTCTCGTCGATGACAAATTGATCACTGGCGAAGACGACAACTCGGCACGCCTGTTCGGTCAAACGCTCGCCAAGTTACTCACATTGTAGAACAATTGTCCCAATTGTTCATCAACGAGACGCAACGGAACCGATTCGCGCTGGTTCTGCACAGCATCTATCCACACACCTGAAAGTCTTGCGCTGGTCCATGAACAGTTGAGACAACTGTTCTACAATGACGCAACGGAACCGATTCGCGCTGGTTCTGCACAGCATCTACCCACACACCTGAAAGTCTTGCGCTGGTCCATGAACAGTTGAGACAACTGTTCTACAATGACGCAACGGAACCGATTCGCGCTGGTTCTGCACAGCATCTATCCACACACCTGAAAGTCTTGCGCTGGTCCATGAACAGTTGAGACAACTGTTCTACACTACTCGGCTGACACGAGTTCGATGCCGCAAAGGATTGGGGGGAGCTTGCTGCCTGGGGCTGGTGAAAGGGTCACTTCGAGCCCTTCGCGAATCGAAACCTCCGGGAACGTCAACACCACACTACGGCGAGCAGCACCGGCCTCCTCGACGGGGCAAAATTGCTCGCGCACCCGCTTGCCTTGCAATGAAATGGAAAACTTTCGTCCAGTCCCTTCGTCCAGCGTAGGTTCGGCAAAGTGCAAACGAACCGTGTAGGGCTGGTTCTTCTTGGCGTCCGGGTTGACCTCGATTTCTAGCTTCTCGCACCCTTCGACTCCAGAGCTGGCAACCCAACTCAGCCCCAGGGGGTTCGCGCCACTTTCCTCGGTCTGCTGGTCTGCCCCGCTGAACCCGGAAGGATGATTGCGATACCAGTTGCAGCGGACAGGCGTGTATTTGATATTGAAATCAGGAGACGGTCCACCAACGACCGGGAACTCAAACCACAGCGTTTCGTCATCTGCCTTGCGATCACCGGGGGCCGCAAAGTTGATGGCCAACCGCTGTGCAGGAGCCCGACCGCGATCAAATCGATTGAAGGTCCAGAGTTCGGCCTCTGGCATGTGGACCAACGCCAAGGATGCTTGATTCTGGTAGGCACAGGAGCAGGTTCGGGTGTAGTCCGGTGCGTTCAACACGCCATCTGCCACAATCAAATTGGAGGTGCAACTCGAACGGAATCCGCCCAGGTTGCCGGTTCCACCATCACGCAGCAGATCATAAAACCCGGCCGCGGCCGAACGGAACGTCAGCAAACACTCACTGGCAACCGCGGAGTTGCAACCGTAGTTTCTTGAGAACTCCCAAGGGCTGGTCTCTCCAGTGATGGGGTGCTGGCGCTGATGCGGGGCTCCGGTCAACAGATCGAACGCGCTACCTTGGGTGATGATGGTCTGATGATGCAGCATGGCTGGCCCACCATAGCTCAGCGGGAGGTCCCACATCAATTTCCCTGTGGAAGCTTGGAACGCGATCATTCGTTTGGACGGTTCGCTCCGCAGCATGTCGCGGCCCGCCCGACCTGCTTCAATGAGCACGTCGAATTCGTCGCTGTAGCCGAGCCATGTGCCGAACACGTCTTGCTGCGTACTCCAGGCCACCTCACCAGTGGCAGCGTCCAGGGCCAGCAATTGAGGTGCCACGTCAACGGCATCGCCTCGTCGTTGAAGTTTCTCAAGCACGGCATCCGGGAGGCGGTCAATGCAGAAAACCCTGTCGGCACCTATTGCGATGGCGTTGTGGCGAAATCCAAGCTTGGCTTGCTTCTGCCACAGCAGCTTGCCGGAGTGACGATCGAAGGCTACGAGTGCGGCACTGGAGGTTCCGTCGTAGGTGTTGCCGCCGAGCTTGGCTCCATCGAACGTCTGCGGCGCGGCACCTGCCAATAGCAAGTTCTGCCAAACTGTCACGTATCCCCAGCGGGTCGCTGCCGCGGGATCAGCTTCTGACTTCTCTGTCAGATCGGGTAGATCCAGTTTCGGAAGCGTGAACTCGCGCAGTGTCTCACCCGTGGCAGGATCAAGGCACAAACAGCGCTCGCCGTAGGCAACGTAGATGCCTTCGGTGGTGCTCACGTAGTTACTGCCAATTGAGTTGGCACCCGGCTGGTGTCCGGTGTTGGCGTACGGGGTACCCACGCCGGGGAGTTCGCGCTGCCAGATCAGCCGCCCGGTATAGACGTCCACCGCGCGGATCATGTCGGGGCCTTCGATAAACAGCCGTCCTCCGATGACCTGTTCGCTCGGGCCATGTCCATGTCGCGGCAATACATCCTGGTTGGAAGGACCGCCGAACCACAGGACTCCCAGCGGCGCACGCACAACGCTGTCTCGCGAGACCGCGCTGTTGCCTGCGTCGGCATATTGGTGTGTCCAAGGTGCCGAACCTGGCAAACTTCCCACCCTTTGCAGTTGGAGCCACGGTCCGGTTGCGGCAATCTCCGCTCCGGCTAACTTTGCGGTCTCTAAGGTTTGCTGCAGCGACTGGCGGGCTGCGGTCTCAGGCAACCCAAGACATACCAACCCTCCATAAGGGCGCAATCGCTCGAACACATGCTGAGCGCTGGCCTTCGTCAATCCTGCGGCGAAAGTCTCGGGGGTTTCGGACACCAACAGGTTGGCCAGGTAGGGAGGAAGATGCCAACGGTGCGGATCACCAACGTGCAGCGAAACCCGCGTGCCATAGTCACCTGTTGCATCGAACGCACGCCGCAAACGCTCAACGGTTTCGGCGTTCGCATCGACCCCAATGACCGCGAGCTTGGTCCGCTGGAGCAAGTCTCGAATGGTCTCGCCATCCTTGAGCCCCATCACCACGGCGTAACCGCCTGTGGCAATCTCTGGTGATTTCTGCAAAGCCACGGTCACCACCCCAGATGGCTCGACGTCAGGGCGACGTTTTGGTTCTTTGGGGCCTTCGTCACGCGACGCGGCTGGCTGCTGGGCAAAGCAATGCACAAGTCCCGTTTCGGTGACTACGAACAACCGATCCGCTGCGGCCGCCATGGCGGCAGGTGTTCCCTTTACTGGTATTTCCCAGGCAACCTTTACGGCGTCCTTGGCCCCCTCAGCGAGGCTGTTGTTGGGGACCGTAACCGCTACGACTTTCGCCGAGTCCCCGCTCCCCCGGTGGCCGATCAATTGGTTGGCAGCTTTGAGATGCACCTGGCAATCAACGTCTGCCTCCCAAAGCTTGAGGAGCTTGCGCCGCGTGAGCTTTCTTCCTAGCCGGTCCTTGTAGGCTTCTTCGACCAACTTGGTGCGGTCATACGCGGTGATGTCCCCATCTGAGGTGTACAAGGTGTGGGCGTCGAACACCGGTACGCCATCGCCCAGGTCGGACGATAGAAGTTCGCCGCCATCAAGCAGAAACGCGTGCCCCGCCGTCAAGAACCAGTCCTTGCCGACCGCCACCGAGTATCCACCTGCTTTGCGAAATTGAGAGATCCGGAAGTACTCGAGTTCCCCAGATTCCAGATCGAAGCAAGCTGGCACAGACCGCCCACTGGGAACCAGCAATCGATTGGCGTTGACTGCCAGATAACCTTGAGGGGCCACACTGGCAAAGGCAGGGCTGTTGTGCGGCTGGACGGTGTAGGTGGACCCGGTGCCGTCGTTCTTCCAGAGAACGTTGCCAGACTCCAGGTCCAGAGCGTAGACAAACACGCCCATGAACGGCCAAATGCTCGCCGTGACATAGATCTTGTCCCCATCGATGACCGGAGCGCCGCGCACCGGCCAGGCGGAAGTAAGCCGCTCGTTTCCCAACACACGATGCTCGCGCGGGGCGGCTAGAAACTTCCAGATTACCCGCCCCTGTTGCACATCCAGGCAGTAGACCCAACCGTCATCGCTGGCCACCACAGCCTTTCCATCAGCCACGGCGGGAGCAAAACGCACGGGGCCATCCGTATAGAACCGCCAACGCTCGGCACCCGTCGCAATGTCGTAAGCGGTCAGGGTGTCATTGTGACTGCTCGAAAGTAGCAGCAGGTCTTCCCAAACCACAGGCTGATAGATGGCGTCTTCACGCAGATCGAGCTGGTCCGGCCAGGTGGGCTGAAGTGCGGGAAGCTGCCGGGTCCAGCTCAGCGCCAGCTCGGCAGGCAGCGCCGCCGGAGTGTACCCGCTGCGAGCGGCATCTCCGCGGTACATGGGCCAGTTGCCTGCCAACGCTGGTACGCCGTGACCAACCAGCAAAAACCCAACTGTGACCAGAATCAGCACGCGCTGGCGGGGTGCAAACTTCATACAGTACCAAGTCTTTCTGAGCGGATTAGCGAGTGGCTCTGCTGACACCTCAGACGGCGGTCAGTTTGCCCTGTGTGATTTGAGCCGTGCGGTGTGCCGCCTCGGCGGCGTGTTGATCATGCGTGACTAAGAGCACCCCACCCCCTTGCTGGGCGAACTCGCTCAGGCAGTTGAGGACCAGGTCCGCGTTCTCACGATCGAGGTTGCCGGTCGGTTCGTCGGCCAACAGAAGTTTAGGTTCTAATAGCAGCGCGCGAGACAGCGCGGTCCGCTGCCGTTCTCCGGTGCTCAATTCGGACGGCACATGATGCAGCCGATCGGTCAATCCAAACCGTTCCAGTAGGTGCATCGCGCGCTGTTTGGCATCCGGCAAGTTGGCTGCCAAGGCAGGAGCGAGGACGTTATCCAGCACATGTAGATATGGAACCAGATGGAACTGCTGGAACACGAAGCCAATGTTCTGCGCGCGAAACCTTGCCCTGGCGTCCGGCTTCAAAACGTAGGGGTCTTGATCCAACACACGCACCGTGCCGGAGTCCGGTGCCATCAGCCCTCCGGCCATGAGCAAGAGTGTCGTCTTGCCGCAGCCGCTCGGCCCTCGCACAGCAACAAACTCTCCCGAGTCCACGGTCAGCGACACGTCCTCGGCGGCGCGGATGACTTTCTCTCCGACACGATATTTCTTGTTGAGCTCTTTGGCTTCCAGCAACATGCAAGGCTCGCTCTGACGTGGAGTTTGTAGAACAGTTGTCCCAACAGTTCAGGGACCAAGAACAACGTTTCGGGTGCAACTGCAAATGGAGCAATGGGAACAGGCGGGACAACTGTCCTACCAAGCAGGCCTCGTTAGTCTCGCTGGAGGACGATGGCCGGATCTTGCCGAGCGGCTAACCGAGCAGGAATCCAACTGGCCAGCAAAGTCAACGCCAGGGCCAATCCGAGCGACATGGCAATCAGCCACGGCATGAACAACGCGCTGGTGGCCGGCGTGGTTGTCCCAGCGGAGACCACCACGACCACATAGCCGAGCAGGTAGCCAACCACGGCACCGGCCGTTCCGACCACGGCGGCCTTGCCGAGAAAGATCAGGAGTACTTGCCACGAGCTTAGACCGATAGCGCGAAGAATACCAATCTCGGCCGTTCGTTCACGAACGTTGCTCAGGGTGAGCAGCCCTACCCAAAGTGCGCAGGCGAGCGCGACCAGCGGAACCAATACGGCGGCCAATCGTTGGCGACGATCTTCCAACGCCTGGCGACTGGCCTCTTCGACCGCCAACGATTGTTTGGCATCTTCGGCCGCTTTGGCGCGGGCTTCGGTTCGGGCAAGACGCCCGCTCCGGTCGAACTCCACCACTTTGGTTCCCGGCAGCATTCCGGCAATCTCTTCGCGAATTTTGCTCAACGCCTCACGTCCGCAGTTGCACTCTAAGGCCAGGATGCCATTGATCAGGTTCTCTTTGCCCAGCATCTGTTGAGCCTCGCCCAAGTTGACCCAGACCGAGACATCATCCAGCGTGCCGCGCGGTTCGTGCACTTTGGTCACGCGAAATGTTTTATCCATGAGTTTGGTTTCTTGGTCGACCTTGAGTTCGGCACGACGGGCGATCTCGCTGCCGACAACGATGGTGCCTGCGGGCACGGCGTCCAGCATGGGCTTCTTGGGGTCTTTGTGCATGAAGGGAACTTCGCCTCGCGTGCCAACCAGCACGATCTCTTCCTGGCGCTCCGGCCACTCGACGTGCTGGCTGATGGTCGGCAGCAAGTGATTGATGGTGACGATGTTCGAGCTGGCGAGCTTGTCCACCAGTGACTCTGGCATGAACTTGGTTGGGCCCGAGAGTTGCAGCTCACCGGTGTCCTGGTCTTCAGGCAAGATCAGGACGTTGAAACCAAGCCCTAGCGTGATCTTGCGCATGGCGTCTTTGAGTTCGTCGCCTGCTTTCTTGACGTCGGCTTGCCGATCGGTGAGGATCCGCTCGGTTTCGATGTCATCCGCCTTGAGCATGGTCAGCGCACCAACCAGGCAGGCCACGGCGACCGTGACCGACACCAGGGCCAACATGAAATTCAACTTGCGATGGCCAATTTCTCGCCAGATCAAATGATTGATGTTCACCGTCGTATCCTTCGTGTGTTGGCAATCGGGCGAATCCGTCAACGACTGCCGAATACCAAGTGCAGACTTCCAAACGCCAGCAGCAAAACCGCAGCCATCAGCCCCCATAGGGTATAAAGAACCGGCGGTTTCAGTTGGGACGAGGGGGACTGCCCAACGGACGAGTCTGCGGTTTCTATTGGTTGAAGCTCTTTGTCGGCTGTGCCACTGGGTTCGCCTTGTGCGGTTGCGGCCGCCAATGCTTTGCTGTCCGTGCCAGACTCGTCCGATTCATTCTCATTGGGCTGAGCCGCCGGGGGAGTTCCCGCAGACTCCACGTCGGTGGTCGAATCTGCGGAAGCTGGGTCATCCGCCGCTACGAATCCGGCCAATCCGGCCAGCGGCGGGAGTTCTTTGTCCGTCCGCGCGGTTGGCGTGACGAGTCCTTCCCAGTCAACATTCATGAGTAGATCCGTCCCGGGGTTCTGCGCTTTCACTTCGCACGAACAAGGGCCGATCAGGAACGAGCAGGCGGCCTCAATGGTGTTGGCGTTGATCCCTTTGTCCACCAAGGCATACAAGGCGCGGCCACGGGCAAAAACGGGGAATGCCATCGGCCCGGACAGCTCGTGCAAGTCTTCTTCGCTATTGAGCAGCATGGCCACCAACGCTCGCTCTGCCGGATCATCACGGCGGACGCGCACCGTGGCAAAATCGATCTTGAGGTTGTCCGTGCTGGGGAGCGCGAACGGGTCGCCGCTGGGGTCTTCTTCTTGCTCGGGGAGCTTCAACACCTCCGGCATCCTGGCAAGCTCCGCAGTTAGCACCTTGAACGCGGCCTCGTCCTGCTCGGCATTGCCACATTCCAGGAAGATCCACGACGATGACTTCCCACTGAGCAGCTGTTTGGCCACAGCTGCCCGAGCTGGACTGTCCAGCAGTTGCTTGGGGGTTTCAGCAGTGAGCGCGGTTGATTCCACCACACCAGGATGCCAGGCAGCGAGTGGAAACTGAGTAACAATCCAGGGAAGCACGCCGCCGGACTCTTGCTCTTCCCAAAACTTCTGCAACTCGGGATCCACTTCTCCATCCAGGTCAACCGTCATCACCGCCAGGTTGGCGATGTTGCGTCCATCTTCGCTGAGCGGTTGCAACGCTTTGACCCAAGCTTGTTGATCAGGGGTCAACTCCCCCCGATGAAACACCACAGCCCGATACGGATCTGCCGGCCAACGTTCTAATCCGTAACGATAAACCGGGACCGAACAGGCCCAAGCGACGGTGCCGCTCACCAACAGAAACAGCAGCAAAGCCAAGGATGGAAGGGAACCAATCCGGCGGCGCGAGCGCAGCGACATGTGAGAATCCTCAATGAGGGCGGTGCAGCGTTGGCTTTCGCCTCCGCTGAAATTGTCGGTGTGAACGTATTGGCGTGTAACGTTTGAATGAAGGAATCGTAGGCGAAACGCTTGCCCAAGGCCATCGGTGAACTCAGGCGTGGCACTCCCCGAGGACAAAACCCTCAATCTACCCAATCTTACAAATTCAAATTGGACGGGTGGACGCAGCCCGTAGTATCTCATCCACCAACCCGAATGCAACCAATCTCTAGCGTAGGCGAAGTTTTTGCTGGTTTCAATCGACTACTCAACGTCTTTCCCCTTCGCCCGGATGAGATGCAAATAGGGTTGGGCTTCGGGCCAGGTGCGAACCGTGGCCAGTTGGGCGGCGGGGACTTCGATGGCGGTGAAATTTTTGATGGAAAGCTGGTCGTCGAACTTGCCTTCCAAATACCCAAACGGGGTTCGCGCGGCGTCCTCTTCCGGCGTCAGCCCCATCTCGCGCGAGGGGATGAAGGTGGACCAAAACGCATCGTCATCTTCGGCCGTTAGCAGCGAAGCGAATCTGGAGCGAATCTGCCCGGCGGCACCCGTTGTCTCGGCATTGCGAAGTACCAAGATCGCCTGATACGCCAGTGCGGTTTCCCAAGCAGATTCGGTCACCACGTAATGGGAGAAGTGCAGCCGATCATCAAACCCCAGGCTGAGCGGGTCGGTGACGGAAGTTGGCAGCGGCTTGCCCGAGTTGAGCAGCGCGAGCATCGCCCGGGCGTCCTGGTGGCGGATAGCAAAGATGAAGTGCATCCCGCTGAACGGTGTCGCCCAACCATTCTCCCGGACGTCATCCTCAAGGCGGATGATCACATCGCCGTAGCGGGGCGATCCATTCGGCGGCCCCACACTGGCAAACACGCAGTCGTAGGCACCGTACAGGTCATTCTCCAGCGGCGGGGTCGTATGCTTGAGATCACCACCTGCCTGCTTCGCTTCCATGGCATGCGAGAGCAACCCTTGTTGGCGGAGTACTCCACGGAGTTCGGCAAAGTGCAGGCGATTGACCAGGGGAGCCTGCATCTTCTGCATTTTGGCCAAGAGCTTGGCTTCGTCGGCCGAGAATGGTTCGAGGAACAGTTGAAACTCAGCCATGGTGCACTGCGAGCTGATCTGCATCCAACGCCGAATCCGCTCCGCGTCCAAGGGTCGGTGGAACGGCTGCCCGTTGATAGCCTGCCGACGTGTGGCGGCGATCGGTTCACCCGCGGCAACGCCTGCCGCCACGGGCGCCGCCTTCTTTTGGGCGAACACCGCAGGAGGTACAACATTGATCAGGCCGCAGACGAGAGCGAACAAAAAAGCTCGGCGCGTGACAAAATCAATAACGATGATCCAGTTGGTTCGAACAGGTCAGAGGTCTGCCAACAGGATAATCGCCTCGCGAGGATTGGACGAGGGAAACTCGCTTCGCGGTTGCGTTTTAATCTGAGTGCCGCACCCTTTGACGGAGCGAGGAGAAAGGGGGGGGTGAAGCGGGAGCTTGGAATTCAGGTGAGCTCAACACACCTTGAATCAACAAAAGGTGGCACTGCGGCCCGGCTGAACCTTGCCGGGTCAGCAATGGTTGTCCGTATCGGCGTTGCCCTCGGTCTTTGAGATCGGCACCAGATGCTCGAAATGCCCGATTTCAACCAGTATCGCAACAACAGTTTTCATGCTTTCGAGTGTAATTTTGGGAATGATCACCAAACCAGGTTCACTCACGAAACTGCCAAACCCCGATTTCTTCCTGTCCTCGAGTTCCTCTTGCACTCCCGCCGCTTCATAGAAATAGATCGGGAACGAATCACCATTCGCAAACTCAACGACAACATCTCCGCGATATCCATAGGGTGCCATATCATATTCGTGCACATCATACACAAAGACTAGCCGCGGATACTCTGCATCATCTTTTAGCGGAATGATCACTCGATGAACTCCACAAGATTCAGTAGTTCTCGAAATCGTTCATTCAGAGCATATCGGATCGAATGCTGACTGACAAGCACTTCGAAACGCAGAACGATTGCATGATTCCGCCTGCTCCATTACACCGAGGCTATGGCTTGACGGCGAAACAACCCCACCCATCGGGCACGCCACCGAGAGGCTGCGATTGATCAATCAGCCGATTCTCCAAGTCCGAGATCTCCTGGTGAGTCGGAATCATGTGTTTTACAACCGTAATCTGCCAGCCCTCGTACTCAGCGTACCATGAGATTTCATGCCGGAGGTCTTTGTCGGGAAGAATCTCGATAAACCCGATTGCCTGGGACCGAGTCGGGAAGATGAAATGGAAGTTGATTTCTCGTGGTTCCGTGAGCGGATCTCCACGCTTCATCAAAGTGAGTAGCACGTTGCCGTTTTCGTCGTCTGGGATATCCATGCGTTCTATGGTCCAACGATAATTCTTTACGTCACCGCCGAGGCTAACATCGAGTGTCTTGACCCAGTACGGACCGCATCAATCGAAGTTCCTCAGACTTAGTCTTGAACAACTTTGCCACTAGCTCATCAAGAAAGGGAAGTTCAGATAACTTCTCAAAAGCACTCGCGTATGTCGGGTTATTGCAAGCTGCCAATGACCTTAACCCGCATTATTCACCACGCGGTTTTTCAAGGTGCTGCGGGCGGCTGGGATTGCTGGTTGGGGATTGGCGAGTTGAATGAGCGCAGACCGCCCCCTTTCCCCCAGGGGCAGCGGTTGGTGATGGGAAGAGTTGGTGTGGTGTCAGTCGCGAGGAACGTACGCTAGGTGCGCGTGCGGAGGTGGGGGAACCCATTCGCGATGACGAGCACCGCGGCGCTTGCCAGTTGCCAGGCAAGCGGAGTTGGCTGATCCGCGCGGCGACGATGCTCCAAAGAGCCGAAAGACCTTGCTCGATGTGGAGCCACAAGCGGCGCGAGTGCTTGACCACGCGGCCGCCTGCCCGCAGCACGGTGCGTTGAAATCGGTGCAGGTCCCAGCAGCCGCCTAACTCGTCTTCCAGTTCGTTGCGGAGCATCGTGGCCAGGTTGAAAGCCAGCAAGGCCAGCAGCAGCGTGACTTCGTTGTCGACAAATCCGCGCGACGAAAGATGTGGGCCGATCGCCTCATTGAATTCTCCTAGGCGATCTTCGAACGTGCCGCGCCGGCGATAGTGGGCCAACACGTCTTCGCCGCTGCGCAGCGTGCGTGGCCAGTTGGTCACCAGGAAGAAGTAACGCGGCAGCAAGTTGAGTTGCCCGGTGCGTGAATCAGGCTGATCGACCACCACCAGAATCAACCGCTGCGAGTGCTGCCAACTTTCGGCGCGATAGCTTCCGAGTTCGATGACTTTCTCATAACCGCCGCGCGGCGGACGACCTGGGGGCCTTTGAAGATGCGGTTCGACCAAGCGATCCAGAACCGGATTCTTCCTCAAACGCCCGCAAAAACGCACTTTTTGATCGCTCAGGTCATCCAGCACCGCACCGATGGTGAAGCCAGCGTCCAACCGCAGGTCGAAGCTCCTCGCCATCTGGCGAGCATGCTCCACCACGCGTCGCATGAAACGTCGCGACCCTTGCGCGGTGTGCACCTGGCCTTGCCGCAGCGTGGCGTGGATGAAGCCGTTGCTGAGCCGATGGCCACGCATCGTGCTGTCGTAGTCTCCTTCAACGGAGAAGCTGGCCACCTGCGGATAGTACATGACCTCACGCACGTGGCCGTTGTAACCGGCGCGTGTTGCTCGCCGTGAACTCGCACGGCAAAGCTGTCGATGTCGACCGTCGCGCGGTTGACGGCCCGACCTCTGGCACCGCGCGTGCTCCGCAGATGGCGATGAGTCCAATCGAACAGCGCGTGCCGCACCGCCTCGCGGTTTTGGGGAGCCTTGGCCAGCCAGGCGAGCAACCGCGACTGCGTCGGCTGGCTGGCTAGTCGTTCTTCGAGAACGCCTTGGCCCGGTCGGTCCCAGGCGGCCATTCGTAGAGCCGGGTCGTGGGCCAGGCGGTCCAAGTCGTCCTGGTTCTCCTCGCCCATCGCGAGTGCGTACATCCGCTCCCGCAGCAGTTCGACGGCCGTATAGCGAATCCGATTGGGATCGCGCGGATCAACCAGCTGCGAGGCCAGAGATTCCACCAGCCCAAGCTTGTGATCCAGCTCCCGCAGCAGCACCGCTCCGGCATGCGAAGTGATCCGCTGCTGCGAAGTTTCCACCTTCACCGACCGATTGAACTCCGGCTCAAACAGAGTACCCTGAGCTTCACCCATTGCGTGATCCTTCCGCGTCCAAGGGACCTTTCCATCTACCCTATGAAACCCAGGAAATCACGCAATGGTTTCAAAAATCTTCTACCGGCGCGGTGAATAATCCGGGCTTAAGACTTCCTTGCGGAATCGGAATACCACAGCATTCTCTTCGCCGGCTTGCCACACATAAGCGAAATCCTCAAGCATTAAGTGGCAACTCGTCGTGGCGAGGGCACTCTTTAAGCGAACCAGTCGCACGAGCAGTTCCTCATTCTGACTCAAGCCGTTTGCCTCCAGGGCCTCCGACGCCTGTTGGACGGCCAATCCTGGGTGCCCTGCGGACTCCAAGGCCTGCACCAGGCTCAGTTTGCATGTGAGAGAACTCCGATACCGAGAACAAATTTCTCGGCGAGCCTGCACACGGTCTTCGTCCTCTGCGACACTTAAATTCGCAAGTTGATTCCGGGTTGGTTCACGGACCGTCGCCGCCTGCCTGAATAAAGCAGATGCCTCACGAAATCTGTTCTGCTCCAGACGCTTCGCGGCCTCTGCAAAAAGTAGCTCGGGATTCATTATGTTCTCAGGGTGGCTCTACGCGACTTTAGCCTGTCCAACAGGGTGCGAGAAGTCTTGGCATCCGAAGTACCATCTGTTTCAGGTTCATTCTCAATAGAGTGATTTCGGGGAGGACTCACTCTCGACCCGTGCCACTTGCGATGCAACGCTGCAAACAATTTCCGCAACCTAGCGGTTGGGTGCCGCGCGCGGCGAATGATCACTCTGCTTCTTCCCAAAGCTGGTTGCCGTCGGCTATCGCGGCACCTTGCTTGAGTGTGGCTTGATACCGGGCTGTGAGTTGGGTGCCGTCTCCGGCGGTGGTGGAAAGCATCAAACTGGTCGTGGCCGCCTGACCGGTGGCTTCGGGAGGAGGGGGAAGTGGCGGGAGATCTGCCGGAAGCATGCTCCCGGAACTACAGAAAGCCGCGTGTGCTGCCCAACCGCCGGGAGTCTCCATGCCGGTCTTGACTGCGGCCTCGCCCGAGGCCGAGCGGGCTTCTTCACTGGGATCGCGAACCCAGGCCTCGGCGGCCTGCCAGGCAGCATCGTCAACAGGATGAAGTTTGGAACCGGTGGAGACCGCTGCTTCTCCCCGCGCGGCCAGGCACCACCAAACAGCCTCTTGCTTGCCAAGTCCATGGGCGAGTACGGTCAACGCGTCAGGAAACAACTCGGCCGCAACCAATGCTTCGAAGTATTCTCGCACGCATAGGTCTTCGTTAAGCAGGGCCTCGGCATCCTCGGTGAGCTGAATGTCCGCAGCCAGGACCGCTGCCGCAGGTACTTCGACACGAGCGAAACCGCTGTCTTGCGGCCCCT
Organism: uncultured Planctomycetia bacterium; assembly: GCA_942492195.1. Lineage (GTDB taxonomy): Bacteria > Planctomycetota > Planctomycetia > Pirellulales > S012-138 > CALOEH01. Next base: position 10,949 of record CALOEH010000260.1, on the reverse strand, counting down.
TTTGCTCCTCTGCTTCGAGGTCCGCAGCTGCGGCGGCGGCAAGTTCCGCAGCTGGCACCAGGGCCGAGCGATCTTCCATTCCTTCGATGGCAATGGTGAACGTGGTCCGCCCAGCCCGGATCTCATCCCCATCGGCGAGCATGGTATCCTCTGCGACCTCTTCTCCATTGATCGAAGTTGGCTGGCCACTTTTCAGGTCGCGCAGCCGGCAGCCATCTGCCTGGCATTCCAGCGAGAAATGGATCTCGCCCATGCTGGCATCCCCTTCGACGGCAAAGTCGGCCCATTCGGTGCGGCCGACCTGCAAGACTTGCCCTTCGCGCACCACCGCTTTGGTGCCGCGTGCGGCCCCTGATTTCACCTGTAGCGTAACGAACATCCGTGGACCATTTCCCAAACGCAGGTAAGCTGAACCGTGACCAATGGAAACTTATGGTATCCAGGTCCGTCGGTGTCGGCTATCCGTTCGGGGGATTGGCTACGTTTTTTTCTATTCCACCGTCACGCTTTTGGCCAGGTTGCGAGGCTTATCGACATCGCACCCGCGAAGCACGGCAATGTGGTACGCCAAGAGTTGCAGCGGGATGGAAGTCACGATCGGTTGCAAAAACTCCTCCACATTGGGCACCAGGATCACATCGTCGGCGATGCGTTCGACCTGAGTGTCCCCTTCGCACATCACGGCGATCACCGGTCCACCGCGGGCTTTGATCTCTTCGAGGTTCGCCATCACCTTGTCGTATAGATGGCCATGCGGAATCAGAAACACGCTGGGGGTGTGCTCGTCCACCAAGGCAATGGGGCCGTGTTTCATCTCAGCAGCGGGGTAGCCTTCGGCATGGATGTAGCTGATTTCCTTGAGTTTCAAAGCCCCTTCGAGCGCAACGGGGAAGTTGTAGTGCCGGCCCAGATAGAGGAAGTTGCTGGCCCGATGGTACTTCTCAGCCACCGCCTTGATGGCGTCGTTGGTGTCGAGTGCCTGTTGGATCTTCTCCGGCAGTTCCTGCAAACGCTCGATGATCCGCAGCCCTTCCACGTAGCTCAAGTGCCGCAGGCGGCCTAAGTACAAGGCCAGCAAGACCAAGGCCGTACATTGCGACGTGAACGCCTTGGTAGATGCCACGCCGATCTCCGGCCCGGCGTGCAGGTAGATCCCTCCATCGGCTTCTTGAGCAATGGAACTTCCCACGGCGTTGCAGATGGCCATGGTAGGATAACCTTGCCGCTGCATTTCACGCATGGCTGCCAGGGTATCGGCCGTTTCGCCACTTTGCGTGATGGCAAACAGCAGCGTGTTGCGGTCCATCGGCGGGTTGCGATAACGCAGCTCGCTGGCATACTCCACTTCGACCGGCACCCGGGCCATCTCTTCGAGCAGGTACTCGCCGACCAGCGCCGCATGCCAACTGGTGCCGCAGGCGGTCATCACAATCCGTTCCACACGACGCAACTGTTGGGGTGATATGTTCAAACCGCCGAAGTGCGCCGTCGCTTCGTCCAGGCTCAGGCGACCTCGCATGGTGTTCTGCACGGTCTCTGGCTGCTCGAAGATTTCTTTGAGCATGTAATGGGGATAGTCCCCCATTTCGACATCGTTCGAACGCAACTTGAGCGTCTGCACGTTGTGCCGCACTTGTCCCTGATCGCGATGAAGTACTCGGAGCGAATCGGCGGTAATCACGGCCATTTCATGATCTGCCAGATACACAATCTTGTCCGTCAGACCGGCCAGCGTGGTTGCATCACTGGCCAGAAAGTGCTCTCCCTGACCCACGCCAACCACCAGCGGACTGCCGCGCCGGGCGGTGATAATCACGCCGGGGTAATCGCGGAACATCACGGCCAGCCCATAGGTTCCTTGGAGTTGTGCCAAGGCGTCACTCACGGCGGCCACCAACACTCCATAGTTGTCAGGTGTATCGCCAGGATCTGACTTGCAGCCGACGAGTTGCTCATCGAGCGATTTCGAAACCAGATGGGCCATCACTTCGGTATCAGTCGCTGATTGGAAGCGGTAGCCTTCGACTTCGAGTTGGGTTTTGAGCGAACGGTAGTTCTCGATCACCCCGTTATGGACCAACGCCAGCACCTGATCGCCACCCCAGTGGGGATGAGCATTCACGTCGTTGGCAGGTCCGTGCGTGGCCCAACGCGTATGACCGATGCCCACTTTGCCAGGGCAGGGATCCTCGGCCAGTCGGGCAGCCAGTTGATCAATTCTTCCGGCTGACTTGGTCATGGTGAGATGGCCTTGGGCGGTCAGAGTGACCACGCCAGCGCTATCGTAGCCTCGGTACTCCAGTCGGCGGAGTCCTTGCACCAAGACATCATCTGCTTCTCGAAAACCGACGTAACCTACGATTCCGCACATCGCACATCCTCCATGATCGCGCTGGAGCGCTGACTGATCCTCGATTGCTGGCATCCGAAACAGACGCGCCTTGCCGGGGGGCGGATCGTAGCAGAACCCCTAGCGCTCAACTAGCCCGATTGAGACCTCGAAAAAGCCGAACCAACTTGGTCAAGACAGCAACGCTGGCAGGTCTGCGAAAGTACTCAGTTGCGCGCGTGAACTCTGTGCGGTTGTTCCACCGGTCCACCGTCAGGCTCAGGGAGAACGGCTACCGTGCAGGCAGGAACTTACACGATTCGTAGCGACCGCCAATTCACCTTGGCCCAACTGCTGGAGTTCGTGGCCGTCTGTTCCATCCTGGCTGCACTGTCGCGATTGACCGAGGTGTCCGCGACGGCAGCGTTGATGATCATGACCGGCTCACTCACACTCCGCCGCGGTAGCGTGGCGTTCACCGCACTTGGAGTTGCGTTAGTTGCTGTCGCAGCGACCGACGGAGGGGGCGGAATTCCACGCTCGCTGGCCGTGGTGCTGGTCTCGTCCTGCTTGATACTACGTGCACAACTAGGCCACGCGAACTGCCATGACGAGGCCCCGTGCCGCACCGACCCGACATCGGGCAACGACGCCCGCGCCGGAGAGTCGCTCCATACGCACCGTCACCTACTTGCCCCACGTCGCAGAGCAATTCCACCGCAACACTTACCAAATCCGGCTATCATGACCGGTCCAGCATCGGACGAACGACCCCGTCTCGCGTCGAATCATCAGGGCGGGGGCGAGCAGATACATTCCTGATTGGGGGAACGCCCTGGCATGCCTCGACACACGGCGGTGGTGGCAGGCCATGCGGATTCTTACGGGTGGCGAAGGTTGCTAGGTAGTGAACCGCCGTTCGCTCGTTTATTCGTGAAATGCTTGAGGTTCGCCCGCCGCCGCGGCATACTGGCACGCCGAGCCTTCCCGTTTCCTTCCCTTGAGAATCAGGTCGAGAATCCACCCATGAAGCGTTCCGTACTCTTTGCCATGGCTTTGGGATTAGCGAGTGCCGCCGTCATGCTGGCCTCGAATGTTGACATGGCCGCGGCAGCTGACAAGCCCATCCGTGTGGGCATCATCGGGCTGGACACATCGCACGTGGTTGCGTTCACCAAGGCAATGAATGATCCCAAGGCCGTAGGACCCCTGGCCAATGTCCGGGTGGTGGCGGCGTTTCCCGCTGGTAGCGATGACGTCGAAGCTAGCTTCAAGCGGATCAAGGGATTTACCGAGACCGTACAGAAAATGGACGTGGAGATTGTCGACTCCATTGAGACGTTGCTCACCAAAGTGGATGCCGTGCTGTTAGAAAGCGTGGATGGCCGCCCTCATCTCGAACAGGTACGGCCTGTGTTTGCGGCGGGCAAGCCGGTGTTTATTGACAAGCCGGTCGCCGGATCGCTCAAGGACGCGGTCGAAATCTACCGCCTGGCCCAAGAGCACAACGTTCCCTGCTTCTCGAGTTCTTCGCTCAGGTTCAGCCCTGGCATCTTGGGAATGCTTAACAACGAGAAGATTGGGGACGTGATCGGCTGTGACGCCTACGGTCCCTGTTCGCTGGAACCGCACCATCCTGACTTGTACTGGTACGGGGTGCATGGCGTCGAAATTCTCTTCACCATCATGGGCAACGGCTGCGAAACCGTGACCCGGGCTCATACCGACGGGACAGATGTCGCCATGGGCATATGGGAAGGGGGGCGTGTTGGCACGTTCCGCGGCATACGCCAAGGTAAAGCTGGCTATGGAGCCCTGGTTTTTGGTTCCAAAGGAGTTGGCCCCAGCGGCGGCTACGGTGGTTACGAACCCATGTTGATTGAGATCGCCAAGTTCTTCGCGACGGGCAAGCCCCCCATCACTGCCGAAGACACCCTACAGATCATGGCTTTCATGGAAGCTGCCGACGAAAGCAAGCGTCAAGGGGGAGCGCCCGTGAAGATTGCCGACGTCCTCAAGAAGGCGGGTTACAAGTCGTCGAAATAGCCGCGTTTGGCTGCATCGTTCCCGCCACCGATCCCCACCGATTGAACGGTTCACCTATTTCAGGACGCCTTGTCCTGATAGGTGGTCCGCACACCAACAGATACGACACCAGGAGCAACTCGTGCTGAAGAACCTTCTTGGAATTTGGGCATTTTGCGCAGCAGCGGTTTGGACCCTCGGCACACTCCAACCGGCCTTGGCTCAAGAGCAGAAGAGCGCGCCGCCGGTAAGTTTCAAAGCCGACATTGCTCCGATTCTCGCTAAGAACTGCACCAGCTGCCATGGCACCAAGCGGGCTGAGGCGGGATTGCGGATGGATACCTTCGCGCAGCTCCTGCGTGGAGCACCGGGCGATGCCAAGACGATTGTTGCCGGTAAGCCGGACGCGAGTGAAATCGTGGCCCGCGTCCTGGCGACAGAAGCCGAACGGCGGATGCCCCCCAAAGGTTTGCCCCTCACCAGCGAGCAGATTGAGCTGATCAAACGCTGGGTTGCGGCCGGGGCAAAGTACGATGGAACGGCCCCTTCTGCCCCGTTGGCCACCATCATTCCGATCGAAGAGTACCCCGCATCTCCCGAAGCGTACCAGCGTCCCACAGCCCTGACCGCCATGGCCGTAAGTGCCGACGGCAAGTTGCTATATGCCCCTGGCAAGAATGAGATTTCCGTTTGGAACACGGCCACCGGCAAGCTCCATCAGCGGATCGGACAAGCTCCGGAAACGATCTTTGGCATTGATCTTAGTCCCGACGGCAAGCAGCTTTTGGTCACCGGCGGGAGCCTTCAAGGTGTCGGTGCTAGCATCTTGTATGATGCGGCCAGCGGGCAGCCTTTGTGGCAAGTGGCCGCCGATTCTGGCATGCTTTGGGCCGGCAAATTCTCGCCCTCAGGCAAGCAGGTGGCAGTGGCCATTCGCGGAGCGATCGTCGTCGTTGATCTTGAACATCCTGACCGGCAGCAACCGTTTCCCGTTTTTCCCGAGGACACCATCACCACCTTGGCCTGGAGTCCGGATGGGGCACACATTGCCTGTGGTACGCGTGGAACCAAGATCCGCGTGTTCACGCCGGCCGATGGAAGTTTGCTCGCCCAGTTTGACGAACACAAGCTGCCGATCATGTCCGTCGGGTTCTCGCCAGATTCCAAATCCCTGGCCTCGAATGGACGCGGCGGGTCGGTCTATGTTTGGCCGTTGAGCGAACCGGACAATTTCAAGACGCTCGAAGAGAGCAAATCCTACAGCGCACTGGCCACGGGGGCGGGTATTGCCGCCTTGGGCATCGACAAGACCGTGCGCCGATACAACTGGCAGGACCTCCAGCCGCAGCAGGCGCTGTCAGGGCACGCGGGCTATGTACTCTCCGCCGCCTGGCACGCCGAGAGCAATCGTTTGGCGACCGGTGGGCTGGATGGTCAAGTCTTTGTATGGGACGCCGCTGGCACGCAGGCGAAACCGGTCCTCAAATTCTATGCGGCTCCGGGATATCGGCCGGCGGCAGAATAGAGTATCTCGAAGGAGAACATGAAACGCGGCAGGAATTGTCCGAGCATGAAGCCGATAGCACTCAGAAGGAGACTTCTGCCGATATGCGATTAGCCTGGGCGACCGACCTGCATCTGAATTTCATGAACGCCGACGGGCGCCGCGAGCTGTACGAAACGTTCGCCGCGACGGGCGCCGACGCGTTTGCCATTAGTGGTGATTTGGCCGAAGCCCCCACCGTTGTGATCTTTTTGGAAGAAATGGCCGACGCCATTCCGAAACCAATTCACTTTGTGTTGGGCAACCACGATTTCTACCATGACGGAATCGAAGAGACACGTCTGCGATGCGTCTCGGCCTGTCAGGAGCAGCCAAGGCTCTCGTACCTCACCGGACAAACCACACCAATCTCGCTGAGTTCTGAGACGGCTCTGGTGGGGCACGATGGCTGGGGAGACGCCCGACATGGCAATTTCATTGAATCGCCGGTCAAGTTGAATGACTACGCGCTGATCGCAGATCTTGCCGTGCATGGAATGGCCCCCGGTTACCCCAGAGAGGCCAGGGCAAAACTTCAACGTTCGCTCCAAGCGGCTCGGAGACCAGGCGGCCGAACAGTTGCGAATTCCGCTGTTGGCCGCACTTGCCACCCATCGCCGTGTGGTGGTGCTGACGCATGTTCCGCCGTTGCGTGAGGCGTGCACCTATCAAGGTGAGCCGTCCGATGATGCCTGGGCACCACATTTCACCTGTCAGGCAGTTGGCAACTTGCTCGAAGAGGTCGCCGCGGCGCACCCAGACCAAGAGATTTTGGTACTCTGTGGACATACCCATGATGCCGCCGACGTCACCGCCGGAAGTGGCAACCTGCGGATCTTGGTCGGAGGAGCCGAGTACCGGAGACCGCAGATCCAGCAAGTGTTCGAGTGGTAGGAGCCGCGGTTCGATTCTCTCCGAACCGCGGAGCAGATCTCCGCGATTCAATCTCCCCCCAAGACCCACTCGATGACGCGCCAATCCATCCAGCGCCGATCCGGATCCGCGCCCACCTCGGCCAATGAAGCCCATGTGACCTCCGCCATGGGTTATATGAAGTTGAACATGCGGCGGACGTTCGAGTGCCGTATACAAGTGGGCTGGGATGAATGGGTCGTCGTCGCTGGCCAAGATCAGTGTGGGCAAGGTGATGTGAGGCACCATCGGTCCGGAGCTGCACTGCCGGTAGTAGTCCAGTGCATCGCGGTAGCCCCAAGCTGGTGCGGTATAAATGTCATCCAGTTCGAACAGGCAGGCAGGACGTGTGGTGGTAGGAGGCACCATGGCATCTGGCACCAACGCCCGACGCGTGTGGATCTGCTTCCACAGACTGCGGATAAAATGGATGTCGTAGGGGCGGTTGGATCGGCGATTCAGTTCGGTCACACAAGCGCACAGATCCACTGGAGGACAAACTGCCATCACCTTAGCCAGGTTGCGTGGAACATCACCTCCGGATTCGCCGGCAAGTTTTAAGGCAATGTTGCCTCCCATCGAAAACCCCGCCAACGTTACGGGCGTCTGAGGTGCCACGGTTTCAATCAAGGCCAGCACGCTACGGATATCGTCCGTGCAACCACTGCAATAGGGCCGCCGTGCCAAAAGCGTACCCGCCCCGCAACCACGCAGGTCGAGGCGAAACACGCGCACGCCGCGATCACAGAATTTGTCGGAGAGCCGGCACATGTAGGGGCTCAGGTGGCAGCCAGAGAGTCCATGCACGAGCAACACAGCACCCTGTTCTGCCCGCCAGTTGTTGGGAAGGTCATCATGGACCACCACCTGGTCGCCATCGGCCAACGTCACGTGGTGGTGTTGGGCTGAATACGGCCGGTGCGATCCTCGCCAGTAGACGGCCAACACGGTTTGCAGGTGTGGGTTTGCCAAGCCGCGAGCCGGCATAAACGGAGGGCAACTCAGACTCGTCGCGGAGTCTGTACTTGCTGAAGACTGAGCAAACGCGGTCATTCCGGCTTCTCCTGACCGCGTTGCTGCTGCGGAGTTACCAGTTCGAACGCATCGTAGTCAGGCCAGTGTTCGATGGCGTCAATCGCCTTGGCCAAGCGCGGTTCGAGTACGTAGCCCAAGTGCTTGCCATCGGGGCCACTGCGACGATTGAGCAACACCACCCAGGCCAAGCCGTTCTCACGTCGGACCATCAAGGCAGCCGTGCCAGGGAGCGAACCGGTATGCCACCATTGAGTCGGTGCGCCGTTGGAACCGGGACGAATCATCCACCCAAGTCCATAGTACTCTTCCACGGCCTGTTGGTTACCGCTGGCCTGTTCTCCCTCGGCATCCATGCTGGCGGTGCCGGATTCGGAGCGAGGACGGTTGGCAATCCGAGCTACCGTTTGAGGACGCAGCACGCGCGAATTCGCGGGATCGGTAAACAGCACCAGATACCTGGCCAGATCCACCACCGAAGCGATCCATCCACCGTGGGCATCCATGGTTTCCACACACCATGCGCCGTAGGGCGCCGGGACCTTAGGAGCGTCGAACGGGTCACTTACTCGTCGGCCTGTCATGACCAACTGCCCAAGTTCTCCTGGTGCGTAGTAGGTGACTTCGCCCGGTTGGCGATGCTCGCGGAGTGTGCGTCCCAGCGTCGTCTGCCTGGCACCCAAAGGTTTCAACACTCGCTGTTTCAGGTAGTCTTCGTACGCAGTGCCAGAGATCTTCTCAATCGCACGGCCAAGCAACAGGTAGCCGAAATTGCTGTACGCATATCGTTCGCCAGGTGCAAAATCCAGCGGTCGGGCCAACATCCACTGGATGATGTCGTCAAACCCAGCAGGTGCTATCCGCTGCAGATCTTTGGCAATCTGGACCGACTGAAACATCGGGTCGAGCGATGCCGCACGGTCGAAACCGCCCCGGTGACGGAGCAGTTGATCGATGGTGATCTCGTGCCAGCGTGGATCCGCAGGCTCTTGATCAGGGGCGAGTTTCGTCAGTTCGAGCAGGTCGAAAACCTTGGTCTCCATCGCCAACTGCCCGTGTTCGATCATTTGCAAGATGGCGACGGCCGTCATGGATTTGCTTAAGCTGGCAATGCGGAAACGGCTATCCGGCGTGAGGGGGCGGCGCTCGTCGATATCCGCCCAACCGTAACTCCGGACGGCCATCAACTGATTCCCCCGCACCACGGCCAAGGCTCCCCCTGGCACGTTGTGTTCGGCCAGCACGCTGAGCATGACATCATCCAGTTGCTGGAATTCGGCGAAACCCCATCCTCCAACAGGCAACGGTTGCGGCAAACTCACCTCCTGGGTAGATGGTCCTGGCGATTGAGCCTCGCTGCGTTCGGATCGGGCCGCGAAGCTAAGCAAAACCATCCACAGCGCAAGCCCGCAGAACAATAATCGGTTGGTTCGTTTCCTGGCAGGCACGTTCTACAATTCCGTCATCACGGTGAAAGGTTGCGTAGGCTGATCAGCGCATTCTAGCATGAGAGCCGGTTTTGGTGAGCAGTCCGTTTGAGGTCGGCCTCAGACACAACTAAGAAGGCTTTTGATTAGGAGCCACGCTGGAAAAGTGGACAATCAGCCAGCAGTTCGGTTGGATGGCACTGGTGGCACTCAACGCTGGTAGCGATTTTCTCCGTGCAAAAAAATAGTCTTGATGCGGAAGGCGTTTTCGGCCTTCAATGCTTTTGTACCACCTTAAGCATTTTTCCAAGAAGGAGTCTTGGATGTCGCATCAAGACAACAAGGATGTTGCCATATCTCTTCAAACTTTAAAAGAGGTATTTGACTGGCTGTTGCCAGACTGTACCGAGGTGCCCCGGCATGGGAACGCCAAGATCTCATCGTTCGTTCTCGCCGCGACGGCCATCGCGTGCTGGGGCTGCTCCACGCAGCGAACGCTCACGCAACGCGTTCGCGAGGCTGCAAGCGGTGCAAGCTCTATTCCATCAGTAGACCGCACATACGCGGCAAGGGGTCTGCGACGGCCTCGCAAACTGCGGAGAACAACTCGCCGCCGAGGTGAAGAAGCACATCTGTTCGCGACTGCGACAGCTGAAAGGCCATTGGACCACCGCTGGCAGGCCTACCTACGCCGTCGATGGATCGAAATTTGCCGCACCTCGCACCGCCCCGAATCAGAACGCGTTCGCGGTACTCTCCGCCCAAGGTAAATCGCGAGGCAAAAAGAAGAAAAGAAAACGGTACCGCAACACTGCCGACGCCTCCAAGGCGATGACCGTCCAAGTGCTGGCCACCGTCTTCTGGCATATCGGTTCAGGACTGCCTGTTACTTGGCGGTTGTCGGCTTCTTCCGGCAGCGAGCGACAGAACGCAGCCGAAATGCTCGCAGAACTTCCCCCGAATGCCCGAGTGGTGGGCGATGCCGAATACGTTGGCTACCCGTTCTGGTCGACGGTCATGAACTCGGGCCGATCGTTCGTGGTCCGCGTGGGATCGAACGTGACGCTGTTGAAGAAGCTGGGAGTCGATCGCAGAAAAGACGTCGTATATCATTGGCCAGAGAGCGTGCAGCGGAACGGGCAACCGCCGCTTATGCTGCGTTTGATTCAAGTGAAAACCGCACGCAGCCCGATGTGGCTACTCACCAACGAATTCGATCTCACCGAGCAACAAATTCGCGAGATCTATTGTTCTCGGTGGGGCATCGAATTGTTCTTTCGCACGGTGAAGCACAACTGTCGCCGGGCAAAACTGCAATGCCGTACACCCCGCCACGTTCGCACCGAACTGACTTGGACGTTGCTCGGGATCTGGGCGTCTCTATTCGTAGCAAAAATGGCGTTGATGCAAGAGCGGCAACCGATCGAAGGACTCAGTCCCATTCGCGTTCTCGACATGCTTGGCAGAGCAATTCTATTAGCCGCATTGGACCAGTCGAGACATGCCCTGCAACTACATACCTGCATGAAGCAGGACGAAACCAACCGCACCTCGAGCAAGAAGAGCCGGGACTATCCTCGCAAGAAACGACACAAGTCCTGCGGCGCCCCGAAGATCAAGATCGCCACCCAGCAACAGATACATATCGCCAAGCAGTTGTTGTAAAATCGCTACCAGCGTT
>CALOEH010000259.1:0-45430 GCA_942492195.1 uncultured Planctomycetia bacterium | reverse complement strand
CCGCCCGCGACCGGTTGGGCGATCTGTTCGATGCAAGTGACTACCCGTCATCGCTCACTGGCATGTTTGCCATCGAGCATGATTATCCGTCTGTGGAGCCACCTGACTACCTGCGGCAACTCAGCCCGGAACTGTACCAACAGGAATGCCAACGGGTGCAGTCTCGGTTCGATGAAGCCGTCCAGCTTGCGGAACAGGCGTTCATGGATGAGCTTGCCAAGCTGGTCCAGCACCTTACCGAACGGCTAGCCGGCCAGGACGACGGCAAGCCCAAAGTGTTTCGCGACAGCGCAATCACGAACCTCACCGAGTTCTTCGACCGGTTCCGTAGTTTGAACGTGCGGTCCAACGACCAGCTGGACGAGTTGGTGGGCCAATGCCAACAGATCGTGGGGGGTGTTGGTCCGCAAAGGCTGCGTGACAACCAGGTCCTGCGGCAAAGTGTCGTCCAGGAATTGAGCGAAGTGCAGTCCGTGCTGGATGGGTTGCTGGTGGATCGCCCCCGGCGAAACATCCTTCGCAGACCCAAATGAAGGAGCAGATGATGCAGATTGTTGTCAAACCGGGTGGCGAGGTCCGCTGCGTTTATGACGAGGCGATTGACCTTGCCACCCTGGGGCAGCCAAAGATTGCTCGCGGTTCCCATGTCGAGCCGGATGATGAGGGGCATTGGTGGGCGGATCTGGGCCCGGTGAATGGACCGAAGCTGGGACCGTTTGGGAGAAGGACTGAAGCTCTGGAAGCGGAGCTGAGTTGGTTGAATGAGAACTGGTTGGATCATGGAACGCCAGAAACGAGTCACGTTCTCCCTCCATGCGTTACGCGATGACCAACACTCACGCGACAGTGAATACTGTCGCTCAAGCAATTCTGGAGCGACCATGTCAGGTAGCGTGGTAAGGGCGGCCAGCGGTGGCCGCCCTTACCCGATCATTTGCTTTCGTGGACCTATTGTTTGGCAATTCGCTCAAGTAGTTCCTTCGCTTCAGAGCGATCATACGTTCGACTGAAGTCGATTAGGTAAAGCTCGCATGAACGACAGACATGAGAGCGAAAGTATTCGGCTTTTGATGGAAGGAGTTTACGCAATCCCGCTTCAGCCAAGTCTTCGTCGAGCGAAAGGAATTGTTCAAACGATTTCGACGCAACAAATGAAATCCCGGCTGCTTTGTGCGCGAATCCGTCTTGTAGAGGGGCACCGCACCGGGGGCACTTATCGAACGCTCGATAGGTCGTTTGATCGCTCATGTCTTCCTTTCGCAAATAACGGGTGTTGGGGGGTGAGCTGCCGAGCCAGACGCTCGTCCTTTGTCCGAATCACAAGGTCAGCTCGATCCGCCTTGTTCGCCGCGTCAGTTGTTGGCTCGGGCGATACACCAGCGGTGAGGCACTGACCCAGCAAGCCCCCACCAAAACTCGTCTTCCTGACCGCCTCCAACCGTCCAAGATAAAGCGAAACCCAAGTCGGCGATCCAACTTCAGCCGGGCTTCTTGAACAAAGGCCTTGAACATCGGCTCGTACCTCGCGATGTCAAAGCCTTATTGGTTAGGCGGCAGTTGTGGCAGTGGCTCATAGTGCAGTCGTAAATCCCTAAAGCGAATCGTAAGCTCGATGCCTGACGCAAACAACATCCGATGCTCCCAGCGTCCGTCAGGAAGCAACTCAATTTCACAATACCCAAGGTCACTATTGTCGAACGCCTCCGACACCCACTCGTCCTCATTTGTGCTCTCGACGGTAGTGACGCCCTCGTAGCGCAGATCAAAGCGTCTGCCGGTCTGACCGTCGGGACTCCAAGGGTCAGTGAAACCGTGGAGCGTGATAGCAACCGTCTGAGTCGGAATATCAACAGCGAATCGTCGCACCTTAGAATCGTGCAACGATACCTCATCGTGAAGCGACCGTAGAGCCGGCGTCAGTTGCGAACGAATCGAGTCAATGTAGCGCGCGTAGTCAGCGACGACAGCATCGGTGCTCTCGACCTCCATCGCCCACCACTTGGGTGTGAAATATTTCATACGCGTGGGATGCCGCCTATCGTGCGTTGAACTTTGTCGCCATTGCGACTTGTGTGCATCGCTGATTTTAGTCGTCGCTGGCTACCTGCGGCAAGCGTTTAGCCGCTACCGGAGGTAGCGTACCAAGGCGGACAAGCCGTCGAGCGCATGTTCAGTGTGTCAAAGTTGAATCGGCGAATGGGGTTGACGGATGAGCTGTCAAGCAGGAGGCTCGTCCGTTGTCCGAATCACGCGGTCAGCTCGAACCGCCTGTTCATCGGCATCCGTGCGCGAAGAACCCAGGTCGCAAATCCCTGCGGCGTGTAAAGCAGACTCGCCACATCTTATCACGGTCGGCGGGGCAGCCGCATGACCCAAATGCCTCGGATGTCGCTCATTCCGCGCCTCCTGCTTTCCGTACCTCAATCTGCGATTCCGCAAACGGCTTTCCGAAGTCTCGTACCCGGACTAACCGCTTCTCCGAGTCCGTTTCGTACTCAGCCTGGAGCATGATATCACGAGTGTCTTGCAGGCATACTTCGATGGATCGATCGAGCCGGGCCTTGTCTCCCTTTGCCAAGTAAAGAATGCAGCGGAGGTGGCGTGGGCGCGTGCCGTTCGGCAATCCAACCGGGATTCGATTCAACAGGTAGCGATTGATGTCGTCAGCACGTTCTGGTCCGAAGTCATCCAGGATGCGCTGCCGAATGTCGATCGGAACTTCGTTGGGGTCGTTTGTCTCGTTTGTGACTTTGGCCATGCGGACCTCCAGAACTGGTGAATTGACGTCCGCCAACTCTGAGCTAGGACGTTCCAGCGGGGCCTGCCGATGTCCCCGGCTGAACTCACCGACGAGCAAGAGAACCGTACTGGCGGCCGTCACCCGAGAACGACGGTCAAGACTACCAATCAAATGAGCTTAGTGCGGCTCGTGGCAGTTTGGCAACCTGGGTTGAGTATCTTTTCCACCTCAGTTGCAGTTCTCTTACGGCCAGCGGGGACCGTAGCTTGATCGGTAAAACCCGCCATGATGATGGTGGTGATGGTGCCCGTAGCTGGGGTAGCTGGGCCCGTACGAGGGGCGAAAACTGGGGCGAACGGCGGGGTAGCTGGGACCGTACGAGGGTCCAAACGTCGGGCGGACTGAAGGACCGAAGCTGGGACGAAAGCTCGGTTGGCCGAATCCACTTGACTGGCCAACGCTGAAGCCAAACCCGCCACCGCCGGTTCCTACTCGCAAGCCACCGACCCGCAGGCCAGTTCCGCCAGAGCCGGTCGCAAAGCCAAAGCCTGGGGTTGAGATTCGCACTTGAGCTTCGGCTGACTTCGCACCTGTCAGGCTCACCAAGGCTGCCGCAACCACCGCCACCAGCATCATTCGAGTCGTCTTCATTTTGTGTCTCCCACAGATGTTTGAGTTGTGAGTTCCGGTGAGCCCTTGCCGCCGCGAACACCCTTGACTCGCAAAGGGGGAGAACGACCCGCCAGCAGAAGAGGAATTTTTCGACATTCTTTTAAGGCGGCCGAGGCTCGTGGTACCACCGCAGCCAAAGCCGCCTGATCCACGTCATTTTTCTGCCTCGTAGCGTTGCGGGGCGGTTGTGTTTCTCACGACCGCCCTGCGTAGGGCGGTCGGTTTCTTCAAACCCTCTGGAGTGAACCGATGACCCAAAACCAACTCGACCGTGAAGTCGCCAGCGCCCTGGGCGAAGACCTCCATGAAATCCGCCACCGGGGCTTCAGCCTGGCTGATCCGCTCGATGTGGACTTTGATCCCGAACCCAACGACCTGCCGCCGCAGGTGCTCGATTGGGACGACTACGACACTGAGCATCAGGTCCCCGCCGTCGCCAACCTGAATGCCCTCACCCGGCGGGCTGCTTGATGGGGCTGGGCAAACACTCAGGCCCTGACCCGCCGGGGTATCGAACCGACGCTGACTATCGCCATGCGATCAACCGGTATCTCGGCGGGCTTGGGGCCGCATGCCTGATTGTGTCGTTCTTTCTGGGGACCGGGGCAATCTTGCTCTGGATCATCGTCGCGATCGTGCTCACTGCTGGTGGCAACTCGGGCAACGATCGCGGCCAAGCCTCATCGAAATCCTGCCAAAGCGGGAAAGGGAGACGCCGTTGATCACTACAGTTACGCGCTGTGTTTCGGAAGGGACTGGCGCTCTCGGCACGTAACCAAGGCCCACCGGTTTCGTTCGTTACAACATCAAGAAAGCTACTTATTCGTGCAGTGGGCGAGAGGACCGCCATCCAGTGGCAGCTCGCGGGCGAATTCGAGCCAGCGTCGTTTGCGGTCCCTTTCCAGTTTCTTGCGGATTGTGAAGGGAGCAGGGACGAGCCCGTCCAGATCCGGCGTGAAGGTGAGAGTATCCACGCCGAGTGGACCGACGCCGGCATTCCGCAGATTGCGAACTGCGCGGCCTTAAAGTGTCCAGACTTTCCGGCGTTGCCGGAGGCCATGCAAAGCAATGCGGTCGAACTGCTGACCGCTCTCAGGGAAGCTGTCGAGACGGCCGACGACTCGTCCACGCGTTACGCTCTGAACTGTTTGCGGCTGCGGGGTGGCGACCAGGGTCAGATTGCCGGCACGGACGGCCGGCAGCTGCTGATTCAAGATGGCTTCGCGTTTCCCTGGGAGGGGGATTTGCTGGTGCCTGCCTGCCGCGGTCTCGCGAGCCCGGAGCTCAGACTTGGCGACCAGGTTGAAATTGGTAAATCCGACGAGTGGGTCACGCTCCGCATCGGTCCGTGGACCGTGTGGTTGAAGATCGACAAAGAAGGCAGGTTCCCCAATGTCGAAGATCACCTTCGGCAGGTTGATTCCGCCACGTCCACGCTGCAGCTCTCAGACACGGATGCTGAGTTCCTCACGAAGGCGGTGAAGCGTCTACCAGCCACGGACGATTTCAACGCCCCGGTGACTCTTGACCTGAACGGGGCCGTTACGCTTCGCGCCAAAGGGGCTGACCAACCCACACCCTTGGAACTTGTGCTGACCAGCTCGCGGCGTGATGGCGAAGCTGTGCGTTTTAGTACCAACCGGGAATACCTGGCTCGGGCAGCTCGCATGGGCTTCCGCAGCATGCACATCTTCGGCCCAGAAGTCCCTGTCTGCTGCCAGGATCAGCACCGCAAATATGTGTGGGCGGTGTTGGAAAAGAGCGGGATCGTGATGTCGGATCCGGAAGCTACCCGGATCGAGTCACCGGCTCCTGCCGCAACTTCGGCAAGAAGCAAGCCAACACCCATCACGAGGACGCAGGATCCAGCCAATGCCAGAACCAAGCAACCACGAGCAGAGCGGCAGCGATTCTCAAAGTGTGAGCGAACTGCTCGATGCAGCTGAGAACCTCAAGGCATCGCTGCGAGAATCGCTGGTGCAAACCACGACCTTGATTGCCGGCCTGAAACGGCATCGTCAGCAGTCCAAACGGATTCGCTCGGCTGTCTTGTCGCTCAAGCAGCTTCAGGCAATCGACGCCTGATCTCGCAGCAGTCATCCCAACCAACCATCCAACCAGGAGGAAGACCCCATGCTTAAGCTCAATGTCGGCTGGTCCCGTAAGGCAGGGGAAGCGAACTTTGGCTCCCGCGGGGCCAGTGTGAATCTCGAACTCGAAGTGGAGGCAGGGCTCGTAAACCAGCCCGACGAACTGCAGGAACGTCTCCGAAGTCTCTATCGCCTGGCCAAAGCCTCCGTGGACGAAGAACTCAACGGCACCGGGCAAACCAACGGCCACCACGGCAATGGTCACTCCAACGGGAACGGCCACCCTGAGCATGGCCAAGGCAACGGTTCACGGCGACCCAACGGTCGAAGTGCGACCGCAAGCCAGATCCGGGCGATCCATGCCATTGCCAACCGCCAGCGGATCGACCTAGCCGGCGAACTTCGCAATCGCTATGGCGTGGACCAACCGGAAGCCCTGTCGATCACTGAGGCGAGTGAGCTGATCGACGCCATCAAACCCCAGGAGAGTACCAACGGTGGGCGGCGGTGATTGTATCCACCAGCACTGCGCATCCCAACGACGTAGCCCAGCAGCTCACTGGTCGTGACTACGTTTCGTTTAGTGCGCTGGCCCTCTACCAGCGCTGCCCGTTGGCGTACAAGTTCAAGTATGTCGATGGCCTACCCGAAAACGTGATCTCGTCGAGCTTGGCCTTCGGCAGTGGAATTCATGCGAGCGTTGAGCACCACTTCAACGAGTTGATGGCCGGCAATCCCGCTCCTGACCATGACACCCTGCTCGATGCCTTCTGGGAGTCTTGGGGGAGCGCGCAACGAAGGGGTAGCCCTCAAGTTCAGCAAAGGGGAAGACCTCAGTTCGATTGGTCATCTGGCGGACCGGGTGCTTAGTGCGTTTCGGGAGAGTGAGCTGTCCCGCCCCCAAGGCACTGTGGTCGGTGTCGAAGAACAGCTCCGTGGTGAGCTTATTCAAGGCGTGCCTGACTTGCTAGCCCGCCTCGACTTGCTTGTGGTAACGACGGACGCTTTGGTAATCACCGACTTCAAGACTTCCCGCAGTCGCTGGAAGGTGGGTCAGGCCCAAGACCAGGCAGAGCAACTGTTGCTGTACAGCGAGTTGGCCAAGCAGATCTTGCCCGGCAAGGAACTCTGGCTGGAATTTGCGGTTGTCACGAAAGCCAAGACGCCTATTGCCGAACGCCATCGTGTCCAAATCGACCGTCAGCGAATTGACCGTACCAAGAACTTGGTGCTACGCGTTTGGCAGGCGATCGAAGCCGAGCACTTTTACCCGGCACCCTCGCCAATGAACTGTCCCAGTTGTCCATTTCGCGAGCCCTGCCGAAACTGGACCGGCTGAGGTTTCTCTCCAGGGCGAACTAAACGAAACCTGAAACATCCAAACCTGTCAGGAACTCTCACCATGGATTATATCGTTGGCCTCGTGATCTTGGCGGTCACCAGCTACTTCAGCTACCAGCTTGGCTGCCAGGATGCCAAAGAAACGCGACGCAATCCTCCCCGGTTTCGCCATCGCCGTCGGCGCTGACGAACCGATCCCACTCAACGTTCGCCGTCGTCGCCCGGCCCAAGGTGGCTGGGCGACGGGGGCTTTTTCTTACCTATTGGAAAGCCGGCCACAGCTTGCCAGCTCTTTGCCGTCGGTTCGTCCTGAGTCACTAGTCACTCACTCCTGCTCGGGCTGGCCGCCAAAAGGTATCCCGGCGTGATCAGTTGGACTACACAATTCACTGGACGGAACTGCGGTGTGGAATCCACCGCTGCGACTTGGAGTCGAAGACAAACTGCCGAAGTTGATGCACCCGCTGTGAGTTCTGAGACGCTCAATTTTGCTGTCGGTGTGTCCCACGAAGCAGGTTAGCGCGGCGGACTCGGATGCAAATGACACGCCCACCTTGCGCACGAACGTACTAGTCGGACAGGGCCGCGACGTTCGTGATAATGTTGTCATCAAAATGGTGGCGCAAGTGCAGAGGTCAGCGCCATCTCCATCAGTTTCTGAACGCGGAAGCTCGCTGAAGGTCGTCCAACTTCTAGCACAAAGACAAACCCCGAACTGCGGGAACCTGCTCACAGCGCAACGCCCCGACTTGCTGATTTTTTCGAGCGCAACGCAAATGGGATTTGATGACAACTAAAGACTCAGTTCACGGATCTGTACTGTATGCATTTCGTAGAATCTGTGTCTGTTTGTGACTACCGTATTCCGATAGACTTCCCAAACACCCTATTGTTTATGGCCTGATGTAGAGGTCGGAACACCCATACTATTGAAACAACCTATGAACATTGCCCGATCACTGCTGTTCGCACTCACGAGTTTATAGTCCGACGCCCTCGCGACCGAGTGCAACGAGCACATCCGAGCTGATTTGGCATTGGCCGCACGCGTTGTTTCCCGCCGGTTCAATGGTGTGACTACAATTTGTGCCCCGTTGTTCGTTCGGTGGGCAAGGTACCTCAAACGTCAGACAACACCAGGATCGTTCAGCCATGAATGTCAAACCGGCCAGCATCGGTGATCTGTCTCGAATCCAAGAAGCCTATGCCGAAGGTCGCCGAAGGCAACAGGAGCGCGGTACGCTCGTCTGGCCGGAGTTTTTAGACGCTTCACTCATATCGGAAGTGCGAGCGCGGAAGCTATTCCGCGTCATGGACAACGATGCGATGGTTGGCACGTTCGCCATCGCTTACGAAGATCAAGCGGTCTGGGGCGATCGCGAACGCGGTGCTCATGTCTATCTCCACCGGATCGCACGCAGTCCGTGGAGCACGTCGCGTGGACTCCTTCAATCCGTAGTTGGCTGGGCATGTGCGCACAGCAGAGAACTGCAACGCGAGGGGATTCGCATGGATACGGCAGCGGCAAGTAGCCACCTCGTTGCCTACTATGAACAAGCGGGATTTGTTGTCGTAAGCCGACATGTGATCGGACCGGACCCTACCCTTCCGAGCCACTACCATGGGACAGAAGTTGCCCTGTTCGAAATGACATGTCCGACGAGTGCCGTCTAACCGCCGGCTGCAGTTGACTCATCGACGCTTCTACCTCGAATAATTCCAATGGAAAGTAACAGCAAGAGTCCGACTCTCACGATTCGGTTGGCCACGGACGATGATGTCCGCGCCATCAGTGCGCTTGTCCGTCGGAATGCGGAGGCAGTGCTCTCGGCGTGTTACTCAACCGAACAATTGAACGCCTGGAAGCGATACAACACGCCGACTCGTGTTCGAAGGCGACTGGCGGATCGCACAACTTTTTGCGCCTGTCGGGGCGGGCGGCTCTGTGCGACCATCGCCTTGCAAGAGACAGAATTGGTAGGGTTGTATGTGAATCCGGGGTCGCGAGGCAATGGTATTGGAAGTCTCTTGTTGGAACAACTGGAATCGTTTGCCGCAGCTCAGGGCATTACCACCCTGCACCTCACTTCCACTCCCGCAGCGCTCGACTTTTACCTGCGCCACGGTTGGCACGCCGGGAAAACGGTAGTTCTGAACGTGCTGGGAGTGGACTTCGAAGAGACATGTATGTCCAAACGACTGAATCCGAAAACTCCAGGAATCAAGATCAGCCAACACCATGACAAGTTGTCCGACTGAACCAATGTGCCGCGCTCGTGTCCAGAATTGACAGAGACTGACACTCCCTTGGCGTGTTGCTTGGGTCAGTCCGCCCCCAAGCGTTGCCAGCAAACGTCCGGAATCGACAGCATGCCCGATGAATACACGCCTGGCTACACGTCAATCGCAAGCGATTTTATGGCGCATCGGACAGCAGCAAGCCATGCTGCTTTTGTCGTCCCCTACTTAAAGTCGACGGATCGACTACTTGACTGTGGATGCGGCCCCGGTTCGATTTCCTGCGACTTTGCCCGCATCCTTTCATCAGGGTGTGTTTACGGAATCGACCGCGAACCGACACAGATTGATATCGCTGTCGATCGGGCGTCGTCGAATGGTGTTGCGAACATTGAGTTCCAGATTGGTTCCATCTACGAGTTGCCCTTTGAGGACGGCTTTTTCGACGTCGTATTCGCCCACGCAATCTTCGAACATCTCGCATGGGTGGACACGGCCATCGCTGAAGTCCTTCGAGTTCTTCGGCCCGGCGGAATTGTTGCGATCCGAAGTCCGGACTGGGGCGGATTTCTGGTCGGCCCGGATGCCCCAGGGCTCGAGGATGCGATCTGTGGATACACGGAACTTCAAGCTGCAAATGGCGGGGATATCCACGTTGGCAGGAAACTACCGCGATTGCTGCGGAATGCTGGATTCACAACGATCACATTCTCGGCTGAATACGACTGCTACCGATCAGTGGCGTTGATCGCTGAATATCTGTCGCTCAAATTAGACCCTTCAAGAGCGGATGCCATGCGTCAATGGAGCACCGATCCCGATGCCTATTTCGCCCAGGCATGGTGTTCAGCGATCGGCCAGAAGCCCGAATAGCAAGGCGGTCAACCGATGAAGCGCCCGCGCGACGTGACTCCGCCGGCGCGGGCTGCCGTCAGTGCTGTTGGAAAATCACAATTCACTACTCGGCGACTGTTGTGGGTACATATCGCAGAGACTGTATCTGGTACTGGTATCCTGCATTGAGCGAAGATGGCTGGCAAATGAACGAAACAACCCCGACAGGCTGGCTCGCAACGATTCGCGACTCGCTGGCATCGTACCGGCGAATGATTGACGCCGCAGTTGAGCAGCTGACCGACTCCGAACTGTTCTTGCGTCCTGCGCCGGACTTCAACTCGGTGGCCGTCATCCTGCGTCACCTTGGCGGTAATCTTTGTAGTCGATGGACCGATTTCCTGACGACCGACGGCGAAAAGCCCGATCGTGATCGCGACTCCGAGTTTGTGGATTGGCAAGGCAACCGCGCATCGCTGTTGCAACATTTCGACGACGGATGGAAAGCATTCGAATTGGCGTTCGATGCGCTTCATGAGAGCAATATCGGCCAGACGGTATACATTCGTGGCGAGCCCCACTCGATCCAGCAGGCGTTAATTCGTTCGCTGACACACGTGGCCTATCACACAGGCCAGGTAACGTTAGTCGCCCGGATGGTTCACGTTGGAGACTGGCGTTGGTTGACGATTGCCCCAGGCGTGTCTTCTGAGTTCAACAAACAAGTGTGGGGGACATCTGCGAGCCGAAGTATTCTCGCCGAAAGTGGAAACGCAGAGCGGCTTGATTCCGTGACAGACTTGCCGTTCAACAAGCACGTCGGCATTCGGAAGGCGACGGCCGAAGAAGACCTGTTGGAAATACCCTCCGGAGCACAATTCCTGAACCACATCGGCACCGTGCATGCGGGTGCCCAGTTATCCCTGGCCGAGGCATGCTCTGGGGAATTCCTGCTGAAACACATGGGCGGCGGGACGGACATTGTTCCTGTCGTGCGCCGTGTTGACGCGAAGTTCAGGAAACCAGCCAACGGTAGAATCACAGCCACAGTCTGCACTCCGTCGGACGTGGTTGACGATGCCCTACGTGAACTGGCAGCCAAAGGGCGATCTCTGCTCACGATTCATGTAGAGCTCCACGACGAGTCAGGGCAGCATTCGCTGTCGGCATACTTTGTGTGGTTCCTTGCCAGGTCTACAACAACCTAGCCGGACACCGAAAGACGAGGTCTGACGTTCTGACCGATCCACCAGCCTTTGAAGCGAAATGGGTGTTTGCCATGCTGAGACCTCTTGAAGCATCCGACTATGACACCGTAGCAGCCTGGCTCGATGACCGAACAGAATTCGCCAACGTGCTTGGCGATTCGTTCGACTATCCGCTTGAACGCGACGCGTTTATCGAATTTTTTGTCATCGGCCCGCGGATCGCGCGCAACCGGCTGTGCTTCAAATGGTGCGAGAATGACTCGCATGTCGCGCGCGGTATGATCAGTTACACGCGAATCGAATGGAAGAATGATTACGGACACATCGGCTATGTAGCGGTCGCTCCGGAGTTGCGTTCACGAGGGATCGGGAAGGCGATGGTTGAAGCCACGCTGAAGGTTGGTTTTACAGAATACGAATTCCATCGCATTGATCTATTCGTCCTTGAGGAGAACACGCGGGCTCTTCGTTTTTACGAGTACGGCATCGGATTCAGCATCGAAGGCTTGATGCGTGACATTATGAAGCGAGATGGTGGGTACACAGGTCAGTTTTCGCTAAGCATGCTGAAAGACGAGTGGTCGCACCGCAAAGCAATGTGATCGAAATGCGAAGGTGCTCGTGATGATTTCCTCGGTGCACGACGCTGACCTTGAAGAAGTACGCAGCCTGATTGCGGCTGCCGTGAGACAGAACGTCACGAATTCGGAGGAAGAGGCGACTTTCCTGATCCACGGCATCGAATCCAGTTTGACCTGGTGGTTGGATGCCAAGGAATCCGCGTTACACCTGAAATACGCGCAGGACGGGAGAATCCTCGGCGACATTCTCATCAAGGAATTCTGGAACCTGACAAATCTATTTGTTCATCCCGACAATCAAGGCGAGGGAATCGCAACTGACCCTCACACAGGAATGGCTCTCGCTGGTTGGTGCGCGTGACTATCATTTCCGTGCGATTTGGCTCTTCGCCAATCGACCGAGCGTCTGGACGGCCGATTCAATGCGTTCTGACCAGGGAAAGCCAGCGTTGAGGCGCATGCAGTTTCGATAGCGACCTGTGGGAGAGAAGATGGAACCGGGTGCAAAGCTCACCTTCTTCTCCAGGGCTTGGTCGTACACCTTGAAGGTGTCGACTTTGGAAGGCAATTCGACCCACAGCACGTGTCCTCCCACTGGACGTGTTGCTTTGGTGCCATCGGGAAAATACCGGCCAACGGCGTCAGCCAGGAGCTTGAGTTGCTCCGCGTACCTGCGCTTCATTCGCGCCAAGTGTCGATCGAACCGGCGTCCCTCAAGGTACTCCGCAATCGCCAATTGCATTGCCGTCGTGGAGCCTAGCGAGAATGCGAGCTTGAGTTCGTTGACCTCCGACGACCATCTTCCCGCGGCGATCCAACCCACACGATAGCCCGGCCCAACCGTCTTGCTGAACGAACTACACAACATGACGTTGCCCGTCTTGTCGAACGCCTTGATGCACCGCGGGCGATCTTCGGAGAATGCCAAATCCCCGTAGATATCATCTTCGATGAGCGGAATCTGTGCGCGCTCGAAGACCTCGGCGACTCGCTGCTTCTTGTCGTCGCTCATGATTCCACCCAGCGGGTTATGAACCGATGGGTTGAGAATTACAGCGGCGACCTTCTTCTTGGACGAATCGACCAGTTCCTCGATCGCCCGCATCGAGACACCGTCGCGCGGATCGGTTGGCAGTTCCAAGGCGAGCAGTTTTAGTCGCTCTAAGAGATGGAGTACGCCGACGTAGCACGGCGATTCGACGGCCACTGCGTCGCCCGGATGCGCCACGGCTTGCAACGCCAGCATCATCGCTTCGGTCGTTCCCGTCGTAATGACGATATCTTCGGGACCAAGTGTGCAGCCAGAGTTAAAAACGCGACGCGCAATTGCCGTCCTCAGGCCGAGATTTCCTGGCGACATCTCGTACTTGGTGGACAGTCCAGGTTCGTTGCGCAGAACTCGGGCCAGGATTCGGTTCACTTGCTCCACCGGCAACACATCGGGCGACGGATTCGCCATTCCCAGCGGGGCCGTGTCGTTTCGATTCAGCGCATCAAGCGTTTGTGAAAAGCAGTTCCACACCCTCACGCGAGTTGGCTTCATCGACAGTTTGCGCGCCTCCGGTTCCAGAGGTGTAAATTCGGCGCTCCGCAGTGCCAGAGACGGATCTCGCACGAAGAAACCGGATTGTGGATAAGGCTCAACCAAGCCACGATCTTCCAGCACACGATACGCTTCGATAACCGTTGTGACCGAGACCGAAAGTTTTCGGCTCGTCGATCGAATCGACGGAATCCTTGCGCCCACGGAAATCGTGCCGTTGGAAATCAACGCGGCGATCCGATCCGCAACATCGACGTAGAGTGGCTTGGACGGCATGCCGCCTCCTGCGTTATCTGTTGAAATTCTCTTCAAGCGTACATCGACGTGAACCGGCGACAAGTACAGTCGCAAGTGAATAAACTGTTATGGATGCATTTTACATGGACTGTATCTGTTTTTGAATTGCCACGTTGGGATATTATGGTCCGCATTGCCAGACTTCAGGTTCTATTGCCCAAATGTGAAAGTGACTGGATTGATGCAACCAATCCTGATCGCAGTCCCTCAGATGAACGAACTCCGGCCCCTTGTGGGAAGGCTGAATGGTTTAGGTCACTCGGCGCAACCGACTGTGCAGCGCGCCATGTCTTGCTATTCGATCCCATCGCTCGCGGCGACGGTGGCGGTTTGCGGGCATGGCAAGACACAGTTCGCCGTGCAATGCCAATACCTGATCGACCGCTGCGAGGGATTGGCGGGCTCTTCTGCGTCGGGGCAGCCGGTTCACTCTCCGCCGACATTCATTTTGGCGACGTCGTAGTGGGAGACCGCACGATCGAACATGACTACAAGATTCGTTTCGATCCAGCCGATCCGCCATGCCATCCGGCGAATGAGCAATTGCTCCGTGAGTTCCGCAAGGCAGCTAAGAACACTTTGCCATTTCAAACCCATTTCGGATCGATCGCCAGCGGCGACGAGGACATTGTTGACACCGTCCGCGCCGGCGAACTACGTCAACTGACCGGCGCGAAATGCGTGGCGTGGGAGGGCAGCGGCGGGGCCAGAGCCGCCGCGTTCAATGGAATCCCGTTTTTGGAAATCCGAGCCATCACAGACAACGCCGACGCTCATGCGGCAACTTCGTTCCGAGCCAATTGCGAACACGCGATTCCTAACATCGCCGATTTGATCGTGCGGTGGCGCCTCGAATAGGTGTGCTGATACTCGAATGAAGTTTGGTCTTTTCCGTTCTTGAGATCAGGAACGGGGCGTAAGTTTCGCGATACCACATAACATCGTCGAGCAACACCATGAACGTTCTACAACCTTGGAACCTTGTTTTCCTTACTGGATTCATCGTGTTCTTTGGGACTCGTTACGTTTTCGCTCATCGGACACGGGGCGAAGAGAAAGCAGTCAACCGATTCGATCGCCGCGAAAAAGTTTTGCTGGGAGTGATGTTTCCGCCCACCATGCTACTACCGCTGCTCTATTTGTTTACGCCGCTGCTGGCGTTTGCGGACTACCAACTTCCACCGTTGGTTCCTTGGGTGGGGACGGCGCTGATGGTGGTGGCACTGTGGCTGTTCTGGCGTTCCCATGCCGACCTGGGGCAGAACTGGTCGGTGAGCTTGGAACTTCGTCAAGGCCATCAGCTCGTCACGCGCGGTGTCTATCAGTACATTCGCCACCCCATGTACGCCGCCATCTGGCTGTGGGCGATCGCCCAGGGAATGCTCTTGGCGAACTTCCTTGCCGGCTGGCTTGTCCTACCCGCGTTTGCCGCGATGTACTTCCTCCGTGTGTCGCGAGAGGAGCAGATGATGTGCGAGACATTTGGCGACGAGTATCGAGAGTACATGCGACAGACCGGCCGGCTGCTGCCACGCCTACGGTCGATCTTGGCAACCGACAAAGCCAAAGCCAAATGAAGGACTCGAAACAAAATGACGTTCGAACAGACGCCGCGAAACGAAGTCAAGCGAATTCCGGGTCGAGGCCACCATGACCGTGAAACGATCTTCGGCATTCTGGACGCCGGTTTTCTGTGTCACGTCGGTTTCGTGATCGACGGCCAACCGTTTGTCATCCCGACGCTGTACGGCCGAGTGGACGACAACATCTATCTGCACGGCGCCAACGCCAGTCGGATGCTGAAGACGCTCTCGGAAGGAGTGCCGGTCTGCCTGACGGTGACACACGTCGACGGGTTGGTGCTGGCCCGTTCAGCATTTCATCATTCCATGAATTACCGCTCCGCCGTTGTGTTCGGCACGGCCGTCAGCGTCGAGCCAGACGAAAAGGAACAAGGTCTCTTCGCCATCTCCGAAAACGTCCTGCGCGGCCGATGGGCGGAAGCTCGCCCACCGATTGAGAAAGAGCTGAACGCAACCACGGTTCTCCGCATGAACATTGAATCGGCCTCCGCGAAAGTCAGGTCCGGTCCGCCCAACGACGAGGAAGATGACTATGCCCTTCCCATCTGGGCCGGTGTTGTTCCCATGACACAGGAGTTCGGACCCCAGCAACCCGACGAGCGGTTGAATAACGACGTGGATGTGCCTCAAAGCGTTACGAAACTTTTGTCACGGCCCTAGGATCATGATCACCTGCTACCTACGTTACAAGATTGACATGTACAAAGTCGCCGACTTCGAAGCCTACGCGCGCATGTGGATTCCACTCGTCGAGCGTTTCGGCGGCGTCCACCATGGGTACTTCTTGCCGCACGAAAGTGACAGCGATCTGGCGGTGGCGCTGTTCAGTTTTACTTCACTAGCGGAGTACGAAGCGTATCGTACGGCATCGGCGGCCGATTCGGAATGTCAGGCGGCGTATGATTTCGCGCGCGAAACGAGATGCATTGTCAGCTATCAGCGCAAATTCCTCCGTCCCGTGGAGGCCCCATGACGAGCCTGACAACTAATCTGTCGATGCGATATCACGTTCGTGAAATGCGGTTGGACGAAACAACGCAAATGATTCGTTACTTCCTGGATGCCGAAGTCCGTTTTCTTAACGGAATGGGTGTCGATCCGATGAAACTGCCGACAGAATCCGCCTGGTCTGATTTGCTGCACGAGGATTACGCGCGACCAATTCAGCAAAGACAATTCTTTTACCTGACATGGATGCTCGATAGCGCTCCGATTGGCCATTGCAATATCAACAAGATCGCTTTCGGCGAGTCCGCGTATATGCACCTGCATATATGGGATGCGGGCAATCGGCGCAGCGGATCAGCGACGCAGTTGCTCAAGCCGTCAATTGTCTTGTTCTTTCAGCACTTTCAGTTGAGCGAACTATTTTGTGAACCGTACGCGTTAAATCCCGCGCCGAACAAAACACTGCCCAAAGCTGGGTTTCAATGGGTCAATACGTATGACATGGCATCCGGCTGGATCAATTTTCGCCAGCCTGTGAACCAATGGAAGCTGAACAGGGACACTGCTTTGGCAGAAGCGGCCGATGTGAACAACCCTCGCAGCATGGAAACAGGATCTCAAACAACATGATGACGCGTCCCTATCAGGAGAGGCCCATTCGCTTTCTGGAGCGGTGGCAGCATGACCATTGGCGGCTCAAGGTCTACGGCATTGCCAGCGGGCGGCCAGTTCCGTGTGATGAGCTAATCACCGCGGCCAAGGATGTTGCGATCGAGAGACTGGATAGCGTTCCCGCGGCGCTGAAACACTACTCCGTTGGCTTTCTCGGCGTTCACGAAGGACACACATCGAATTTCGTATTTGTGGATTGGTGGGCAGACGAGAACGAATTACACCATCACGTCTACGTTTCCCCAACCGACGATCCCTTGCGACTGACATATGCCACGCCAACGGGCGTGATTGCATGCGTCTGGGATCTGCGCGTCTTGGCTTTCGAACGTCAGGCCTGGTTGGATACGATTCTCAAACGACCGGGCGGACCAGACTTTGACGCCTATTTACAACAACAACTCAACGAGGACGCATGAATGAATTCCGAGAACTTGGACAACTGGCGCGAAACAAGTCCCACTACCAAGGAAGACCATGCGGTAAGTGAGGTGGATTGCAATCGTATCGCATTTGCCGCGATACCGTGGGAATCTCCGGCAGTCGGGGTACGTGAAAAGCAGGCGACTCGCGGCAATCACCGCATTCGACTTGTTGAGTTCACGGACGACTTTAACGAGTCTGACTGGTGCCGAACAGGCCATACCGCATACGTCGTTCAAGGCACACTCGAAATCGACTTCGGTACGCGAATCGTCACGGTCACGGCCGGCGACGGACTATTCATTCCACCCGACGAGACTTCAAAGCACAAAGCCCGCGTTCCAAATGGAGCCGCCACGTTGTTCATCGTAGAAATAGAGGAATAGACCACTATGCCGACAAACAGCTCGAAATTTGATCTGGTGTGCAAATTGGCAATGGCGCTTCCCAACGTTGTGGAAAGCACTGTACATGGTGCCCCTTCGTGGAAGCTCAATGGCAAATTGCTGGCCTGCCAAGCCGTCCACAAATCGGCCGCAGCGGATTCGCTGCTTGTAAAGGTCCCGCCCTCGGATCGCGAGCAACTACTTTCCGCCATGCCAGACACCTACTACGTGACAGCGCACTATGTCAACGCTCAAGTAGTTCTGGTTCGACTAGATCAGATAAGTACGAAGGCTCTGAAGTCGCTCCTGAAGACGGCGTGGCTTTTCATGAGTGCCAACAAGTGATTGCCCCGACGTGTAGCCAGCTGATTCTGGCACGAGCAGCATGAATTGCATCATTTGCCGAACGGAACACTGGTAAAAGGTGGATTCAGTTGGTCAAGCACTTCAATACAACGCAGGAGGTATCCCAATGGATTTTCTGGCTCATAACAACCAGGCGTGGGAACTCGAGTCGAAAGGCGGTAGTGCCTGGTCTTCGATCGTCCCTGAGGAAGACATACGTGCAGCCCGGGAGGGGCGTTATCAGTTTTCGATGAGTCCGGACGGTACGCCTATTCCGGGGTCGTGGCTCCGTCCGATTCGCGACGCAGAACTACTATGTTTAGCCGGAGGAGGCGGGCAGCAAGGGCCCCTCCTCTCAGCGATGGGCGCGAAAGTAACCGTCTTTGACTTCTCTTTGAATCAATTGCATCTCGAAGAACTTGCCATGGAGAAGTACGGACTAGCGTATGCAACCTGCCAAGGTGACATGAGAGACCTTTCGAGATTTCCGGAGGGAACCTTTGACCTGGTGGTGAATCCAGCTTCCAACCTATTTATTGAAGATCTATCGAAGCTTTGGACAGAATGCTTCCGCGTACTCAAACCCGGGGGAAAGCTGCTGTCATCTTCGATGAATCCCATTGTGTTTGCTTTTGGTAGAGACGAATTGGATGTTAATGCGAATCCTACCCTTAAATATCCAGTTCCCTATTCGGACATTGCAAACCTGACCAAGAAAGAACTGGATGCTAAGATCGCGAGCAATCAACTGCTAGAGTTTGGACATTCTCTCGATCAAATCATTGGCGAGCAGATCGCCGCAGGATTCGCCCTAGTTGGTTTTCAGGAGGGCTATTGGGGTAAAAGGTTCGATGTCAAAGCCGACCACATGTTCCCTCAGTATCTAATTACATGTGCTGAAAAGAGAACAGAAGGGATGTGATGCTAGGTGGTGTGGTAGGAGCCGTTAGCAATGACGGCCGGCCCTTGCCCGATCCCGCAATTCGTGACACAGAACTGCTATTTGGCGGGCAGCGAATTCCAGCTACACGATTCATTTGAGCTTTGTGGCCTTCGTGACGATGGACGTGGGGATGTATTCGGAAATCAGCGATTCCGACCACCCCGCCTCGAAAAAACCTGTGATCGCTAGACCGGCGTCAATTTGACCGCCGACCTGATCCCCCAGAGTATGCCCGAAACAGAAAGGCTGGTCGTCGTCAAGCAAGGCCTGCCGTTGCTCGAAAGAGAGACTGGTGAGATCGGAATACGGGATTTTGTGACGGACTTTGAATTCACCTTTGTCCATCAGTTGGCTGTCGAACAGGTAAACAATCGGATTGACGATCCCTGAAATCAAGTTGGCTCCGGGTTTCATGACGCGCGCCGCTTCCTTCCAGACCGGCAATACTTTGGGAACGAAGCAGTTGGAACAGGGATGAACAATCAAGTCGAATAAATCGTTTTCGAACATCGAAAGGTCAGCCATGTCGCCTTGCGCCAGATCGATTGCCAAACCTTCTCGGTCGGCCACGAGTTGGTCTTGAGCCAATTGGGCGGGCGAATTGTCAAGCACGGAAACCCTGGCTCCAGCCGCCGCAAGGATGGGAGCCTGTTGGCCTCCGCTACCGGCAAGGCAAAGAACCTTGCTGGAACTCGCGCGGAAATCGGGAAACCACTCACGAGGAATGGGCTTCTCGGGCACGAGAAAGATCCGCCAGTCATCATTGCGGGCACGCTGAACCTCTTCCGCGGAAACAGGAATCGTCCAGCGGTCATTCTTGCGAACCAGACTGTCCCATGCCGCACGGTTATAGGCAACGATGTCATCCGCTGGATCGAGGTTTGTGTTCATCGGTTTAAGGGTCGGATCTAGATTAGACGAATATTGCGGGCACGCTCCGGTAGAGTTAACGACGAAGTAACCAAGACGCCGCCGATTGTATCTCCACTCGAACTTCACCAACAGAATCAGCTGCCGAAAAATGTGGGCATAACAGTTTCAGGAACTCAATCTCGAGTTGTACATGAGTCCGGAGAAAGCTGATTTCACAACACGTTGAAGCAGCGGGCGGGAAGCCAGCAGTTTCAACGGCTCAGCGACCCTCGATGAGTTGCGGGCTCAAACGAGAAACTGGCAGCGGACTCAATTCATGACACCTGCCACGCGTCCGGTGATTCGCCCGGTACCACGCCGGCGTCCAATCATTCTCACCATACTTGTAGCCGATGCTCTGGACGCAGCTGAGTATCGAGAACACCTCGCGGCGTGTGCGGCGGTATTGGTGGCGAAACTGGCAGTCGAAGCATTTCCGGTTTCGGAAGCACCCGTTGACTTTCAGCCAAGTCAAACGCGATCGGTCGACGGCCCAGTCGCACTGCTTCGAGATCGAGCGAGCTTCGCCGTCAACAGAGATTGCAAAATAACAGAGGTTCTCCAAACCGAAGCGAGTCTCGCGGCTCACTTCGTGAAGGAGGTTGCATCGCCCGCCCGCTGGAAGCAGAAGCCCTTCTGCTGGAGGTGAAAAACACCGAACGCAGGTCACGTCCGTGAAATGCGTAGTCAAACTGATAACGCCTAGCGGATCGGAGAGTTCGCTACGTAACCAATGTCGAACCGTCCTGTGTTGAGAACGCTCGCACTCCCAACCTTCTTCAGTCGCCTCGACCGATCGCTGTAATGGAAACCGGAGGTTTAGAACTCCCACGTATGAAGAACACCAGCAAGGCACACCCGCCTTCGCCTCGCCGATTACCGTGCCGTGTTCCCCCTTCTCCTGTGACCTTTCCGCTGTCCAACGACGACGCACCCAAGTTGAACCCCATCACCGAGGCCGGCAGCGGCATGGTTCAGGAGAAGGAGAAAGCCTTCCTCAGCGAAATCATCGAGCGGCTCAACACACTCTTTGGCATCGACACGACCGACGGAGACCAGTTGTCCTGGCCGAGAAAACCCTCGAGTCCGAACTGCTCCAGAAACAGGCCGCCGCCAACAGCAAAGAGCAGTTTGCAAGTTCACCCAACCTGACGAAGAAATTCTGAACGCGGTCATCGAAAGCATGGACGTCCAGACCGAACTCAGCACCCGCGCCGTAAACTCCCCCGAGATCCGCGACGGCCTGAAAGCAATCCTGCTCGACCGCCTGGGGCTCTACGACAAGCTGC
This sequence comes from uncultured Planctomycetia bacterium, assembly GCA_942492195.1. Lineage (GTDB taxonomy): Bacteria > Planctomycetota > Planctomycetia > Pirellulales > S012-138 > CALOEH01. Next base: position 24,385 of record CALOEH010000259.1, on the reverse strand, counting down.
GAGACCGTGCCAAGAGCGCATGATCGCGTTTTGCGGGCCACCTCCGGCATCCTTTCCCTACCCGGTTGCTTCCGGGCACCCGGTCGAACGTGGCTGTTAACCCAAAACCCGCCGCCAAGTGAGAGCGAGAGAGTCTCGCGGAAATCTTGCCCCAGTCGCCACCGACCAACTCACCTAGACGAAAACAGAGAACTCTCGCCGGCTCAGACCGTCGACGCAAATCCTTGCCACAACTTGGCTAAAGACAAAACGCCGAGAGCGGAAACTCTCGGCGTGGGGCGTTAACTCGTGTGTCGGTCGAAATTCCAAGAACGGAATCAGCTCCCCCGGTAGGACTCGAAAATGCGACAGCGTGGTTAACAAGAAAGCATCCTCGTCTCCCAAATCACACTGCTCGCTTGCTGCCCACGTGCCAAGTATTATGTCCGAGCGTGACAACTTTTATGTCCGAATTGACAATTATTATGTCCCACACCACCACTGGTGGTGGACATAAAAGTTGTCACGGCGCGCGTTGGAAAATAAGGACTTACGACGCTGTCGGACATAATACCTGTCACGGCCCGGACATAAAACCTGGCCAGCGGACCGTTTTCGGACACAATACCTGGCACGTGGCCGGCGAGCGCACTGTATGAAATGATGAGTCAGGCGGACCTCGCTCGCAAGCCCCCGCCCGTGGGGTTGGACGGGCTTGACGAGTGGGTATCAAGTCGCCATTTCTTCGCTTTCCCGCGTCTTCATCGCACCGGCATCGGCCGGCGCCTACTCCTCCTTCTTCTCCTCCTGCCGCATCAGCTGAAACTGGCGGTCGATTTGCCGGGCGACTTTCAGGCTCATGTCGAGCGAGTTCGTCACTTTCTGAAACTGCTCGAGTGTCGGCTGGCTGCCGAGCTTGCCCTGGATCGCCTCGTCGAGTTGAGCTTTGATCAGGAACAACTCCCCCGTCATCGAGCCCAGGCTGGCTTCGAACGGGTTCTCCTTCTCTAGCGCGCTGTCCACGCAGTCCCGCGCTCGGCTCAATCGCTTTCGGCGCCGCTCCTGGTTCTCTGGGCCGTCCGACTCCGTGAGCGGCGGTGCCTCCACTATCGGGTTTGAATTCTCCCGGTCGTTCATCATGATTCTCCTTATCTTGGAAAGTCTGTCCATCTGTTCTGATTGCGTGGCTGGGTTTTGGTTTCCACCCCCGCCGTCTCCGAATCTCAAATCCGTGATAGCGATAGCCCCGACCCTCCAGCTCGGGCGCCAGTTGTCGCCTTCGATTCGCGGAGCATGACGCCGGCGGCCCGCGTTCTTTGAGCCAACAACCGATCCAACTGCTGACCCTGCTGGAGCGCGCCCAGCTCCGTTTGAACCTGGCTGACAAAGACCAGGCCAACGCCCAGATAGCGAACGATTTGTTCCGATCCCCGCCGAAACCGTAGTTTGTAAATCGGCCGTCCAGCGCCTCGCTGTTCCTTGGATACAAAACCTTGCCTGGCCAGGCCGGCATAGTCTTCGTTTGAAAGTTCCAGCCGTGCGAGCGCTGGAAACGAAGCGTGATCTTTGAAAGAGTCCCTGTCGGCCATTACCCAGCTCCTTCATCAAGCTGCTTCTTCAGAGCGGCCGTCGCCTTGCTTATCTGCAGCATGGTGTTGATTCTACGATAGCGGGCGTCCTGGTCGCCGGACGGTTGGAGAGAACCGCGGGACGACTGCGACGTTACTTCCCAGCTGGTTTGAAAAAACAGTCGCGTGAGTTCCGCCAACTGCAGTCCCAGGGCTCGAATGCTGGCGTTCGTCGACAACTTCGCTTCCTCGATGAGCGGTCCTACAATTTGACTCTCCAAAATTCCCGTCAGAGCTGTTTGAGCCGCTTGAAAGCGTTCGGGATTTTCACCAGCGGCCGAGACCAGCACAGAGCACGCGGTGCGATAGTCAGGATCCGCAACCAATTGAAAGTCTGGCGACTCGAGTTCGGCAAGCGACCATACAGAATCTCGCACGCTGTCGAGCAGGGCGCGGCGCATGTCCGTTTTTTGGTGCAAGTTCGCCACAAAATGGAAACGCTCCAACTCCTCTTCGGTCGGGCGCCAGACTTCGACAGGAGAAACGTCAAGACGGAGATGCTTGGAGAGATCGGAAAAATACTTGATCACCATTTCGATTATCGAAGGACATTCGCTGGAGACTTGCCAAGGCGACCAGGCAACCAGCGTAAGCCGAGATATTCTATGCCGTGGCTTGTCACGCCTGTCTCGAAGCGTTTGCGCGAGGCGGCTTAACGCCTCGCGTTCTTCGCTGGGCGTTAAATTTACCGGCGAACCCGGTTTGCGCATCCATCCAGCATGACGTGAAAGCCTCGCAATTTGCTTCGCAGTCATCTGATGCAATCCTTCCGCCGATACGGCGGGCAAGCCCAGAGCCCGCAGGAGCGCGACGTCCCGTAGATCGGCTGCAATGAAGATTCGGCCGCCCGCGTCTTCCAAGTGCTCCTCGGTATGCTCGTCATCGATGGCGACCAACAAAGCAGGAGTTCGCCCTGTCAAGCATCCCGTCTGTGTGAGGATATCCGTGCAACGAGTCGATTGATGCTCATGCAATGCCAGCAATGGCGATTCCACAATCGTTTCGGCCAGGACGTATTCGTCGTCGACAGTGAGTTCCATGACGCCGGCCGACTTCAGATCTTCGCCCTCAAACTCGTCGAGCAGGCTGGCCTCCAGTTCTTCATCGTCGCCGACCTGGACCAGGCCTGCTGCCGATTCCGGCAGCCAAGACCAATCGTCCGGCCAGGGAACTGGCTGGCAACTCTGGAGCACCCGCTCGTAGATCGCTTTCTGAATCGGTTTGGTCATCCTTGACGCCCTGTAAGGGAGAATCGGAATACGAAAAACTAGCCTTCGGATTTGGGATCTGATGGCGATCGTTGGCCGCTTTCCTGTGCGGATTCAGGCGTTGCTCGCACCTTCCCCGGTGAAGGCATCTTCAGATTACGCACCTCGTCGAGCGTCTCCTCCGAGAGCTCGCCGGTCATGAGCAACATTATCTCTTGGGGATCAAGTTCGGCCGCAAAGTCGTCCAAGTCGCGTAAGGGCTGAGGGGTCAGCGCCTTGCCCGACCTGCCCATCGTCCAGGGCAATTCCTGCAGCATGGCGTTGACGCACTTTTCAATCGACGAGTGAGATTCGTCTGCCTGGCCCTGAGCCTTTCCGTTTCCAGGAATTCCTCGTAGCAGATCTTGTCGAGAAGCGTGATCGCTCGTTCGCAGGCGATGCATCAACATGACCGCCTTGTACCGCTGCAGGTCGCTGGTCATCGCCAGCAGCACCTCCTCGCGATTCATCGAGTCGGCCTCGCAACCTTGTGGATAAAGGATACTGTTGAGATGCCTGGCACCAAAGAAGTAACCGATGAACTTCTTGACGTAGGCGTCAACTTCCTCTTCTGCAGCGCCTTCCGGAAGTCGGCCGATCACGCGATGGACGACAAAGTCCACGCTGTCTCGCCTGCCTTTCAGGTCGAAGAACGTCTCGCGATACGCCTGGACGGCGCCGGCCGTAATCGCCATGTTCCTGGCGATCGCATCCTTCGTTTCGCCTGCCAGCAGGCGCGCCTCGAGAGTCGAACGAAAGCTGAGCGACGCTTCTTCATGAACAAAAAATGCGCCGTAGAGATCAGGCATGTCGCGCCGGAGTTTACAAAATTCCGCACCTGCGATACACGTGGACAACTGCCGCAGAAACTTCACGGTTTGCTGGACGGCCCGATCGTCGGACCTGCGATACGGGCGCCGGGCGCGGAATATCGCCTCGGCGCGCCGGAATCGGAAATCGACGGGCGTCCACAGATCGCCTGGCAGACAGGGAGCGTTGACCATATTCGGTCTCCTTTTCAGTACCTTGCATCCAACCGCATGCGTAAAGAACGACTGTGCCACAGTCGGTAACAACCCGTTGTTGACAACGAGCCGTCAGCCCTCGCTCGGATGAAATCCCTCGGAATCTATCCCGGCGTAAGGCGTTTTTGTCTGCGTCTAACGACGCAGCTCCGGACAAAAAAGAAAAGTCCGGCGGTTGGTGCGGAGCGTTACCTGCGGCTCCGTACTTTTTCAACAACCGTAGCAGGGACGCAGGATCCCGTTTCGCCCAAATCGCGAACACTTCGGTCAGTTGTTATTAAAAGCTAGCGATCTCCCGTTTCCCGAGCAATAGCAATCAATCACCATTTTTCCAAAAATTCCAAGATCGAAAAGCCTACTTCAAAATCGACCGTGGGCTCTTCGATAGCTGACGATGGGAGACGGCGCTCGTACTCGATCGGAAACTCAGCTCCCTTCCATCGACTACGGGTCGAATCACGTCTTGCGGCTTTGCTTCACTCGGTCCATTTCAGAAACGCATCCGCGCAAGAGGGACAACAAATTCTGGCAGGCGGCGGCTAGTTTCTCAGGCCAATGCGGGAACGCCCCCGGCATCGATCGCGAGCGAAACCACCAAGGACTGGAGAATAAGCTGATCCTCCAAGGATAGTACACACTTGTCGGTCGGCTCAATATTTTGACCTTACGCGGTCAGGTTCCTGGCGATCTGCGTCACCCACGGCTCATCGGGATGGGGAGTGCAACCGGCAAAGTGGACGCGGCGCGTCTTGAGTTCCATCACGAATAGCAAGTAGTACGTGACCAATCCTCCCTTGGTCCAAACTTCGATCGTCGTGAAGTCAATCGCCGCCAGAACGTCCCAGTGTGCCTTGAGAAACGTGGCCCAGGTGGTCTGCCGCTGGCGGTCTGGAGCCGGTTCGATGCCATGTGCCTTGAGGACGTTGCCCACGGTCGTGTCGGAGATGTGGTAACCGACGTTGGCCAATGCGCCCTGAATGCGATCGTAGCCCCAGGCGGGATTCTCTTGGGCGAACCGCAGAATCAGATCCACGATCACTTGGCGGATGCGCGGTCTGCCGACGGAGTTGCGCTTCTCGCTGTGGTCCCACTTCTTCGCCACCAGTTCGCGATGCCAGCGGAGAATCGTGTCGGGCGTCACGATCGTGGTCAACTCCCGCAAGGTCTTCCGGCCCAGCGCCTTGCCTTTGACGGCCAAAATCCGCCGCTGGTCGTCTGTCAGGATGATGCGTTTCTTGCCCAACTGTTTGAGCAGGGACTGGATCTGATCGTTCTGGAACTCGATGATCTGTTGCTGCCGGTGGTGAATCCAACCCGAGAGGATGGCGAACAGCAACTGCCAAGGTTGAAGCACGAAGCTCATGGAATATCCCACTGCCGTGGCGCTGGTAGAGGTGAACCAGCAGAAAATTGCCTCAATGAAGAGCGGCTGGTCGGCCGAATTCGAGGTATTCAAAGCCTCTGTAACTCAAAGCATAGTCCACACTTGTCGGTCGGCTCGATATTTTGACCTTACGGGTATACGTCGAAGAGATACAAGGCGACCGAGCTTTGAATCGCCAGAAGTACTAGTAGCCCGCCAAAGACAAACTGAAGAATAGGCTTAGCAAAAACGACCTGATATGCTTCTTTGATTCTACGTAGCAAGTATACGCCCATGCGATTCGCCCGTGGCCATCTGTGTCGCAGCTGGATCAAACGACGCCGATGCTTAGCGAGATTACTCCTAGTGTAGCGCGTTGATTTTATTTCTCTTCTGGGCGACATTTTCGCACTGCGTGTTAGGTTAGATGTGGCAACGGTTTTGCAAGTGAGTGAAAGTCTCGCAACTTGCAAAGCGGCGAAAGATAGCGGATCGGCTTTCCATCCGTCCGCGTACCGCCAACAATTAGTCCCGAATGTAATTCACGACTACTTGCTCTTCTTCTTTGCAGGACGCTTCTTGCGAGGTGCTCGCGATTGCCCGCTCCGTTTCTTGTCTGGAGCGCGCCGCAGCAATGGAATCGTAGCCTCGCGCAAGTGTTGTGGTCCGACGATCGCTGGTTCTTGCTGATAGCCGATGTTTTCCAAAAGTTCTGCTGTGGCCTGACATAGCTGATCGAACGTAGGGGGCTTGCCTTTGGACTGCGCCAGGTTCCGCAAGAGCTTTGTGGCGCAGAACGTGAATGCCCCGTAGGAAGTCGCACCATCCTCGTACTCAAAGGCAACCTCGTGCTCCTGACACGCCTGGAGGATAATCGGGAGATACGGACCATCGTGACCGTATTCCTTCCGTAGCTCGTCGTACTTGCTGTCGCCGTGCCGCCGGAGAGAGACGGACCGGCCGAAACGCCGCGTCGCCCGGTCGGTTCCGGTGTAATCCTGGACGTCATCGTCCGGGATGAGCGGCTTGAAATCCCGCGGAACCCACATCTGCAGATCTGCTTCCCATCGTAACGCCCGATGGCGGACATCGTCGGGCGGCGCCACCGTGCGGATCTTGGGGCCTCCTCCCCGCGTTAACCCGCCAGAATGACAGCAATCGAGGAACATGACGAAATGTGAATCGTACGGCAGCTGGGAGTAAAGGTCCGAAATCCAATCATCCAGCAGAAGCGAGGTGGGGTCGGACCAGTCGAAATCGACCGGCACGAGGCATTCATCGTATCCGTCGGGCTCTTGATTCGGCCCGTAGACTGGAATCTGTGCCCCATGGCCGCTGTAGCTAAATAACCGCACGTCCCCGTCCCGAACATCGTCGAGCAGCCAGGCGAGGCGTTCTCGAATTCCCTGCGCCGTCGCCCGCTCATTGAGCAGTAACCGGATTTCATCCGGCTCGAAGCCGCACTCCTGGAGCGTAGCGCTTAGTCGGTAGGCATCGTTGACGCATCCGGCCAGACGAACCTCCGCGTCGGGATACTCGTTGATCCCCACCAGCAGCGCACGGCGATTGGGCACGCGCTTCGCCGGCACGACGTGTCCTGCGGAAGATACCCTCAATCCGCGGACCGGTTCGGTGCCCGCAATTTGCGGCCAGGCCCCCGCGATGACGTTGGGGTGCGTCAGATACTCGCTCAGGCTGTGGTTGGCACCAAAGAAGCTGCCGAACTCCGCCTCTACTTGCTCGAAGTTGTCGGCCTCGACCCGCAGCGGCGCGGCGAAGACACGATCCTTTGGGTTGTAGAGGTGAAACCAGGACTTGACCGGAAGTTCGGCGATACGGCCGCCTAGCTCATTGAGAACGAATGGGTTCCCAACCTGGGAGCCACTTGTGATCAGGTTCGCTCGTTTGACTACCGCGGAGTCGCGATGAATCCGCAGCGTGTCATACGCGATTAGCGAACCCAAGCTGTGTCCGATGATCAAATTCGGTCGAAAATCCTCGATTTGACTCAGCAGAAGTTCTCGGGTCGCCTGGCGCAACTGCTCATCGGTTACCCATTGCGCCACCATCCCGGCGGTCCAGCGGAGTGAGAAGTCGCGTGACCGAGCCGCCAGTGCAGCATCCCGACCGAAGCCAAACCGACCGGCTAGCAACTCGGCAACCGCACGTAGGTACGTCGCAGTGTCCGGCGGATCTCGCTCAAAGAGCGGGTCGTGCTCGACGAACCGGAACTCTGGATTGGGCGCGCCGGCCTGGGATGCCAGCCCTGTCGCGACCGAATCCCGCCAAACTTGTTGCCAGCTAGAATCACCGGGTGGGTTTCTGCCGACGCCGTGGATGCAGAGAACTTTGATTGTGGCCATGGTGACAATCGGAGAAGAAACGTGGGTGGACTGCTGTGATCACCTACTACCACAACGTGGACGGGACGTTGGCTTCCAAGGTGCCCTGAAGGGTTGCGTCAAGTTCGGGAAAGAAATCCAATCCAGTGGTGTCCTCAACCTCATCGACCGATCGCAAGTAATTCGTCAGGTTCATGTCCGTGTCGTTCTGGCGGATCATGTAGGCGCGGACATTGAAGTTGTCGCTAGTGTCCTCCCAGGCAATCACCTTGTAGGTGCCGTCCGGTACAGCCACCTTGTCGTCGCCGATTCGTACGACTTCTGAATCGTCAATCACCCTCAATCACCCCGTCGTCATTGTCGTCGTCGTAGAATGGGCCTGAGATGATCCAAACGGTGGTGACGCCAGCCTGGGAATTCGCCACGATCTCGCGATGCTCATCTTCCAATCGCCCCCAAACAACATGGTTCTTGCCCTTCCGCTGCGGCACCATGTTGCTCATCAACATGCCTTCCGAGACGGCACCAAACCCCCAGGCTTCCAGGTCCGCATCTCGCGCCATATGCCCCCGCTCCAGCTGCGTTACGGCGAAGTCATAATCCTTCCCCGTGCGGGCATAGATAGGCAGCTCTGTGTCGGCAGTAGACGATGGTCGGTTGAAACTTACCTGATTGCTCGCATGCAAATCACTCGCTGTCCAACGTATCGCTACCCAGGCCGGAACCTTCATGCGGTTGTAATGACCGAGCGTGAAGGCCGTGCGAACGTGGTACGTGATGCCGTCGACCGGCGTCGTTGCCCCGGGAGGCTTGAATTCGAATCTGTCGTCCGTCGGTTCCGGTCTTCCATAGACATAGTGCCCTGTGGAGGCACTCGTGACTGGAATGTTTCGCGGTGCCAGAGACCTGGGACCGAAGCGGCGCCGGGTAATAGGACTGAGAGCGTCATCCGATGGCGTGGCCTCGCCGGGTTCTATTTCCGGCTCGGAATCTGAAACGCGCCTGAGAACGATTTCATTGGCGCGAAGATATGTCGGTTCCGACTGGCCGTCTTCTAGTACACCGATCCAGCCAGGCGCGTCGACGTCTTGCAGAGTCCCGACAAGGACCGTCGAAGGAGGTGCTACCCGGACTTCTGTGCCCGCCGGATAAGGCGCGTTGGTCCCAGCGATGCCGTGACTGAATGCTGCCGAGAAGATAAGTAGCGTAGCCGTAAAGCATCGCACTGGTCGCAGTAGGTGCGCCATAGACACCCGCCCCTCTATCTAAAGATGATCCGCTAGGATTAGATAGGTCTGGCCGCTATGCTATGGCCGCGAGCTGCTAGCTGTCAAGGAATTTCTTCGACGTTCCGGCAAAAATGAAGATCCAACCCCCGGGCGAGCCAGCGACTCGCCCGGGGCTTTGTATTGAATGCTATCAAGCGACACGCCAGCGGCTCCCGGAGCTCATTGATGGCGTGCTTGTCAGGGTGTGGTTCGAGGTGCTTGCTGCTTCCATCGAATCAATGGCGGCGGGGGGTTCTGCTGACACGCATGGGATACGTCCGGAAGGCAATCATCGCGCGACGCCTGGTGCCCGAACGGGAAGTTGCAGATTCCATTGTCCCCTACCGGAGGCCTTTGTAGATTATCTACGTGTCCCGTTGCCGCTGCCCAGCGGCGGGCGTACTTTCGTCCAGAAAAAGGAGTTTGAAACATGGCTCTGAAGAGTGGCGACAAACTGAAGATTGATCAGAAATGGTGGACCAAGAACAACCAGATCCCGCTGAAAACGACCGGTCTTGGGGCAGCCATGAAGGCCTACACCGATGCCAAGGGGTTGGCGGTGACCTTCTCTAGCAAGGGACTCTATAGCAGTCAGAAGGAACGAGAAAAGTCCCCCATCGACATTGCCAAAGAGAAGTTGGCCGACGTGGTTAAAACCGCCGCAAAGGCCAAGGGAATGTGCAACAAATCTCTGCACAAAGATGTCATCAAAGTATTGGACACCGTGGGCGTTGCCGAAAAGGCGGAAACCAAAGCGTTGGCAACGCTAGAGTCGAATTTCAATAAGGCCTACCTCAAGAACGTCTTGCTTCCCTTGACCAAACAGGCGGGAGAGGCAGTTCAGAAGTTCACCCAACGCAAGACGGACGCCAATGCACTCATGAAGGCTGTTGCCGAAGACCTCAAAATGCTCGGTGGCACGGTCAAGTACGCCAAGGCAGTGAAAAGGGATGATCCCTACAATACCGGCGAGATGAAGAAGATCCTGTCAGAATCCACCGTCCGCTTCAAGAAGATGAAGAAGGCTCAGAAGGCTGTCGACACCATGCAAAGTGAGTCGGAAGTCGAAGCCCGAGAAGCAAAATCCATCACCAATGACGTTCGCATCGGAGACTCGGACCGGGACAAGCACTTCGCCCCCATGATCAACAACATCAATGGAATGCGCAATGCCGTCTCCATGTATCAGAACAAAATCAACCTGATGATCGCGACCGGCGAAGGACACCTGCAAGCCATTGAGAGCACCCTAAGCGGCAAGCCTTCTACCACCGGCGATCACGAAAAGATCCTCACCAAAGTGGCCGATGCACTCGTGGGCTGGGGACAAGACGCACGCCGACAAAACAACAACCTCACGCCATGGCAGGCAGATGTCCGGCGATTCGTTGCCGCCAAACGCCGCGCCACTGGCGGGAAGACCCTGGAAGACATTGCCAAGGAAATGAGCATCAAAGAACCGCCCAGCACCTGGAAGAAGATCGCGGATGACTACGTCACCAAGGCGCCGACGTTCATGAAAAAGACGGTCAAAATGCTCAAACAGGCTGAGGAACTCAAAGCCAAATCACTGGCCAAGGTTCCCCAACCGGTCCTCGGTCTGCCCAACATCAAAGCTCAGATCGAAAAGATCGATGACAAGATCAAGGAGATCCGAGACTACACACAGAAGAACAAAGATTCGTTCACCGAACTGGAAAAGGCAGCCCAAACTCTGGCCTCATAACCAAGAGACGGCCTGCCCTGTTTCTCAATCAAATAGCCCCGGGCGAGTCAGCGACTCGCCCGGGGTTTTGTGTTCGACCGGTTCGAGGTCCTATTTCGCTAGCGTCCTAGCAGGCCCAATAATCGCTCACGTTGCTGGGTGACAAACTCGTTGATCTGCTGCTTCTCTTCGACATCGAACAGCCAGCGGCTGCGCCATGCCTGATGCAACACCAGCAGTGAGAACGCCAGGCTTGCCACCGCACCAAAAGCCAGCACCATAGGTGCCGCGATCATGGCCAGCGTGCCCCAACTCAACGTCAGACCTAGCTTGTGACCGAACCAGACAATCAGCACCAGGGCCACCGCGTGCGCTACCGTGGTAGCGACCACCGCGCCCAGCAATCCCAGCACCGGCAACAACAGCAGGTTCAGACCTAAATTGAAGAACAGGCCAACTAGCAAGGCCAGGCTTCCCCAACTAGCCTTCTCGGCGCACCAAAGGTAGTTGCTCAACACAGTTGCCAAGGCGGCCCAGCAGAGATAGGTCAGCGTCAGCGGCATCACGGACGCTCCACCGGCGAACTTTCCGGAAAAGGCAACCTCGAACAGCAAGGGTGCGGCTAGCATGATTGCCGTGCCTGCCAGCAACATGCAGAGCCCCATCATCTTGGTCACCAGGTTCACGCGCCGCCCGACCAGATCACGTCGCCCCGCTTCCCAGTCAAAGCTCAGGTGCGGTAGTGCGGCCGAACTGATCAGTCCGGCAATCGAGAGCAGCAGCAGTGGAACAATTCTGGCGCTATGGTAGTTGCCCACCTGAGCCAACGCTTCCTCGGTCGGCATCCGGCTGAAGTGCAAGATCATGTACCGGTCGGAGATCTCAAACAGGTTCACCAGCCAGTTGGTCACCCAGACCCACACGGCAAACGGCAGCAGCGTGCGCCACAGTTCGGTTTGCCCCAATCGATCCTGACCAATCGGTAGCTCGCGCCATGAGGCACGTAGCGGGATCAGAAAAAACACCAGGCAAACCGCTGCCGATGTCGTGTAGGCAACAATAATGCTATCAGCCGTGGCCTGCCAACCCACCAGCAGCCCAATCGCCAACACGGCGTAAGTCAAACTCTTGCCGAACTCCAACATCGAGACCACGCGGAATTGCCGCAATCCGCTGAAGAGTTCGGTGAGCGAATTGAAACCGACCAGCATCACCAGCCCGAACGCCAACCACCACACTTGATGCGTGGCCAGCATGGCCAAAGATCAGCTTTGGAGAAGAACGCAGGGTAGATCACCATGGCCAGAAAGCCAACGCCAGCCAACAGGCAAATAACGCTGCCAGTCATGGCCAGGAATCGCCGACCTTGCCCTCGCATCCGGTAGCGTTCCATGTACCTGCCGAACGAACCAGGGATACCCAGCACGGCGACCGGCACGGCCAGATTCAAGAAACCGTAGGCCAGGTCCCACTCGCCGAGTTCGGCAGGCGAGAGCCAGCGGCAAACCAGAATCCCTCGCACGAACCCAACCGAGCGCTGCACCACGCTCATCACCAGCAGCATCACCACGCTGTCGATCAGCGTTTCGCTGCGAGTCAGTGGTGGAGAGGTATCGGCACTCGGCATAGGCGGCAGACATTCGTCTTCAGGCCGGTTTGGGGAAGGTCCAATTGTAGCCGATGATGCCTCGACCGGTACGATTGGGAGCACTGGCTCGGTAGGCTCACTCCAAGATGGCGTGTCGGTACTCACGAAACCAACGCTCCAGGAGCCGGAGCATTCGCCTGAGGTCGTTCATACTCATATCGCTGGGTGCGGAGTTGCTTGAGCGGATCGACCGTAACCCAGTTCTTGAGGCGGACCATCGGACCTTCGGCACCAATTCGCTGCAGATGGAAGGTGTCGTCACCGGCGAAGTTGTAGCCACCATAGGCAGAGCACACGCCAGCCAGTCCCATCTCATGCGCCATGCGAAATGCCTCGCAGTTGAGATTGGCATGCAGTCCAAACGGAAAGGCAAAGTATCGCACCGGCCGATCAAGGGCTGCTTCCAAGTCAGCGGTCGCTTGAACCAATTCGTCGTAGAGCTTGTCCGGGTCCGTCACGGCACCCAGGTCCGCATGCGTTCGTGTATGCGAACCAATCTCGATACCAGAGGCCGCCAACTGCTGCAACTGCTCGAGGTTGTTCGGCAAGAAATGGTTGCCCATGGCCAGATCATGAGGAAAACATTCCCCGCTCAGCACGTTCTCCACCGTCACAAAATAGGTACACGGAATCCCGCGACGAATCAGCAGCGGCAGCGCCGACTCGCAGTTCTCGGCGTACCCATCGTCAAAGGTGATGCTCACCGCCGGTTGATGATTGGAAGGGCTTTCGATCCGTTGCTGCGCCTCCTTCAATGAAACAAACTCGAATCGCCGAGCCAACCAGTTGATCTGTCTCTCGAACTCCCCGTTCGACAGCGTCCAACTGTTCGCGGCGTCATCGGCAATGCGGTGGTAGTACAACACCATTACCGGTGCCTGACCGAGAGCTGCATTGCGCCGGTTGCGAACCACCCGAAACGGATACGTCGCACAGTAGTAAGGGGTGAGCAGCAAGCTCTTGCAGGCGGTAAACGTATTCCACATGGGCGCGTTCCTAAGCAATCGTTCCGGCTGAGACTCGTGATGCTTGTTCTTAACTCGAGGGGTTGGCCGTGGAGGGGCCTTCTTGAACGTCGGTGTCTTGCCTGATTTCGGCCTCCGTATTGAGCCAGGCTTTCATCCGGCGTCCCGCCTGCCAAAGGCCGTCTCGCACTCGAGCGGTAGCCCTAGGTGGCACCACGCGAACGTTGCAGGCAACCGAGGGTTCCGCACGCCAGTGAGCTTTGTAGGGCTCGTCACCGCGGAGAAAGTCAAAGGCCGTGAAGCCTTCTTCAATCGCCAATCGAAGCGTGGCAATGGCAGCCAATCGGCCAGGCTCTTCGTCCAGTCGGGTCGGATCCACCCCCGCCTGATAACCGTACACCATGCGAGAACCCGGCGAGTCGCCAGGGCCGGACAGGTGATACTCGGCCGCGATCGGCGTGCCGTCCAGCTCCAACCAGTGCAGGCGTAGTTGTCCACGTTTCTGCATGGCCAGAGCGATATGTCGGTGGAACGCCGTGAACCGCGGCGAGGCGAAACAGCCAGGCTCGTCCTGGCTCTGCCACCGCCGCTGATGCAGATCAATCAACGTGTCCATGGCAGGTGAAACTTCATCCGCTGTCTGCACCGTGTGCAGCTTGGCACGGTCGGTATCGAGTACGCGATTGACGAAACGCCGCACCTGTTTGCGATGCGACTTGCTCAACTGACTGAGATACGTTTCCCAATCTGCCGGAAGTGCCAAACGCCAACATTGCAGAGCAGGGCTCCGGTGCACCTGGGCTCCACCTGCCGACAGCCGCTCGCATAGCAAACTCTGAACAGGATCATCTGCCAAGATGTTCTCCAACTCCAGCAGGTCCCACTTTGCAGCCATTTGTTGATTGGCACCGCGTTGATTGACACCGCGTTGATTGACACGGATCAACCAATCGGACAACGCTTCTACCACGGCCGATTCGCGACCGGCGGCCGCCAGTATGGTTTGGTAATCGCTGCAAACTTCGCCTGATCCCAAAGATCGAATCACTCGGCCTCGGGCGGGGACTCGCTCCACAAACCAGGGAGCAATGCCTACGACCTCACCGGACGCATCTTCGACCACCAGCACCATCAGCTGTTTGTGATTGCCGTAGTATCGCCACCAACCGGCGTGCCACTCCCAACTACGGAGCGGCATCAGGCCAGCCAGCCGATCCCAGGCTTCGCGCAAACTACAGAGCGTTTCGTAGGCGTCCACATGCCGGACTTGCATGGGTGTTTTCTCGTCGAGGTGGTGAAACAGGTGTACAACACCACAACTTTGGGTCACACCAGAGCGAATGCAAACGATTCGACACGGGACGAAGAGCCCGATTTGCGCTACCGCTTTCTCAATCCCAAAGCGTCGGCGAGAAAGTGAATACGCCTGCGTTCGGACTGTTCGGAACAGATCCTATAACACAGCGCGTTGATACAATCGGAACCGCAGCTTGCGCACTGATTCATGCCGTGGCAAGGCAGGGCAGGGGGGCGCTATTCAGCACCCAGGTGACCGCGGAGATCGTCCACCTGTTCGTAGCTCGCGGCAAACGCCAAGGCGGCAGGGTCAGGCGTCACGCCCCAGTGGGAACATGCGGCTCGGTAGAGATCTGGCCACCAGTTGCGATGCGTGGTGAGACCTTGCTCGCGGTACTGACTCCAGCGATTCATGACCAAGTTCCAGCAAGCTTCGCCATGATCGAGCGAAGCCTGATGATCGCGGAAGTTCTTGACGAACCAGCGTCGGCCGATCGCGGCGTGCAGGACTTCGTCCGCCCAATCGAAGTCTTGGAACACGCGCGCCAGCCCAACGCCAGACTCCCTGGCAACTTCCCACTCGTAACGCTTGCCAGTCTTGGTCATCAAACTTTGTTCGATGAAGAACAGCACTGCATGCCGCTCAGACGGCGTGAGCTGCGTGTTGAGATTCAACGACCAGGTAAAGTTGATGGGGAGCGAGGTCCAATCAATCCCCAGCGAGGCAAACCCGACTTCGCCCATCATGGCATGCCGACATTCGTCCCAGACTTGCCGCGACATTTCCAGGTAGTACTCCCACGGCTGACCAGGCGTTTCGACCAGGATGCTGGCCATCATCTCCGGGACGTCGATCTCGCGCAGCCGCTTGTAGTACATCATCAGCGTCTTGTCGCGCGCGGAGAACTGCTGGTCGTACAAGAAAGTCTCAGGGTCCACGCCGCCGTTGTAGGGATCGACAAATCGCGCATCCCGTTGTGGAACGCGGTCGTACTGGTACGGCTCTGCCGAGTAGTGCGGCGAGGGGAGCGTTTGCCTACGCTCGCCGGTACCGCTCACCCCTCCGGCTGCGTCGAGGCATTGCTCGAGCAACGCCGACCAGGCCGCGTACTCCGTGGCATCTTCTACCACCGCGGTGAGTGCCTGGTTCCCGAACGCAGCCATGTCGTTGAGTTCGAGCAAGGCAAAGCGCATCAGCCGAACCGAAGGTGCGTCTGCCAGCGGATGCGCGTCCGTCATGTATTGTTGACACGCGGCGGTGACGGCAGGCAGGGCATGCGCAAACAGTCCCAGCAACAGCTCGGCCGTGGTAGGACTGGACAAGATCTCATCGAAGAAGATTCGCAAACCTTCGTGAGGGACCGCCTCGAGCCCCAGCGGCGGCTCGCGCATCTCGCCCACGCGTCGCCGCAGTGCGGTAGCATGCTCAGCGTACATATAGGCATGCCGCCCTAGAGCCATCTTCAATTCGTAGATCGGCTCTGCCGTGATTCGGGCGTTGCAGATCTCGTGCAACCGCTTCAAGGCGTAATGCAGGCGTTTGAGGCGGGCGACCGCCGCTTCGACATCCAACCCTGGGTTCTGCGCTTGTTGCAGAGTGCACAGACCGGCCAGCGGAGGAATGCCTGCGCCGCCGGAGGCCGTGTGCTGTTTGGGAACGTTCATCTTTCACTCAGTGGCTATTTCTCGTTCCACTCGAAAACAAGCTGGCGGTTATCGTTCCCAAACCGCAGGCAGTTTCTTGGCCTCTTTGCCGTAGGTTTGCGACACGATGAATCCGCTGGCCTGGGACATATAAAAGATGCGGCCGTTGGAAACCACCGCGCCCAGGCATTCGCGCGAGTCGATGGCTGGTCCGGTCGAGACAAGCTTGCCGTCGTTGGAAAGGTCAATCATGTCCATGTTCGCCCCCAGGATGTAAGGCTCAGACATGGTGAACCGGCAGCAGGCGTAATTATGCCCTACGGTTCCCACGACTTTTCCGGTTTCGCGATCGAAGACATTGCCCCGCCCACGCAGTGCGTTGGAGAAGATGAACTTTTCCCCGACAGTCACGACATTGAGGGCCGAAGTGACCGGTTCGGACTGCCAGACCAGAGAACCATCTTTGCCGTCCAGACACCAGACGTAGCGGTCCTTGGTATTCTCATTGGCAGGGTTGAAACCGCCGATGTAAATCCGTCCATCGCGACCGGTGATCGTACACTTGGCCGTCACGTAGTATTTGTTGGTGAGCCAGACGACTTCGCCTGTGGCAGGTTCCAAACAGGCGGTGATTCCGTTGTTCTCTGGTGGAAGGCCACGTCGGGCTCGCTCGGTAGCGGAGAATCCGAAGAACGTGGAGTAGTACAACTTGCCATCCAGGATGCAGATGCCGCAGTCATTGCCGCCCCGGCCATGTTTGGAGAAATCCTTCTCCCAAACCACCTTGCCAGTATCAAGATCCCAAGCCCAAACGCGTGGACGGTTGTCCTTGGGATAGTAAGGGTTGTTGTTGGAGTAGATCCAGCTCATGACTTCCGAACCATCCTTGGAGGGAATTGGTTCGCCCTTAAACGTGAAGGGCTTCTCGGTTCCCTGGTGGGA
This sequence comes from uncultured Planctomycetia bacterium, assembly GCA_942492195.1. Taxonomy (GTDB): domain Bacteria; phylum Planctomycetota; class Planctomycetia; order Pirellulales; family S012-138; genus CALOEH01. The sequence goes on along the minus strand of CALOEH010000259.1, from coordinate 7,333 downwards.
GTACTTGCCGGACCCCGAGGCATATATGGCAACGTTGCCATGTACCAACGGCGGGAACTGCCGACTCCAACTGGGTGAGCCGGTGAAGGGAGCTTCCCAAAGCAGCTTGCCGGTCTCCGCGTCGAGACAACGGACCAGCGACTGCTTGATGCCAGCCTGAGGTACGAGCAGTTTGCCGTTCACGTACAGGGGAGAAGTGAACGAGAGATAGACGTCTGGCCAATAGCGTCGCCAGAGCAATCGGCCGGTGTCCTGCTCGACGGCAATGATTTGCCCTTCGGCGGTATGGCTATACATCCGCCCTCCGCCGCACACCGGCAGGTGCTTGACGGTTCCTTCGAGTCGTCTGGTCCAACGCATCCGCAGCGGCGGAGTCAAACCTTGGACGTTGGCATTCGTACAACCGAAATCGCCATAGTTGGTGTACCAGTCAAATTTGGAATCGGCCAGCGGGCCTGTGATTGGACTGCGAACTTTCCAAATGGCCAAATCCTTGCTGGGCAGCTTGGCTTTGCCATCAGCGCCGTAGACGTAAAGGTAGCCATCTTCGCATGGGGCAAAGATCTGCTCATCCGCCACCGCCACCGGGGCCGTGATCGGCGTATCGAAACCGGTCTCCAACACCACCGGCTCGCCGCCCTCAAGCGGCACCACGTAGAGCTTGCCGTCCAAGCCACCGTAGATGGCATGGTCTTTGGTCAGCATTGGCGAGCAGATCGAACCTGCCTCGCAAAGCACTTCTGGCAGTGCATCGTCCTCGGAGCCTAACGTATGACGGCAGAGCCCCAGTCCATGCTCGGGACGCACCCGATAAACCTCTTTGCCGCGAATACTGACCGCGGCAAAGCTCAACAAGCCAGGCAGATGGATGGCCGTATAGGTGCCAGGCACCACATCTGTTTTCAGGGTATCCCCTTCGAGACGCATGATCTCCACGCGACCAGCATTGTCACGGCGGTGCCACTGCACGTAAACATTGCCGTCGGCATCGGCACTTTGGCCAAACGTGGCAGGGAATTCACTTCCGGCGTAGTCAGGAATTTCTCCCACCTTGCGCAATTTCGGGGCGGGACCTGTGTCTTCGAGGAACACGGTTCGCCCTCCGGCGGGAATCACCACCGTGCTGCCTACCAAGCAGATATCACGCGAGCAGACGAAGTGATCCTTCCACGTCACGCGATCTTGGCGATGTTCGAACCACTCTTCACCGCTCCAGCGATCACCTGAGAAATCAACGACTTCTTTGACGAAGTCCCACTCCCAGACCACCTTGCCAGCCGGTTCCAGGGCAAACACTCTGGCACCCAGCGTGGCCACGTACACTCGATGGTCCCCGACCACAGGTGCGGCATAGATCGGGTCGTGGCAATCCAGTTTGTGGACAACCTCGCCGCTGCTGCGATCCAGCACGTAGTGGTAGCCGGCGGTGGTTCCCACGTGCAGGTACTTGCCCACCACTGCCGGCGCGGCCACGTTGTTGCAGTTACCAACTCCGCCCGACGTGGCAAACTTCCAATCGACGGTATACGTCTGGGCGTCAATGGCGAACACCACCCCAGAACCATCGATCACGTACACCTTGCCATCGGCAACCACCGGGGAGGCAAACACACCATCGGTGAGCGGGATGGCGGCGACCAGCCCTATGGATTCTGGCAGCGTGGCCGACGGCATGTTCCCAGACCGCTGGGCATTGCCTTGCAATTGGGGCCAACTTTCGCCACCGGCCGCAATGCCAGCGACCAACAAACAGGGGAGTACAAGCAACATGCGTGTCATAGACTTCGCCTTCACTAGGCCAAGAGGGAGGGCAGCTAAGAGAGTACAAGGTTGGTAGACCCTGATATTACCTTACCGAGGGACCGGTCGCCAATCTTGAGTGGTATTTGTGAGCCGGTTGCGCTGATCGTAACTTGTTGGTGAGGCTGGCGGTTGCGAAGGGGTGAAACTTGGATTCCCTGCAGGAGCGCGATTTTGCCCCGCGTTTTAGAGGATTGAGAGGCGAGGATGAGAGCGTACTCACTCCAAAGTGAAAGTGGACTTGTCAGCTGCGTTGGCCCGCTGGCGCTAACTTCTGCCATCACGAACGCTCAGAAATCGAACGTCATCCGTCTCAACGTCCAAGAGGGCGACGGAGAACTCTTCCGCTCGAAAGAGAGCCGCCAGGGTTGATTCGGCGAGTTGGGCCTTCGTGCCAGTCGCAGGGGACGTGAGAATGCCCGGACAGCAGGTAATCTGGTTGAGTATCCAAGAGCGGACGTAGATCCATCGTCAAATGGCCATGGACCACGGCGATTCGCTTCTGAGCTGCGGCAAACTCGCCTCCCCAACCCAAGCATGTGGCACCGTGCAGATCGGCCGCCCATTGCAGTTCGCAAACTCTGTCAGCGTCGTGATTGCCAAAGACAAAGTAGAACGGAAGCACCGAGCACTCGGCAACAATCCCAGGGCTGGCAAGGTCGCCACAATGGACAAGAACCTCCGCTCCCTCGGCACGCAACAGGTGTACGGCAATCTGAGTGCGTTCTGAGTGATTGTGGGTGTCCGAAAGTATCCCGATCAGCACGATGTCACCTCTGCGCGCACGGACCTATGAGCCAAGATGATCTCGAAGGGACGCCCCCCAGAATCAAGTGTAATGGCGCTACGTCGCTAAGTGCCGGCCATGCCCTCGTATTCCCATCGCATGAAACTCCGTAGTTGCTCAACAAGTAGGTCCCATGTAGGTGCAGAGGTTGCGGCAACCCGATCATGAACGGCAGCCTCGACTCGCTCGGCATCAAAACGGTCCACCAGGATACCTGGCACAAAGCCGGACTGCTTTGCGCGATTGAATGCTCGGGGGGTGGCAACGCAGACCTGGAAGTCATTGCCGCCGGTCATGTTCGTGGCGCCAACCGTCACGTGAAACCAACCGTAGTCATCATACGGATCGGCTGACTCGTGCCTGACAAAATCGGACCATTCAAGGTGGTCGTTGGACTCCAACGAATGTACTTCGGCTTGCATCATGTCTGGCTGCCGGGAGTCGGGCACATAGTCAGTTGGTGTTTGAATCGAACTTCGTCAGGGTAGGCAGTCGGAGCCGTGTCAGACGTACTCGGGGCCAAGTTTCGCCACGGCATCGTGTATCTGGCCGCTAATTTCCTCGAGTCGCTCACGAAGACGAACCGCCTGGTCGAACGCTCCTCGCTGTAGCGCATTGTCTCGCTCCTTCCAACATTCGTGATAGGAATCGAGGAGTGGCGCAACCGAAGGATGCTTAGCAAAAGGATCGTCGTAAACTAGGCCGCAATTCCAACAGACATCGAATGGCGGATCGTTTGTCTCGCCGCATTGGCATCGCCACGAATAGAATGGCGGAAGAATGGCGATGGGAAAAGAGTTCATGGACGCTTCCGCAATTCGTTCAATTACGTTGGTATCGGTCGCAACTCTGCGGCCACGTACGCTTGGGCCAGTTGTTACCAAATCTTCCACCACCGGCGACGAACGTGTTGTTGACTCCGTGCACCGTTGCGAGGTAGTCAAAGTGGGAATCGGTCGTTCTGGATGACTCCATACAACGGGTCACATCGCTTTCAGTTCAAATACTGCAGCATGGCGTTGCCTCTCGATGCCGCATCCAGGTAGTACTGTCGAAGCGTTTCGTACCAAGAAAGAACGTACTCCAGGTTCTCCTCGCCGGTCCAGATCTGTGGATAGATTCCGTTGGCAGTCAGGGCAGCGGCATCGTACCGCTTGCCGAACTCGTCCCGTGTCAAAGACTCCAAAGCATCCGCGACATCAGACACTTCCGACGCGGTCAAATACCGGGCGGGGCCATACCCAACATCATCGCCGATTGCTATGCCACCTAGGACCACGTCGGATAGCGGAGGTTCGCCTTCGTGCTGCTCGCCAGTAAGCATGAAGTGAATCGCATGCCACGCCTTGTCAACGTCGATTCCCCGTTCGCCCTCCAGATCATCGGGGTAGATGAAGGATTCGACGTCCCCCGGTGACGCGATCAACGCTTCCAATTCTGCCGGGGTGAGTTGAAGAAAATTGCCAATCATCGACATGGTTCAAAGTTCCAAAAACTCGAGGCACACAACGGAAGTTTCGCCAGCGCACAGTACGCGTCAAGCCATGGGTCTACCAACGAGGAGAACTGTTGTCGTCCAAACGATGCGTGATCAGGGAACTGCGGTCCAGCAGCAACCAATTCTACGCGAACGTTCGTAAAACGAAAGACAATCGAGTTGGCTGTTGACTAGCTGTCCGAGCGAGGCACGGAAGCTTGGACGTATCGGACGAAGTCGCCGATTGTTTGAATCCGCTCTGCAACGTGATCGGGAAGATTGATGTCCCACTGCTCTTCGAGTTCCATCACGACTTCGACGGAATCAAGTGAGTCAACTCCCCACTCAGCCAGCTGGGTGTTGGCCGTGATCTGGCCGGGCTCAACTCCTAGCGCACCGGCGAATCGCTCGCAAACGGTTTGCAGCAATTGGGCCGAAGCCCAAATCAGGCAACCGCAACCAGGGCATGGAGCATCTCCGGCAGGTTCCGAGAATTCGATGTTGGTCTGCGCGCCGCACAACGGACACTCACTCGGCATGCCTTCTGGGGTGCGAGAAGAGACAGGCACAGCCAAACTCCAAGCGGAGACAAAGTGACGAACAGGAACACGAGATCGTTCGGAATCGCTACTTCGTTGGAATCACAACCCCCAGCGTCAGCGAGGAAACGCGGGGCGGTGGCGTCCTGTACGATCATGCGGAGAGCCGTGTCATGCTTCCTCGCTCACGCTTCGGGTTGTGATTGAAAGAGCGGACGTTCAGATTGGTTTGCGGTTCTACGTTGTTGTCGTTCCATGTTAGTCAAGTTTCTAGCGACTTTGTAGAACACCCGAAACATTGTTCTTGGTTCGTGAACAGTTGAGACAACTGTTCTACATTGTCGCGGTTCTAGCTCGCTAGATTCCGGCTTCGCCGGGCCCCATATCAGGGGTGGATGGTTCGGATTCTGACTCGGACTCGAATCGGGCAACCACGGCACACCCGCATGAGTCACTCCATACGTTGACCGACGTGCGGCACATGTCGAGCACGCGGTCCACGGCAATGATCAACCCTTGGCTTTCGGTCGGCAGGTTCACGGCTTGCAAGATGATGACCATCATCACCAGTCCAGCATGGGGGATGCCTGCGAGCCCCGATGCTTGCGAGCAGCGCGGTAAACGCCACCACAATTTGTTGAGCCAAGGTGAGGTCGTGGTTGGTGAATTGGGCGATGAACAAAACCGCCACCACTTCGTAAAGTGCTGTGCCGTCCATGTTGACGGTGGCACCCAGCGGGAGCACGAAGCTACTCACCCGATTGCTGATTCCGGCTCGCTGTTCGACACAGGTGAGTGTCAACGGGAGCGTGCCATTGCTACTGGCCGAACTGAACGCGGTCAGCAACGCGGGGCTCATGGCTTTGACGTACTCGATCGGGTCGCGTTTGGCCACAAACTTGAGAATCAACGTCATGGTAACCATGGCATGCAGTGCCAAGGCGGCGGCTACTGCAACCATGTACATTCCCAGCGTGCCGAAAATGGCGATGCCTTGCGTAGCGGTCGCCGAGAGCATCAAGAAGAAGACGCCGATGGGTGCCAAGGCAATGATGGCCATGGTCATCCGCATGATGACGTCAAACAGCGCACTGAACAGATCATTGATTACCTCGGCGGATCGCCCTCCGACCAGCACCGTAAAGACTCCTAGCAGGATGCTGAACGAAATGATCGAGAGAAAGTTTCCCTCGGCTAGCGAAGCGAGGGGGTTCGCCGGGATCAGGTTCTCAACCTGTTGGAACAGCGTCGTGCCGAGGCTATTTTCGCCGGTTTCGCCGATCTCGTCAGCAGCGGCAGCCGCAGGTGGCACAACCGGTCCGCGCCCGACACCTGGCTGGATCAGGTTGACCATCAATAGACCGGTGACAATGGCGAGCATGCTGGTCACGACGTAGTACAGAAGGGTGCGACCAAACATTCTTCCCAGCCGGTCGGCTTGCCCTAGTCCGGTGATCCCTGTGATTAACGAAGTGACGATCAAGGGGATCGACACCATCTTGAGCAACCGGAGGAAGAGGTTGCCAATACTTTTGGCTGCGTCGCCGATCCACCGTGCCCAACTTTGTCCTTCTTCGAAGCGGAGGTTGGCTCGATGCAGGGGGGAACTGGCAGAGCCTGCACTCTTCTGGAAATCTTCGATGTTTCTGAAGTAGAGAATGCCGGCCGCTTTGAGCTGTTGCACTTCGGCAGGCGTCATGCTGGCGTCAATGATCACCTGCTGCTGAACTTCCGGGGCGGCTCCTGGTGGATCCGAACCAAGCAGCGTGATCTCGGTTCGATCGGGTGAATCACTCACACGCCATAGCGGTGGATCACCTCCGCCGGATGTTTCTCGTTCCCCCACGGTGGCGTTGAGCACCAATCCGGTTACCGCACCGACAATCATGGCGATCAGAATCTGCCAATGTAGGGCCAAACGCATGATCCGGTTCCAATCCACGAAGAAGAAAAGCAACGGTGGCAGAAACAACAACAACAACAACAACAACAACAACAACGCCCGCACACTGACTCAGGCGTCTGTACCGGGCACATTTACGAGCCGGCCGGCGAACTGTTCACAGACAGGGCACAGGCAGTCGTGCCCCGCGTATTCCAAGCCTGCCCGTTGCGGTGGTTGCCCGGGAGGCCCTGGAACTTCGACATGGTCTTCGTCCATCACGTACCGATCATCACAGACCATGCAGACAAAGTACAACGTCACGCGAGTCTCCAGGGTTTGCCGCAGGAACATTGCTTGGACAGGGGATCGCGTTTTTAACCTGGGGATTCACAAAGAGCCGCCGGTTGCGATTCGCAAGCCGACGGCTCTTCTCGAGGTGGCAAGGGTTGCTGCCGGATGGGCAACACCCTGGGAAGTCAGCTTAGCTGGCCGACTTCCGCTTGGTGGTCTTTCTGGGAGTGCTCTTCTTGGCGGCCTTTTTTCTTGGCCGTCTTCTTCTTAGCCGCCTTTTTGGCAGCCTTCTTGGCTACTTTCTTTTTCGGCGCTGCCTTCTTCTTGGCTGTCTTCTTGACAGCCTTCTTGGCTACCTTCTTCTTGGCGGCCTTCTTCTTAGCGGCCTTCTTTTTGGGTGCTGCCTTCTTGGCAGCCTTCTTAGCGGCCTTCTTCTTTGCAGCTTTCTTCTTGGCCACGATACATCCTCCGTCAAAAGGTCTAAGCGAGTTGTCCCTCCGCACTCAGCGGAAACCACAAACAACTGCTGGTACAAAAACCGACTTCCATTTCTT
>CALOEH010000258.1:0-25396 GCA_942492195.1 uncultured Planctomycetia bacterium | reverse complement strand
GACGGTACCGCGCCACCTGCGGGACCGCGTAGCGGTAGCCGTGCGCGTCGACGCGTGAACCGCTCACCCCGATGCGGTCGGTGTTGTCGGTGTGGGTGGGTTCGAAGATGCGCGCGAGGTCGAAGACCCGGAACCCCTGGGTGGTGTCCGCGACGTAGAGTTTGTCACCGATCCACACGATGCCGCCCGCGTGCAGCGCCGCCCCCGAGCCGGTCTCGGTCGACACGAAGTTGGGGGCCGCGGCCGTCCCGGTGGGCGTGACCAAGAGCAGGTGCCGGTACCGCACGTCCCCGAGATCCGAGATGTCGGCCAAGCTGATGCGCGCCCCCTTCGTCGGCCGGTCGTCGGTGTTGTGGTACCAGCTGACCAGCAAAAGCCGGCGCCCTTCCACGCGCGAACTCGCGTGGGCGTCGCTCGATCCCGTGATGCCTTGCGGGTACCAGTAGGAGACGTCCTCGTCGCCCGTGTTCCGAGCGGGACCCTACCCAGGCGTGGCTGCTCATTCGCTCCGCGTTGCGCGACCAGATCCCACTGCGTCCCGAGCGGTTGAGGCCCGTCGAGCACGTCGGAGATCGCGCGCGCGCCGCCCTGCCCGCGTGACCACCAGCGCATCGACCCGAGCGCCTCACCGAGTCGACGGCCGGGCCGAGGGCACGAACTCGCACCCGTCGAGCGAGTTCATTGAAGTGTTCGGTCGGGGAGCCCGTCGACTCGCCGCACGAAGGTGCTCCGTGCAGCGCGGCGGCGGGGCTCATGTCCGCGACGCCGGCGTCGTGCCCCGCGTCCCAGGCGCCGGCGTCGTCGGGCACGTCGGCGTCGTTCGGCTCGGCCTGCCGTCCTGGGCCGAGCCCTGCTGCTGATCCCCGGGCGCGCTCCGTCGACGTCGCCCGCCGAGCCGTCGAGCGGGCCGGGCGCGGCGGCGTCGGGCTCGATGCTCGCCACCGCAGGCCGCCAGAAAACGAACGCGACGATCCAGCTCGAACGCCTTCGGCGCGAGCATAACTTCCTCGCCCGGATCGACGGACACCCACGGAAGTCGGACCGGGTCGGGTCCGTACCTCGACATGACCGTGTGCCGCCACTGGCTGCTCCCTGCCGCCGATCGGGCTGCTGCTGATCGGCGGCTGCCTCGGCGCGCACCTCGAATACGCCGAGCCCACCGACGCCGCCGCCGAGGATCCCGCGCGCCGACGGCCAGGTCGAAGCCGCCCCGACCGCGCCCGGAGCCGGTGCCGGAGGCGCCCGCGCGGCTGGATCCGCAGGCGCTCGACAGGTTCGCGGCCGCCGAAGCGGCGGCCTTCTCCCCCGAGCGGCCCGGAGAGAGACCGCCACGGCCGCTGACATCAGCATTGAAGAAACCCGCCGGGTGTTGAACATTGGCCGGCAACCGGTCAGTCTCGATCGCCCCGTGGGCGAGAGCGAAGACAGCAGTTTCGGTGAATTCATCGAAGACCACGGCACGCGCAGCCCCATGGCCGAAGCGACCCGAGTGATGCTCCGCTCCAAGATTGACCACTTGCTCAAGACGCTGACCTATCGCGAACGAGAAATCATTCGCCTCAGGTACGGGCTCGGTGACGGCTACACCTACACCTTGGAAGAGGTCGGCCGGATCTTCAAGGTCACCCGTGAACGCGTGCGGCAGATTGAAGCCAAAGCGGTTCGTAAGCTTCAGCATCCCGTTCGCAGCCAACAGTTGCAGGGTTTCCTGGAAGGAATCGCCAGTTAGCTGGCGTTGACGCCACGCTGTATTGTGTCGTGTGATGTTCGTACCGTAGCCACCGTTCTCCGGTGGCGCGGTGACGACATCCATGGTAGTCGCCCGCGCGAACGCTCATTCTGAGTTCGCATTCTCGAATGCTACTCCACCGGCAATATCTCTCGGGCGGCGAGTGATTCGCATTGACGCTGGCAAAGCACCAGGGCGTCTCGGGCCAGGCTGCCGTCTAGCAGCGGCGAGGTTTCCCCTGACTCGACCGCGCGGACCACTTCGGCAAGTTCGCGAACGAACCCTTCGACCATGTCACCAGAACCAAGGGTGGGGCGTTCCACTTTGCCGTCTGCCGTGAGAACCGTCAGCGGCATCAGCACCTCGGCCTCGCCGTCAACGATGGCCAGGTCATAAAGCAGCGTTGCGTATTCGCAGTAGATTTCGAAGGCATGGGTGAACCCTCGCCCTGCTGGGCGAGCACACCACTGGTCGCCGTGATCGAAAGCCCGAGGTTGGCAAACAGGAACTGAGAATTAACAAACTCCACCACTTCGCCTCGGCTCCGCCCCGTGCTGAACACGCGCTCCGGCATGCCGCACAGGACACGGATGAAGTGGGCATCGTGGATATGCAGGTCAATCACCGGGCCGCCGACTTTGGCCGGATCAAAGAAGTCAGGAAGCCAGGTTGGCTCAGAAATGATCCGTTTGAAGTGTCCCCCCAACAGCTCGCCATACCGGCCAGATTGAACGGCCGAGAGGGCAAAGTCATATTCCGGCAAAAACGGAAGCACCTGCCCAATCAGCAGCGACTTGCCTGACTGCCGGGCCGCGTCAACCATCCGGTCTGCTTCGTCCGTGGTCAGTGCAATCGGCTTTTCGCAGAACACATGCTTGCCTGCCTCCAAGGCCGCCACGGTGGCGTCAGCATGCAGCGAAGGGGGCAGGCAGATATCCACGAGGTCCACACTGTCATCGGCCAGCAGGTCCGAGAACTCCCGGTGGCGAGCGATATCACCCAGGTCCATCTGTTCGCCAGGAGGTCCGAAGTTCCCCTGGATGCCACGCCAGTCACCGCTCAGCTTCTTCTCATCTCGGGAACAAATGGCCGTGACCTCCATACCAGCCACGCGTTGTGCGGCCAAATAATGGATCATGCCCATAAATCCAACGCCCGTAATTCCTACTCGCAGCATTTCTGTAAGTTCCTTGTGTTAAAGCACTTGGGGAATCGAATGGTTTTCATGAATCGCCCGAATTGCACCATTTTTACCCAATTCTTTGCGCCATTCTTTGCGCTTTGGCCTTAAGAGACGTCGTCATGGTACCCCACGAGATGGACGCCAGCCAGCAGCCAATGTGAGAGGCCAGTTGCGAGGCCGGACGAGCGGTGATACGACCGAACCTGTACCAGTTGACGTCTCAAACGAACTGATCACTCATTTCCAACTCATGACCAACGGATCGCCTCGCCCAGCGGGCGAGGCGATCTTGTTCTGCGCCGGGACAGGCCGTGATTGGCATCAGGCCAACACCGATCTTGAACTCAGTCACTGGCGACCGAACCGAACCCCCTCGCAGTATCGAGCCGGAACATCCACCGAGATCTGCTTCCGTTTCCTGGAATCTCCACTTCGAGGAAACTGGACCGTCGCCGTCAATAATCATTTTGACGTGGATGGCATTCTCTCGGTGTACGCCTTGGTCATGTCGCCTACCTGCTTCCTTAGTTCCTCAGGGCCGTATTGGTACCTGAAAAGAAATCCAAGTTCCTCCGTCCGAAGCGAGGCGAGTTCAACAGCACCCAACTCATCCAGCCATTGGAATCGCCGATCCTTGAGCTTCTTGGCTATGGGCATCGTAAAGGAGCATCTTTTAACCAGTCGACTACGACTGCTGATACCTCGTGGCTGCGACGCCGCACTCACGGCAGAGGAACATGAAGTAAATCCCTTCCCCACAATCCTGGATGTCTTCGTTGTCCAATTGTACAACGAAGAACATGCTTTGGTCGCACTCTACGCACCGTGGAAACTGGGCGTCCTGCACCCAAGTGGGAAATCCGCCGATTTGGGAGAAGCTGACGCCTGGAAGCAGCCAATCAACCGACTCTTGCCAGGGGTGGCGGTTGTCAGCGAGAACCAATGGATTGACAGGATGCCGCCCCCAGTCCGACGAGTCATCTGGCAGGTAGTCAGGCCGTGTATTCAAAGTATGCCACGTCGCCGTGCCGTCAAATGCAACGTTAGTGAACACTGTTCCATAACAAGTACACACGTCGCACGTCACGATTCGCAGTCGCCCCTCTTCCATCTGCGGCAAGTATTGCGCAGCAGCTGATTGCTGCACGTCTAGCAGACAAGTTAGCTGCCTTCCACACCACGAACAGTTGCTATCGTCGGCCGTCGTAACCCCCACAGCGTTTGAATCTGAGGAGCCTTGTTCTGGCGACACCAAGGGGTAGCATTCCGGTCGAAACAGATCTTGACGCCCACCATTCGGTGTGAATTCCCATCCTGCTTCCTCAGCGTAGGCATGTGGTGGTACGTAGAGTTGGTCCGCCCATGCTGGAGGCGTTGCTCGCCAGTCATGGAAAGCCTTTCGCACAGATTCATCCCCAATCCATGATAGGGCCAGAAGCATGTGGTTGCGGGCTTCGTTGTCGGCAATGCCCTCAATGATCTTTTTGGCGATCTCCGGTTCCGCACCGTGATAAACTATTCCCGGATAGAAGATCCCTTTGTCGATTAGCCGCTCGTGAAACGGCTTCAGGCTGCCCGGTTGGAAGCAGGCCAGACACCGAAGCACAGCGTCTGTTGGATCGATCTCATCGCTCCAGGAATCGATTGCCCATTCGGCCATTATTGCCACATCCTCGGCCGAAAGATCTCGATACAAAGCCGCTGCTCGGAGTTCCTGGTCCTTGAGGTTCTCCCGTGAGCCGAAGTTTCGGGTTTCGTGGAATTGCTTGAGGAAATCAGTCGTTTCGGACATCTGGGAATTCCTGACTTGGTGGTCATGTTCGTTCCACACCATTAGAACGATCCCAGGCCAGTAGCCCAAACCTGTTTTAGACACCGGGGAAATCGGCGTCCCCTCCAGCAAAGGTCAAACGGGACTATAGAGCCCCATCGACAGCCTGCTACAATGCGGCGAGACATCGCCTGATCTGGCAAAGGTGGCAGGATGAACGACAACCCTCGTGTGCGGCCCTCGCACTTTGCACAGCAGATGTGCAGCATCATTTCTGAGCGGTCGGAAGTCCGTCGAATCAAAGCGGCGAGTGTAATCATCCATCTTTCGGTCTTGTTCTTGACCACCGTCGCCGGGTGCAATAGGCCCCCACAATCGGCTGAGGAACCTTCTATGTCGAAATCATCCCAACCGCCAATTGCAGATCCGAACGACGATGAACTCTCGAAACGCTGGCGAGAAAAGAGTGCGAAGTACGTAGAAGCGGTCAATGAACTTGTCCGACGTGGAATCAGCGAGGGCTGGGAGAACATCGACGAGAAGGATGAACCGCAAGACTCCCGTCAGCCAATGGCTTCGGCAGTTCTTGATGCAGTACGGCGAGCAAATGAGTCAAACAATTTGGATGGGCTGAGAGAGCGGTTTCCGCCGGCCCACAGCCCTTTCATCGACATGCTGAATGACAATGGTCAAGATCTCCCTGTCGTTCTGCTGCTCGACGACGGTCGGATCATCGTCCGCATGGGAGCACCGTACGAGGACGGTTCACTTGTTGTCATTGACGATCTCGAACTAAAACCACTCTCACCGGACCTGCTGTCGGTTGGGCGTTCTCCGAACAGGCGTTTCTTTGCCGTTGCCCGTGACGACGGCGTAACGATTCACCAAGGTTGGGACGGTCCAAGAACTGCTCATTTCAAATGGCCGACAGGGGAAGAAGGGGTTCCCGAGCCATTCCAGGTCGAGCCACTCGAAACGACGCCGACGATCACCCAACTGATTCCGTTCGACACGGGTGACAAAGCACTGCTGGTCAGTCCCGAGGGAGTGTTCGTTCTGGCGGAAGATCGGGCCGTTCGGCTCCTTCCGACCAGTGACCAGATGAAGGAGCACTTCGAATGGCTCCAGAAAGAATATCCCAAAGATCCACTCTCCTACGGTCTGTCGATGGAACATGGAGCCATTTCACCGGATGGCAAGTGGGTGGCCGCTGGGCACCAGTCCAGCCTGCATTACATCTTTGATGCCGAGGACCTGAAGATTGTTGGCGAGGTCGGCAATATGAGCGAATACCCGCACTACGCCGTTTTCAGCAGCGACAGTTCGATGGTCGCTGTCAATTCCTGCCACTTCTACAACGGCGCAACAATCGGCGTCCCAACAACACTCTTGCCGGGGCTGAAGACCGAGCCCTATGAAGAAGATCCTCGCTTGGTTTCTCTTGAAGACGGCTCACGGGTGTACGCTGCTATTGCTCGTGGCCACGAATTCATCATCGGCGACGCCAACGGCTTTCTTCGTGCATTCGACCTGCAAGGCCGCTTTCGATGGCAGCACTTCATCGGTTCCAGCATTGGTGACATCGACATCAGCCCAGATGGCAAGAGACTTGTTGTAACAACATACGCCGGCTTTCTGTGCATCCTAGACCTGGACACGGGCACTCGTGATCCTTTCACAATCGGCACATCCACACACCAAGAACGACGTCGATGGCTTTTCTGGAAGAAGGAACCAAGGCCGCTAGTCTGGTAGTCAGGGGCGCAGTTCACTTCTTGTTCTCTTCAAACGGTTTGTTCATTAGAATTGCCAGCATCAACGACTTCCTCGAACACGATGTGATCGATGGTGAAGAGGAACGGCAGCGAGTCCATGCTCAGTTTCCTCACGTCGTTGTCGTCGAAACCGACTTCCCAGAAGTCTATGTTGCCGCCCGTTGGTGCTGGTCGAAGTTTGGACCCAAGCAAGGGGAATGCTGGGAGTCAGAGTACCCGGCGTGTCCGATTGTTTTAGCGACCAGTACATGGGAACGAGGGAAGGGCATGGTAACAAGTACGAAATCACGAAGTATCACGCACCAGCCCCTCACTGCCACAAAGGAACATGGACCGTCATCTGGTTGGGAAAACGGAATACGACCACGGGTTCGGAGACTTCTGCTTTTCCACTGCGGCAGACTTTAATCTGTTTGAGCAACAAGTCCCAAATTTCGACTGGGGTGAGAACTACCCCTGGCTGAGAAATCCATGATCATCTCCTCCCACACCGAGCCCAAGACCGGAGGTATCAACGAAGATGCCCTGGAGTGCGTGGCACATCCCGAGAACGGCTGGATCGTCGCCTTGGCGGACGGACAGGGAGGTCGGGCAGGTGGGGCCGAGGCGTCACAAACGGCTGTCAATTTCGCCATCAGGATCGCCCGTGCGGTTCCGCTGAAAACACTTTGTTCAGGAAGATTCTGGACGCAGTTGCTGTTTGACGTGGACAAAGCCGTTCACGATGAACCTGAAGCTGGATTCACGACTTTCATCGGAGCGGTCATCTCACCTGGACATGGCGTTGTCGTCGGCGTTTCTTCGGGCGACAGCAGGGCGATCCTATTTCACGAAAAGGGTACTGTCGTCCTCACAGCGAATCAGAAAAAGAATCCACCTGTGGGCTCCAAAGTTTGTCATCCTGCACCGTTCTCCGAACGCATTTCCGAAGGCTCCAGAATCATGTTCATGTCCGATGGCGTGTACAAGTACGTTGCGGCCGAGGAGATTTCCGAGGCGGTCGGCAATTTAGAACCAGAGGACGCCATCAAGTCGCTACGGGACAAAGCGGCTGGGAAGAGCGGAACTTTATACGATGATTTCAGTGCGGTGATTGTGGAGGTGGAGAGTTAGCTCAATAGGCCGGTTCGAAAGTTGACGGATCGAGTTGCTGGAACCAACTCCTTCCATGTTCCTGGACCCGAGCCACCAGTTGCTCGTTCACCAGCACGTCGTGGCCTGGAACAGCATCAGGACAACGGTCGGTAATGAGTCGTTTTGCCGCTTGGCATCCAATTCCACATGCCAGGAGATAGAGCCAAAGAACTGTGGGTGAACGGTTCTGGCAAGCGATGCAGTGGATGAATACTCGATGGTCGGAACTCCGCAATGTTTCACGGAGCGTGTCGAGGCATTGAATTGCTTTGTCGTTTGGAATTAGAGCCAAATCTTCGATGCATATGTCCGTTACCTGCACGAATCCGTGAGTAGCTGAACGGATCACACTTGGTGCCTCACCGACATTCAGGACGTGTGTGTAGCCTTGCTCCTTCAAATACTCAGCACGCTCGTTCGTAGCAAATTGCCCAATGCTGATCCGCTTGGTAATTGGGTACACTCGGTGACGCATCGAATCTTCGAGGTTGGAGTTCATGGCAAAGTAAGCTCGTGGTTGATTGCATCGTTCGGTTCCTTCTTGCGACTACCTCTCCGTCCCATGCAGTATCTCACAGCGACGACACCGCTGCATCAGTTTGGCAACGGCATCAAACTATCGCCGCCCCAGCGAACCTGAGTGGCCGTACTTGCGTCCAATCGGTTGAAACCGACTTAATTTCGAAAAGGACACGAGAAACCATCCTCCGGTTCACTGCATAATGCCCAGTCCACGCCCGTTGTTGATCTTCGACCTCGACGAAGCGTTGGTTTACGCCTCGGAAAGTGAACTCAATCGTCCGGCCGACTTCATTGTTGGGCCGTATCACGTTTACCGCCGTCCCCACCTTGAAATCTTGTTGGCTCGGTGTGCCGAATCATTCCAGTTGGCAGTTTGGTCAACTGGGGGAACAGGCTATGTCATGGGCGTTTCGGCGGCAATCTTCCCTGACCATGTTCAACCCGTTTTCGTTTGGGGACGAGAGCATTGCACAAAGCGTATCGATGCGGAATGGCACGAAGACTACTACATCAAAGACTTGAGGAAGATCAAGCGGTTGGGCTACGACCTGAAGCGGATGTGGATCGTTGACGACACCCCAAAGAAGGTGGAGCGACACTACGGAAACGCAGTGTATGTCACGCCATTCTACGGAGACACGACCGACAATGAACTTGAACAACTGGCGGCTTACCTCCCGACTTTGGCAAGCGAGCCAAACGTGCGAGTCATTGAAAAGAGAGGTTGGCGGCATCGGAGGGCATGATTGCCGCCTTGATCAGCCGAGATCGACGTGGCTCACAAAAATGAAACGTCACTTGCTGGCAACTCGAAGAAAACATGAATCTCCAACTCGAACCATACCTTCAACAAGTCGAACGCTGGCCCGCAGAAGGCCGGCACATCCTCGCCCAATTTGACGACGACTCCATCGTCGTGTACCAAGCCTATCGACGTCAGATCGGCCACTTTGCCGCCAAACACGGCTACTTCGGAGGCGACTTCAAGCTGTCCAGAATGTCCTGGATCAAGCCGAACTTTCTCTGGATGATGTACCGGTCTGGATGGGGAAAGAAGGAAGGCCAAGAAGTGGTCTTGGCCGTGCGGATCAAACGGGCAGCATTCGACCTGATCCTGTCGCAGGCGGTCCACTCGACGTACGTGCGGGAAGTCTACAGTGACCAGCAGGCTTGGAAGCGGGCCCTGGCGAACTCTGATATCCGCCTTCAGTTTGATCCTGACCACGATCCTTTCGGCAAGCCCCTCGAACGCCGTGCGATCCAACTTGGGCTGCGAGGTGAAGTGTTGGCAAAGTACGCCAGAGAGTGGATCGTTGAAATCGAGGACGTTTCAGATTTCGTTCAGCAACAGCACCAACATGTCGAGCGGCGTGAACTCTCTGGGCTTCAGACCCCAAGGGAAGAGGCTTATCCCGTAGCTGATGCCGATGTCCGGCTTCGGTTGGGACTGGCCTAAATTTTTCAACTAACGAATCACTGTTGTTTCTGTCGGTCCTCACGCCTCTGATATTGCGGCGACAGGGGGTCGATAGGTTCTTCGTAAACCACCACCCATCCGCACTCGGGTTCAACGGCTAAAGTCTCGTTGTTCTGCGTCACGCCGAGCAAACCGCCCACCAGTCTCATCTTCGTTTCTTGACTGCCCCAGAAGACGGTCAATGGTACCGACGTGAAGCATGACGGAACCGCATCGACGCCAATGCCCTGCGGATCATCCCACCGGTCTCGCCAATGCTGCTTGTCGTCAATCGTAAGCCGTTCTTGCCAGTCCTTCAAATATGGATTGGGGTAAAGTTGCCCCGCTTCATCTTTGAAGTAGGGGAAGAGCACGTTAGCCCATCCGGTCATCACGGCAGGCCCCGAACCGCTATTGTAGCGGAACATCGACTTCCAGAAGTCAGTGTCAACCTGCCCAGCCTTCGCACGTTCAAACTCAACAAGTATTGCGTCGAGCGATTCAATCCAATCTTCAAGTCCGTAGTCGGCGAACTTGTGGGCTCGGGATCGTAGTTGTTGCCAATCAGATTCCGTTCCGGTTAAAGTGATCGCCGGCGTGCCGCATCCGGCGTAGAGTACGTACTCAAAGTATTTCTTAAATGTTTCCATCGCCATTAAGTTGGAAACCGCACGCTCGACTGGTCCCGTTGTACTGAAGTCGGCTTGGACGAGATCAGCCATTCCTCCCGTCTGCTCAGCAATTTGGTCGCTGAACTCGGCAAACATTTCCGGCCAGGCATTGTCCTCTCCGGGAGCAAAGTCCATGCGAGTGACTACTAGATCCTTCTTGCCAGAGTGTGAAACGAATCGTCCCCGCAGAGTTTCTGCATTTTCGTTCACATGTAATGCAAATCCACGAGCCAACGTGATCCAAATCGCATCGGGCGATAGTCGCAGTGGAAAGTGGTCGTAGAATGAGACCTGCATCGCCGTAAGCAGTGCATGATCCTCGTCGCAGGCAATCAACGGATCACGGGGAAGCCACGTTGCTTCGATTGGTCTTCGCAAGGCAACCCGGAGCTTGCCGATGTAGTCCACCTTCTCATGAGGTTCCTTCGGCTTGACATCTGGTGATACGGAAAAAATTGTATCTGTCATCATGTCACCTGAATGCAGTTATTCGAAATTGCAACAATTGCGGAGGAACTCTAGAGTGAGAATTGCCCTCACGGCGAATCTTCTTTCACCACCAATCGATTTGCCTTCGAATCCCAGATCAGCCGATCCTTGTTGGCTTTGTACCACTTTTTGAGTGCGTCGATCTGAGCATCCTTCTTCTTTTCGTCCGGCTCGGTTTCATTGAAAAGATCTGAGTGGATGAGCATGAACGGACCACCGAGCGAATCCTTGCGGCCTTCTCGCAGCACAACAATCCCCGTGGCGGCTCGGTCCTTAACTCGCAATTTCACGCCGTTGATGGTCAAGCCAGCGGGCTCAGCCCGACTCATTGCTGCAATCAAGACGGGGCATATCTCAGCACAGCCGGCAGGCTCCCGCTCCTCACCCCAAAAGTTGCCGATGATCGACGCAATGATACCCTCGACGACTTCGCCAGCCCGTTTTGGTTCGGCATTGGTGACGACGGACTCCAAAGCATCGAGTGACTCCTTGGTCTTCACTCGCACCAGAAACCAGATTGGTTCTTCCCAACCCCCATACGGTTGCTCGGATGCCTTGACGTAGTCGATGGCGACGGGGATGCCCGAGTCATCTCCGAGAGTCCAGAGGGCGATGGCTGCACTTAGTCGGTCAGACGCTTCATCCGCCGTGATCATGACTTGTCCGATGACATCCTTGGCACTTGGGTCTCCAAAACGTGCCACAAGCTCGCAAAGCTCTCCTTGCGTGAATGGCTGGGCCTTTCGGATCTTTTCAAGCAGTGGCTTTACGGCCCGGTTGTCTTGCTTCTTAACAAAGTAGTTTGCCGCCGTGATCCAATCCTCGGACATTGGGCTTGAGAAGAAAGTAAACATCCGATCATCGGCCGACAGGTTCCTGCTCTCGGCGTACCACGTCTTGATCTCCTGAATGACACGACGCTTCTCATCCATTGGCATTGAACCGAACGTGAACCCGACGATCAATCGGTTTCCGAAATCCTTGTGCGTAATGTCCCGCAAGACTGTCCAAGCGAAATCGGATACACGCCACACCAACCTGCTGCGGTGGAAATCTCGCCAATGGTAAACAGTCCGAGTCGGCGTTTCGAATTCCAACGCCTCGATAAGTGCCGGGACGGCATCCATTCCCAACTGTTTGAGCTTGAGCGTCGGCGGAGTTCGTTCAAGCTTTCCATTGACCACACCGATGTAAGGATCGATATCACCTGGCTGACCCGTTTGAGAACAGCACAGGCTTTTCAATTGTGAGACGTACAGCCTCGCCTTTTCAGCGTTGGAGAGCTTTGTCTCGTCCAAGTTGGACTTTTCCTTTGGCTCTTCCTCGATCAGCCGCTCCAGACGCACGAGAAGGTCTCCAGCGTCTGCGGCATATTCCCCATCGGGTGACAATTTAGAAACAAGTCGCAGATGAGGAAGAACCTCTCGTCGATCAGCAAACATCAAGAGGTTGACGCCACGCAGGAAATGAAGCCATGCCAAATCTTCAAGCACAGCCGCTTGGTACGCAGCAAATCCTTCTTCGTGTGCGGGGGCCGCAGAAAGAATCGGCTCGACGTACTCCGAGAGGCCGTGCTTCCACGCAGCATGAGCCATCAGGAGACGATGCGAAGGCCCCGGTGCGTGTAGATCCGGGAAGCCTTCCGGGTCCACTTCGACAGGCTTGCTCATCTCCTGGCAAAGCTTCTCAAAGTTGGCGTCTTTGACCGACTTCTGACGAACAGAGGCAGGAAACCAACTGGAAGGAACTGTTGTCGGTGACTTGTTATTGTATGTCCACGGAATCAGGTCGTCTTGCAGCACGACGATGGACTGGTCGTCTTGGCTCAGAAGCCACGCTTTCTCGACCCTGCTTTTGGAACGTCGCCGATCATCTGAGAACTCTAGCTCGACAAATTTGGCATCCCGGACCTTGTTAAGGCCGAACTCATCAAGCTTTTCGAACAAGGCTTGCAGCTTCTTGTTGGCGAGGGCTTTCTGCTCGGTGGACGGTCTGTCTGAACTGGGAGTCTCAGTAGCGTCTGGTGACGTATTTCCTGGCCTCTTCTCGGCCTGTTGGGCAGGATTTTGCGAGCATCCCAAGGAGAATAGGACAAGGCTCCAAAGAATCACCATACGAATCATCACATGTCCTGCCTAAGTTGAAGTTGCCCGGAATTGCTGAAGTTCAGTCTACAGGCACAGGGGAGTGCTGACCATCAATTGAGAAAACTACCTCTCCCTCCCCTCCAGTATCTCGCACCCCGGATACCGCTGCATCAGTTTGGCTACAGCAGCAAACTGGTCCTTGGCTTCGATCAGAATGTTGCCGACTATCCCGCCGCTCTTCGTCTCAATTTTGAAGATGAACTTTCTGTTGGCGGCAAGTGCCTGTGAAGACATTGCGACCAGCGCTGAATTCCATCCAACGCTACACAAGGGCCAGACGTGTGGAGATCACTCGAATGCGTCTGCGTCACGATCAAAAATCGTGATCTCACAGTTTGGAAGGTCCTGCTGTAACTTCTGGACCTGCTCTGGAATCAGCGAAGACAGGAACATCGAATACACTCTGCATTGACCTCTGTGCCGTCAAGACGAAGGTGTTTAAGGTTCATGAGATTAGCCAGTGGCGTCAGGTCGCTGACCTCTGTGTCGTCGAGATAAAGGTCTTCAAGGTTCGTGAGATTAGCCAGTGGCGTCAGGTCGCTGACCTCTGTGCCATCGATAGAAAGGACTTCAAGGTTCGTGAGATTAGCCAGCGGCGTCAGGTCGCTGACCTCTGCGCCGTAAAGGCCAAGGTATTCAAGGTTCGTGAGATTTGCCAGCGGCGTCAGGTCGCTGACCTCTGTGCCGTAAAGGTCAAGGGATTCAAGGTTCGTGAGATTTGCCAGCGGCGTCAGATCGCTGAAGGTGTCATTTCCGACAACCACCCACAGCACGTCCCTAAGTTCATAACGGCTCAAAATGTCACCTTCGAAATCATCCATGGAGTATCCAACCCTCCCTCCATTCTCCCTCACCCATTCCACTGCTTCCCACTGCCGTCGCAGTTGATTCATCCTCCAGCCTGCGACCACGCAGAATAATGTCAGAAGGACGAAGAACGTCCGCAAACTAAATTGCAGGTATCGGCGTTTGGGTTTGTTGGTGGTCATGGCTTACAGGTATCCACGGCTCCTTGTTTCCGGCTGGTCAAGGCTCAGTATAGCCAAGCCATATGCGGCTTGCCGAATCTCACCCCACGTTCGCTGTTAAATTCCAGCGAGAAATCATCCGAAAGGCAGGCGGACGGAGCTTTCAACCACCCTGACTGTCGTGACGCTGTTGCTCAGATGTTCGGGGCTGGTCCGGACGCAACACTACCAATTTCGGGAGACAACACTGCAACTTTACCGAAGTTGAGCAAAGGTTCCTTGAATGACGTTGGCCGGATTCCAAGACGTGGCGGTTGACCACGACCTACAACGGTGGATCTGGCCACATCCTAGAGGAGGGTTTGACCACTTCAAACCTCATCCCATCTTCACCAGGCCATCGGTTCACTTTCGGCACCACGCACCAAGGATCATGGTAAAAGCTCCGGTCCCGATGAAAGATTGGCTTCAATAAATGGTCCACAACCCGATCCACCTGTGCCGTCGCCCACAGAAAGAACCGGCCGTCCTTCGTAGCAATGCGGTTCCAGTGCCCCTGCCACTTGTATCGGTTGTGGGTGTCCAAGGTGTAGGGCACACCAAGTTCTAGGCCGAGGACGTGCATCCCCATCTCGGCGACGAATTCTCGCACGGGCAGGCAGTGCATCCAGCCAGTGCGGACTTCTGCCCAGTGGACGAACTCGTGCAACAAGATTGAGAAGTGACAGGCTTTGGTACAGCATCGCTCAATTGACTGCATCATGATGTAGTCGCCCGTGTCGTGATTCGGGAACTTGGACCAGGGGTACGGCGGGACGTAGCCGATGTAGTCTGGCGGGTTGTTCTCGTCGCCGACGTCATAAAGAACTCTGGGGGTGTGAAACTCCATGAACTGTCCCATGTGTCCAAAGTCGGCGTCTGCGTGATTTACGACATGGTCCTTGATGGTCCACTGGTATTTGTCCGCTCCGACAACTTGGGCAGCATTGAAGACCAGCCTAGGCTCCAGTGACCAGTCGGCATCGCCGACGTAGTGGACGATGATCGTTGGTTCTTCGCCGGCCCGGACAGTTCCACCTACCGCAGCCCAATCCTCTTTTGGGCCCCACCACTTTGAGCGATACGCCTTGGTCTTGTACGTGTCGCAGAGCAAGATCGTGTTGACACCTCGGTAACGGCCTCCAGTATGGACATTGTGTGGCAAGCCGCAGTTGGGGTCGTATGACACCGGAATTCGCCAGGGCGTGCGACCTAAACCGAGGGCAGCTTTCACTCGCTGGTGCACATAGAGCTTGATGTCGGGCGTGGAGTCACGGCCCAGGAAGTCATCGGGCAGGATGAGGCGAGGTGTTTTCATGGGAGTGGCAATGGCGTTTGGAACGAAAGAACTTGGTAAAGGACGATCTG
The DNA here is from genome assembly GCA_942492195.1 of uncultured Planctomycetia bacterium. Classification (GTDB taxonomy): domain Bacteria; phylum Planctomycetota; class Planctomycetia; order Pirellulales; family S012-138; genus CALOEH01. Next base: position 10,144 of record CALOEH010000258.1, on the reverse strand, counting down.
GTCGACGGAGCAGGAGTCCCAAGAAATAGGACTGCATAGCTCTCCAGGCGAGGTGTTTCGGGGAGTCACACCCAGGCTTTTTGAAAACAATTTCTGGATTAAGAATTTTGCAACAGCGTCTTGGATTTGGACGTTAAGGTACAAGTCCACTGACCCCATCCGCCCGCCACGACCTACGGTCGATGGCGGGCCTGATGAACAACTCGATACTCAAATATCGCAATCAATACTCATCGGGCCTGAGCACACACGTCGACGACCGATCCGCTTCAGTAATCACGTAAAGCTTTTCGCCCGAAGACAACACATAGGCAGAGAAGATCCGGCTTCCATCCAGCAAGGCACGCTCGTTTGCCTCCTGGTCTTCGTCATCGAGGTCGCCCCAGTCGCCGGCTACGTGCCGACGAAGCAGTTCCAAAGGCGTACAGCCAGCCTCGTCGAGGGTCTGAAGCGCTCCCGGCGTGGCGACGATCTTGCCCAGTTGGAAACGTGGTTTGGAAGTCATGCCGTGTTCCTTTCTAGCGAGGTTGGTGGTAACTGGCATGAAAGGTACAAGGGCACTGAGTCGTGGTCGGTTAGCGCAAGAATGCGCTAAGTGACCGGTGGGCAAAGAACTGTGTGGCCTGTCAGGTCATAGACGGGATCGTCGAGGCAATCGGCGAATTTCGCCAATTGGTTTTGCACAAGATTACGATGGGTTGGCAGCATCCACGCCGAGCCCCACAACGAACAGAACATGTTCCGTCATCTTGTAGCGATCGAAGGCGACGACGTCGTCCGACTGTCGTGCTGCTTCGGCAGAGTTCCGGTACAGGTCTGCGAGCAAGTGCAAGACGCTGCCTGGCGTGTAGGTATCGAGCAACATGGCGAGTTGTTGCCGGGCTTGGTGCTCGTCCATTCGTGGTCCTTTCGGATTGAGAGTTGTTTCTCCAAGAAGGTAGAAATCCACTGACTTCGTCGAGCATGACCGCCCCGCCAGCGGCGGGGCGGTCTCGTCCTTCACCGACTAGTCCGGTTCAAAGCCGAAGTAATACCGAGGCGAATGCTGGAACTGGAGGCTTCCTCTCACGCCGTCGCTGTTGCGAGTCACGACGACATACGGAGCCAGAAAGCCCTCCACACAAAAGTCCTGCTGAAGCTCGGCAGTGTTCCACACCTGGCCGTGCTTGGCTTCGAGGGATTCCCGACTCCCCGGCTCGGCGTTGATCTGAGCGAGTTGTTGACGGCGGATGTTCTCGGTTGGGTCGGACATGTTGATCTCCTGGGGATGAGTGGTTTGCCCAGGAAGGTACAAGTCCACTGATGGACATTGGGGTGGTCTTGGGTTTGGTCCGAGAAAGAAGGCTCCCCCCGGCCTCCGTGCCGGGGGAAGCGTATTGGAACTCAGCCAACCGTCTTCGCACGACGATTCTCACGCCGCCGCTGATGATGGTCATGCACAAATTGTCTCCACTCTGCATTGCCGCCGTATTGCTCGATGGGGACCATCTCCAAGTAGCCGAGCGGACACGAGTAGTAATAGGGGTGCATGGATTCGTCCATGTCCTTGTAGCCCCATCCGTCGTCGTCCTTGCTGTAACGAAGAAGGTCGCAGGCGATCCATCGCTCGGTTGGCTGAACGGTCTGGCCGTCCATCTCGAAAGTGCGTTCCCAGACCGACCAAAGCACTCCCGAAAATGCTCCGCCTCGGAAACAATGCGCCAGGCAAGTCGACTTCACTGTTGTGCCGGCGTTGGTGCGTTTCCAAGCTTCAGTGCGTTCGGCGATCAAGGCTTTGCGGCTGATGCCCGGTTTGAAAAGCCATCCCATGTCGTTCTCCCTGGTGGTTGGTGGTTTGACCTGGAAGGTACAGGTCCACTGATGGGATTGGGGTTTGGGATGAGTTTGGGAGCGGTTTGGCGGAGTAAAGCAAGCCTGCACTGCCCTCCGTGGCAGTGCAGGCAACGGGGAGAAGGCTAACTTGCCAGCGACATGTTGAACGCCAGGTCGAATGCCTGTCGTTTGAAGTCGGCACCCGGACCCATCAAGACCGATTGCATTCGACTTTCGGCACGGTTGCCCTTGAACGCATAGAACTGGCCGTGATCTACCGCTTCGGAAACTGAGTTGTACAAACTCCAAAACGTGCCACGGATCGACGGGAGTTGATTCCGTTCACTGCGGAACGCCGAACGGATCGATTCAACCTTGCGTTCGTGAATGGTGGCGGAACGGCCCTCTTGCTCCGGCTTTGGCAACAAAGTGGCGATGTAGTCGTTCGCTTGCTCACGGCTGTATCGACTTCTTGCCATGACCTGCGCCTTGTCACGAAAATCGGTGAACTGTTGATCGGCTTGCGACAACAAGGCGTGAGCTTGTTGCAACTTTGCCGTCATATCGCCGACGTGCTTGATCCCACGTTGACCACGGATTGCCAGGGCTGCACTATTACTGCAAGCAATTCGCAAACTGGTGGGGATGGCATACAAAGCCCCCTTGGCGTCGTGGCTGTTGAGCCACAAAACGTAGCGGTTGAGGTCATCGCCTTCGGCAATCTGATCAACTGACGGCATGCGAGCCAACGCCCAAACGGTCCGGCCACCACGCAATGCGCCGGCACTCTCGTACTTCATGACGCCGTCTTGGAGAAGGCCATCGAGAAACGAGAAGGCGTCAGGGTTCTGCACGACACGATAGGAGTCGCTCATGACTCCAAGGTGCAATCCCGTGTCCTGACGGATCGACGTCGCATGCCCTGGGATATGATTCCCGGCGTGGTCATAGATCGGCTGTAACTCGACGTCCCAGTCAAGATGCGCCGCCTTGATCATTTCGTCCGAGTTCGGCACATGATCCAAGACGTACTCAGAAGCGGCATCCCACCAAGCGGGCTTCAAAGCGAAGGCAGCTTCGGCTTTACCGTTGATGAAACTGATTTCTGCGGGCATCGTATTCTTCCCAATGCGAGTTGTGATCGTCGCTACCGATGAGCGACTTCGCATTGGGAAGGTACTGTGTCACTGATGGTTTCCGTGGGTGGGTGCTCGGAGGGATTGAGAGGTCAGTGGACGTGTACGTTACGAGGACTTTCGCAACTCGTCGGGATGGAATTGGGCGAGCTTGTTGCAGTAATGGGGGCGTTTGCACAATACCTGGCGAACAGCCTCTGACCTGCGTTGCTTGGCTTGCCCTTCAAACATGACCTACTTCGGCTAGAGGAAAGGACAAGAGCGTGCGAAGCTCAGGAGCTTCGCACGCTCTTGTATAGAACTCCCACCTAGCTGCTGAACCACCAAGTAATCAGGTACTCGATGAGCCAGCGATACTGCATGAGCCACTGTAGCAGCGTGAAAAGGATGTCCATTGCCGGAATAAATACGGCTGCAATGGCGTTCCGCAGACACACGCAAACTGCTTTGAACGACAGGATGACCGTCAATTCAAAACCAACTCGAAATCGGATTCTTGACACATTGTATTCTCCCTTAAGAATCGTTTACGAAACTGTCAAACCGTGGAATCTCCACGGTTACCAAATAGTGAGGAGGGCAGCGATCGCCCAGAGCTACCGGCTCGAAATCCACGCTCCCGAGAGGGGGGGGAGGGCACGTTCGACCGATGCATTCCGTTATAGTCTGCCACCCCCTTATTGTCCACTTTACACTGGAATTTGCGGGGAAAAATGTAACCTTAGCCTGGCCTTAGCGGAGTCTTTCGAGTCCTACTGGTTCACGTCATGTTCGTGGGTTTGGTTCACAGCGAATGAGTGCGCAAGGACAAACTAAGTTCAATACTCCTCCTTCAACTTCAAACACCAAGTCTCTTCGTCCGCCAGACAGAAGTAACATTCGAAGTCCTCGGGATAGTCAGTGAACTCGATGTCCTGCCTGGAGTTCGACACACATCATGCTACCGGAGATGTCCGCACATCTTTGGCGTCAATGTCAAGCAGAAGCACCCGTTGCAATGTACAATCGACCAACGGTTCGTCGAGGCAGCACAACATCCCATCACTACAGTCTCAATGAGCATCTACCTACACAACGTTTTTGCCTACTATCGAGGCACTTCACAGCCCGATGGTGAGCGAGAGAAGCAACTCGAAGACAACACGACCAAAGCACTCGTAAACACTCTTCGTTTCTCTGGCCCATCCGTAGCAAAGTGCTTTCTGAAGTGGCTTGGGATTGCATCGCCACGCAATACTGAGTTCGTGTTGCAGAAAAGCACAATCGGCGACGAGAAGATCAAGTCAAAGTCCCAACGGCTGCTATTGGGAATTGTCGGCTCGCCTCTTTCAGCCAACGAAGGCGTGTGCGGCAGGCTACCTGCATTACCAGATGGCGAGAGCCGCCCCGATGCATGGCTGCACGGCGATGACTTTGTTGTGTTGGTGGAGAGCAAGGTCGGCGACGGAGTCCTCAATTCGAATCAAATGGCGTGTCATCGGGACAAAATCAACCCGACCGAATTGAAGGTCATAACTTGGGCCGATGTACACAGGTACTTCGCAGCTTTGTCTCCGAAGCTTGAAAACGAAAAGGCCCAATGGCTGGTCGAACAGTTTACGCAGTACCTGGAGTGGACGGGAATGACTGAGTTCGTTGGGTTCCGAGAAGAGATGTTCGAGTTCTTCGTTGCAAGTGAGCGAGATCAAGACACGAAACGATGGGTACGTGGAGCAATGGAGGGCCTCGCCGACAAGGTTCTGGACGGTCCTAAGGGGTTGAAAATGCTCGACTCGTTCTACTCACATGCACACGTCGGGAACATTGGGAAGAACGACGACCACTCATGGGTCGCATTTGGACCAGACAACTTCACCACGCTTACCAGGCAGGCCCACCTGACCGTGGCGATGTACGAGGACAAGCTAGATGTATTCGTAAACGTCGAACTTCTTCCGGCAGTGGATCGGCTTCGGGAGAAGATCAAGGCTGGAGATGGATTCAGACAACTTCTGACGCAACTGAAGCCGCCGTTCACAACTGAAGTTGCTGAGAGGAGGCTGGTACAGGTCCAAAAATACGACCACTATCGTGTTGCGGCGGTGGAAACTGGACTCTACCGGCAAGAGAGATACGGAATTGCAAGCCCAGAATCGCAAGGACTTGAATTCATCGAAACCCTCTTGATGAGTCTCAAGTACCCGTACCTTTCGGTCAGACGAGCAATACCACGAAGGGAAGTTCTGACGCTCTCTAGGTCTCTCGGTGGGGCTGCGTTGGTTGCAGCGGTACAGGAAATCCTCAAGGATTTCCATCCAGTGGTTGACTTCATCAACAACTAGCGGGCTCGAAGCTCCGTATCCACTCAAGCGCCCCTCAGGCTAGTCAGTTCTCGGCTCTTCGTCCATGTTCAATGTGTTCCGTCCATTCAGAGCCATGCTGTATTCTTTCACGTCCTTGAGGAATTCGATCTGCTGGTCGGTTGGCGGTGCTTGGTCGGCCAACTTGTTCACTGTCGACCAAACGCAGTACATCCTCGTGACCAACACGGCGTCCCTCTATTCCGCTCTCATGTACGGGCGAGGGATCGCCTACGACGACCAGTTCCTCAGTCGAGCCCTGGATGCGATCAATGAAGGTATGAAGAAAGTGTATTTGAACAGTGGGCGGTTTGGTGGAGCCGAGAGGACAGTGGAGTTGTACGTTGGCGGGATCAAACCGGGCTTGACTCCGGCAGAACCAGACCGATGGCGGCGAACACAGCCAACCCACCGGCGATGGGCCATAGCTCGGGCTTCGTCACGCCGGCCAGAAGCCCACCCACCGGCGCGATGAGCAGAAGCGCAATGGGCGTGAATACGCTGATGGACATCATTCGATCTGCGCTCTTGACCCGCGCTTCGAGCGAGCGATCGAACTCGGCCGCGATTCGATCCACGGAGCGATCGAGATCGAGCTCCGACTTGCGGTAGTTCTCCCCACCACCCCGGGGTGTCCGCGTCGCAGAATCGGCACCGCCGAAGGGCTGTGCCGGCCGGGAACTCGCCGCCGCGGCAGCGGCAACCCGGCCTGCGCGCCGGGATAGGCGGGTGGGGAGCGGCAGCGCCTGGGCCCGCAGTCCCTTCAACCGAAGATAGAGACGCCCCACAGTCCGAGGGAAAGCGGAAAACCGACCCCCAGACCGAACAGCACCCACCACTCGCCGGCGAGCTCCTTGTCCGGCGGCGGCCCCTTGGCAAACTCCATGAAGGGCATGTCGTGGCCCCACACGGCGATACCGAGTGCCATGCCGCCGAACAACAGCCAGCACGTGATGAGCACCGCTGTCCCGGCAGAGAACGCGTTGCCGGCCTGGCTGACAACCTGGCCCGTGAGATGCCGCTGTCTGCTCGCCCGCTGCGCCACGCGGGCGCACCGTTTGCATTCGCGTGCGGGTCTCTGGGTCCAGCGGATTCTCGTTGCCGCAGAAATGGCACGTAGGCTCGGGCCCCGCAAGGGTGAGCGATACGTGGCCCCCACAGCTCGTACACGTCGTCTTCACCGGTCCATAGTTACCACACGCCGCAATCGGCTAGGATCCCCGTATGGGACTCAAGCGACGAACAACGGTGAAGCCAGCGGCAACAAACGGCGAAGTCGAGACCTGGTTCGCCGCCAAGTCACATCCACAGGAGGCGCTGATGCGCGAGGTACGCAAGGTGATTCTCGGCGCCGACGAACGGGTCACCGAGTGCGTCAAGTGGAGCAGTCCGACGTTCCTGTTCGAGGGGAACATCGTCAACATCGATCCAATGGCGAAGAAGTTCGTGAGCCTGATGTTTCACACCGGCGGGAAGATTCCCACCAAGTTGCCCCAGCTGACGGGCGCCGGGGCCACGTGCAAGTACCTGCGCTTCGACGACGTCGCAGACGTGAAGTAGCGACGCGGAGAGCTCGAGCAGGTGGTGCGCGCCTGGTGTGCGTGGAAGTCGGTCTAGGACGCCGAGTCATCCCCGAGCCGCCGCCGCTGCGTCGGTTACACTGGAACCAGCCCATGCCCTATCGCGACAACCGCGGATGCCCCGTGTGCGGCAGTCCGCTCGCAGCCTACCGGACGCGCGACTATAGCTACGAGCGGTGCGACAGGTGCCACGGGATCTGGATGTCCATCGCGCTGCTCAACCAGATGTGCGCCGAGATCGTCCCCGCACCCATCGTTGCCTTCGAGGCATACGACGGCGCCGGTCAGAGAGGTTGTCCCGATTGCGGGCGTGTCATGCAGCGCGCCTCGCTGTTCGAGATACCGGTGGACGTGTGCCAGGTTCGCACCGACGGCGTGTGGCTCGACAAGGACGAGCTCAAGCAGGTCCTCGATCGAGTGGCCGAGACCGACCCCCGCCCACCTGATCCGCCGTCGAGCTTCACGAGCTTGCTCGACGACTTTCTCACACAGACCACCCCGCTCGTAGCGGTCGGCGGTGGAGCGGTTCAAACCGCGTGGCGCTTCCGATCGAGCCATTCCCCTGCCGCAGCGACCGCAGCGAAGGAGGCGAGCCCGGTGACGCTGAGCACCACGGTCGACAGGGGCACGGAACCGTAGAGCGTTCCCACCTGGATCGCGAACAGAACCGCCCCGAACATGACCATGCCCCATCGGTTTGCGCCCACGTTCGGCCGGGTTCGCCGGTAGTACAGGGCGAGCGCGCCGGCGAACAGCGCCGCCTCCAGCGCCAGCGACAGCAATGGTTGGTTCCACAGACCGAAGCCCTGCTTGGCCTGGTTGCCGTACAGGGGCAGGTCGGGAATGTGAACGAGCAAGTCGAGGAACCAGTGGGACACCACCACGGCGGCGACGAGCACCGCCGATCCGGACCAGCCAAAGCGCCGCTTCGCGGCGAGCCAGGCAACGAAAGCGAGCGCCCCCCACCCCACCGTGGCGGTGAGGCTATGGGTATAGGGCATGTACTCGAGGTCGAGCGGATTGGACGGGGTGAAGCCCTCGACCAGGTTCACCCGCTCGACGCCAATGGCAATGAGAATCGCCCAGCCGATGTCCACCAACTGAGCGGCCACGAACAGCACCCACACCGGCAAGCGCGGATCGATCGCCTTGGCCAGGAGCCCCGAGCTATAGTGGCCGATCATCATGCAGGGCGAGCGTACCGCATCGGCGCGAACGTGACGCGTGCGTGGCCCGGCCTCGTATCCACCATGTTGAAAGAGATATGGCGAGGAGACGCGGCCGCCTACACCAGGCGCCGGTACAGGGCGTCCAGATCGGTGGCGGACAGATGGCTCGCGCCGCCTTCGTGAAGGGCGGCCTGGGTGAGTGCGCGCTTCTCGTCCTGCATGTCGATGATGCGCTCCTCCAGGGTGCCGCTGGTGACCAGCTTGTAGACGAAGACGTTGCGGTCTTGCCCAATGCGGTGGGCGCGGTCGGTCGCCTGGTCCTCCGCGGCGGGGTTCCACCACGGGTCGTAGTGGATGACCGTGTCGGCACGGGTGAGGTTGAGCCCGGTGCCGCCCGCCTTCAGACTGATCAAGAACACGGGTGCCTCGCCGGCCTGAAACGCGCGCACCACCCCGTCGCGATCGCGGGTGGAGCCCGTGAGCTCCAGGTACCCAATGTCTCGCGGCTCACACTCGTGCGCGATGATGTCGAGCATCGACGTGAACTGGGAGAACACGAGCACGAACCGCCCCTCCTCGGCCAGCTCGTCGAGCATGCTCATGAGGCGTTCGAGTTTTGCCGACGCCCTCACCTTCTGCGCCTGAGGTGTCTTGACCAGCCGCGGGTGACAGCACACCTGACGCAGCTTGAGCAGCGCATCGAGTACGGTGAGCGATGACCCGCCGACGCTGCGATCGGCGAGCGCACGCACGTCCTCGTCGAGGCTCAGACGCAGGCTTTCGTATAGGTCGCGCTGCTCGCTGCCCAGGTTGATGCGCTCGATGATCTCGGTCTTGTCGGGCAGGTCGAGTTCGACGCTGTCCTTGGTCCGGCGGAGCATGAATGGGCGAATGCGCTGACGCAACAGCTCCAGCACGGGCTCACTGCCGTGCTTCTCGATGGGCCGGCGGAACAGCGCACCGAAGGTGGACTGGCTTCCGAGCAGGCCCGGCATCAGGAGCTCGAGCTGGGACCACAGCTCGGTCAGGTGATTCTCCATGGGCGTACCGGTAATGCAGAATCGACTGGCGGAGGTAATCGACGCCGCCGCCTTGCGCACCTTGGCACGCGGGTTCTTGAGCGTCTGCGCTTCGTCGAACAGCACGGTGCACCACGGAACCTTGCGCAGCAGTGTCACGTCACGGAGCATGGTCTGGTACGAGGTCACCACGAGCGGCACGACTCGCAGCGCCTCGGGATCGCGCGCGCGGTTGGGCCCCACGTGCATCACGGGCGCAAGGTCGGCGGCGAAGCGAAGCGCCTCGGATGACCAGTGCCCCACCACGCTTCGGGGCGCCACCACCAGCGCCGGCGACGCGCTGGTGAGATCGCCCCCGAGCATGCCCTGCAGAAACGCCAGCACCTGCACTGTCTTGCCGAGCCCCATGTCATCGGCGAGCAAACCACCGTAGCCGGCTCATGCAGGAAATTGCAGCCAGGCCAGACCTTCCCGCTGATACGGCCGCAGCTCGGTGGCAAAGCACGCCGGGCTCGGATCTGGGCTCGAGCTCGATGAGCGCCTCTACCCGGGCCCGCGCATCCTCGAGCGCGGGTCCTTCGGAGAACCGGCCCGGCGTGGCCGACGCCATGTCCACGGCAACGAAGTCGGGAACGCGAAGCACCGCGGCTTGGTCGAGCCCGCGCATCTGCAGTTCCAGGAGCGGTCGCAACCACCGCTGCAATCTCTCGCCTGACACGTACACCAGCTGACCGTCGGGCAGCTCGAGGTTGATGCCCGGCAATGCGCGCGCGTCGAACAGCTGGGTGTCCAGGGGCAGATCACCATCGCGAATCGCCGCGAGAAGAATCGGCAGGAGCGACACGGTTCGCCCCTGAACAACCACGCCGAGCTCCACCGAGAACCACCCGGGAGAATCGTTGCGTGGCGACAGCGCCTCGACCCAGGCCGCCGGCGTCACGGGCGGGTCGACGGGATAGTTCTCGTCCAGTTCACACGTCCATCCTTCGTCCACGAGGGTGGGAACGACGACCTGAGCTATGAATCGCGCCTCCGCCAGATGTGCCAGCGCACTGCGCGCATCGCGGTCGGGCCGAAACTGTTCCAGGA
>CALOEH010000257.1:0-28439 GCA_942492195.1 uncultured Planctomycetia bacterium | reverse complement strand
TGGATCTCAATGGTGCCCTGTTGGATGCCTGAGAGTTCGACGGTCAGGTCGTAATCGGTAAGACCTTGACCTTGCCATAGAGCCTGGGCCGTTTCGAGCCTGGCTGGTGTAAGTGTCGGAAGCGGAGCGCGTCGGGCGACCCAAGCCCAAACCAGCGCCGAAAGCAAGGTGCCGGCGCATATCCCGGCAATCACCAAGATGATCTGCGTGCTGCGAGGCAACTTGCCGCGGCGGGGAATCTCTGGCAGCGTCATGCCAAGGTCCGGTGGTGCGAATTACACGAGGGATTAAAAAAAAGCCGCTTTCCCGGATCGGATGATTCGGGAAAGCGGCGTCATGGTCTCTCTGAGCTGTCAATAAGTTTCCCGCGATCAGCGGGAAGTGCGAGGTTAGGCGTCCTCTTTCGAGTTGCTCACCGGAGCGACCGCCAGCTCGTTGATGACGTCATCCAACTCATCCGACTCGTCGTCTGCGAAGTAGTCGTCATCGTCACCGGCCAGGTCAGCCATCCAGTCATCGTCTTCCAGCGAGTCCGGTTCGTCGTAAATCGCATCGACCGAATCCACATTCGCCGGAGCGGCCGGGGCGGGGCTCTTGGTGCCCAGCATCGCACCGCCTGAGTTGACAATGGTTTCCGTGGCGTACAGGTATCCGCCTGCTTCCAGGACGTCGTCCTCAAACTCGGTCGAATCGCTGGAAGAAACCGCCGAAGGAGCGGCGGCCGGTACGGCAGACTTGCTGGCCGTTGCGGCCAACGGTTCGCCTTCGGGTTCGTCGGCAGGAGGTGTTGCGCTCGCAGCACTTCTTCCACCGAATTCAGACCTCGGCTCGGTGCCCGGTGGACGGACGCCGGTGATCAAGAAGTTGATGACGAACAGAGCATCCTGCACCGACACAAAACCGTCTCGGTTGACGTCCACCAGGCCAATCCCCGGCCCAGGACTGACAGGCAACGGGATATCGGGAGAAACCGGGGGATCCGGAAGCGGACGAATGCCCCGGTCGAGCAGTGTGTTGATGATCAAAACGGCGTCGATGATGGTCACGCTGCCGTCAACGTTCACATCCAGCGGATCAATCAGGTTGGTCCAGAAGGTCGGTTCGACCACGTCGATGAAGAACTGAACCGACCCGTCTGGCTGATTGAAGGCCAGGAAGTTGCCGGCACCATCAGCAATGCCATCCACACCGTCGTCGGTGGCATCATCGTTGTCCAACGTGATGACGTATTGCCCTGGCAACCAGACTCCGGTCAACGGAGTGATGATCAGGACGCCAGCGTTTGCATCGTAGGAGAACGAGTAGTCAAAGCCTGGAACGAGCGTCGTTCCACCGTTGGTAATGGTCACGGCGTCGGACACAACGGTCGCGTCGTTGATGCCAGTTCCGCCATTGGAACCATCACCAAATTGAATCACAAAACTACCCAGCGACGAGTCGTTGACTTCGATCATCGTGGGGGCAGGATTGAGGTCATCGGGACCGTTGTCCAGCGGCTGGACGACGGCGGCCGTTGGCCGATCGAAGTCGGAGCGGTCAATGGCACCCCGGTCGATCTTGATGGCAGCCCCGCCTGGCGAAACCGTCAGGTCTGCCACACGGAGTTGACCCGTGATGTCACGGTCAGGAGCCAGGATGTTCGAAATTCCCAAACCGAGCGGAGACTTGACCGAAACCAGCGACGGCCGATCTTCGAACGAATCGTCCGCACTGTCGATCGCCTGAGAACCAGCAGCCAGGTAGAAGTTGGCGTTCACCGCATCCACGAACAACGGGTCGGTCAGTCCGAGACTGATGAACAAGTCACCCAACGCGCTGCCTTGAATCCCCACGGCGTTGGTAATGTTCCCCTGATAAAGGGTACCGGAGACTCGCGTCGAACTGGAGTCGCCAGCAATCGAAACACCGGTCTCAAAGTTCGCGACGATGTTGTTGAGCAACGTCGGCGAAGCATTCTGATCCACCAGGATCCCGGTGTCTCCGACACCACCTCCGGCGAACAAGGTTCCCCCAACACCAACGATGGTGTTGTTGACGATGCGGCCAAACGGTACCGCACCGACAGGTTCGCCAGCAGGGTTGGTATCGCCACTAAAGTGGATGCCACCGTCGCCGTTGGCGTAAATCACGTTGTTAAGGATCACGATGCCTGGGGCCAGATTGTTGGGGTTGAGCACCGACAGGTTTCGCACCGAACCGGCGTGCGGCAGCACACTCCCATTGCGTGGCGCGGCGGAGGAGACAATTCCAAACTCCGCGGCGTTGCTGATGTAATTGGCGCGAATCAACACCTGACCTTGATCGCGGAAGCGATTCTCATCCCCGAAATCATTGTAGATGAGCGTGGTGTTCTGGAACTGAATGTCGGACTCTGGACCGACGTTTCCGAACAGATCCACACGGTTGCCGGTGGAGATGTTCGAAGCCCGAATCTGGAAGTTCGGTCCGAAATTGGTGTTGATGGCAATTCGGATCCGGTTGGCGATCGTTGCCGCGGTGTCACTCGGGACAAACGGAATCAGGATGTTGCCCGGTGTGACTCCTGGAGTCAAGTTGGCCGCGCTGAGGTCATCGAACTCGAACGTGAGCCCACGCAAGCCATCGTGTAACCTAAATGTTTGACCATCGAACAGGTCCGAGCCAGGCAGTGCCAGCAGTGTGAACCCTTGCGTGAGTCGATCGTTGGTATCGATCGATCGGGTCAGTGCCAGCAGCGGTTCGGGCTCGGCGTCCGGATCGGGAATCAGCGGTGGAGGGTTGGGGAGGGCCATGTCCGTACCACCGCGAATCTCCAGTTGGTACGTGCCTTCCAGCACTTGCAATCCGGGAGCGTCGGGATTGGCGATGAACGTATTGTTGGCCACCGCTCCGGTCACCATTTCGCCACGCTCGGCAAACCCGATGATCAGGTCATCGACGTAGACCCCTTCGAACCCGTTGTTTCGAGCACGTCCAGGTTCCAAGAAGCTTCCCAACGAGTCACCATCCAGCGATGTGGTCAACCCCAGCGGCCCCTGATTGGTGACGCTGTGCTCGATCACTCGAACCACATTCTTGAAGTGCTTGATCAAGGTGCTGCCGACGTGGCCGTCCAGGTTGGCATTGCTTGGGTTGTAGATCACCGTGTTGAGCGTGTTGGAGGTATTGCTCAGGTTGATCCGACGACCAGACACGGTGGCGTTGATGTTGAGGGTGGTGCCGTTGATGGCAGACGCAATCCTCCCTGCCACCTGCTGGGCGGTGAATGTGGCCAGCGGAATGTAGGGGATCAACACGTTGCCTGGTGTGGTGTTGATGGACGTTCCCCCAGTGTTGAATCCGGTACCAACGACCAACGATGCTGGGTCGGTGGTCCCAATGTGGACGTCGCGCCCGCCGAGGTAAGTCGCCGTGATGCCGGCGATGCCCTGGGCGTTGATCGCATCGCGGATGGCCGTTGACAGATCCAAATTCGATGTCAGCCCGGTCGTATCAATGGCGATCGCACCAGACGAAACCGTGGGGTCAATCGCTCCGAAATCGTTCAATTCGAAGACATATACCTGCGAATCGACGGGGCTGGTCAAGGTAAACGTCCGGCCATCGAGGGCCGTACCAACCCCGCTATTCAATCGAACGGTGTAGCCACGTTCGAAGCGGAACGTGACGTTTTGCGTGCCGTCGTTGAGTGAGAACGTACGGTTGTCAACCAGTTGGCTGCCGTCAACAGCGGTGATCTGTTGGGTGAAAACGAGTTCGCGAGCCATGGCGTCGACAATCGCATCGGCGACCTGTGCGTCGGTCATGGTGGAATCAATCAGCACCGGCACACCGGCGGTTGCACCGTAGTCACCTACCAGGAAGTTCGTGAAAACCATGCTCTCCGAAGCGGACGTGGCACCGATCAGATTCACGCGGTGCCCACTATGAATATCTGCCAAGATCCCAATGAAGTTGGCTTCCACCGCCGTTTTAATGGCTGCGGCAATTTGGGCAGGCGTGTCGGTGGCCAAGAAGGGAATGACCACGCCAGCGCCAGCGCCGAAGCTGAACTGCTGGCCTTCGACCATGAACGACTCGCCCGCGCTGATCGCGGCACCGCTGGGGGCGTTGATGGTAAAGCCCCGTTCGAACTCGAAGTCGATTCCATCAATGCTGAAGATATCGCCATCTTCAATTCGGTAGCCGTCAATCGCCCGGAGCTCTTCACCGGTGGTTTGCAGGTGTCCCACATTCATGGAACCGGCCGAACTGAAGTCGAACCGCAGGCGGAGATTCTCTTGCCCCGCGAAGGGAGCTAGCGAAACGCGGACCTGTCTCCACTGGTCTTCGTCGAATGCTTGCTGAACATCGGCAACGGAATCTCCGAAGGCGGTGTTGGTGGCCAGCAAATGCCACTCGCCATCGTCCCCGCCGGCAAAGACGCGGAACGAATCTTCGTTCGGTGAGTTCTCCGTATCGAGGAAGTAGCTGAAGTACAGGGTTGGGAGGTCCGTGGGATTGTAACCTGCCAGGCTGAACCGCTCGGATTCGATCGAACCGTAGGCACCTCCGGCAAAGTCGTAGGTGCCAGACAAGCCGGTCGTATCGCCAGGGTTGGCAGGTCCTGTACCGAAGTGGAATGACTGCCCTCCGGTGGTGCTCAAACGGCTATTGTCGATAGGCACGTTGAGCGTATCCCCGCGTTCTGGGGACGTGTGCCAGAGATTGCTGTCCAGGTTGCTGAACGTGAGCCCGGTGACCGAAGTCAGCCCTGTCTGAATGCTGGTGGCCCCGTTGGAAAAGATCGGTTGCAGTTCGCCCGAGGTGTTGAAGGCAACCACTTCACCGCTGGAAGTGATGCCAAACAGCAAGTTGGCGTAAGCTCCCCCTTCGACCGTTTGGGGACCGGTGGTCAAGCCGGCAAACTGGAACCCAAGCAGGTCCAATGCGGAGTTGCCAATGTAGACGGGTGTGGGGTTGATGCGGGCATTATCAATCCGCCAGAGTCCGCCGCGGTCACTAACGGCGTACATTTCGTTGCCGACTGCGGCAACGCCGGTGATGATTCCACCGGGACCTTCCCCTTCGACGGTGAGCGGGTTATTGGCGGTTGCCGAGAAGCCTGTGCCGGCGACCCCTTCGAGAGCCACGGCACCACCGAACACGGCCGGATTGATCGTCGCCCCGTAGGTGGCGGTCAGCGCGGTGGCAATCCGCTGGGCAATTTCATTGGCAGTGTCTGCGGCAAAGAACGGAACAGCCACGTTGCCAGCACCCACACCAAAGTTGCCGACATTGGTAAGGAACGTAGGTGTCGCGGAGAAGTCGGTTCCCAAACCCACCAATCCCACCGCTCCCTGGAAGTTGATCCGTCCGCCGTCGCTGCTGGCGGTGAAGTTGCTACCGGGGTCATTCGTCACCGTAGTGGCAATCTGCGTGGCAATCAGATCGGTGGTTGCTGTGGCGTCGTAGTTGATCTGCAAATCCGCAAACAACTCGGTGAGGCCTGGGGCTGCACTCACATCAATGACCGAAATGTTAAACCCGTTGATCACCACTTTGTCCGTAGTGCGTATGGTTCGCGTTTCGGAAGTGTTCTGCACACGAGTTCCAATGGTTTGGGCGATCTGTGCAGCCGTTTGCGTCGGCATGAAGTCGATGTTCACATTGCCGGGTGCGACGCCAGGAACCCCGCCCACAGTATCTTCAAACTCATACGTGATTGGAGTTCCGCTATCGACCTGGATCGTGAAGGTTTGGCCGTCAGCAAACAGAGTTGGATCCGTCACGTGCAGGATGGGGGTTTCGTCCCCGTCTGACTGGATGGTGAGTCCGGTGGTTGCGGTCGTCGCAACTGCCAGATCGTTGGTCAGGAACAGTTGCGTGCCAGAGACCGCCGCCGTGGTGGCAAAGGGTTGAGCGTTGATGGCTGCGGCAATGTTGGTAGCCATCTGGATCGCGTTGACGGTTCCATCAAAATTGATGGCGATGTTGCCAGCGGTCACGCCATTACCAATGACGGTGTTTTCGAACTCGAACGTGATGGCAGCACCGCCACCGGTGGGCTGGATGGTCAGTGTTTGTCCATCGCCAAAGGCACTGGCCGTATTCACCGAGATGGCCGTTCCGCTGTTGAACTGATAAATGAAGTCCTGGATGCCATCGTTGAGGATGAAGAAGTTTCCGTCCTGAGGTTTCTGGTTCTGAGTGGCATTGTCCCGCAAACGGACTTCAGGACCGGATTCGAACTCGAACGTGGTGGTGGTGAACCCGTCATTGACGGTGAATAGCAAACCATCATTGATCAGGAACTGAGTATTGGCAACGTTGGTCGTGGCGTTGACCGTGAAGTTGGTGGCTTCCACCGTGCGAATGAGCGTTTGGGTGAGGATCTCACCAATCTCAAAGGCATCCGTGGCTGGGCCACCAATCCGGGGTTGGCCTGGATTATCGACCGGGTTGCCGGTGGCTCCGCTGAGCAGGTAGACAATATTACGGCCGATATCGACACCAGCCGGCGGATTCAAGTAATCACCGCGATGACCGATAGCCAGGATCTGACCGGTTCCGTCGTTGAGATCGTAGGTGGTTGCCTGGAACTGGATGCCGACCCCCAACGGTGTGTTGTTGATGATCTGGCTACGTTCAGGAACGCCTGCTCCATCATCTTGATAGGTCAGGATGAAATCGTCACCCAGGTCGGTGATGACGCCGGTGCCAGGATCAATCTGGATGTAGTGCCCTGCGCGTGCGTCCGTCTGACGGAACGCGCCGAAGGTCAGCTCAGGCTCGACGGAGAAACCGTACAGTTGGCCCAAGTCATCCAACATCAGGTCGCCGAGCTGATTGACTGGCAGCGTGGAAACGCTGGTTTCGACGAACCCAGTGAACGGGTCGACCGTGGAGATATTCGCGGATTGAGTTGCCAGATCTCGGGAGACGTAAAGGACCACGTCTCCTAAGTGGAACGGGGTGACGCCAGGGTTGACGATCCCGGAGCCGGACGCGGGGCACCAGTGCCTGCCGTGCGGTTGATGCCGAGGATGTTCTCAAACTCGACGTTGATGCCGTTGGCCGTGGCAACCACCGTTGGGCCGAGTGCCAAATTGACCGCTGCGGCAATGTCCGAAGCCAACTGCGTGGCCGTGATATTGGGATTGAACGGTATCCGGATATTTCCAGCACCCCAGATGAAGTCGTCGTCAAACTCAAAGGTGACCGGCAACAAGCCTAAGGGAGGATCATTGACGCTGTCATCCGGGATGATGGTGAACGTTTCACCATCAATCGTGTTGACGCCGCTGGGGACCACCAAGGCCACACTGGCGTCGAGCAAGAATTCGACCGCAGGGTCATTGGCCGTCGAACCACCGGAACTTCCGATATGGTCTTCGGCAATCCGGTCCACCGTATTGAGCGGCTCGAGACGGACGAACGGGTTGTTCACAATCGGGCTGAGGAACTGGTTCAACTCGCCTGGCAAGCGGGCATTGGATGAGATGGCGACGAAGTACTGCCCCTCAGGCAGATTGACCGTCCCCAATTGCGGATCCAGGACTCCCAAACTTCCCGCGGCAAGGTCACTCAGACCGTTGCCTGAGAGGGGGTCTGGCAGGTCATCCACGATGGACGAATCGCGGGACATCAGCACCAACCGGCCGGTGTTGTCGTAGATCGAGAGAATGGTATCTGCCCGCTGATGCGCGTCTGCGTAGTCAATATCAAACAGCGTGGAGTAGACGAGGGGTGCCGTGGTTGGCGTGTTCTGAATTCCGCCGTAGTCGATGGTGAATGCGTACCAATCCACGTCTTGGGGATTGGCCAGATTACCCCCGACCGAGAGCGAACCGCGGTCTGTTCCCAGCAGATTGCCCAGGTTCTGAGCCTGGCCATCGTTCTCGTTGGGAGACGTTGACTCAGCCACTTCGCCCAACAGCGGCGAATGCCCTGGCAGGCCATACAGTTCGATGGCGTTGGTGGCATCACGAATGTCCGCATAGCGAATGGTCGAGCCGGGGACTTCGTCCAGTTCGCGGAGCCGGATCTGCAGTTGGTAAGAGCCGGAGGTTTCGCCGTTGAGCAACTGCGGTTTCTGATTCAAGGGATGCGAGGGGTCCGTGTGGTCCACCAGCGCCGTTTGGCTGCTACGGACGCGAATCTTGTACGTAGGATTGACCCCGCCAGGCGTGCCAGGCAGTGTCACTCGGAACCCGGCATCCAAGGGATTGGACGAATAGAAGTCCGTCTGTTGGAACAGATCTTTTTGCAACGTTTTGGCAACGGCCTGGACGCCGGGTCGCACGTAAAGCGAAGAGGTTCCGTCCGTTTCGGCGAAGGAGTTATCGCTGCGGACCAACACGTTGCCGGCATCGTCAATCAGTTCGACGACGGAGTCAAAACCGACGGAGGTGCGGTCAATGTCAAACCAGACTTCGGTGCCTGGCGTGGCAGTGAAGGCGTAGACGTCCACATCGGACTTGGTGCTGATCTGACCGTGGATTTCGTAGCCCAGACGGAGGACTTCGTCGCCGACCCCTTCTCGGGACGCGAGTTTACCGATGAACTGGGCCGTGCTGGGGGTGGCATTGGTGCCAGGCGCGGGTGGCATCTGGCCGTTCCGATTCGACGACCACTTCGACATTTCGGTCATGGCTGAACTCATCCAAGATGATGCTCCGCCAATCGCCTGAGTTGTCGATCACGATCACCGGGTTTTGAGGGATCAGTTCGAGGAACGACGTAATGGTGGCAGAACTCGCCAACGCGTCGACCGACCAGGCAAAAGCGGTGGTGATGTCAGCCGGGCCATTCACCGGCCCCAAGGCGGGGTCGTTGATGGCAGGCAGGTTGAAAGTGTTGATATTTCCCGCAATCGAGTACGTGGTGCCAGGACCCGTGATGGCACTCCCGAGACTGAAGTAGCGATCCGCTGCCCAACCGTCAAACGTGGCGTTGGCCAACTCAGGGCCTGGGAGGTAGAAGCCACCTTGGGCGTACCCTATGCGTTCGGGGCCGTCCAACGTGTAGGCCAGGAAATCGGCTTGGCCGGGGGTTCCGGTGGTGTACAGGATGTCATCACTGATCCCTTGCACATCTTCATCGAGATAGCTGATGAACTGGATGTCGCCCAGCGGCTGGGCACTATTCAAGAACAGGGTGTTGATGTACCGGGTTTCGCCGTCATCGAACCGGGATTCCATTCGCCAGTTGACGGTGCCGTTGGGACCCATGAAATTGCCTTCGCTGGCAATCAGGTCCGGAGACACCAGCGTGGGTGGCAACGTGATGGTGGTGCCGGCCAGATCGAACGCTCCGCCATCTGCGCCCACGTCAATGTAGTTGGTGTAGTCGAAGAGGAAGTCGGCATTGGTGAACAGGGTGTTGTTACCTTGAACGGTGGTGCCAGTGCTGTTGATATTACCGCCAGCTGCCACGTCCGCTTCGAAGTGCCCTACGATGCTGGGATCAACGTTGTTGCTGATCAACGTACCCATATCCACCCAAGGGATGGTCGGCAAAGTGGTCACGATGCCACCAACGGAGATCCCGTTGTTGTCCGTATCCAGTTGTGGCTGACCGTCAGGCCGCAGCCCCGCCCCGACGGTATCGTCTTGCAGCGAGGTCAAGACAACAGGGGTGCCAGGCTGGCCAATGATCTGCAGGGCCCCGCCGATTCGGTCATGGATTTCCAACGGGCGACCGGTTGCGGTGAACCCGGCGGTGGAACCAAACAACTTCACCACCAGGCTCTCGTCGGCGGTGCTTTCCAGACGGAGACCGCCGAAGGTATGGAAGTCCGGGACCATGATCTCATTGAGGACCACGTGCACGATGTCCGTGTCGTCCCAAACGCCTTGGGTGGTGAGCGTGCCGCCACGAACCACCATGCCGTTGATGCCGTTGCCACCGATCCGATTCGAGCGAATCAAGGGACCTTGATTCTGTTCGAAACCGGGGAGTCGGTCGATGAAACCGGTCGATCGGCCAGTGTCCACGGTAAAGAAGTGATTGAGTGCATTGACGTTGGCGTTGATCGCAGCGCCGTTGTTGCTTTGGAGTACGTTGTTGTAGATGACCGGTTGGGCACCGACGATAAAGATGGTCGCCGAGGCATTCACGCCGTGGCCGAACCGTGTGGAAGGGGCCTGGCCACCCACACCGGTGTCATTCATCTCGAATTTGCTGTTGGCGACGCGGACGTCCGCCTGGTGGATTTCGATGGCGTTGAAGTTGGCCGTATCACCGCCGAACCGGGTTGAACCACCACCGTACGAGAGTGCAACCTGATCGACACTTCCGCTGCTACCGGGGGCGAAGTACAAACCTCCCCAGTCTCCGGCGGACGCGGCCGTTGCCGTGGGAAGGGTCACATCATTGTTGGTATCGAAGGTTCCACCGGCACCATAGCGGTCATCGCGAATCGAGGTGAACACGACCGATTGGCCTTCGAGCCCTTCGGTGATGAGCTGCGCGCCAACGCCGGTTTCAATTCGAGCCCGATCCAGCTTGACGATGGTCCGGGGGTCGATGGTCAAACTGGCATCCAGCCGAGCGGTCTGCACGCCAAACCGGTCTTGGTAGTGACCGCCAGGCGTGCCGTCAATGATCAGGCTTTCCTGGAGGACGTGGACAATGTCGGTATCGTCCCAACGGGCCGTGACGGTCTGGCGTTCGGTCTGAGAATCCGCCAGTGTGTCGATTCGCACCAACAAACCATTGATTACGTTGCCGGTGATCCGGTTGCCGTGAATATCCGGCCCCACCCGATCGTAGAGGGACGTGTACGAAGTACTCTGGTATCGCGGCGCGTGGAAGTTGGTTTCTTCGAAGCTGTCTGGGTTGGCCGACATGGCCGCGAAGTTGCTGTTGGTGATGGTGTTGAACGAAATGGTCGGCCGCGAGTCCGTCATTTTGATCGGAGCCACGGTCTGCTCATCCGCGCTGAGATTCACCTTGCCGCCGCCATATTGAATCGTGGCGTGGTTGACGTAGTTGAGGAAGATGCCAGCTTCTTCGTAGTCCGTGCGTCCTGGTTCGGACCGATCCAGATCATTGCGGAAGTAGATTCCTCCCCATTCACCAGCGGCGGGCGTTTGCCCAAGCACAGGGTTGGTGTCGGTGCCTAGGCCTTCGTCATTGTAGGAAGTGAAGAAGACGTTGACGTCCGGGGTTCCAAGGACTTGCAGGGCTCCGCCCGATGCGTCCAGTCCAGGCGAGAAACTCCCGACGTTGATGGAGGACTCCCGCATCTTGAACACCGCCCCAGCGTCGATCATCACGGTCACGTTGTGAGGAATCGAGAGCGACTCGCCATCTTCCAAGGGGATCGGGTTGTTTTGCGAACCCAGCGGATCGAAGCCAATCTGGTAGGGCAGGACGTTGGTCGGATCATTGACCACGTCTCCATTGCCGACGATCCGGACAATGTTGTTTTCCAGAGCAGTGAGCAGGGCCAGATCAATCTCATTGAACGGCGCGGCAAGCGAGCCGTCTCCGTTATCGGGGGCTGCCTTGTCCACGAACAGGACGGCCGACGGATCGCGGACCTGGAACCAGAAGTTGAATTCACCGCCGGGTGTGCCATCGGCATCACCATCCAGCATGACGCCAGCGGTATCGGTAATGGTGTTGTTGACCATGGGGTGATAGGTCAAACGCAGGCTGTACGTTCCGGTGCTTCGTCCACCCCAACCAGAATCTTCGATTTCTGGATCGAAGTTCTCATTGCCGCTGGCGCTGACGGCGATGTAGTAACGCCCTGGCGTCAACTCCAGATCGAGGAACGAGTCTTCGCTAAAGTAATCATCATTGCGGGCAATCATTTCCCGCGTGCCATCAGTATTCTCACGATACAACGTCAGCAAGCTGTCCAGCCGACTGGGCGTGTTGGCACGTTCGGCAATGACCTCAGCCGTGTAGCGTCCCGTTTCGGCCACTTCGAAACGGTACATGTCAATGTCCCGCGTCTCAGGCCGGTACATCAACTGAAGGTGGGTAATGTCCGCGTCACCAGGATAGACCCCTTCCACCAAATTGGCCAAGTTTCCGTCTTCACCCTGGATCGTCAGCGGCGGCAAATCGTAGGTGTGGCCTTGGCCCAACAAGTGGCCGATTTCGTGCATGGCGGTCTGGAACCAGTCCCCGCCGAACTCTTCGTTCCAGGTGACCGAGTTGCTCATGACCGCAACGCCGCCGCCGGCGATACCGATGGCAAAGTTGATGTCGACCTCGGGATCCACCGCCTGCATGTTGCCTGTGGCAATGACGAGCGTATTGGCGGGCGTGGGGTTGGGGCTCCCGTCGAGGATATTGATGCCGGGATCTTCCACTTCGTAGAACTGCACGCCAGCGTAGTAGCTGTACAGCTCAAAGACTTCTCGGGCCCGTTGTTTTTGGTTCTCGGTGATCAGGTTGCTGAGCGGGTCACCCGCTGGTGAATCACCGTAGTAGTCTCGGAAGGTGTAGCCAATGGCAGGGATTCCGGGACTGACGTCCTCGTTCGAAAACGTATGCCCTTCAACATTGATTTCACGATGCCCCGGTTCGTCTGAGGCACCGGGGAGTTGGATATCAAACAGCGTGCTGTCGAAGATGCCGCCATTGAAGATGGAACTGACAATGTTGCGATCAATCACCAAACCGACCACGGACGGGCCGACAATCACGTTGGTATCGCCGGCCAAGCGCACGGTGGAACCTGTGCGCGAAGCGACCACGCCGAACCCGACTTGGGCGTTGATCGTATTGACAATGTTCTGAGCAATCGTGTTTGCCGAGTTACCCGTGGTGTAGGAAACCGCAATAGCAACCCCGCCTGGCGAAATCAAACCGCCGGAGTTCCGGTCCATCTCGAACACCAACTTGACCCCGGCACTGTTGGTGACCTCGAAGGTTTCACCGTCGGTCAGGTTCGTCCCGTTTTGAACGACTTGCAACAGGGGGCCAGCATCGAAACCGGAGTTGATATTAAGGGCCGTGTCAAAACTGGTGCCAGCATCGCCTGGAGTCACCACTCCTGGCGTGTTGGGGTTCGCCATATTCGGAGCGATCTCATCACTCCCGATCCGGAGGCGAAACGTACCCGTCGCCAGAGTGTGCAGATCCTGTCCAAAATCCAAAACTGCCTTGTTGGCCACCGGATCATACGTGACCGAAGTTGGCACAAACCGCGAGTCGTCTGTGTTGTGGACCGTCTCATTCGTGAACATCAACTGATAAAAGCCCGGCGTGGTGGCCAAGGTCTGATCGAGTTGATCGTTGTTGAAGTAGACTTCAATCAGATTCAAGTCCTGATGCAGCGAATTGTCAGGCATTCGCGTGACGGGTTGCGGCACCACCGCCACGACTTGTGGGCCAAGGTCCACGGCAAAGTCGACCACCGCGTCCTGCAAACCAACCGTTACCGAATCGTCATCGAATGGCATGCCAGCCATCGGCGCAACAGGCAAACTCGCCAGTCCATCGACTCCGCTCCCGGTGACCACGATCCGGTAGTCGTCATCCGGCAGGGTTTCGGAGAAACGGACGATGACTTCGTTGGGAAAATCGCCAATCCCAATGAATCCGATGGGAGCCGGGATCGAGGTATTGGCAAATTCCCCGTCTCCGCCGGCGCGCACGATACTAATACCGGTCAACGTGGAAGGGTCAATTTCCTGCCCTTCGTCAAAACGAAATGTCAACTCAGTGGGGGCAACATTCAAGCGGTCGCCAGTCTGCAACGCCTCTTCGCCGTTGGGGTTGATGCCCACCAACTGAGGGCCGACCGCCAGCAACGCGCGTTCTTCTAACCGGTCCAATTGAAGCTTGCGGGGTTCCTTCCGTTCTGTCCGAGCACTACGACGCCGCCGACGTCGAGAGCTTTTGCCAGAAAAGAAAGATGTGCCGCTGCTGTGCCGTTGAATCATCGAAAACCCCTCGAAGTCAGGTTGGGCCGACGCTGTTCCGTTTGTCAGGACATGATCTGAACTGAGTGGGTCGCCAATGGGGCAACCGGGTACCTCGGTAACGCGAAAACAGGGCGGGTTTATCCGGCTGTTAAAATGGGTTAAATAGCCACCCGTGCGCGCTGTGAGTCCATCAGTCCTTAACGTGGGATTATAGTTGCCCGAAAGTCGATTGCAACGATATTCCTATTTGCATAAACCCTATGAGCAAAGAGATCTACGGAAATTCGACCAGGCTCCTCGACTTTCCTAAATCGTTGTGAAAGCTCCCTGCGGATCTTGTTTTGTTCGACCAAATGTCCACCGGACGTGATCAAATGAACAGTTATCAAAGTGCGGTCGAACCCCCCGTAAGGTAGGGTGCGCGAGCTATTCTTCCCCAAAATCAGCCGCCGGATGCCCCCCGATCGGGTGCGGCTTGTGCAATTTCTCCGACCGTGCAAAATGCAATCCGTTCACCTCCCAGGATTGCCTTGGCTTGGGGCCTGGTTATTTTACCCATTGTGACGGAGCAAACATTCTTATGGTCGATCTCACTGGGCGAGTTGCCATCGTCACGGGTGGCGCGAATGGAATTGGCCGCGCCACTGCCTCGTTGTTGGCTCAAATGGGTGCCCAAGTGGTGGTGGGAGACCTGAAGCCTAGGGCTGAGAACGAAGCCCTGTTTCGGAAACACAACATCGAGCAGCGCAGCTGCAACGTCTGCAGCGGCGAGCAGGTTCGCCAGCTTGTGGAATATGCCTATTCCCTCCAAGGCCGCTTGGATGTGGTGGTCAACAACGCCGGAATTGGTTTGGTGGCTCAGATACCTGACGTCTCCGAAGAGGAGTGGGACCGCGTCCTGGACACCAATCTCAAGTCGGTCTTCCTGACCGCCAAGTACGCCATTCCCTACATGAGATCAACGGGCGGGGGAGCCATTGTCAATGTGGCCAGCAACGCAGGGCTGCTTCCCAGAGCCCACGACCCCGTCTATTCGACGAGCAAAGGGGCACTTGTTGCATTCACCAAGAGCTTGGCTCTCTGCCATGCGGCGGACCGAATTCGCGTGAACACGGTGTGCCCTGGCCCTGTCGGGAATACTGGCATGATGAACGCTGACATTGCCGCGGCCGCTGATCCTCAGGCGCTCATCGCCGGGATGATTGGTGCCAGCCCCTTGGCAGCAGCCTTTGAGCGAATGATCGAACCGGAAGAAGTTGCCGAGGCAATCCTTTATCTGGTCAGTGACGCCGCTGCGATGGTCACCGGAACGGACATTGCCATCGATGGCGGTAAGTCGTTGGGCGTCCCGCCACGCCAAGGGTAAGCCTTCTCCGGCAGCCATGTTACGAATTTCGGCAAGGACCAGATGTTTGGCATCTTGAACATTTGCAAACCGCAGGGGATTACCTCTCGCCAGGTTGTGGATCGAATTTATCGGATCGTCAACCCGCTACGAGCAGGACATGCCGGAACGCTTGACCCGCTCGCCACCGGCGTGTTGCTGGTGCCGGTCGGTCGGGCGACGCGGTTGATTGAATTCCTACATCAACAATCCAAGGCCTACCGAGGCACGTTTCTGCTTGGCCAGGAAAGCGATACCGAAGACATCGAGGGAGAAGTGCGCTCACTCGCAGATGCCCCGGTACCTACACGAGCAAGTCTGGCCGAGGCGGCCGCGCGTTTGACTGGCAGGATCCAGCAACGCCCTCCGGCGTTTTCAGCCATCAAGGTCGAAGGGCGCAGGGCCTACCAACTGGCCCGCACAGGCAAGGCGGTCGAGTTGCCCGCTCGAACGGTTGAGATTCACCGCTGCGAGGTGGTGCGGTACGAGTATCCCGAGATGGTGCTGGAGGTGGAGTGCGGCTCGGGAACCTACATTCGTTCGCTTGGCAGAGACCTGGCTGCGGCCGTAGGCACGGTGGCGGTGATGTCCGCCCTGACGCGAGTCCGTGTCGGCCAGTGCACGTTGGAAAACTCGAGTACGCTCCGCGAGATCACCGCAGAAACGTTGCCAAGCAAGCTACTTCCGCCCCGCCTGGCAATTTCGCACCTGCCCCAGTTGGTCCTAACCGGCGAGTTGCTCACGGCGTTGGCGAACGGTCAAAAGCTGACTTGGGAACAAGACTTACCCCCTGGTCCCGTAGCCGTCTTGAACTCCGACGGCCTGCTGCGCAGCATTGTTGAGAAAATCAACGGTCAGATCTGTCCGAAACGCAACTTCCCTGTGGATGACTGAGCAATGGCCGGGTCAGGTCGATTGCTGTTCGGACTCCAATTCGCTGAGTTCGTCCATTTCGTCCAGTTTGTACCGCTGCCCTCCTCCATGGGAGTCGCGCTTGCGGAGATACAACTTGATCGGCACTTCGCCAAAGCTCAGCTCGTCGCGAAACACGCCGAGCAAGTAGCGGCGGTAGGTGTGATCGAACAGCGACGGCTGATTGCAGAACAGCACGATCGTAGGAGCCTCGATCCCGACCTGCGTGGCGAAGAAGATCTTACCGGTCTTCCCTTGCCGAAACGGAGGAGGATTGTGCTCCATGGCCGCCCGAACCAGACGGTTCAAATCACCCGTCGAGATCCGCGTGCGGGCTTGCTTGTACAGCATTTGACCATGGTTGATCAACGCTTTGACGTTCTTGCCGGTCTCGGCCGTGATGAACGCAATTGGCACATGCCACATGGTGCGGAACGTGTCACGCAGGTAGTTGACCCACTTCTCGGTGGGCATGGTATCCACCTTGAGGTCCCACTTGTTGACCACAAACACGCACGGTTTGTAATTTTCCGAAATGTAATTGCAAAGTTGCTTGTCAACCTTGCTGATCCGTTGCTGCGCGTCGAAGAACAAAAACACCACGTCCGCCCTGCGGATGCTGCGCTGCGCCCGATGCGTGCCGTAATACTCAACGTCACTGGCCAGGCTCTTGGTCTTTCGCAAGCCGGGCGTGTCGATGGCAATGAAGGTCTTGCCGTCCAGATCGAAGTGGACGTCCACGCTGTCGCGTGTGGTGCCAGGCACTTCGCTGACAATCATCCGGTCTGCGTTGGCCAGGGTATTGACGAACGTGCTCTTACCAACATTCCGGCGACCAACGATGGCCACCTTCATGGTGGGGTCTTCTTCCTGTTCGGCCACGTCGGGCGGGGGGAGCTTCTCCAGGATCAGCTCAAGCAACTCTTCTTTGCCGCGGTTCTGCAACGTGCTCACGCGGCAGATTTTTGCCTCGCCCTAGCTTGTAGAACTCGTCCGCTTCGCAATCCAACTGGCCGTGGTCAGTCTTGTTGGCCACGCAAATGATTGGGGTATCAATGTAGCGCAGGCGCTTGGCCACTTCACGGTCCATGTTGACCAGGCCGCTTTGGGTATCGACCACCAGCAACACGACGGCAGCGGACTCAATGGCGGTCTCAATCTGTCGTTCGATATGTGCGGTGAGGTTGTCGCTATCCTCAATGCCCATTCCGCCCGTATCGACGAGTTCGAAGAATCGGTCGTCCACGCATACCAGATGGCTCATCCGGTCGCGCGTTACTCCTTCTACATTGTCTACGATGGCCAGTCGCCTGCCTGCTAACCAGTTGAATATACTGGACTTACCGACATTCGGGCGGCCGACAATGACAACGTTAGGAACTCCCATAACACCTTGGACCTTTGTATCTTGCTTTGAGGCACGCCCCCTCAGGGTGCCAACTGCTGGTCACCAATCACGCACCATTTTTGCCGAATTGGCGACGTTGCCCCACTAAATTGTATCACAGTGAATCTCGTGTGTAGTAGGTGTAAACACACGAGAGGGGGGATTTTTCGAGCTGGCGAATTCCCATTTGGTCCGTTTAGACCAAGATTTCCAGCATCATTGCCAGTCCAGACGGCCACCCAGCACGGTCGGCAAGTCCCGCAAGGAATCAAGGCGCAGTTGGTACGAAACTTGGTTTTTTGGATCCAGCAGCACCGCCTGCCAACCGGCCGCTTTGGCGGCAAGCACGTCGTTCGCCATGCTGTCCCCCACTAACAGAATCTCAGCTGCCGCACAGCCCAAGCTGGCCTGAATCGTTTCGAAGAACCTGGCCGACGGCTTTCGATATCCCACCACGGATGAGACAAACACCCGCTCCTGGCTGGGGATCTGATAATACTCACAGATGCTGACCAGGCGTTCGTCGAAGTTGGAAGCGATGCCAACGTGAATCCCCCGCTCGGTGAGCCAACGCCAGAGGTCCAGGGCTCCCGCGTCCAGGCACCAACTCTCCGGCTGTGCAAAGTGGTTCCAGAGCACCTCGAGCAATGCGTCCACGTCGGGAAGATCATCAAAGACTTCTTGCACAATGAACTGCCACCGTGCGCGTTCCCAGGCTTCGTTCGTTTCGCCGTTGCGGTGCAGTTGCAGGTCTCGCGCTTCATCGGCCGCTAGCGCTTCAGTAAACCGCGAGGAGATTGCTACATCCGTATACGCCGAGCCATGCGCGCGTCCAAACCGACCATACACTTCAGCCACCGGCACGGCAGGATGAAAGAGAGTCCCCACCGCGTCAAACAGCACCACGCGGACTTGCTGGGTTCGGAGAGACATCTTGGTTAGACTCGGTAAGCATGATGGAACGAGGGGAAATTACTTGGCTGATTGCGCACAACACGAATGACGGAAACCTGAGCGGCAAAGCGTAGCCCACTAGTCGCCGGTTTTTTAGAGCGACGTCGAACGCAGCATCTGTGTTCGTGAAAGCCAGCCTTGTCGCAAGCAGCAATCGACCGGAGAGCCGGATGTGGGAGATCCGCCGGTTTGGTAAGGAGGAACGGGAGACTGAACTCGATCGGTCTTCTCTGCCCCAGTCTTATGCTCAGTCCGCAGGGAGCTGAGCGGTGGCGATGTCAATCGCTTCGGAACCGACGGCTGACGGAACTACCCAAATCTTTCCGTCTCCCATCCGACCGGTCCGTGCGGCCTCGACAATCTTACGCACAATCTCGCTCACTCGGGCGTCATCCACCCAGAGGGCGATTTCGACTTTCGGCAAGAAGGCCTGAGCGTATTCGCTGCCAACGTATTCATCGAGGTAGCTGGCCTGGCGACCGTAGCCCTTCACCTCGCGCACGCAGCAAGACTCGATGGGGGCGAGCTTAAGTGCTTCGAGCACTTTCTCTGCTAAGAACGGCCGCACGACGGTGATAATCTGTTTCACAAGCAGTAACCCGCAGTCGTACCGATTGAGGTGGGGGCGACCGTCGCAACCAGACTGGTGTCAGCATGCGCTAACTGAAAAAGTTCTCGCCATACAGGTCCATCGGGGGTTGCGTCACGACGTCCATGTCCCCTTCAACCCGGGTTTGACAGGCCAGACGCATCTTGTCTTCGTTGCCGATGTAAACGAACGAAAACTTGAGCCGCATGTTTTCCATGACCCCCATTTTTCCGGCGTTCTCAATACCTTGGGTGATCAGCACCCGGCAGGCCGCACATTGTGCCAGGCCATGGCAGTTGAGGTATTTATGCACATGAGGGTAAAGCTGGATGCCAGCCTTCATTGCTTCCTGGCGGAGATTCGCACCCCGAGGAACTTCAATTTGCTTCTTCTCGTTCACAAAGTTCACGACCGGCATCGGACACCCTGCGACAAAACGGGTTCAACCAAAAACGATAAGGGACAATCAGCGACCGCCTGGCCCCAGCGCAGCAAGTTCATGTCTTGCGATCAACAAACTTGTGCACCAAAGCGGGCGAGTGCTGTAATATAACGAGGAGTTGGCGAAGAATCTACCGCCTCGAAATCCCCTGGTTTTGCCGGCGTTTGTGTCTCTTATCCGGAGGTTGGGATCCCCTATTCGGAGCGAAGCCGAACGATTGAGTCCAAGTTTCCTGCGATCAGCGGGAGCGGGTTCTGACCGTGAGCGGAAGCTCAAAATCATTCGAGGTTTTGCGTCGTTGTTGGCTACCGCACGGAGAACGTTCGTTGGACTTCGCTCTGGTTTCCTTGTTGGTCTCGCACCTGCACGGTGAGCGTGCCAGTGGCCAACTTGGAGATAGGCTGCTTGAGTTTCATCTCCCACACGCCTGGGGAGGAAGACGCGAACCGGCTGGCGAGGTTGTCACCTGCGGTGATTCCATCGATGTCGAAATCTGCGGTGATGCTCAGGCTGTCGGCCACCAGGCCGGAGTAATAGTCGAAGGTGCCGATCAGGATCCGATCGAACTTCTGGTTCTCTCCCCGACGTGGCAAGGTCAACGCGAGCGTGGGACGTTTGTCGTCACCCATCCAGCCGAATCCTCGTTCACCCGTCAAGACGGCCTCTTCGTCCCGATCGATCGGGCAGCCGAGGTCAATCCAGCGGGTGAGCGTGCGACGGTCTTCGTCCGAAAGGGGCTCCACTTTGCCAGCGGCCACAGCACCTGCCGGAGGCATGGATTGCCCTCGGTAGTCGAGATCGCTACGGTCCCGATTCGCCTGAGTATTGGGAACCGCGACACCGGCGTGTTCGAGGGTTTCGGGATCGCCGGGAACTTTGGCCGTGGGGAAGTCATCGTTGTTCCAGCCATCCAACCGGCGACCGTAGATCTTCCAAACCAGCAGACTGCGACGTGATTGAAACTTGCGGATGTACCGCGAGGCGTTGGTCTGCCGCCAGCTGCCATTGTGGATGACAGGCTTATGCCCAAACTGTGCCTGTGCGTCCAAAGCGAGTCGGTAGTAGGTGCCGGGGAACTTGCCGGTATGTGTCAGGTTGACCAACTCGGCATCGGCATCGAGATCCAGATTGCCGGCCGGGGATTTGCCATCTCGACTGGTGTGGCAAGCGGCGCAACTTCGCTGCAAGATGGGCTGGACGTCGCGAAAATACTCGACGTTCGCCACGCCTGAGGGGAGATATTTCAGGCCGCTGGTGTTCTCCGCATCCCACTGCGTTTTCGATTCGTCCTTCTCGCGCGACGTGAGCAGAGGGGTTCGCTCGGTCACATCGAACAGGCTGTAGTCCTGCTGCGCAGCGACCGTGAGGTTAAAGTCCGTAGGTTTTTGGCTGTGGGCATGACAACCGCCGCAATCATGGCGAACCTCGCCTGGGCGAACCTGATGCCAGGTTTGCGCCATGTTGAGCAGCATGCCTTCTTTGTCCAATGTCTGGAACGTGAATGCCGTATCGGCCGGAATCTTGGCCAAGAAACTGGTGTCGGGATTGCCGTCCGGATCTTGCGGTTGGGCTCCCGCCTTGTCGAATTTGCGAAGTGGGATCTCACCTAAGATTCGCAGACGCTCGTTGGCATGGCTGAAAAACAACCTTCCACTGCGGGGTCCATGATGGCGATCTGTGGTCGGTTCCATGGCCAAGATCCGTACAGCGTGGATGTCTTCGTCAGCGTACAGCCCTGCCTCGGCCCCCTGATTGAACCAATTGAGCGATGCCCCATTTTGCGAAGTATTGAACGGGTCCAGCCCTCGGTAGCCGTTTCGGTCCTGCTCTTGGGCAAATGTCGAGGCCACGCCGTCCGCAGGCACCGCCCCCTCTGGATAACTCTCCCGTTTGTAGAAGCTGGAGGTTCCAATCAAACCAAACGGAGTGCCGGCCGGCAGGTGCGGCGAGAGCGATCCGTCGTTTGCCAAGGGCTCAATGACCTTGGGCTGGGGGATCCCATGAATGCGTTGGTAGGAGACCACCGCCCGGGGAAATTGTTCGTTGTAGTTGGGATCATTCTTGATCAGTCGCATCTGAGCCGGCTGGTCAATTGCCTGTCCCTCTTTGATGAGGTACAGCCCCCCGTCGATGGCCGGTTTCTTGAGCCCATTCTGGTGATTGGCCGGACCGGTGGTGTAAACCGTCAGCAGGTGGTTGTCTGGGGCGGCAGAAGGATGGGTGAACTTGCCCACGGCGGCGGATTTACGATCTGCGAGATCCGAGTAGTCAGCAGGCCCTTCTCCGTTGTTCGCGAACCGCGTGAACGACTCGATTCCATAAGGGCTGAACGGCAACCGATACAGCTTGGGCTTGGAATTGTAGTGCCGTCCGAATCTCAGCGGCGGATTCCGCTCGTCGCCTCGCCAGGCGGGGCCGAATGCCGAGTAGCCATCGGCTACCGTGGCCGGAAGTTTGAAATACGCCCCGAATCCGCTGTTGTTGAGGTTGTAGTACTCCTCGGCGATGATGGAACCATCCGACAGTTGCGATTGAAAATGGAAAGCGTTCGGAGCGCCCCCTGTGTCGAACGCGCTGATCACCGGCCCCCAGCCGGTGCCGTCAGGATTGATGGTCCACAACCCCCAAAGAATGCCGCTCCGCAAGGCTTGTGACTCGAGAGAACTGAAGATGATTCGCCCATCTTGGAGGACCACCGGATGCAGGGCCATACCGATGTTCAGATGTCCGATCCGCTCGACGTTCTTCCCGTCGTCATCCATCACCATCAGTTGCAGGGTGGGACCGTTGTGTTTGGGAGGACGGAATCCATCTCGGTTACTGGTAAATACAATCCGGCCGTTGGGTAATGGGTAGGGGCCCATATTGAAGACGCCATAATCAAAGAACGTCTTGCCATCTTCCTTGCTGACGAAGTCCGATGACCAATCTGCCGCACCTGTATTGGGGGTGAACTTCTGCTCGGTCAGGCGGACGATCTTGCGTGTCTTGAGGTGAATCTTGTGGATGTCCGCGCCGCTCTTGGGAAACTTGGCCGCCCAAGGAATGTCCATGTCGTAGATGTGCGAATAGAAGACCCATTCCCCATCGAGCGACACCACAGGATCGGTGACAGAGCCGGCTCCTCCTTTGACCAATACCTCTTCGCTCCCATCTGGCTGCAACAACATCAGATCTCCCCCGGGATCCAGTTGCACCGGATGTGCAATCTCCGGCCAGAGCGACCGAGCGTCATCTCCTTTCCGTGGCACGCGTACATAAACAATGGGGTAGTCGTACTTGACCGAAGAATCCGTGGAGATGTGTGGGATCTCCAGATTGATCTTCTCGGGACGCAGCGTGTTGGTCTCGACTCCCCAAGCAGGCGTGCAACTGCAGAGAATCACCACTGCGGCAAGATTTCGGAAGCTTGACATGGATAATACTCCGGCGATGTCGCAATTTGAGCGAGTGCAAGTAAGCAGCGAGTGAAAGTAAGTATGGAACAGGGACTGAGCAATCTAGCCTGACAGACAGAATACGCCGGCGGGCGGCGCTTGTCGTGATTAATTGACGCAAATCGGGCGGCGGTTACTCGTCGAGGCGGACAAACCTGGTAGCGTCCTTAACCGAAGTGCCAGGAGGTCGAATTCCCGCACTGTTGAACGATGGCAAGACAGGCCCGCCGCTGACCATTTGACCATTTGAGGATTCTTGACACTGCCAGCGGGCGCCACTACGATCGACCGTAACCTTTCTATAGATCGTCTGTTGCGTTAGGAACGCTCTCAGCGATTGGTGTCCTGCCAACCGCTGGCACCGGTGCGCGCAGTGTTGGGAGCAGCGTGTTGAACCATTTGCAATTCCAAGCCATCGGTCATGGTCGCACTCGACGGATCCTGCTGATCTGGGTTGTGGCCGTTTCGATTGGGTCCACTGCGTTGGTAGGGTCTGCCTGGGCTTTGAATCCGTCCAGCCCTGAAGTGCGTCAGGCGGTTACCAAAGCAGTGGCTTTCCTGCGC
Organism: uncultured Planctomycetia bacterium; assembly: GCA_942492195.1. Lineage (GTDB taxonomy): Bacteria > Planctomycetota > Planctomycetia > Pirellulales > S012-138 > CALOEH01. The sequence continues at coordinate 4,920 of CALOEH010000257.1, read as the reverse complement.
AAGAAGCCTCATACACATTTGGGTGGCCATGCGCTGGTGGCCTTGACGCTCAAGAAGACCGGCACGGGTCCCACGGCTGAGGAAGAGGCGGCCCTGGTCGGCATGATCCGGCAAAACTTGCAGGCGAGCAGTTACGATACGGCCTACTTCGAGGTGTACAGCCTTGGAGTTTCGATCATGGCCCTCGAGGCGATCGACGCTTCGAAGTACCGATCTGAGATCAACGCATGCGTCCAACGTCTGCTGCAATTGCAAAAGGCTGACGGCGGTTTTGCCGCCAAGTCACGCCCCTTGACCGATACCTCGATGACCCAATACGGCATGCTTGGGTATTGGTCAGCGGAGCGAGCAGGGATTTCCGTTCCCGCTTCGGCCTACGAGAACAACGTTGATTTCTTCATCCGTTCGCAGCGGCAAAATGGCGGGTTCGTTTACCTGCCTGCCAACAATGGTGAGACCACAGGAAGTTTGACTGCCGCCGCCTTGGGGTGTTTGTACATTTCGGCCAATCACTTTGGGCTGGAAACACCAACCGGCAATCAGGTAGCGGGACAACCTGGTTTGCCAGAAGGAGTCAGGGTTGCGCAGGATCCCAACGAAGGGGCCAACCGCCCTAATACGCCCCGCCCAACGCGGATCAACTCTCAAGCCATGCAGTCCACCATGGCGAGGGCACATGCTTGGATGGATCAGCACTGGACGTTGGAATCCCCAGAACATTTTCATTACGCGTGTTACGGCATCGAGCGGTTCCAAAGCTTTCGCGAATTTTCATTGGGTAAGTCCACTGCCGAACCTGAGTGGTATACCAGAATCGGCAACCGACTGCTTGCCGATCAAGAACCCGATGGGAACTGGAGTGGTGCTTGCGGTCCCGCCAACGACACCTGTTTCTCGTTGCTTTTTCTCGTTCGTTCTACCAAGCAAATGCTCAAGACAAAGTCGACTGGCATCGGCACGTTGGTCGGGGGGCGGGGGCTTCCCAAAGAGGGGGCGAACGTGCAGATCCGTAACGGCAAGGTCACCGTCCGTCCGTTGGCTGGCCCCGCTGGCGAATTGTTAGCGATTCTCGAAGACCCCACCCATCCCGAGTACCAGTCGGCAATCGAAGGAATCGGCGAATGGAGTGCCAAGGCAGATGACACCATGCTCTCGGCACAGATGATCAAACTTCGCAAGCTGGCCGGCAGCAATGATCCCAACGCCCGGCTGTCCGTGATCAAAGCCTTGGCCAAGAGTCCAAAACTCGAGAACTGCCCCACACTGATTTATGCGTTGTCGGATCCCGATCCACGCATCATGGTGACTGCCCGCGATGGGTTGAGGTTCATCAGCCGAAAGTTTCAGGGTTTCGGATTGACCGGCGGGGCCAGCGACATGAAACGACGCGAGGTCATCGAAGCGTGGAAACAGTGGTATCGTTCGGTTCGTCCTGATGATGAGCTCACGGACTAAGCGGCGATCCCCGAGAGCAACCACCGCAATTCGTTTACCCCTTATTGGAGAGAGACGGCTAGGTAGAACAGTTGTCCCACCTATTCACCGGAAGATGCCGTCGAAATGTTTCTTTGTAGTGCCTGAACAGTTGGGATAACTGTTCTCCGCAATTGTTCACCCGAGGTCAGCACAACGTGCCGCAGGCTCAAACTTCAACACCGACACCAACGCAGACCAGTGCCAACTCGCTGGGTGACGCGCTGCATGTCACTCCCTACGAACGAGTGGCCAGTCTGTTGATCTCACTGCTGGTCCTGGTGGGCGTTGCCGTGGCGGGGCTGCTGATCATTTGGTTCACCGGCACCATGTACACCACTCAGGCAGCGGTGCCGGTGCTGATGGAAGATCTTTCCGGCGGTCGCGAAGATGGCGTGGTGGGGGAGAGCATGCAGCTCGACTCGGAGCTGGACGAAATCGCCCAAGAGACCGAATTCGAAGAGCCTGAACTGCAAGAAACCTTGGAGTTGATGACCGATACCGTCGCCACGCAGTTGGCCCAGCTCGACAACCCCGCCCTGGCCGATGAGGTCGAAGCAGGGGGTGGCGGCCGATCCACCGGCACGGGGCAACAAGTTGGATTCGGGTCTGGCGAAGGAGAATCAGGTCTCCCCCGAGCCGAGCGGTGGGTGATTCAGTTTCGAGACAACGCGCTGGATGAGTACGCTCGGCAGCTCGACTTTTTTGGCATCGAGTTGGCAACCATCGGTCCCGAAGGAGTCCAGTACGCCAGCGGATTGGCTGGTCAACCAAAACGCCGGACTGGCCGTGGCGGCGACGACGAACAACGACTATACATGTCGTGGCAGGACGGGACGTTGAAAGATTTCGATTCCAAGCTGCTGCTCAAGGCAGGGATTCCGACGGTCGGCAAGTTGATGCTGCAATTCTATTCGCCTGAGACAGAAAACTTGCTTGCCAACCTGGAGAAGAACTACGCCAACCGTGATGCCAAAGAGATTCGCAAGACGGTCTTCGAGGTGCAGCCCACGCCAGGAGGCTTCGAGTTCAAAGTTACCGAACAGTCCTACTTTTAGCTGGCTTAGTGAAGATCCATCGAACAATAAGTGAGCGGTTTTGGCGCTAGCCACCGGTGAATCGTAGCGTTTTCGCCGGACCCACCGGTGGCTAGCGCCAAAACCGCTCATTGAAACTACGACAGTTATTGTTCGATGGATCCTTGCTTTCTGCTGGAGCTTGACCAGCGGGCACGTTTCGCGGCGAGGGCATTGGCCAAGATGCACGTTGATGGGCAACCGAATTGATTGAACAACCACACAAAGTCGCTCACGGAACGGTTGAGTACAGCTGCTATGGAAATTTCTGCTTTAACCGGCATTGTCGGAAACGTTATCTATGTCGCTCTGGGTTTGATTGCCCTCTGGGGGGCGTTTTGCGTGATTGTCGTTTGGCGGCGGGTTGCCCAAACACGGTTTCGTAATGAAACCCTGCAGGACGAGTTTCTCAAAGAACTGTTCGCAGCACTTGGTCGAAAAGACTTCACCGGAGCAGGCAATCTCTGCGAAGCCAACCGTCGTGCCCTCCCTCAACTCGCCCTGCTGGCCATCAACAACCGGACGTTGGGCTATAACAAAGTCCGCCACATGGTTGCGGATCGATTCCAACGGGATGTGCTGTCCGATCTCGAGTACCGATTGAGCTGGATTCAAACCGTCATCAAGAGTGCTCCCATGGTGGGTCTCTTGGGGACCGTGACCGGCATGATGGGGGCCTTCGCCAAGCTGGCCGGCAGCGAAAACGTGGACCCTTCGTTACTGGCTGACGATATCAGCGTGGCACTCATCACCACAGCTTGTGGGCTCGCGATTGCTATTCCGTTGGTCCTTTGCACGGCCAGCATTAACGTCCGAATTCGCAAACTAGAAGACCTGGTTGGCATTGGCCTGACCCGCTTCTTCGAGCAACTAAAGACAGTGCTTTCATCTTGAACTTGCGGCAAGGCCCACCACGCACATGAAGATTGCCAAGATTGAAACCTACGCGGTCCGAATCCCGCTACGTGACGAACGGCGAATGATTTCGGCACTCGGGCAGCATGTGGTCTCGGACTACGTGCTCGTCCGCATCCACTCCGACACAGGGCTCGAAGGAGTCGGCGAAGCGACCGTCATGCCGCGCTGGAGCGGTGAGACCGTTCAGTCCGCCAAGGCATTGCTCGACCGCGTGTTTGTGCCTGCCCTGATTGGCCATGACGTCAGCGACCTGCAGGGCATCTTGCAGATCATGGATCAGCGCTGCAGCTACAACTGGTTCACCAAGGCTGCGGTTGAAATGGCCTGCTGGGATCTGTTGGGCAAAGAGGCCAAACAGCCGATTTATGAACTCCTCGGCGGCGCGGTTCGCGAGCGGACATTCGCCTGCCGGTTCTCGCTGGGCGCCTACCCCGTTGACCGAGCTGCGGCCACTGCTGCAGATCGGGCCGAACATGGATTCCGCACAATCAAGGTGAAAGTGGGCGGAATCGTGGCGGACGATGTTGCCCGGGTTGCCGCCGTTCGCGAAGCCATTGGCACCGAACTCCAGATCGTGGTGGATGGCAACGGAGGTTGGACTCCGGACGAGGCCATCGAAGCCATGGAGCAACTTGCTCCGCTGGGTGTCAAACTCAACGAACAACCCACTCCTCGTGGCGATCTGATTGGGCTGGCGCGGGTGCGTGAGGCAACCTTCATCCCGGTCATGGCGGACGAAGGTTGTTTTGATCTTTGCCACGCCGTCGAATTGATTGATCGGCAAGCCTGCGACGTGATCAGCGTTTATCCTGGCAAGAACGGCGGCATCCTGCGGACGAAAGAGATTGTGGAGTACGCCGCGGCCCATCGAGTTGCCTGTTCGATGGGTTCGAATCTCGAATGGGATATCGCGACCGCGGCCATGGCTCACCTGATTGTGGCCTGCCCCAATTTGCAAATCGAAAAGTACCCCGGAGACGTGCTGGGTCCGGTGTATCACGAAACGCGGATCGCGCGCGAACCGCTGTTGATCGAGGGACCCAACGTCACCATCAGCGACCGACCCGGCCTGGGCATCGAGGTCGATTGGGAGCTTGTCCAGCAGCACCGCTGCCCGGATGTCTAGTCGAAGCAGGACTGGCAATCCGTACTCAGCAAAGGCTCGCCCCATGGCCTTTTTCTTCGGTCTTTTTCTTCGGTCTTTTTCTTCTTAGAGACCCTACAATGTTGTTGGTCATCCTGCACGCAGGAATTGATTAGGGTAGAATAGAGAGAACTTTGCTGCTCAAGGTTGACTGTGCATTGTGCAGGCTTTGTCGTACAGTACGATTGCGTTGGCGGTACAAAATCAGACCAATCTGCCCAGTAGGAAACACCCATGGCAGTCAGGACGAGCGACAATCCGGTGGCACCCGTGGCCACTGAAGACGATGCGAAAGGTTGTTTTCAACCT
>CALOEH010000256.1:0-26389 GCA_942492195.1 uncultured Planctomycetia bacterium | reverse complement strand
CGCCTACGTCTATGGTGATCACGTCACCGGCAAGATTTGGGGGACCAAATACGATGGCGAAAAGGTGACGTCGGTGACGGAGTTGGTGGATACGCCGCTACAGATTGTGGCGTTCGGCGTGGATCATGCACAAGAATTGTACGTGGTTGGTTGGGAGGGAAGCCTGCACCGTTTGGTTCCCAACGACGCCAAGGGGCCGAACAAAGATTTTCCTCGCACGCTCAGTGCTACCGGCCTGTTTGCTTCAACTCCTAAGAACAAGCTCGCACCAGGGGTCATTCCCTACAGCATCAATGCCGAACCTTGGGCAGACGGGGCCAAGGCCCAACGCTTTGTCGCCCTGCCAGGGCAGAGTACTTTAGACGTACACACGGTTCAGAATGTTCGCCGGAACCATCAAAGGGGGATTGGAAGTTCCCCGCAGATGCCGTGCTGGGGAAGACCATCAGCATTCAGACCGACACCACCCAGCCAGACAGTTGGAAGCACCTAGAAACCCAGATCCTGCACTACGACCAGGACACCTGGCGAGCCTACAACTACATTTGGAACGAAGAACAAACCGACGCCGTGTTGGCTGAGTCTGACGGGTTTGACCGGCTGATCGATATCCATGACCCGCAGGCTCCCGGCCAGCGGCGTCAACAACGGTGGCACTTTGCCAGTCGCAGCGAGTGCATTCTTTGTCACACCACCAGAGCTGGCAGCATCCATGGTTTCAAACCGGATCAAGTCAATCGCAACCATAACTACGGCAAGGTGGTTGATAACCAACTGCGGGCGATGGACCACATTGGCCTGTTCGCCGAACCGCTCGCGGATACCTGGCCGCAGATTGCCAATCCGCACGATCCCTCGGCAACGCCCGAAGAACGTGCCCGGGCCTACCTGCATGTCAACTGTGCTCATTGCCATCGGCGGGGTGGCGGTGGTAGTTCGGCTATGGAACTTCCCATCGAGATCCCCCTGGCCAGGACCAACATGATCTCCGCCCGCCCGACCCAGGGCACGTTTGGAATTCACGGCGCTCAGGTCGTTGCTCCAGCGGATCCCTTCCGCTCAGTGTTGTACTACCGGATGTCCAAACTTGGCCGTGGCCGGATGCCTCACTTTGGTTCGAATGTCGTGGACGAAGCTGGACTGAAGGTGATTCGCGATTGGATCGCCAGTATCGAACCGACCGAGTCCAACGTGACCGAAGATGCCCTTCATCAGCGTCAGCAGGCCGCACTGGCCGCATTGAACAAGACCAAGCTCTCGGCGAACGAGCAGCTTTCTGCAGGTGCGGACACGGCCTTGAACGAGCTGCTCTCGAGCACGCGTGGAAGTTTGCTACTGGCCACTTCGCTCGACGCGGACACGGTCAGCCCGACGCTCAAAGAGTTGATTGTGAGTCGGGCAACCGGCAAAGATGCCGACGCGCAGATTCGCGATCTCTTCGAACGTTTCTTGCCTGAAGACCAGCGCGTGCAGCGCCTGGGAACGAGTGTCAAGCCTGAGGAGATCCTGGCCCTCTCCGGCAGTGCCGAACGTGGAAAGCACCTGTACTTTAATGCCCAAGGACTCGCCTGCCGCAACTGTCACAAGGTTGGCAACGAAGGCAAAGAGGTGGGGCCAGAACTTACCACCATCGGCAAGAAGCTGGACCGAGCCAAACTCCTGGACAGCATTCTTGAGCCTTCGAAGGTGATCGATCCTAAGTTTGTCTCGTACGTCGTCGAGACTTCCGCCGGCCTGGTGCATCTAGGGCTGCTTGTCAAACGAACCGACGATCTTGTCGTGCTGCGTGATCCGCAAAACAAGCTGATTGAGATTGCGTCCAGCGATGTGGAATTTATGAGCCCTCAGCAGAAGTCCTTGATGCCCGAGTTGCAATTCCGTGATCTCACCGCTGAGGAACTTGCGGACCTGCTGGCCTACCTTGAGACGTTGAAATAGCGAACGGAAGCCAATATCTATAACTATTGATAGATCGCAATATAGAGATTCACCATGCAATACCATAGATTTCCACATTGGTCGATAAGACGGTTAAGTGTGACGTTGACATGGATGGCCGTGATCGTGTTCTCTTGCCTCGCGCCCGCTGTGGCTGAGGACCGCCCCAATATTCTCTGGATCACCTGCGAAGATATCAGTTCGCATATCGGATGCTTTGGGGATGATTACGCGGTCACGCCCAACATTGACGGTTTGGCGAAACAAAGCGTGCGATACACGCACGCGTTCGCGCCGATTGGCGTTTGCGCTCCGGCCCGCAGTTGCCTGATTACAGGCATGTATCCCCCTTCGATCGGTTCGCAACACATGCGATGTCAGGGGACCATTCCGGCTTGGATGCATGGCTATCCAGAATATCTGCGGGATGCCGGATACTACTGCACCAACAACTCGAAGCAGGACTACAACCTGGCCGTTCGCAAGTCCACCTGGGATGAGTCCAGCAACAAAGCACACTGGCGCGACCGGGCCGACAATCAACCATTCTTTAGTATCTTCAATCTGACGAGTTGCCACGAAAGCCAGATCCGCTTGCCCGAGAAGGCCTATCAAGCCCGGACTGCGAAGTTTACGGACAAAGAGCGGCATGAACCGGCCGGAGCCGAAGTCCCTCCCTACCACCCAGATCATCCGGAAGTGCGCCGTGATTGGGCCCGCTATGCGGACATGATCACCTACATGGACAAACAGGCAGGCGAGATCCTCAAGCAGCTGGAAGATGACGGTCTGGCAGAGGACACCATCGTGTTCTTCTACTCCGATCATGGGGCCGGAATGCCGCGGAGCAAACGGTGGCTGTACGATTCCAGCACGCGCGTTCCCATGACAATTCGCTTCCCCAAAAGGTTCGCTCATCTACAACCATCAGAACCCGGCACCACAACCGACCGACTGGTGAGCTTTGTAGACTTTGGCCCCACCGCGCTGAGTTTGGCAGGTGTGCCGGTGCCTGAGCATATGCAGGGCAAGCCATTTTTGGGAACTCAGGAAGAACCTGCCCGCAAGTATGTCTATGGTTTTCGAGATCGCATGGACGAGCGGTACGACTTGATCCGTTCGGTTCGAGACCACCGATACAAGTATATTCGCAACTATATGCCGCAGATGCCGTGGTTCCATCACCAGTACATTGGATATATGTTTCAGATGCCCACCATGCGCGTTTGGCAGCAGATGGCGGACGCTGGTGAACTGAGCGGACCGACGGCCGTCTTCATGCAGCTTCAGAAACCAACCGAAGAACTGTACGACACGGAGAACGACCCGCACGAGGTCAACAACCTGGCAGCCTCGCCTGAGCATCAACAGATCTTGAAAAAATTGCGGGAAGAGTGTCAGTCCTGGATGCTGGACATTGTGGACTTGGGCTTGTTGCCGGAGGCCGAGCTTCGTTCGCGATTCGCCGTTCCGCCCTACCTGGCCGTGCGTGAGAATCCGGACAGTTATCCCATGAAACGCATCATGGCTGCGGCCGATCTGGCCAATGCGCGGGATGCCAAGAACACGGCCCGGTTGGTGGAGTTGCTGGCTGACCAAGACGCAACCGTCCGTTACTGGGGGGCTACAGGGTTAGGGCTCGTTGGACCACTGGATGACGCTACGCTGAAGGCATTGACCGCCGCCCAAGCAGACAAGAACTCCATCGTTCAGGTGGCCGCCGCCGACGCGTTGTGCCGACTCGAGGAGTTCTCACTGGCGGTTCCTGTCTTGAAAGCTGCGATGTCGGACCAGAACGATTGGGTCCGCTTGTACGCGATCAACGTGCTGGATCGGATCGACGAACAGGCCGCCCCTGCTGCCGAAGAGCTCAAGGCCGCTCGCAAGGACACGCAAGGTTATGTGCAGCGCGTGGCTGATCACGCGGTCGAAGGACTAGCAAACTAAGGATCCTCCACGCCGGCAGCATGGGCACCCACTCAAGTTCCTACCTCGTTCGATGCCTTGTCGGCGATTAGTCGTTCGATTTGAGTCAAGTTGAGTGTGCAAGCTGGAGTGCATGTGGACGATCAACCAGCAGTTCTGCTTACCTGTCGAGGCACGAAACTCCTCTGCTTGATTGGTGAACCGTTGAGACAACTGTTCTCCATGGGCGTGCTGATTTTGAATGAATGAATGAAGAAACTTCTCATAAGGACATCGAGATGGAAAACCAAAGGGTGGCGTTGGTCACGGGAGCTGGTCGGGGAATTGGTCGTGCTTGCGCACTGTTGCTTGCCGAGCAAGGTTGCCGGGTTGCGGCCGTTGCCCGCTCTGGCAACGAGTTGGAACAACTGGTGGATGAGATTGTGCAAGCCGGAGGCGAAGCCATTCAGGTGGTGTCAGATCTCTCGGATCCTTCGCAACCTGCCCACGTGCTGGAGCAGGTCCGGGCGGTGTGGGGCCCGGTGAATGTGCTGGTCAACAACGCCGGAGTCGGGAGCAGCCAAGATCCCAAGGCGCTGGTCGAATTCGACGACGCCTTTTGGGAACTTACGTTCGCCGTGAATGTTCACGCTCCGTATCGCTTGATGAAACACGCGCTGCCGGCCATGGTCGAGGCCGGTTGGGGACGCGTCATCAATATTGCTTCCATCAACGCCAAGGTAGCCGCGGTGCATGGCTCAGCCTACACCGCCTCGAAGCACGCTTTGGCCGGGCTGACCCGAGCCGCTGCGGTGGAAATGGGAGGAACCGGTGTCACGGTCAATGCCGTCTGCCCTGGCGTCACCCGCAGCTTGCTCAATGATCTGCGGCTCGAGTATGACGCCGAACGCCTGAACACTACCTTCGAGGAACTTGAGCGGCAAGCCTCACCGCTGGGCCGAAGGCTGGATCCCGAAGAGATCGCCTCGATGGTAGCGTACCTGGCCAAGGACGAAGCACGGGCAGTTCAAGGGCAACTCATCAACGTCTGCGGTGGCCGCGTGATGTTCTAGAAAACTGGGTTTGCGCCATGAGCGCAGCATTCCGGTCAACTTTGAAACAGAGAACCTTTAGGGAGACCTCCATGCACGGTAACCTCTGCCGAATGCTTTTTGCCTTGTTGCTCATGCTGCCGGTAGGGTTTCGATCCAATCACGCCCACGCGGCACAGCCGGCCGCCGGCCGAGTGCCGCTACTGCATGTCAGCCAGGGGCGAATTCCCAATGACACCGGTCTGGACAACCAAACCCAGATGACCGTGCTGGAGACGTCCCCCTTGAGCGGGCCAGCGCTCAAAGTGGTGTTTGCCGCAGGCGATTCCATGGGCAACAACGGGCTGCCCCCTACGGATTGGCGACCGTTCGAAGCTCTGGAGGTGACCACGTTCAACCCGAGCGGCACACCCTTGACGCTTAATCTCAATATCAAGCACCGGGGGACGAAGAGCTATCAAACTCGTGTTGATACGCCGGTGGTGCTGAAGCCTGGCAAGACCGAAGTGAGGATCTTGCTGGCCAATTTGAAAAACGTAGATGGCTCTGCCCCGGACTTCTCAGCCGTCTCGCAATGGTACTTGGGCTGCCTCAAAGATGTGACACCGACGCTCTACTTCGGCGACTTTTGGCTCACTCGGGCGACTTCCACACCGGCGGCAGGTGCAACAGGTCCGCTGGTGTTGAAGGGAACATATCGCGTCCGCGGTACCTTCGATGGCAAAGAGATTGATGTGACCGTCACCTCGCTCGATGACGTGGACTCTGCCGAGCCGACAGGCAAACGCAAAGTGGCCACCGACCCTGCACGCCTGGCTCGGATCAAGTCCGCGAAGATGCCGGAGCTCGCCGAGCCGGTCATGTTCGACACGCCCAAGGCAGATCAAATTCTCACGGCGCTGGAAGTTTTCCCTCCGGACAATGCCTTCAACGAGGTGATTAGCAACTGGCCGGTGCATCCCCGTTCGCAGCAGATCGTGAACTCCATCGGTGCGGACAAACCGCTTCGCTACAACCCCGACATGGCGTTTGTGCTGGTTCCCAGTTCGCAGAAGCGGATTGCCGTGGAACTTGGCGAGTATAAGGCAGAGAGCGACTTGGGGCCTTACCCTGTGCCGGAGATGATGCCGATTGAAGGGTGGCCGGCGGCTTTTCACCGAGATCCGCGGTATGCCAAGCTGACGCTGTTGGATGTGCAGCGAGATCGGCTCAAGTTGGGCGGGGATCGGCATGCGATTGTCGTCGATCCACACCAGCGAATGCTTTACGAATTCTACGGCACACAGCTGACCGACTCGGGCTGGCAAGCCAAAGGGGCGGCTATCTTTGATCTCAAATCCAACAAACTCCGGCCCGATGGCTGGACCTCGACCGATGCCGCAGGGCTGCCGATCTTTCCCGCGGTAGTTCGGTATGACGAACTCCAGCGTGGCATCGTCGAACATGCCATGCGATTCACCGTCCGCCGATCGCGCCGTGCCTACGTGCATCCCGCCACGCATTACGCCAGCCGACTGGAAGACGAGAATTTGCCACGAATGGGCGAACGATTCCGCCTCAAGGCAGACTTTGACATGACTCCCTTCTCGCCAGAGGTTCAGGCTATTTTGCGTGGGCTGAAGAAGTACGGCATGTTCATGGCCGACAACGGCATCGAGTGGGCTATCTCGGTCTCGCCAGATCCGCGTATCGCCAGTCTCCACGACGAGTTGCGAAAGATCCAAGGTTCCGATTTCGAAGTTGTCACCGCACCCGAGTAACGCACGCCAGCCAGTTGCTCGTTTGCATGAAATGAGGACGAATCTGTGAAGAACCAATCCTTGCTACTGTTTGCGTTGATGAGCCCACTCCTGATGCCGAGTGGGCGAGAGGCCGTGGCCGACGAGCCTGCCGCACTCGTGCATCGCGAGCATGTCGTGCAGGACGTGCAGGGTTGGAAAATCCACGTCGATAAGAAGTTGCTCTTGGATGAGCATCGCGAGGTGCGTCAGCTGGGACTGCAGGTCCTGGATCATAAACTACATGACATTGTGCTGATGCTCCCTGCGGATCGGGTGCAGCATCTACGCGAAGTGCCGATCTATCTGGACCTTGACCATGCACTCGGCAATTTGCAGTATCACCCCGGTGCTGGTTGGCTGAAGGACAATGGGCATGATGTGGCGATGACCAAAGCCGTGCATATTCCCAAAGTCCAGCGTCTGATTAACCTGGCCAAGAGCAACACCCAGCCGGCCGTGATGTTGCACGAGTTGGCACACGCGTATCATGATCGGGTTTTGGGCTTCGACGAAGAAACCATTCGTCAGGCGTTCGATCACGTAGCGGCCTCCGGCCGATTGGAATCTGTTGGCTTCATCCATGGCGGCAAGAAGCGGCGGCACTACGCACTCACCAACCACAAAGAGTTCTTTGCTGAGATGACCGAGTGCTACTTCCAAACCAATGACTTCTACCCATTTGTGCGGGGAGAACTCTTGGAGAGTGAGCCGGAAGTTGCCAAACTGCTCAAACGCATTTGGGTGGACCCCGTTGCTCCGGCTGAGGACAAAGAGCTACCGAAGAAGTAACCGGCGAAAAGAAACTTCCGCATGTGAAACCGGAGATGCTCGAGCGAGGCTGCTACACCGCGACCGGGAATTGCCCGAGCTTAACTCACCGCAGAGTGCGCAGAGACAAGAGTCGCGTGATTCGGCAGTCTGTTTCGTTGAGCTTGCTCCGGCGTTACGGCGACGAGGACGAGCGATTGAACTGGACCCAGGTTCCCTGGATCAGGCGTTCGTGCGGGAGAAAGTTGGCTTTGTAGCGCATGGTGTGCGAGTCGGCGACAAACAGGCCCAGGTACAGGTACTTGAGCCCCCATTCTTGGCAAAGCGAGATCTGTTTGAGGATGGAGAATGTCCCAGGACTGAGTCGGCTGAAGTTTGGGTCGAAGTAGCAATACACGGCACTCAGTGCGTGCTGCCCCCGATCGACAACCGCCACGCCGATGGTCTCGCCCCCGACCAGGTACTGCATCTCGAAAGTTTCGCAGCACGAATCGACCAGAAAAGCGCGATACCCATCGGTGTCGATGGGGAGTTCTCCTAAAGCCAGGTTGCGGCCAAATTTGTGCTGGTTGTAAAGCGCCACTTTGCGACGCGTCACGCTGGGACCAGCCATCCGGGTTTGAATCTGTTGCTCGCCGCGACGCAGCACCCGGCGCTGCGTCGTACTTGGCTCAAATGTTTCCACCGGAATCCGAATTGCCTCGCAGGCCTGACATGCCGGGCAAGCGGTGCGGTACAAAAAACAACCTTGTCGGCGGTCTCCTTGATCCAGTCGCTTGTCAAACTGCCGCCGTGTCAATTGCTTGAGCGGCATCCGTAGCGGCAGCCTGGCCGTTCGCCCCGGCAAGTAGGGGCAGGGTTCGGCTTCGTCGTGCACGAGCAATTCGAGAGGGTACTCGGTCATAGCCGGTCGCCATGGTGGATTGATAAGGAAGATGAGATACGGATCCACGTTCCGCGCATCCCGCCCCAACTTTTGCCCAACGAATGCTCCCGCCCAAGGGAGTCTGTGAAGAAATGCCCATCGAACACCAACAACTAGAATGTTCGCACAAGTTTAGGGTGTTGGAAAGACGTTTTTCGCAGGCACCCCTGGAGGGTGCTATCAAATTCGTTCAGCAACCTGAATTCCCAATAGGTGCAGCCCTTGCTTGATGGTGCGAGCGGTGAGTTCGCACATCAACGCCCGGCTGTTGCGGACAGCGGGATCTTCGGCCTTGATGACGGGGCAATGTTCGAAGAACTGGCTGAACTGTCGGGCAAGCTGATCGAACAGGTAGTTGGTGAGCTGGTTGGGCCGGTAATCTTCGGCCACGTAATCCAGCGATTCCGGGAACCTGAGGATCTCCAGTGCCAAGGCGCGTTCTTGGGGTTCGCGAATCTCAACCTGAGCGCCTGAGTTCTGCACGGCGGCAATGTCAATCTCCCCCCGGCGGAAGATACCTTGCACGCGGGCGTAGGCGTACTGCATGTAGGTGGCCGTGTTGCCATTGGTCGCCAGCATTTTGCCTTCGTCGTAGACGTAGTCACTTTCGCGATTGTGAGAGAGATCCGCATAAATGATCGCGCCAATGCCTACAATCTCAGCGACTTCCTTCCGCGCGCCAGGTGTCAGCTCCGGACCTTCCGGCTTGCCATCGTCGTTCTCACTAACCACGCTCAAGGCGCCAGCCACCGCACTGTTGAGCAGCCCTTCGAGTCCGGCGGCGGTCCCTTCACGCGTTTTGAAGGGTTTGCCATCTTTGCCGAGTACGGTGCCGAACTTCACATGGTTGAGCCCCACGTGTTCGTGACCTTGCAGTCGCGCGGCGGCGAACAGTTTCTTGAAGTGCTCCGCTTGACGATGGTCAACGACGTAGAGAATCTCGTCGGGCTTGAAGTTCTCGATGCGGTAGTCAATGGTGGCCAGATCGGTGGTGGCATACAGGAACGCGCCGTCTTGTTTTTGGATGATCATCGGCGCATCGAAGCCATCGAGAAAGACGCAGACCGCCCCTTCGCTTAGCTTGGAAAGTTTGCGCTGCTGGAAGTTCTGTACCACGCCGGGCAGTCGATCGTGATAAAAGCTTTCGCCGAGCGTGTGGTCGAACGTAACCCCCAGCCGCTGGTAGGTGCGCTCAATCTCGGCCATGCAGGGAGGGAGGAATGTTTCCCAAAGTTGGCGATTCTCAGCATCGCCGGCGTGCAGCTTGGCTGTTTCTTCCAGGACCACTTTGCCGATGTTCGGATGTGCCTGAGCCAGGGATTGCAGCTGCGGATTGCTTTCGATGGCATCAATCTTCTTGTGGGCTTCCTTAATCGTGCCATCGGTCTGCTCAGCGCGATTCGCTGCCTGTTTGACTTCCTTCTTGAGTTTCTTGGCCTGAGCTTTATCCGATGCGGCATCGACTGCCGCGGTGGCGGTTGCTAAAGCGGTTTGCTGATCGGTGAGTTGTGATTCCAACTGCGGGAGTTGCTGCTTGAGCCGGTGGTATTCGACCAATTGACTCACGGTCCGATAAAGCCGTGAGAGTTCGGCCACCAGGTCCTGTTCGAGTGCCTGCTGGTCGCAGAGGTGCTTGTAGCCGTAGATGATCATCCCGAACTGGGTCCCCCAGTCGCCGATGTGATTGTCACTAATCACCTGATGGCCCAGGAATCCCAGCGTGCGGTACAGGCACTGCCCAATGGCCGTGGAGCGGATATGTCCCACATGCATCGGCTTGGCCACATTAGGAGCCGAATAATCAATCACATACGTGCGAGGGCTCGTCACGCGCGGGACGCCAAGCCGCGCATCGGTCAATGCGGCATTGACTTGGGCATTGATAAACGCGTCACTGAGGCGAAGGTTGATGAAGCCGGGGCCGGCAATCTCAGGAGGATCGCAGAAATCGTCCACCTGAAGATTTTCGACAATCTGAGCCGCGATGTCGCGCGGCGGTTTGCCTAACCGGGCCTTCAGCGGCATCGCGCAGTTTGCCTGATAGTCTCCGAATTTGGGATCCTGGCTGGGCCGGATCATGGCTAGCAGTTCGTCCACATCGTCTGTCATGGGAGCGAGCGCAGCCCGAAATCGGGCCCTTAATTCAGCGAGCAGATTCATAGGTTCAACCAGATCTCAGCCGGGAAATGATCCATCAAGACATCGCAGATGCTGCATCAGACTTTTCGAGGCAGATTACCACGTCGCGAGAGTTCTGGCCACGCCTTGGGGGAATCTCCCCGGCCAGATCTTTGGTGGTTTGATCTCCGCCATGGCTGGTGGAGATGTAGAGTCCGCAGAATTGCGGCGAGTCAGCGAAGGGAAAAAATGCAGCGGGTCGGATGGAGGTAGGCCAACGTTGCAAGTCAACGATCCGACCCGCCGCGACAGGGTGTGATTTGCAAGCACGTGCGTTGACTACGTGCTCACAACCAAACGTAGGTTGCAAACCGCGATCCACCGCTAAATTCCAGGGCAGCAGGGGCCGAATTCGAGGGGAGTCGCAACCACCCACCAGAGACGTGCGCCTCAGGCAAGCCTGGCAATCGCGGCCTACACTTATGTGGTCCACGTGCCAGTGGATACACTGAGCGAAGTTGCCCGATTGAAAGACGCAAGCAAGGAAACGTGAGTCATGCACGAGTCAGAACCGGCAGAACCCAAAGGCTACGACCTGCCCATGATTCGCGATTTTCTCATCCAGTTGCGATGTGAACTGCGCGCGGCCCTGCGAGAAATGACCGGTCCTGCCGATGTTGACGAAGAACTTGTCCAGGAACTGACACCGCTGGTGCAGAAGTATGACTCGACGCTGATGTTCGTTGATGCCATTGACGCCCAGGACGAATCGCAAGGGCGGGTGCAAACAGCGGCCAGGGAGTTGCGCGCTCGCCAGGCGTTGCTCAGGCAGGAGCAATTAGAACGATTGGAAGTTCTCGAAGGGCTATTCAATCAGGCTTTCGACGCAGGCAGCTACTCCCTGGCGAACCAGGGGCAGCCGGTGCGAAGTTGGACCGTCGAAGAAATCCTGGGAAACCTGCCGTAACCACCAGGTAGCGAACCGCCCGGCAACGTTAGTTGGGATCGGGTCCCGCAGGTTGTGGGCCTTGTACGGTTTTGGGGGTTTGATCGGCCAGCTTCTCGGAGAAACGCATCACATAGTGCATGCTGCTGGCTTCGCCAACGGCCCCCACAACTCGTTTGTCGAGTTCGTGAATCTGGCTGACTACACGTCCCTTTTCGATATCGAACTTGAATCGCCCTTTGGTTTCGCGCTGGACGAGTTGAGCCTCGATTTTGGGATCACGCACGGGTGTGAGGATCTGCGTTTCCATTGAGATGGTGGCGATGCCCGCGCTGACGGATTCGAGCTTGAACCGTTGCCGTGTCTTGAGGGTGCGAGCGCCACTCATGGGAAGCGTCACCGTGACGTCGCACGGTACATCCCAAACTTCGCCAACGGCCACCGCTTGTTCGGGAAGTTCGATGGTCATCTGGTTCTGCCCGCTATCGGGCTGGGGACGTTTGTTCTCTCTCTTGACCACTTTGCCGCGATCGTCAATGGTCACAATCACCAACACCACGCCTACGTTGGCATGGGCCGACTCGAAGCCTGGCGGCGGTTTGTTGCCAGAGCGGCTATCGTAGGTGACTTCTTCGCGCCCGGTGAGTTCTTGGCGCATGGCGACATGCTCGACAGAGTGGGCGAACGTATACAGGTTGTCCTTGCCAGCCATGACCTTCCAGACTTTGCGAGAGTCGCTGGCGGTCTCGGCGGTTTGAGTTGTCCCGTTGACGGTGGTCCGAATCTTGGCCCGATGTTCGACGTCCCAGCCGACTTCTTCGCCCACTTCGAACTGGTAACGTAGCAGGTACTTTTCGGCATCCTCGGCAGGCGCGGCGTCTTCGGCACTGGCGCGAAGACAAAACGTAGCGAGTAGCGATACGGCCAACACCGAGGCGAACGAACTCGGCTGCAATCGGGAACGGGTCCTCATCGTCTCGCATCCTTTCGAGCGTTGAGATATTGATGGGCAAACAATAGAGGTGACTGTCAACTGGAGGGTGGGGGATAGATCAGGTTCCCACCCCAGCCGAGTTTCTCTCGCAAAGTTTTGTAATAGCTGCGGCCTGGCACATTCACGAGTCTAAAATTGCAATCTGCGCGGCGAATTCGCACCCGATCTTCAGGCTCCAGTCTTCGCACCACGCGACCATCGACAACGGCCGAAGTGCTTGGATTTGGGGCCGAAACCACCAACTCGTAAGTCAGCGAAGCCGAATCCACCAAAGGCCGATTGGTCAGCGTATGAGGGCTGATCGGCGAAATCACAAACGCTTGCAAGTTCTTTCGCAGAATGGGACCACCCGCCGAAAGGCTATGTGCCGTCGAGCCGATCGGGGTGCTGACAATCAGGCCGTCGCAACTATAGGTAGTGACCAATTCTGAGTCAACGTAGAGATGTACCTCGAGAATGGAGAACGGCGGCCCCCCCAGCACGGCCAGCTCGTTCAACCCCAGGTGGCGCGTGATCAAGTCTCCCCCATGCCTGACTTCGCAGTCAAACATCAGGTGCTCAACCTCCGGCAGGTTGTCCGGATCTAGCGCTGGCAGCACTGCCAGCAGATCGTCCGGTGAGAGATCGGCCAGGAAGCCCAACTTTCCCAGGTTCACCCCAACCACAGGCAGTTGGGTTCGCCCCATTTGATGCGCGGCGCGAAGGATGGAACCATCTCCTCCCAACACAATCACCAAGTCCGCGTCTACCTGAGATAGATCCTGTTCGAATTCCAGATCCCAGACCAGCACGTCGGCCGCTTGCTCAATCTGTTGGCGCAGCAATGGCGCAGCCGAAGCGACTTGAGGCCGCTCACCGGAGCCCAGCACAATGGTTCGCAGTCGGCGAAAACTGCCGGTCGAAGATATGGTATTCATGTCGGGAATCATAAAGTAGCCAGCGCTGGCAATACAAGCACCTGCGCGGGCTGAGCCGAATCAATCAGGCCCGCTGGCCTTCCAACCCGCGGCCTCTTCGCCATCGAGACGGAGGGTCAAACATTTGGCGCTTCCGCCTGCCTTGGCGAATTCGTCCAAACAGGTTGCGGTGGGCTCAAAACCTCGCTCGCTGAGAGCTTGATGCAGGCGAGGGCAGCCCGTGTTGGTAATCACCTGCCTGCCGACCACCACGGCATTGCAAGCAAAGTGGCGAGCCTCGGCCTCTTCCACCGCAATCAACTCCGGCACGTGACCCGTCAGCGCCTGGCGACCATAACTGTCAAAAGCGTCGGGATAATACATGGCCACGGTCGGCGACAAGGGACAGAAGCAGGTGTCCAAATGGTAAAAGTAGGGGTTCACCAGTTCCAGCGGAATCACGCGACAACCCAGTCGGGCCGCAATCTGCTGATGTCCCAGGGCATCACTTCGCTGCCGATATCCGGCGAACAACGTATCACCGCAAAACAATGCGTCCCCGGCACCCTCGAAGGCCATCTCCTCCGGAACCTCTTCCGTCGCAAAACCATGTTCGGCAAACCAGCGATGGTCATGCTCCACTTCGCCCTGCCGCTGCCGATGCCGAAATCGTGCCAGGATGGCCCTCTTCCGGAAGATCAAAGCAGCGTTGGCCGTAAAAACAAGATCCGGAAGTCCCTGCACGGGTGATAAAATTTCGATCGTTGCGCCCGCCTGTTCCAACAATGCACGCAAGTCCTGCCACTGCGCAGCCGCCCGCGGCTGGTCAGCCTGGCGGGTTTCGCTCATCCAGGCGTTGATCTCATACTCAATCCCATAAAAGTCCGGGGGGCACATCAGAATCTGGGCCCCTCCGGCTTGCTCGCCAGGCGTCACGGCTCTTCCTTCCAAAACATGAGACTCCAACGAGTGAGGGGAAAAAGCATGGGCATGGCACCCATCTCCTATCCGGCATCTAATAAGACTACGCTTCCGGACTCGTTGCGGGAATGGGAATCCGCTCGGGTCTTGTTCTTGGTGGAATCAAAAATCTCGCCGGTCAGGCTAGGTCAGAGCTGGCCCGTTCTGCTAGTCTGCAGGCAAGAGACTTCTGGCTGTTTCCCCGTTTGATGGATTCAGATGCCCCCTTCGGATTTTCGCGTCGAACTTGATCTGTTTCGTGGCCCGCTCGACCTGCTCCTGTACCTGGTACGGGAACACGAGTTGGATGTGGTGGAGATCCCAATCGGGCGGATCACCGACCAGTACCTGGAGTTTCTGGAAGTCATCCGGCAAATTGACGTCAATGCTGCCGGTGAGTTTTTGGCCATGGCCAGCCTGTTGGTGGAAATGAAGAGCCGGCTGGTTCTGCCCAGGGCTGAAGAAGTTGAGGACGAAGTCGAAGACCCGCGGCAAGATCTGGTGCGGACACTGTTGGAATACAAAGAGTATCGGGATGCCGCGAGTGTGCTCGAAGAACGGGCTCGCGACTGGCAAGAACGTTTTCCCCGGACCGCCAATGACCTTCCGCCGCGACGCCGCGAACTGGCCGACGAACCGATTCACGAAATCGAACTTTGGGACCTCGTCAGCGCGCTGGGGCGAATCCTCAAAGAGCACGCCAACGTTAAACCCCCCAGCATTGTTTACGACGAGACGCCGATTGAAGTGTACATGTCACGGATCCACGCCAAGCTCAAAGGGCAGGGGCGGATTGCGTTTGGCCATATGTTCAAACCGGGTATGCACAAATCCAGCTTGGTTTCCATCTTCCTGGCCATTATGGAATTGATCCGGCACCATGGCGCCAAAGCCGAGCAGGATCAGTTATTCAGCGAAATCTGGATTTCTCCCGGGGAGGCCGAGGAACTCGATCTGAACAACATTGACAACTACGACACCAAGCCGGAGGCTGAGAGTGAGCAACCCGGCGAGGATGCGAAACCTGCCGGCGATGCACCCAGCGAGCCTTCTGCCGAAACCGACGATGCCTGACCCACTGAGCCATCTCGAACAACTGCAGCGTTGGCTGCAAATGACCGTTTCGCATCCAGGCGGAATCCAACACGGTGTCGAGTCGGCCAACGCCGAACCTCGAGCGTTGTCAGGTTCGGTCGAAGACGTGATCTTGCCTTCGTCCACGCTTTCGGCAGACGCCCGCCTCAACGTCTATTCCCAGGCCTACAGTGCCAGGCTCGGCGATTGCATGGCGAGCGAATTCCCGATGGTGCAGAAGGCGTTGGGCGATGAGATCTTTGCCGAGTTTGCGGTGGCGTATCTGTATCAATACCCTTCGCAAAGCTACACACTGGCCAAGCTCGGAGAGCGGTTCGCGCAGTTCTTGGCCGAATGCCGACCTGCGGAAGAGAGTGACTCCGACTATCAGGAGGAGTCCTACTGGCCAGACTTTCTGATTGATCTGGCCCGTCTGGAGTGGTCACTGAACGAAGTGTTCCATGCCCCGGGTACCGAAGAGATGCCGCCGTGGGACGCTGCGGCACTGGAGCAAATTGCGCCAGATCAGTGGGAGTCCATTCGCTTCACCCCGGCCCCTTGTGTGCGCTTGCTAACGTTCGACTGGGCCGTCAACAGCTACTACACGCAGCTTCAGCAACAAGCAGATGCGGCACCTCCGCCCCGCCGGGACACCTACGTCTCCATCACGCGTCGCGATTATCGCGTGTTGCGTTTCGAGATGAGCCAGACCGCCTTCACCGTGCTCGAGTCGCTCATTCAGGGAGAAACGGTTGGCGTTGCTGTCGAACGAGCAGCGCAGATCAGCGAAGCGAGCGTGGACGAACTTGCCACCGGCTTGCAGCAGTGGTTCGCTGCCTGGACGCGCGACCGTTTCTTTGTGGCCCTGGTGTAGCGCGCGCGAGGCGGGTCAGCAAAACTTCGCGGACGAGCGCGCCGGGTGATATCCTGAAGAAGTCGTTCTCGAAGATCCCTGACCGTACTCGATGGCGCGAGGACTCTGCTCCTATGAATCGTGAAAACTCCTCGAAGCGCATGGACCGCCGCAATCTCTTGACGGGCTTGGGAGCCGTGGCCGCCGGTATGGCGTTCGCCCAAGAAGCGGTTCCGCAAGATCAGAACAGCGCTGCCCAGGTCGAAGATCGCTCTTCCACCATCCGAATCACCGGCATCAAGACCTACTGGATTGGTCCGGTGGTGTTCGTCAAGATCGAGACCAATCATGGGATCCACGGCTGGGGAGATCTCAAGGGGGTCGATCCGCGGCCTGCCCGAGTGTTGGCACAATCTCTGTTCGAATTGCTGGACGGAGAGAACCCCACGCGGATTGAGTACCTGTGGCAAAAGCTCTACCGCTCGCACCGCGACATGCGTGGCGGGCCGTTGATGGTGCATACCATTGCCGCCCTCGATATGGCGTTGTGGGACATTGCAGGCAAGCTGTGGAACGTGCCGGTTTACCGATTGCTGGGGGGCCCCACGCGAGATCGGATTCGGGTTTACCACACGGATAAAGCCCGCAAGGTTCCACCGCATGGGGTGTTCGAGCACTCTGGCAATCCGACCGACATACAAAAGATTGTCAGCGCCATTCAAAAGGCGCGAGAGATGGTTGGCCCAGATGGCACGGTGATGTACGACGCCCACTCAGCGGTCCCGCCTGCCATGCTGATCCAACTCGCCGGCGCGATCCAGCCGTACGATGTGCTGTTCATCGAAGAACCAGCCGTGCCGGGCAACATCGAGGTGTTCAAACGGTTGAAGGAACAGATTGCCATTCCGCTGGCCACCGGTGAGCGAGACCGGACCATCTGGGGCGTGTTGCCTTACTTGCAAGAAGGATGCATTGATGTGCTGCAGCCAGACTGTTGCCACACCGGCGGGATCACCTCGATGCGCAAGATTGCCACACTGGCCGAAGCGTACTTTGTGCCGATCGCGCCGCACTGCACGGCGACCTACCTAGGCATTGCGGCCAGCCTGCACGTGGTCTCCTCGATCCCGCTGTTCTTGATTCACGAATTCTATCCCAAGAACGCGGGTTTCAATCTCCCCGGGCTGACCGAGATGGCCTACGCACTGGACGAAGAGGGGTACGTCGGGCTTCCTCCGGGTCCTGGCCTGGGGGTCGACGTGGACGAGGCCAAGATGGAAGTGGAGGCCGCCAAGCCGCAGTCGTACCGGTGGCCAAGTGCGAAGCTCAAAGATGGTTCGGTCGCTGATTATTAACGCCCTAGCGATCTGGAAATGGGCGGTTTTGGCATTCGCTAACCGCCGGCAATCGCCAGGTGTGCCGCGTGTAGCTGTGTGGCGAGTTGCTCGATGTACGACCTCCCTTGTGGTCCATCTTCGAGTGCTTTGAACAGATGCGGCGGTATCACGCTGCGGCCCAGGTAGGCACCGCTGATGGCCCCCGCCATGGCGGCAATGGTATCGGTGTCGCCACCTAAGAGAATGGCGTTGCCGATGGTCTGCACGTAGGAGTCCGGTGTCAGCACGAAGCAGGCGATGGCGGTGACGACGCTATCGGGTGCGGCAATGCCGTTGCCGAACAGTCCGAGATCTTCCACATTCGTCAGCGCGGCGACTCTCCGAAGCGGTCCTGAGTATTCAGCAAAGGTCGCGCGGTGAGTAAGTGTTTCGCAAAACTTCACCCGCTCAAACTGCGCGGGGTCTTCGGTTGCTAAAGATGCCAGGCTCACGGCCAACGCCAGAAGCTGCGCCCCTTCGATGCCCAGCGGATGCCGATGAGTTGGGAGCGCCGAACGCCTGGCCTGTTCCCATAGCTCGTCGGACTGATGGCGAAACATCAGCCCCACCGGTGCCACGCGCATGGCCGCACCATTGCCAAACGATCCGCCTGGGAAATAGGTCTCGGCCAGAAACTCGTGATCCTCTCCCTCTTCCATGGCGTCAAGCACCATCCGGGCACCATGGCCGTAGCCTCGGTGGGGAACGTAGTTGGCGACAAACCGCCGGCAAAGTTCCTCGTTCTCAATCTCGCTGCACTTGATCAAGGTTTCGGCCACGCCAAGGGTCATCTGCGTGTCGTCCGTGTACCACAGTTCGTTAGCAGGCGGGTGGTCAATCAGGTCTTGCGGCGAGTCGTACCTGCGCCGGATCGCCTCGGCGTCCCACCCTTCGACATAGCCGCCGAGCGCATCTCCGACGGCCAGCCCTAGCAGGCATCCGTGAAAACGATCTTCGAGCGAAGGAGTCTGTGGCATGGGGCCACCTCGGGCTGTAGGCACTTTCAATTCTCAACGATTCGAAACGTCCAAGCAGATCACTTTGTCCACATCGCGAAGATACAGTTTGCCTCCCAGCAGGGATGGGGCCTGACGGGTAGATTCGAGCACTTTGGCCCTGGCGAGTTCTTCGTACTTCTCCGGCGTGGCGCGGACCAGGACCAAGTCTCCCTGCATGGTGACGATGAACAGTTTGCCATCGGCGAAGATCAGATTCCCTTTGCCGAACCGCAACTTCGCCCAGGCCAACTCGCCGGTCTTGGCATGAATGCACTTCAAATGGGTAATCGGCCCCGCTCCGCCGACGTTGTCCATTCCGTACAAGTAGCCGTCCAGCAAAATGGAGGTTTGCCATTCGTTCCGCATCACACTCCCAGGACCTTGGGAAGTCCAAATCTCGCTGGTCTTGAAACCGGCTCCATCAGGCTCGAGAGCCAACATGGCCGAACCGTGATTCTCCCCGGCAGAGATGAAGACGTTGCCGTTGACGTCGATGGGGGTCGCGACGTTGCAGTTGAAACTCGTCTTGTAAGGATACTTCCAAAGCTGATCACCGCTGGCGGGATCAAGCCCCCAGGCGGCTCCCCCTGTGAAAGCCACCACTTGTTTTTTGCCCCCTACGTTGAGTAGGGCTGGAGACGAATAGCCGGCGGCGTCGCTTCCGGTCTTCCAGGCAATCTCTCCAGTCTTGGCGTGGTAGCCAACGATGGCAGCCCCTGGGGCACCGGCATTGACCACGACCACATCTCCCACCACCAGTGGCGAACTGGCCATGCCGTACTCGGCCGGTTGTCCGCCAAGCTCTTGGGGAAGGTCATGCCGCCAAAGCAGCTTGCCGGTATCAACGTCCAGAGCGGCGAGCGTGCCGTTGCCGGTGAGCGTCAACACGCGGCCGTCGGCGATGGTCGGCGTTGCCCTCGGTCCATCCCCCATGGAATTGCGGTAGGCGTCGGCAACTTGAGTACTCCAGAGCATCTCACCGGTGTTGGCGTCCAGGGCCAAGACGGACTGCTTCCCGTCCCCCTGCACCATGGTCACGGCTCGCTTGCCATCGAGGGCAATTCCAGACATGCCAATGCCGGAATCGGCTCGCCACAGCACTTTGGGTCCGCCGTCTGGCAGGGTGCTTATCAACCCTGTCTCGGTCGAAATCCCGTTTCGTTGTGGTCCTAAGAACTGCGACCAGGTGCCTGCCTCTTCGGCATGGGCCACGTGATTCGCTGCACATACTAGCGTCAACCCAAGCAGCGTTCGAATCAAACGTTGCGGTCTGGAGAGCAGATCGAAAAAGCAGCGCACGGCGGCCTCCTTAGAATTCGGGGAGATGATCAGAGTTGCAAACCAGGGAAATGATACCACGAAAGCTGGCATCGTAGGAACACGAACCGGAGCGCGGCAAGTGACTTCGTGACTTCGGGTTCGAACTTGTCATCCCTGGATACTTAATCCACCCAACAAAAAAGCGAGGAGGGAGATGTTGATTCATCTCCCGCCTCGCCGGTTCGTTCGTTTTGCCAGGTCGCCAAGAGTCTCCAAGGACTACGGTCGGGCGAGTTCGAAGTGTGCGTCGAGCACCTTTTCAATCCGGCTAGCCGTTTCGGTCAAGTGGGCCTTGCTGTAGGCGTCCAGCTTGAGGTTCTTCTGCTTGAGGTTCTTCTCAATCTTCTCTTGCAACTCTTGGAGTTCCATGAAGGCGATGGTCTGGCAATCTTCCGGAGAGCCAGTACCGCCCATGGCCAGTTGCGAAAGCTTGCTCAGGTAACTCCGCTGCAAGTTGCGGCGAAGGCTACCGATGGCCGGCTTACGGGTGGTGAACTCTTTGCCTGGTTCCAGATTGTCAACCTCGGCAAAAATGCTGTTGGTCAAACGGTCCAGAAGTTCGGCGGCCGTAAAGGCGTCTTCGTCGGCCGGAATCTTCAGTTCCGAGTCGTGCAGACGGGTGAGCGTCAACGAAGAGAACAGGTAATCCAAGACGCGATCTTGCCACACCGAGATGACCTGGTGCACCGGGTAATCCAGTCGCGTTCGCTGGAAGGTGCCCCAGTGATTCCAACGGCTAGCTGCCAGGTGGTTGTACAGTTCGGGCGGGAAGTCGAACGGCTTGTCACTAAACATCTGCTTCTCAACCAGAGCCATGGCCTTTCGCTGAACTTCAGCAGGCACCACCACAAACGGAGCGGGACCGTTTTTGTCCCCCTTATGGCTGCGGTTGACGTACAGACCACCAATGTGCCGGGCGGCGAAGAACGTGCCAGACCCATGGTTGCCCAACAAGATTCCGAAAGCCTGACGAGCCTTTTGGTAACCTTCGCCATCTTTGGTCACACGGTCCACGAGACCGGGCCAGAGTTGACTGACCAGCTCGGCACGGCGAGCGGCGTACTCAATGGGATCCGCACCCAGATCAAAGCGGTTGGAGAGCGGATCACTGTCAATTCCGCGCGTGTCCTCGTCGGTTGAGTAGGCCAGTCCTTTTTCGCCGGAGCGTGCGGCAACCTTCTGCAATTCTTTCACTTCCCCATCGGTTCCACCGGAGTGAGGTTTGTACCCGTACTCAATGGCCCAAGTGTCGTAGGGTCCGATGGTGGTCGAGTAGTAATCTCCTTGCTTCTTGCCTTGGGGCGAAATGTTGACGGGGGCGTAATCCATGACCGAAGCGGTGAGACCCACTTTGCTGGTCTTCTCCACATCGTTCATTTCTTCCATGGTCAGGTAGCTGCTCGCCTTGAAGTTGTGACGCAGGCCGAGCGTATGGCCAACTTCGTGCATCACCACTTCTTTGAGCCCTTGCTTGATGAGCTTCTCCAGGTCTTCGCCGGATGGCTTGTCAGGGGCGGCGGCGGCCAACACGGTGGAGCCGAATGCCAACTGGCGGCCAAACTCGTGGTGGGCTCCGCAGTTGCACTGCCGCCCATGCATGGCGTGGGGTGGCTGAAGCTGCTGCATCTTGCGATAGCTTTCCAAGTCCAACGGACCGCCGGTCATGGCAGCCACGGACTCAGGCGTGAACGTCTCGTATTCGGCTTTCCAGAACTGGACGAAGTCTGCGTCGAAGATGATGTCAGCGTCCAGAATTTGCCCCGTGGTCGGATTCACACGGCTGGGACCCATGGCAAACCCAGCACTGGAGGTGATCCAGCGGAAGGTGTTGTAGTTAATGTCTTCGGGGTCCCAATCGGCGTTGTCCGGTTGTTGACGCACTTCGATCGCGTCGACGAACCCGGCCTTTTCAAAGGCTTTGTTCCACTCGAGAATGCCTTCGCGGATGGTCGAACGGTATTTGAAAGGAACCGTCTTTTCCAACCAGAAGATGATGGGCTTCTTAGGAGGCGAGAGATCTGCCGAAGCGTCCGCCTTCTGGAGATCCCAGCGATTGATGTAACGGATGAAACGGTCTTCGTCCCCCTTCTTGGAGTAATCCTTGATCACCGTCAAAAAGTAGCCAACTCGATCGTCGGCCATGCGGGACTGATAGCCGGTACTGGGAAGCATGCTGATGGAGTAATGCACGTTGATCGTGACACCGCGGCTGTCTGGCACGGTATCCAGACGGGCGCTGCCGCTCGATGCGTAGGTGGCGGCAACTTCCAACTCGACGTTGTCAGCAAATCCTTTGACTTGGTCCCAGGTGCTCTTGGAAGAACTGAACACGAATCCCGGCAGCACGCGCGAGATCTGCGGCAAGTCACTCATGAAGACGGAGGTCATGTCAATCAGCATACCGCCGGAGGGGCCGGTGGCGGCAATCGGCAGGCTGTACAACACGCTGTCGGTGTAGGCAAGGCGGACGGCCTTTTCTTCGGGGCTCCCTTTGTCGGCCTTGAATCGCACGTTGCGGCGGACGATGTGAATGTTGTCCTCCACCTTGCGAAACTGCCAAATCCAGTCGTCGCCAAAGCCCCAGGTCATGCCGCCGAGGAGACTTCCCTCGCCAATCCCACGGGCAATGCTAATCAGGATAATGAAGTCCTTATTAAGTTGACTGCTGGTCAACTCGGCATAGAGTTTGCCGTCCTTGCGGTGCATTTTGATCAAACCGGTGACCGGCTTGGCATCTTTGAGCAGCGTTTGGTATTTGTCCGCATCGGCAGCCTTGGCCGGTTGGCTGGAGAATACAGAACCAACCAAAGCCACGGCGAGGAGGACAAGCCAGCAATGACGAAAGCGCATGTGACGCATGGGAACCTTCCATTGATCGAATTTAAAGCGCCCAGGGGATCCGGGGTTGAATCCCCTGAGATGGGGTTCGCCACCTTTCCGCCATGGCGGTGAGCCGGGGTGAGCGGAAAGGACGACGGTAGTTTCTACGTGGCGAAACCGGGGTTCGGTTCAAATCTTGTAGAACCCAATTCAAACCAAACGGCTGCCTGGTGACAGTCGGGAGCGCGAGCAGGGTGCCACAAACCATTAAATATAGCCCAAGTTCGCCTCACCGCGAAACTAGACAAGCAGCCAAAATCCGCAAATCTTTCCCAGACAATTCAAATTACGCCGATCGACGGGGTCAGTTTAGCCCGGGAAACCTGCAGACAGCGCAAGCGTAAGAACGTTTTTTAGGGGAAATACTCCCGGTTCGGGCAGGCCGTCACTTCTTGCCCAACCGTCGCTGTTGCTGAAAGAATTGCGTGAGAATCGCGCCGCACGGTTCGGCCAGCACCTGACCGGCACACTGGCTGCGGTGGTTGAGCCTTGGGTCTTGCAACATCTGAAACACCGACTGAACGGCCCCCGCCTTGGGATCCAGGGCTCCGTACACGACCCAAGGAACACGTGCCTGAAGAATGGCACCGGCACACATCGGGCAGGGTTCTAACGTGACGTACAGTGTACACCCTTCCAAACGCCAGCTCCCTAGCGACTCGGCCGCTTGGGTAATGGCGATCATCTCGGCATGGGCGGTGGGGTCACGCAGTTGCTCTCGCTGGTTGTGCGCGGCGGCAATCACCCGCCCCGCATGCACCACCACGGCCCCCACCGGGACTTCGTCCTCTGCCATGGCCTGGCGAGCTTGCTCGAGCGCCAACCGCATGTAGGTCTCGTGAAGCGCATCCGGCAGTTCGTCAAAAGGAAGTCCGTTTGTCAAAGCACAGGTCTCCGGGACCGGGAATTGGAAGTGAACTTGGTGGGCGACTTACTTGGGGAGATGTTGCTTCAGCACAGTAGGATACGCACAGCGTACCCTACTCTGCTACTCAGTTCTGCGTGGAGCTGCCCCAACACGCGATGGCCGTCGCGGCGAGAACGAACGGTGAGATCTTAGCGTTCCCATGCCGGGCCACTTCGGCACAGTCTGGCAACAGCCATCCAAGACTCCTTCTTGGAAAAATGCTTAAGGTGGTACAAAAAGCATTGAAGGCCGAAAACGCCTTCCGCATCAAGACTATTTTTTTGCACGGAGAAAATCGCTACCAGCGTTGAGTGCCACCCCGCCGGGAGCTAGACCTACGCCAACTACTCATCACAACTACCGAACTCAACGATAATCGAATCCACTCTCGACGCAAATCTGACATTTTCTTGCACCTTTGCCGCTACTTTCAAAAAGTCGAGAAAACATTCAATCAACTCTCCAAGATCATCGGAAGGCGGCTCAGCATATAAGACACATATTGCCGCCCGCACGGCGCAGAATTCTGCTTCCATGGTATTCGTCGATGCACTGCGATCATCCAAATAAGTCCAGCATTCTACTCTCGCTTTTTCCAAGTCAACAGCCGGAATCGATTCGTCATTCCAGTAGCGATTGGCTATAGCAATTGCGGACACCCCCACCTCCGGCAAGTTGCTATTGATGAGTTCCAATCATCTAATCATTAGACGAACTGAGGTCTTGTAGTCACTTGATGAAGCTGCAATCATTCGGTCCGTAAGGCTGTTCGAGTACATCATTAGAATCGTATACCAAGATATTTAAGCATCTGCTGACAGGACTTACAGGCTTCTTTGAAAGTACCGTGGCCGTCTCCGGACTTTCCAATATTGACGGCGATAGATGTTCCCCCAGCAAAGTAGGGTACGCGGTGCGTACCGTTCACTCGCTCGCGCAATCAGGTACACACAGCGTACCCTACTTTGCTGACAGTCGCCCACGCTCGTGAAGGCCAGTCTTGTCGCAAGTAACAATCAACCGGAGAGCCGGATGCGGGAGATCCGCCAGTCCGGTTCGGAGGGAGGGGAGACCGAACTCAATCGGTCTTCCCTACCCCTATCTCGGCTGAAGCCCGCTGAAGCCGTCCATGAAACCAGCGATGATACTGGGTTTCGCTTCTTCCCAGCCGCCGTTGCTTGCCCAGTCGCCGAACAGGATAATCTGTGGGGTGAGGGTTAAGCTCCAGTGGCCAACTATATCGCTATCGCGGATACGTGCTTCGAATGTGAATAGCCAGTCCTTCGCTACCAGCGTCTTCTCCCGTCACCGCCATCAGTTCTTCTCGAATGATGGCGAAATCGCGCATCAGCGATTCGCAAGTGGTGATTTGACCATTGAATGTTGGATCTATACTCAATAGTTTACAGGTTCTTGCAACAACACTTACGAATGACTCGGCGCATTCAAACGGCAACGTAGCGAACAGATATTCTAAATGCAAGGAATCCCAATCTCCTTCGTCAAAACCAAACACTTCCTCACCATGAAGTTGACACTCCACCTCTACAATCGAAGAATGTTGCCATGGAGGAACGGAGTCAGTTCGATCGAGACTGACGATATCATCATCAAGAGTAAATCCTTGTTCATAAAACACTGAAAGCAGCACTTTTAACGGACGCTTCTGGTTCGAATAGAGCGAAACGACTTCAACTTCATGCAAGTATTCGAACGACATTAACGTATCCCTCTTATTGGCTGTATACCTGGAACTTGCGGGTGCGATCTCTGTGAGGCCAAGATTCCCTGTGATTCTTGGGTTGATGTAGCAAAGTAGGGTACGCGGTGCGTACCGTTCACTCGCTCGCGCAATCAGGTACGCACAACGTACCCTACTCGCCTTTATGGTTCTTCTCGCCAAATTACTCGGCCGTCGACCGCAATGTACCCCATAAATAGATCGTAGTTCCTATCTTCCGCACCGACATACCACCCCACGTCGGCAATCCCGTCTGCGAATTGCGAGGTATAGTCAAACTGAAAGGCACTTGTATTGTCGCCCGCAGCATCAACGTAGCCAAAGTGTCCTCCTTCCAAGACGTAATCGTCGTCACGACGCCCTCCGTGATAGGCCACAAACAGCGAGTCGTGACATAGTCCGATATAGTTATATTTCGGATGGATAACCCAATGACCGGACGTATCGATTACTCCCCACCGGTCTCCCGCGATCCCAACTCCGCAGTACCCTTCGTAGAATTGTTCGTCGCACAATTCGAAAGTAGGTGGAACGACTTCCACTCCTTCCTCACTTGCGATTCCATACAACAAATCGCCATTTTCCATCCTTCGCCCAAAAGGAACAAGCCCTTCGGCAACGGAACCAAGATTGTCAAACTCCTGCGAACCGACAAATCTCCCATTCAAGTCTACCAGCCTCCAAGGCCCCTTCTTCGTCACGCGAACTGGACGATCCAGCGACGAATGGCCAGGCCATCGCAAAGGTAGGGTCAACGATCCATTTCCCAGCATGATCAATCATTCCCCATTTTTGCTCCAATAGGTTCCCGATGGCGACAAACGCACGGCCACACGAAAAAGGATGTGCAGAATCGAACTTGGCACCAAATGGATTTCGGCCGTTTTGATCTACGTAATACTGTTTCTCAAAAGATAAATCCAATACTCGAAGTAGCCCCTCAGAGAACTCAACCCG
>CALOEH010000255.1:0-101027 GCA_942492195.1 uncultured Planctomycetia bacterium | reverse complement strand
CACTGTGTAGTTTTGCTCTTATTAGTTGTGTCTCTTCATTTTGTCCGTTGCGAACAGAGAGGCCTTCTTGCGTCGCTAGCGCGCTGTTCACAGGCTTCCTGTTCCCCCTTCCCCTGCCTGCTCTAAAGCTAGGTAGAATGGCCTGTCACAGCGCGGGCCTGGGCAGGCGGGCTGCCCCCAGCTCCGCTCAAGCCGCCTGGGCAAGCAGAAGAGGGGGAGGTGGCACGGCTGGCCCTGGCTGCAGGAGGGCAAGCAAGAGGCAAGTGCTGGGCCTAGAGCCTGGCAAGTAATCACCTTCAGCCACCAGTGCCACTGGTGGCTGAAGTTGCAGCAGGCAGACGACGGCGCGATCTCGGCCGAGAAGCAAAACGAGCGCGGGCCTTCCTGCTGAGAGGTTACGAGCGCGAGATCTTTGGTGTCAAGTCGCTCGAGATCGCCTCGCGACCTCACACAAAGTGCCCCAAATGATGAGGGCGAAGCATCAGCGACAGCTTCTTCACTGTCATCTCCAGCCATGCGACTCCATCACCACATGTTACATCTCTATCTTCTCTTTATTGTACTTTTGGAAGAAAATTGTGGCAGTTTGGCCTTTTCTGTAAAAGCACCGCCAAGCACAACCGTCGGCGCGCCCCCATCGTTGTGGACGAATGATGCAACAGTGCAATCTCGTGGAAGAAGGAAATGCTATGCCTTGCTTGAATACGAAAAGATACAACTACAAGTTTTTAAAAGTTAGTAAGAGACAAGTAAGGTTGGTCAACAACCACCTAATACAACAAAAATGTAAAGAAGGAAAACAAGACAGTGGCGCCAAACGCCACGGGTAGTGCCGGAGGAATCGCAGCCTCGACCACCAACGTCAAAAGATTCTCCAATGCCATTTCCAAAGTACTGGAGCGGCCCTCGAAGGTCATCTTCGCCAGTGCATGTGTCAATTGTAGCGCGTCCATACTTTCGGTAATATTCCGTGTTGAAACAATCAGCAATCATGCAGCGTTCACCATTATCACCAATCGAGATGCTGCATGAAGCGCACTCCTCCTCTTCAATTTGTAGAATACACTCATCAGACCTTTCACAAGTACCATTATCAGATATCAAATAAAGAAAAACAAGTAAGCCGTCATCGTTATTGAATCGGTATTGATTCCAAGATCCGCCATGATCAAAGAAACTCTCCCAGTATTGTGCACAAACTCCATTGTTGCATCTTTCACAGGGTCCTTTATCACGGCACGTCAAGTACTCAACGCCTGTATCAGGCTCTCTTCCACACTCACAGGATGGGTTCAGGTCTGCAAAGGCAGCTTCGTATCTGTTGGCAGCGTCCGCGCATGCGACTTCTTCTCCTGGAGTCGGGCTAGTGTTTGGTGATGGCGTTGGAACTGTTTGTTCTGGAGTTGGGCTCGTGACTGGTGGTGGTGTCGGAGATGGAGTAGGACCAGATGGCGTGTTCCAATCGCAGTCAACATACGATTTGCACCGTTCTTCGTTAAGGTCATAACAGCTCCTACCACTTGACACGCAGTCAGGGTCGCACTGTCCAAAAGAACAGTCTTGTGTTTGGCGACATTCCCAGTAGCCACTGCATCTGGTCTGGAAGCAAAAGCTTAAGTTATTTGGTACGCAGCCTGCCATCACAAAGCTGCTGTCAAAGTAGCTCAACAGGAGGAAAGGAGAAAGCCACTTCATGTCTGTTGTTGTTCTTTCGGGAAGTTGGCATAGAAATTAAATTGTGAGACGGTCGAAAGAGTTTTGAACAATACGTGGGAATGAGAGTCAAGATTAGTAATGGTTGCGGAAAGGAGGATGTGTACATAAAGTATGGTGCAATGAACGTTGGCTTGGTGAAACATGGATTGATTTGCCATCGCTAAACAAGATAAAAACGAACCTCGACCGGAAGCAAACGCGGATCGGCATCCAATTTAAAACGGTTGAGTATGAATTTTTTCTCATAATGTATACAAACATAATAAGTGACAAATTTTATCAATCGGCTCCAACTCCGATCGAATTTTGTTTCCAACGCGCCCGCATCCATCGAACTTTCGCTACGGTACCAGTATCCTAATCCTTGAATATTGTGCAATGGATACTGTTCTACGAATGTGTATAGATAGCATTTAGTATTCTGTTCCATGAGCTAGCAACAAAGTATGAATCTCTCCGCGTTCACAATCATGCATTCTTCAAATGTAATTTCTGCTCGTGCCAGTAGTATGTGCTCTATCCCGGCATCCTAACTGACCTACGTACCCTTCTCATACTACTGCGCACATTATATGCATACATGCAAGATACGAAACATCTCACTGCACGGGATACCTGGCCAGTTAAGCAATCCGTATATAGATCACCTTCGGTGAAACGACCGACTTGACGAAGAAACGTGCACGAATAGTTTCTGCAGTTGCCGCGTTTTCCGTTAGCGAAACAACGGCAGTCTTCAACATTGCTATGGCACCTGTAGGATATTTCTTCGAGAGGTCTCGGGTTGCCAGGGGCGTTCTTTGCAATGCCTTTTTCTCTCGGACATATGGCAGCTGGAATGGAGGCCCATGTGAAAATGCAGTCTTCTTACTCAGCCATGAGCGAGATTTGCCCGATTGCCGACTGCTGTGAGGAAGATTGCTGTGGACCGTCGATGTCCTATTGCCGTATATGCCAGACCAAGTAAGGTAGTGGAGACTACCAAGGCTACCTAGACTACTATAGCTACAAGAACTACTTTTTCCGACACCACCACCGAAACAGCAGCTGGGAAGGATACCTCTGCGACTATCATCACGGCCACCGAAAGCAACGACGGAGGCGATGGAAACGACAACATAAAAAAGCCTGGCACTGAGCGAGGCACCTACAGCGGTCATATTTGCCAGACCAAGTAAGGCTGCTGAGTCGCCAAGTCAATCGTCTCCTAGCGAATCGGCGACGACAAAATGCAGTGGATTAGCACCTTCTCCTTTGATAATGATAATAACGTCGAGACCTCCGTCACTCTTGCCACCCCTCTCCAGTCCGTCTGAAATTGATTCAAGCTTCACCTTATCGTGGTGGCTTTGAACCTGCCAAAGACAATATTGAACCATATGAGCTTGAGATTACTCAAGGATCCATTCCCCTCCGAGCTGAGAGGATCGCTCGCGACCAACGGACCAGGACGCATCCGAATTGGCGAGACACAATACGGCCATTGGTTTGATGGTGATGGATATGTCACCTTGTTGAGTTTCAATGAAGGAACGGCTACATTTAGGGCTCGTTATGTTCATACTAAACGATTCAAGGCACAAGAAGCGCTCGTGAAACAACAATCTCAGCATGCGGACACCGCTCCTCCCTTGGCCTTTTCTGGTGCCTGGACACGGGCAGGTAGAGGGCACTGGTATGAGAATATCTTTCGCGTTCCTACCAATCCTTCCAATACAGCCACCATGTGGGCTTGGTACACGACTTTTTAGTCTTTGCGAAGGAGGACATCCTATTGAACTCGATCCGTCAACAATTGACGTGATTCGAGGTGAAATGCCCTTTGTCGATGTCAACAACAATATCAAAGCAAAGTCCTTCTTTTCGGCACACTTTTCTCGAGATGTCAAGACTGGTGAAGTCTACAATCATGGATACGTTCTCAATCCAGTGGGATCTCCTCGATTGAATCTTATGAAACTTTCAGAAGAAGATGGCGCTACCGGTACTCGATCAACAATCATGTGAATTGCCGTTTGATACCTTTGTTCATGATTCCACACTTTCACAAAACTACATGGTTTATTTCTTACCGCCCTTTCATAATCCTCCGAGTAAAATGTGGAAATTTCTGCTCGGCCTATCGCCGATTGGTAAACTGTATCAATGGGATCCCGATAACTTGAATGCCTACATTTTGTTCATTGCAAAGATGCGCTAGAACTGAAATGGAAGATTACACTACCAAAATCTACTACGACATTGTATCATTTGGTGGATGCATATGATGAGGAGAATAAAGATGGTACAGTGACACTCCAGATTCGAGTGGCTGAACACGTACCTTCCGATCGTCTAGCACTTGAACAACAGTTTGCAAATCAGTATACAGTCGAGGATGGAACGAGACTTTATACCGTACTCCGAGAGTACACGTTTGATATGAAGCAAAATGATGAGGTACTGTCAGTTTCGGATAGAGATGTTTGTGAGGAAGCCGCTCTTTGTGAATTTCCGGCGATCAACAACGTTTGGAAGCCTGAACAACGACGACAATACGTGTAGCACCAGCGGCAGCAGGATACTGCAGGGCAGGGCTGGGCTGATAGCCGGTGAACATGGTGTGCTGTCCACGTTCGTGAGCGGCCTCGGTGTGGGTCATGGAACGAATGACCGAGATCTTGTCAGCCACCTTGGCCATTTTCTTGAGGTTTTCGCTGAAGTACATCCCAGGCAAGTTGGTCTTTACCACGTCCAACGGGCCGCGATACTCAACCGCAGCATCCGGCATGAGGTCCCAAGATTCTTGGTGCGCTGCATGCCGCCCCCCAGAAGTAGATCTGGACGACGCTCTTAGCAGTGCCTTCTTTGCTCTCGTAGAACTTCTGCTCAGCCTGGGCTTCTTTCATCCGGAAGAAGTCACTCAGGGAGAGTCCCAAGCCGCCGAGAAATCCGACCTGCATAAAGCTGCGTCGACCTAACGTTCCGCCATTGCACTTCATAGCCAAGCACTCCAAGAGAAGGAAAAAGGCCAAGATCTGTCCCAACGTTCCCTGTGGGACAAAGTCTTATTTCAATTCTGCGCGGTCCTCTAGCGAATGGGCCGCACGTTGCACGGGTCACAACAACAACTTCCAATTGTCATACAGGTGGCGTAGACGAAATAGGAAGGTTGAAAGTAGGTAGGTTAATAGGTGGGATCACAAAACCGCTTGACAGCCGCACTGGTCTTGCACACCTGTCAACTATTGTTGGTGATTATGGGCGATTGATGGGTCGTTTGAAAAGAGTTTTTTGAACTAAAAACCGGATTTTCTGCCGAGGAGCGATGGATTGTCACCCAGATGCGGGGCCACCAGGTTGCCAGCTGCGTGGTGTGAGCAGCGCGAACCCTGCTGGCAGCACGCGAACTTCGATCGGCGTGAAGCCTCCGGCGTCTCCGTCGATTTGAAGTGGCACGGCACGATCCGACTCGAGCCGAAAGCCTCGGACGTGCCCTGTTGCAAAGTCTTTCAAGCTCGTTTGTCGACGCAAAAGCGTAGCCAGGCTGTACTTGGCAAAGTGATAGGCGCCTCCATGTTCAAAGGCGCACCAGTCAAACTGGCCATCGGTGGCAACTGCCTGAGGGGCGATCTGCAGACCGCCGGCATACGATGGCAGATTGAACACGAACAACCAGGAAAGTGCGGGCAGTGGAATCAGAGTTTGAGCGTTCGGACTTGGCGCAGCAGCCTGTTCATTGGGGAGTGCCGTCACATGGAGCAGGGGATACTCATAATTTCGCAGGGCCGAGAACAACGGCGTCACGTACGAGAGTTGCGTGATGTGGCTCTGCCGTGCCTTATGCAGGCGGTGCACCACATCAGCATCGAAACCGCAACTGAGCATCAACAGGAACTTTCTAGGTGGCGCGCTGCCGTCTAGCCAGGTGACTTCTCCGGCATCAAGATGCCAGCCCTGCCCATCTACCAAGGTTTGGCAAACCGCCGAAACATCGGCCCGGCGGTATCCGAGATGCCGCCCCAGCAGGTTCTCGGTCCCCAAGGGGAACACGGCCAGCGGAGCCTGTTGAGGGAGACGATTGGCAAGCTCGGCCACCGTTCCATCTCCGCCGGACGCAACCACTCCGCGCAGTTCGCCGGCGGTTTGAAGTTCGCCAGCCCGCTCGGCCAGTTCTTGCAGATTAGGAATGACCTCAGGCTGCATGCCTTCTGCGGCAACCTGCGCGGCCAGTTTTTCGACATGGGGGGCTGCCGCGGAGCGCCCTGCTTTGGGATTGATGGAGATCACGACGCGCTGCGCCGTTTGCGGCATGGCGAACTGCCGATTCGGATCACCGCGGGTTTCGATGGTATCCGCCCGCTCGTTCATGCGTGGAACCGTTGCTCCGTCTTATGAAGGCGATTGAGCCAGCCGACTTTTGACTTCATCATACGGGGCGTCGAGCAGGATCCGCTCGCCATCACGCATGACGATCTCGGTGCCGCGACGAGCCGTGTCGGTCGAAGCGCGGACCACCCCAACCAAAGCAGGATTGATCAGCACCCGTTGTCGTTGACTGTCCAGGAATTCGAGCATGAGGCGGTCTTCACGTCTGCGAGGTCGTTGGGAATTCTACGAAGGAACCCGTTGAGGCTGCGTCGCATAACCTTGCGGATGCGTACGATGCCAATGCCAGGCGGTGGCGACAATCTCTTCGATGTCCGTGTATCGTGGAACCCAGCCTAAGACCTCGGCTGCCGCTGTGGCGTCGGCGACGAGTTCCGGTGGATCGCCCGGTCGGCGTTCCCCTTCGATCACGGGAATCTCGTGGCCCGTCACGCGCCGGCATGCATCAATCACTTCGCGCACGCTAAACCCTCGGCCGGTTCCCAGATTCAGGCAGTGCCCTACGCCCGGCCGCAACTGACCCAGCGCCTGAACGTGAGCGCGACTCAGATCATCCACATGGACGTAATCGCGAATGCAGGTTCCATCAGGCGTGGGATAGTCTGTGCCAAACAGGGTGAACGTGTCCCGCTTATCCAAAGCGACTTCGAGTACCAGTGGAATCAAACGCGACTCAGGGGTATGGTCCTCGCCAATTACTCCTGACGGTGAGGCTCCCGCCGCGTTGAAGTACCGCAAGGCCACGTAAGAGAACCCATAGGCATGGCAATAGTCGGCCAAGGCCTGTTCGATCACCAACTTGCTGAATCCATACGGATTGATGGGCCGCTGTGGGGTGGACTCGTCAATCGGCTGCTTTTGCGGGACTCCGTAGGTGGCCGTGGAGCTAGAAAACACCATATTCTTGACGCCGGCGCGACGCATTGACTCCAGCAGCGCCAAGCTCCCGACCACATTGTTTTGGTAGTACTTGGCAGGGTCCGCCACGGACTCACCGACCATAGAATCGGCGGCAAAATGCATCACGGCCTGAATCGAGTGCTCCAAGAGAACCTGTTCCACCAAAGCGCTATCGGCCAGATCCCCTTCGACGAGCATGCCAGGCGGAACCGCCCCCTGATGGCCGCGCGAGAGATTATCCAACACCAGCGTGTTGTGTCCCGCCGCCAGCAGCATCCGCACCGCATGGCTGCCGACGTAGCCGGCCCCGCCTGTCACCAGAATATTCATACCTTCGGCCTTCAATCTTTGCTTCTGCATAAACCCTCAGAGCGTCATGGGTACTGCGCGATAGCACCACGAATACCGACTGTGTGATAACCCGTAGGGGCATATAACGGCAACCGCAGTTTGGCGGACGCCCGCCAGCGGTTGGCGGACTGCTAGCTGGCTTTGAGAGGCGATTGAGACTTGGGTCCAAGTGCTTCAACGCTTCAATTTTGCGCTGGGCGCCATGGCCTTGCTCGCGTGGCCATGCTGAGCTTCCGGTTCTTCGGTCCCAACCCGAAGCGTCAGCGCGGTGACATGACAGAAGACGTTGCGGTGCCGTTTCCTCGCTCACGCCTCGGGTTTTGATTCCAAAGAACCTGCTATTACGCGAGAAGACACGACGGCTGTCATCACGACGGAACGTGATGACTACTTTCCGGTTGGTCACTTGAAGGAGATGACGTGTCAGGCTTGCGGGTTCGCCAATACCACCACTCGACCGTGAGTCCCACGGTCACCAATAACAACGTGAAGCAAGTGATCAAGGCCCCCAGTCGTACGGAGGCGGGGCGATAGTGCATGCTCACTTGATGCTCGCCCTGCGGTACCGCGATGGCCCGTTGGCAACCGTTGGCTGGCAAAATTTTAGCCGGCTGGCCATCCAGATAGGCCTGCCAACCAACGTAGAAACTGTCACGCACCAACAGCAGTGCAGGAGATCGGGCATTGACCTGCACCACAATTTCACTCGCTTCATCAAGCACCACATCGATCTGGTCTTCCTGGCCATCAGGCAAGGGGACCACCGGCGGCATTTCTCCTTCCGGTGCTTCGATGATCACGGTGTCGAGCGTATCCGTACCCTTGAATGCCTTGGTCGCCGCGTCCAGATCTTCGACCTGAACCGCCTGATGCATCAACGAAATCCGGGGCGGCGCGTCCGGGTTCTCGAGCACGTTGAACGCGCCACGTTCGAACGCTGCCCGCTGCAGCATTCTAAGTTTGCCAGGCTCAAACGGATCGAATCGCGGCGTACGGCGGGCAATCCACCGAACCGCCAGCAAATCGAGCAAATCTGGTCTTCGAATGACTTCGTACGTGTGCCAGGTTTCCGTTTTCGGAACCGGGCGATGTGCCCGCAGCGTTTGAATGAAGCGATCGAGTTGCACATCCTCGCTTCCCCCGGCTGTTCTACCTTGGCTGAGTTGAAATCGGTTGACGTATCTGGGAGAGAGGATCTCCTTACGGTACATCTTGATGTCTCTGGACTTGGCAATTTCATCGAAACTGGAGATCGATTCCAACAGGGTCTGTTCGGAACGGGTTCTTGTCAGTTGCTGATTGATGCGGTACAGGTCCGCCGCTAAGAGGGCCATGAGTCCCCAGACCAGCCATGCGCCGTACTTTTTCCGTGTGGTGGGAAAAACCAGCATCAATGCCGCCAACACCCAAAGAAAGGAAGAATAGGTTGAGTGGACGGTAACGCATTGAAACGCGCCGCTCGCCATGACCTCGGCCGTCACGGCCTCGCTGGGATCGACACGCCCGATTCGTACCAACTGGTAAAACTCCGTCCAGAGTTTGGGAACGCCAGGCACCAAGAACCCCAGCGGCGAAACAATCATCCAGACGACTCCGATGCCCAGAAACGCATACAACGTGCGCTGGACGGCGGGTCGGGGCGATCCGTTTTCAAACAGCGCATCCATACCCTGCCCCGCCATCATGGCCAGGCAAAAGATGAAGAATATCCGAGCCTTGGTCATGCTGCGAAACAGCGAGAATCCCGGCACGTAGTCGTAGGCGACACGATGCAAGGGAGTCGCGTCCCCCAGTGCCAGCAGCAGCAAGCCCGTTGCCAGCGCTGCCCAAAACCAGAACTCCCTTCGGCGGGGATGCGCCCAACCAAGCAGCGCCAACAACACCGTTGCAATGCCACAGTACAACCCCGACTCCCAATAGCGACTGCGGTTGCCCTGACGATAACCCCAGTAACGGAACCAGTGATTGTCCCCAAAGAAACCGGGGATCAACACGGTCACCATATTGTACGGGGGCAAGTCGAAGGTGGCTGCCTCCTTGTAGCTGATCTCCGTTTGGTACGAGTGATCAACGAGCTCCAGAGTTGGAAGCAACTGAATGGCCACCAGCCCCAAGGAGATCGCCGTGGCGATGCTGATCCCCAACGTCAACGTGCCCAACTTACGGGTGAACGGATGTGTCCACTCCACCCCAAACCAGAGCATGTAACAAGCGCACATTCCAGCAGACAGCAGCATGAACTGCGGATATCCGGTCAAGAACTGCATGGCGCCACAGGCCGCGAGCAGGCAAATGTTCTGCGCCGAAACACGCTGCCGAAGCCGTTCCAAACTCCAGAATACCCACGGGACCCAGACCGCCGAATAGACCACCGTGATGTGCCCCGCGTACATGTGCAGAAACATCGGCACGGAACAGGCAAATGCCATCCCGGAGAACCAGCCTGCGGCATGCGACCGTCCGAGCAAACGTGAGAATCTCCAGGTCCCCGCCATTCCCCACAATGAATGGAGAATCAGAAGCACGGACCAGGCAACTCTCGCTGGCAAGATGACATGCAGCAGGTTCGGGGGGTAGCAGATTTGTGCCGCAGGCGAGGCAAGTAGCGGCGTCCCGGTATAAATGTAGGGGTTCCAGAGTGGCAACTCTCCCGCTTGGATCATCTCACTGGCAAGTTTTGTGATCGGATAGAAGTACGCAAAAAAGTCAATCTCGCGATGCAGCGGAATCTGGTCACCGGTCAGCCAGATGAAATTCCAATAGACAGTCACCAGGAACGCTAGCGGAATGACAAAAATCAGGCGCTTACGCCACATACGGAAACCCTGAGATGTGCGGATAAACAGCCAGCAGTAATCGGTCAACTGCCCGCTGAGCTGGCAGTTGGAATTCCTCTGGGGAGTTGGAAATGCTGCCGACCTACATCAGGCCTTCTAACAGCTCTGTTCCGCAACTTGTCGGAATCGCTGGAATCAGCGATATGCGCGAATCTGCAACCGGAAATGAATCGAAATCAAAGTCTTGCCTCTCCACAGCGTAGCATGGGCGGTCAGCCACGAGAATGCAAGATACAATACGCCGAAAATCGCATCATCCGCCAAGGATTGCCCCCCCATCGGACGCACCCGTGCTGCCACCAATCTGCAAGCATGCCGGACAAGCTAGCACTTCGATAATATCGCCAAGACCGTCAAAATCGAAAAAAAGCTTT
Source organism: uncultured Planctomycetia bacterium (assembly GCA_942492195.1). Lineage (GTDB taxonomy): Bacteria > Planctomycetota > Planctomycetia > Pirellulales > S012-138 > CALOEH01. Next base: position 90,481 of record CALOEH010000255.1, on the reverse strand, counting down.
CGTCCGCGCGCTAGGTGACCGAAATCTATTACAGACTCCTAGAGGCAAGTTGCGTTGCGCCGTGCCGGTTCACTCCGGTTGTCGGTCGCGTGAACTCCTCCGAAGCGCAAGGAGCGCGGGAGTGTGTCAGGGAACGGCCGTCGGTTCCGCCCGCTGGATACCAAGGCCGCAGTCATCGCTTACTAGAGCGTCGCACGAAGCCCGCAAACCGCGACGCGTGTGGACGACGGACAAAGACTACCGAGGCTAGGAGGAAACCATGCGATTACACTTTGGGGGTTTGGCAATCCTATGGGTTGCACTCGGGGCTCCGGCCTACGGGGGAGAACGCGATCAACAGATTGCGACCGAGGTCGCTCAAACGCTCAAGCAGAGCGGCAAGTTGACCAACTATGAGGTCGCTGTCAAATTCCGGGACGGCACGGCTCGGCTGGAAGGCTGGGTCAGCAACCAGAAGCAGATGAACGAGGCGCTTTCCATCGTTCAAGCGTCACCTCAAGTGGACCGCGTGATCAACATGCTGCAGGTCCGCGAAGGGAACCCCGCTGCGGAAGAGCCAACAAGACCCACTAGCTCTGGCCCCGTGCTGCGTCAAACCAGCCATCAGAAGCCGGCCAGTGGTCCTTCGGCGAGTTCGTCCAGTCCGAATGTCGCCAATCTGGTCGCTCAGAACTTCAAGCAGAGTGGCGCCTTGAACCGCTATCAGATTTCGGTTCGCTATGACAATGGCGTTGCCGAACTGCATGGTTGGGTGTCCAGCAACGAGCAAAAGTTGATTGCCGAAGAGATCGCCCAGCAAACGCAGGGTGTGGATCGGGTCTTCAACTACCTGACTCCCAAGAACGAACGCCCGATGCAATCGATCGCGCACCGTCAGCAGCAGCCTACGTTGCGTCCGGTCGCGAACCGACAAGATGGTCAGCAAGGTCCTCCGCCGCAAGCGGCTCCTGGCGGCTATCCACAAGGTGGCTATCCCGGTCCTTACCCCAATGCACCTCAGCCCGAGTATGTACCGGGAATGGGGGGTGGTCCCGCTCCGGTGTTGTACGATCAGGCCTACATGCCGAACTACTCGTGGCCATCGTACGCTGCATACCCCAACTACGCCGCGATCTCGTATCCGCAGCAATACTCTCCGACCGCGTGGCCCTACATTGGCCCGTTCTATCCCTATCCGCAAGTTCCACTGGGCTGGCGGAAGGTGACCTTGGAATGGGATGACGGCTGGTGGTTCCTCAACTACGCCGATGACCGTCGCCACGTCAAGAATCAGTAGTTGCGTTGACAAGACGGTTTGAGTCATAGCTGCCCTCGCAGGAGTCACTTCTGCGAGGGCAGTTTCTTTTGATGCCCACGGGCCAGCTGCTAGCGGCGAGCCTGCGTGGCGCACCCAAGCATCTCAGACACAACGATTTACGCCACCAATCGCCACAAGTGCGAATCGTGGCACATTCTGAAAAACCCACAAGTTCGGCACAGATTATCACGATAAGTTCAGTAGTCGTATTCCGGCCAAAGAACCATCGCAGTACCGCAACCGGCAATCCCGTTCTGCCATTGCTGACAAGCGATTGATGAGGGAACCGAAGATGACCTTCACAACGATCCGCAGGGTGCAACTCGCTCTGCTTGCCACCATGGCCCTCAGTTCGGCCGGCTGCAGCACGGCCTGCGGACCGGGGTTCGGGAACTGGCTGCTGCCAATGCCCGTCTCGCCATATACCCAGAAGCAGCAAGAAGACAACTACTGGAACAAAGAACGGTACGATCGTGTGCCGGTCTTGGGAGCCATCACCACAGGCACGGAAATCGTGGCCCTGGATCCACCGACTCCCGACGAAGTGATGCGAGCGTTGGAGAAGGCCAACGGCGTGCAAGGGGGTTTGCCCTTCCTGCATGAAATCCAGCGAAATAATGTCCGCATGACGGTCGACCCGATCGCTGACTATGTGGATCCGCCGCGGTTCTTCCCGCTCATCGGAATGGCTCAACTCCACCACGCTCACTACAAGTGCACCATCTACTACACCGAGGTCACCCGGGTGGGCTGGCCTGTGCCATACACCACCGTGGATGAAGATGCTGCCGAAGTCATCTACATCGATCACGAACACTTCCACGTCGTCGGTAACGTCGACGGTGGAGTCGGGTCGAACTACTAGAACCAGCCACCCGGCAGCGTAGGGTGCAGGGTTCCGCCATCGAGCCTGCCGTCAACAACGGCGGTTGCACCAGCGGACGAAACGAAACGAAACTCAGGCCCGTGCGATGGCAACATCGGCGGGCCTGATCTATGGATATTCGAAGCGTTAAGGAAGAAAAGCAGTTCGCCATTGCCAGAATTTTGGCGATCGAACAACCAAACCGTGAGCGGCATTGAAGCGAGCCGCCACGCCCCCCGTTGGCAGCAAATCCCAACCGCCGCGTCAAAGGCAGCGAATGGGAAAAGCCGCCAGGCAGTGTCACGCGTGAGGTGCCCGATTGCCGAAGTTCACTACAAGGCACAATCGACCGGCAGCCCCGACCGATGCCAACTCGCATTTCGACACCACGACTCGTCGGGGAACAATTCTGGCTGCTGGCGCCTTGGATGTTGGCCACGCGCCGTTGGCGCATCATGGTCAGGCATCTCGCCCGACGCCTGCACTCTTGTACTTGCTGGTGCTGGCCCGAACGAATCCACTCTCAGGTCTGTGGAAGCGTATGAACACGTTCTTTATTAAGACTCCAATCCTCGCACTCTTCCTCGCGTCGTGCATGCTCTCAGCGGCCGGTGCCGACGAAGCTGGCGATCAGTACGCGGTAGCAGCGGGGCACTATGCTCGAACTCGCTGGGGATTGGCTGTCGAAGAATTCGAGGCGTTCCTTGAACGATACCCTGAGCATGCGCAAACAGGGCCCGCCTTGTTCTTTCTCGGCGAAGCGCTCGTGCAACAGGGCAAGTTCGAGAAGGCGGGAGTGCACTTTCAATCTTTGTTGGCGAACCACCCAGACAGCGGTTACATCCGCTTGGCAAAGTTTCGAGCTAGCGAAGCCATCTACCTGCAGGGAGATCTCAAACTTGCCCGGCAGCGGCTGACCGCCTTTTCGGATGAGTACCCCACCGACGCGCTGCACGAGTACGTGCTCCCCTACCTGGCTGAGATCGAAGCCGCGGCGGGCAATGCCAACTCGGCTGAAAAGCTGTTCCGCAAAGCACTTCGCCGGTATCCCCTTGGACAGCTGCAAGATGATTGCCGGTTCGGGCTGGCCAGGGCACTCGAAGAACTGGAACAAACGGACGAAGCCGAGCGACTCCTGCTAGCGGTGGCTGCCAAGCCACGATCGCCGCTGGCAGATCATGCTCAGTTTCGGCTGGGATGCTTGGAGTATAGCCTTGGTAGTTACGATCAGGCATTGAAGACCTTCTCCGAGTTGGAGCAGCGATTTCCCCAGTCCGTGCATCAGGCACGCAGCAAGCTAGGACGAGGGCGGACGCTATTCCAATTGAAACGCTGGGCGGAAGCAGAGCGCATCTTTGCCGAGTTGCAGTCGGCAGGCGAGTTGCCCACCGAGACCGCGTATTGGAGAGGGGTCACTCAGAAGGCGCAAGGAGAGTTCCTCACGGCTGCCTCTACGCTGTTGGCCGCCTTCGAAGAACAGGACGAACACGAGCTGTTCCCCTCCATGCGTTTTCATGCAGGAGATGCCCTTCGCCTTGCTCATCAGTACGCCGAAGCACAAGCACAGTTCGACCTCATCTTGCAGCGCTGGCCAGCATCGGACTGGGTGGATGATGCTCTGATTGCAAGTGCTCGGGTGGCGCTCGCTCAAGGCAAGCATGCCGTTGTACAAAAGCTGGCCAACCAGATTGAACAAGAGTTTGCCGATAGTCCCGCGCATCGCGATGCCGTGCGGATACTTTGTCAATCGTTGCTGTCGCAGCAACGAGCAGCCGAAGCGGTTCCGTTGATGCGAAAGTTGTTGGCATCGAAAGCAGCAGACGCTCAGCGGGATCGGACCATGCTCGCGGTCGCTTTGGTCGCCGAAGGTGAGTTTGATTCGGCACTCGAGCAGATTTTGCCCATCCTTGAGAGTGCCGATCCGGCTTATCGTAGCGAGGTCAGTTTGGTCTATGCCACGGCGCTGGTGGGTTTGGAGCGGCATCAAGACGCCATCGCTCCACTCCAGACGTTTCTGTCTCAATCGAGGGGAGACGATCGAGAAGCCACGGCGTTGGCCGAACTTTCCATCTGCTATTTGATGACGGACCACCGTGAGCAGGCCAAGGCCACGTTCGACAAATTCCAAAGACATTCTGCGTCCGCTCCGCTCATTCCCCGAGTCACGCTACGATTGGCCGAAGAGGCTCAAACGCGGAAGTACTTTGACTGGGCAGCCGCACTCTACGAGCGGCTGATTGAATCGAAAACGGCGACATCAGAACAACAAGCACGTGGTTGGTCAGGGCTGGCCTGGGTCCGCTTTCGTCAGGAACGAATCGACGAAGCGAACGACTGCTTCTTCGAACTCCTGGCCCGTTTTCCAGAGCATGAGAAGGCCCCGGAAGCCGCATTGGCCACAGGGCAGTTGTTGGAACGACAGCAGCGTTTTGACGGAGCCCTGGCCCAATACGATTTGGCGTCCCAGCGGTATCCCGATTCTTCATCGGCCACCGCCAGTCGGTTGGCGGCGGCCCGTTTGAATGTCCGTTTGAAGCAACTGGAACAAGCGATCACGCTCTACCAGCAGTTTGCGAATGATCACCCAGCGCACGCGGAGATGCCAGCGGTTCTGTACGAGTGGTCTTGGGCATGCCGTGATTCGCAGCAACCCGAAGAAGCCCAGCGGCTGCTGGCTCGTTTGAACAAGAACTTTCCTGACAGCCCCTACTGGGCCGACGCTACCTACCGACTCGCCAACGGGGCTTTTGATCGGGCTGAATTTGTCATCGCCGAACGCTGGCTTGATGAGCTGCTGAATGTGGAAATTGGCAACGAGATCCTGCAATACGCGTTGTTTCTTAAAGGGCGGGTGCTGCTCGAGCGGCAACAATGGAATGCACTGGACGAGGTCATGCAGCGCCTGGTCGATCAAGTGCCTGACTCGCACCTTCGCCTGGCCGCTGAGTACTACCAGATCGAGGCTTCGTTCCGACAAGAAAACTTCGCTGAAACCGAACAACGCTGTCGGCGTTTGATTCCAAGCCTAAGAGATGTTCAGCAAGACTGGGTTTCCGTGGTTTCCCTGCGATTGGCTCAGTCGCTTGCGTCGCAGGATAAATGGGACGAAGCCCAAGCAATTGCAGCCGATTTGAAGCGTCAGGATGTTGTGTTCGCCGAGAGTTACGAAGCCGATTATCTGTTAGGCCGTTGCCTGGCACGCCGGGCAGATTTTGACGGGGCCCGCAAGCAATACCGTCTGGTGTTGCAAGCTCCGCTGGCCAGCAAGACCGAGACCGCGGCCATGAGCCAATGGATGATTGGTGAGACGTTCTTCCACCAGAAGCAATACGCGGCTGCGTTGCGTGAGTACCTCCGCGTGGAGATCTTGTATGCCTACCCAACCTGGCAATCCGCAGCACTTTTGCAAGCGGCCAAATGTTACGAACACCTAGGCGAATGGAGCGAAGCCGTGGGCTTGTACCAACGCCTGGTGACGGAATACCCAAACTCGACATTTACGGCAGAAGCAGTCAAAAGGCTGCCACTCGCCAAACAACATTTGTAAACGGTCCCTGGAGCGAGCTTGATTCTGAGACAACCACGCTTGGGTGGTGCGGTTCGATGACCGCACGGTGGCCAACGGAACCGTCTGGCCAGGCCCAAGGGTGAACACCTCGACCAGCACGTAACCAAAGCAAGGATGCGACGATGAGTGAATTGATGGGAGTGCGTGGGGTTCGGCGTTTGGCGCTGGCCTGTACTTTGTTCGCCTTGATGCCACTGGCGCTGACGGCCAATCTGGCCAGGGCTCAACAACCCGGCGTGGGGCAAACCTCGGTGGCCGAAGCCGCCGCGGTCGAAGGCGATACCATCCCTGAGCAGAACCTCTTCGAGATTGTGCGGCAGGGCGGGAAGTTGATGATCCCACTGCTTGTCTGTTCGTTCATTCTTGTGCTGTTCACCTTCGAGAGAGCCATTAGCTTGCGCCGCTCGCGCGTGATTCCAGATCCCTTCGTCAAGAGATTCCTGCATCAGTTGGAAGAAGGGGCCCTCGATCAAGAGCAGGCGTTGGAGCTTTGCGAAGAGAATCGTAGCCCCGTGGCTCAGGTATTCGCCGGGGCCGTACGCAAATGGGGTAAGTCTTCGGTCGAAGTGGAACAGGCCATCTTGGACGCTGGCGAACGGGTCTCGAACACCCTCCGGCGCTATCTCCGCGTTCTCAACGGAGTGGCCACCGTGGCCCCGTTGTTAGGACTCTTGGGGACGGTGGTCGGCATGATCACGGCCTTCAACGCCATCGCCGGCAATCAGGCGCTCGGCCGTCCCGAACTGCTCGCCGGAGGTATCAGCCAGGCATTGCTCACCACGGCAGCCGGCATGACGGTCGCCATTCCCGCATTGATCGCTTACTTGTACTTCGTGAGCTGTGTGGACCGCCGGATCATGGAGATTGATTCGTTAGGGCAAGAACTCGTGAGCCTGATCTCGGCGGATGGCAAACCGCAAAGTTCTTCCAAAGGTTCACGTACACGAAAACGCGAACAAGCTGCCTGAGCGGACTCCTCCTAGCGGCGATTTTTATAAGGAATTCCGGCGATGCCCATGAAGACCCATTTGGACGAAGATCCAAAGCTGAACCTGACGCCGATGATCGATATCGTGTTTTTGCTGATCATCTTCTTCATGGTTGGTACCACGTTCTCGCAGATGGAACGCAACATTGAGTTGCATGTTCCCGAAGTCACGGACGGCGGCGCGCTGACCGCTCCGCCAGAGAAGCGCGTGGTCAACGTGTTTCAAGATGGACGGATCGCGCTCGACCAGCAGTTTGTCTCACTGGACGGATTGACCAGCGAACTGGTATCCGCAAGAGACCAATACAGCGACTTGGGCGTCATTGTCCGAGGAGACGGGCGGGGTGCATTTCAGAATGTGGCCGAAGTGCTCAACGCCTGCAAGAACGCCGGCATCGGCGAACTTGATATTTCTGTGAAGTTGGCTACGCCCAAGGGGAACTGATGAGCTTCTTTCGCCTCGATCGAATCCTCGAAGCGCTCACCAGCCCCCAAGCCATGCTCTGGGGGATCTGGGGTGGGCTCGGTGCGCTCACGATCACGCTGTTGATCCTGATGCAAACCCGTTGGGGACAATCACGCCCGCTGCGTAAGTGTGCCGTACTTAGCATTGTGGCACACCTGCTGTTATTGGCCTACGCCACCACAGTGAATATTGTCTCTGGCTCGCACGCTTCGAGTGATCAGTCCGTTGTGATTCGCAATGTGAGTGGCCTGGAAGATGGCGATCAGCCAAACGACGATGCGCCTTCGAAGGTGTGGGAGTCCTTTGTCTCTCGACCGATGACCGACGTGCACCCCGTCGATATGGCCCGCATCACGCAGGAAGAGCAACCGCACGTAACGCCTGGCGAGAGCGTGTCGAAGGAGTTTGTCCCTCGGGCAGATTCACTTTTGGAAAAGAGCCCCGGCGAGGCGGTGCTTCCGGAGCAAGGAAGTATTGACTCGCCCGCCGTTTCGGTAGCCCAAAACAGCCGAACCGCCGAACCGATTGAAGCTCCCAAGGCCGAACGCCGCGAGAATGAAGTTCGTCCTCCGATTGAGCAAACCCCAGATCGCCGTGGCACTGCTTCGCAACAAGTGGAATACCCAGGGCCTCCTACGGATATCTCGATTCCGTCTCCGTTGCTGGAACAAACTGCCACGCTGCCGCGGATGGAGAGCGTCTCGGTCACCGACGATCCTCAGGACGCACTCCGCGATGATCAGGCAGCCTACGCCAGGTCGCAAAGCCCGCTAGGGCCGGATCGGCTGGACTTGGCAACTTCGCAACCCGAGGCCTCCTCGCCTGGCGACTCGGCAGAACTGATTGCGGCGAACCGTACGGCTTCCTCAGGTTCGATTGCTGATCTGGTCGAGCGAGGTGGCAGCACCGGAGCAGACGTGGCAGCGCCGCAGATTGCCGCGGCCGCTCCTCCCAAGCTGAGCTTCCGTCGGCGGGGACCGCCGGATTTCGAAGTTCCCAGCATCTACCAACTCCGTGTCTCCCCGGATCGTACCCAACAGGCAGAACAGTCTGGCGGCTCGCGCGAGAGCGAGAACGCGGTCAAGGCCGCGCTCAAGTGGTTGGCAGATCATCAAAGTACGGACGGCCGTTGGAGTGCCCGAGACTTTGGAGCGGGGCGCGAGTCGCAAGTCGAGGGACACAACCGCAGTGGTGCCGGTCAGTTCTCTGACACCGCCGCCACGGGGCTGGCCTTGCTGGCCTTCTTGGGAGCAGGGCATACGCACCGCTCTGGCGACTACCCGGACGTGGTAGCCTCGGGCTTAGAGTTTCTACTGGCTGCCCAAGCTGAGAATGGAAACCTGGGCGGCCAGGCGAGAATGTTTGCCCACATGTACTGTCACGGCATGGCGACGTTCGCCCTGAGCGAAGCCTACGCCATGACGCACGACGAAGAACTGGAAATGCCGGTTCGCCGTGCGGTGGGCTATACGCTGTGGACTCAATGTGCCGATGGTGGCTGGCGTTACAAACGGGGAGATGCCCGCGGTGACACCAGCCAGTTGGGCTGGCAGATGATGGTACTCAAGAGCGCGGAACTTGCCGGGATTGAGATTCCTCACGCGACCAAGAGCGGCGTGCGGCGGTTTTTGCAAAGCGTGACCTCAGGCGGTGCTGGAGGGTTGGCCAGTTACCGGGCAGGCGAACGCGTGAGCCGTTCGATGACCGCCGAAAGCCTGGTTTGCCGGCAGTTGATGGGCATGACCAGCGAGAACCCCGCCGCAAGCGAAGCAGGTGACTATGTGCTGGGGCAGGTCCCTGGCGAAGGTCCTCGCAACTTCTACTATTGGTACTACGGCACACTTGCCATGCACCAACTGCAAGGCCCGCGTTGGCAGGCGTGGAATGCCGCACTGCGACGCGAGTTGGTCGAGTCGCAGGAGACCAACGGAGAAAACCTTGGCAGTTGGGCCCCCGATACCACGTGGGGCGGCTACGGAGGGCGTGTCTACACGACCGCCATCGCCACGCTCTGCCTCGAAGTCTATTACCGATACCTACCACTCTATGTGGAGTCTGCCACGCTGCCTGTGCCGCGCCGGAGATGATGTGGACGCCTATGGGTGGCACGCAAGTTACTTGTCAGGTGAGTTTTCGTTGTTTGCCAGGGTAAGTCCTTGTTGGGTGGCACTGGCAACTTGCTTGCCAGTGTGAGTTTCGAGGGCGCCCTACAGATCAATGGGATTCACGAATAACGTGAGGCAACGATTTCCCGCCAAGATTGGATCAGCTCAGATCCGGCAAATCGCCCCTGAATTTCAGAGCAAGAACGTATCCAACAGAAACACTGGCAAGCAAGTTGCCAGTGCCACCCAACCGCGCGCTGTTTCTTCAACATCACGGCAGTCCGAATGTGCAGGGTATGCGGAATAATCGTTCAATGCAGGTTACTCCACATGCCGATGAGTTCTAACGAGGTAGGACCTCGAACCAATTTGAGCTACCGCTCACAGGGAGGAACCCGCTCCCGCTGGTCGCTAGAACTTGACTCAAATTGAACGAGTTCACTCTTAAAAAGTGTTCAACGACCCTATGTTTTTCCCGCAGCGGACGCCGACGCGCCGCGTGCTTAATCTGTCACCTGAAATCCAGGGAGAACGTCCATGACTTGCCGCATCCTGCTGGCGGTCGTTTGCGCGCTCGGTGCCTTTACGGCATTCACGCCTGCGGAGGCTGAAGCCCAACAATTGCCTCAGGCCTACGGCCGACGCTGGGCCCACAGCTACAACACGCAAGACTACAACCGCTTCTACCACTATCCCTACGTCTATTACCCTCAGAACTTTTGGAGCCCGGACTACTACAAGACGTCCAACAGCTTGTACCACCGGTATCCGCCCGAAATGCGAGTGCCTGTCTACAACAAGTACTGGTTCAACTACTACCCCCAGGGACGTCGCTACCACTCCGGCAAACACTTCATGCTGGATACGTTCTAGTGAGCTGTGTCGAACAGTTGTCCCAACTGTTCACCTGCAGAAGCACTCGAAACGTTGTTCTTGGTTCCTGAACAGTTGAGACAACTGTTCGACATAGAAACGCTTGATACCCGCACGCAACGCAAAGCCTCGTCTGTTCCGGCAGACGAGGCTTTGTCGATTGAAACACGCTGGCTACTTGGCGCGCTCCATTTCCAACAGCACGCGACCATCGCCTTCGCGCGTGACGAACTCGCTAGGCAGTTCGCCGGTGGCCGAAACCACGCAGATGGTCAGCTTGTCTCCAGCCTGGTTGTAGATCCCTTTCCAAGAGACACTTCCCCCGATGACAATCGTCAGTTGCTTGATCGGTTGGTCGGTTTGAAGCTTGTACCCTACGGTGATTTTGTTCTCGCCGTATTGGGCCACCACCGAGTCTGCCGTGAACTGGCACTGCAAACCCTCGGCCACTTCGCAAGCCGCCCCGCTACAGGTCACACTCGTGGCCTTCCACTTTCCGGCAATGCCGTCTCCTGCCTGCGATGCAGAAGGTGCAACGGCCAGGAACAATCCGACAAGCATGCTGGCAAGCAACTGATAGTTGGTGTGCATCGACGAAACCCTTTGCCAAGATGGAGTGGGGAGCCATCAAACAGGAGCGGTGGCGTTTCCAAGTGTGTAATAAGTCGTTAGTCTAGCGCTTTGATGCTCACTTGGAAATACGATCGCTATTTCCAAGTGAACGTTCGGCAGAAACCACCTTGGGTATGTGCTCCTGCGTTGGCAAGAGGAAACTGGCGATGGCAGAAAGCTCCTCGGAATCTCCGGCGACGAATCCCGGGCAGATCACGCCAGCCGCGAACATTGATCTCCCCCGTTCGTTCGACGCAGCGGCACAGCCGCAACATCGTGTGGTGCTGTTAGGGGCTAGCAATCTGACCCGTGCTCTGGCTCGGGTGGTGGCAACTGCCCGCTGTTACTGCGGTGGACCTATAGAAATTCTCACCGCACTGGGGCATGGGCGGGCCTATTGCAATCCAAGTCTGTTGCTCGGCCGGGGGCTGAGCTCCATCCACGATTGCCGATTATGGGAAACATTGCACGGACTGCCGCAAGCACCGACGCGTGCCCTGTTGACAGATGTTGGGAACGATTTGCTACTTGGCAGCCGTGCCGAATCCATCGCTAGCAGCGTCCGCGGTTGTATCGAAAGGCTGCAGGCGAAGGATGCTCGCGTGACCGTGACATCGCTTCCGGTTGGCAATCTCGATACCCTCTCGCCCCGGCGCTTTCTGTTCTTCCGGCGGCTGTTTTTTCCGCGCTGCCAATTGACGCTGGCCGAAGTCGCAGCCGAGACGGTCGAACTCAACGCGCGGCTTCAGCAAATGGCCAGCGAGTTAGAATTGACCATCGTCGATCTCCGCCCGGAATGGTACGGCCTGGACCCGATCCACATCAAGACTCGCTACTGGTCCCTGGCATGGGGAGACATCCTGGCTCCATTCTATGTGGGCGACCAGCAGCGGCCCACCGTTCCACGCCCTCCCCTGGCTCATTGGCCTTATCTGCGTCTGCGCCGCCCCGACGAGTACACGCTGTTCGGAATTCGTCGCGGCAAAAAGCAGCCGCATGGACGGTTTGCGGACGGCACGACCATTTCGTTCTTCTAAGACTGGCAAGCCAGCGCGCCGATCCGGCAACCGGGGCTCCCTCTAACCTCGGCTTATCACGAGAGATGCGCCGGGCGAATCGCGAATGTGAAACTGGACAGCCTGCGTCGAGTGTACGGAATGTGTCGCTTGTAGCGGAGAATCCGAAACTTCTGTCTCTTCCGACTGTATCACGTCGATCAGTTGTTCCAGTGTTAACGAATCGCGCGGTCCCTTCATCCCGTATTAGCCAATGGGTCCGCTACGCAAAACTGGGGAGAGATGAAGATGAAGGTTGTTTACCTGGTGGTAGCAGTTGCCGCCCTCGGATTAGGAATCTCCGAACCCGCTTCGGCCCAAAGTCGGTCGGCATCCGGATGGGGCGGACAGTTCCGCTCGGCTGGTCCGGGCGTCTACAACCGCGTGCAATCGTACGACCGCCTTAGCAATGACGGCGTCCGGCACGTCAATCACTATGAATCTGTCAACGTGTCCCATCACGCTTCGAACAACGGCTGCAACACTTGTTGCCAATCCGCTTGCTGCTGCAAGAAGAAGCCCAGCTTGATGGAAAAGCTCCTGGCTTGCTGCAAACCCAAGAAGAAGAGTTGCTGCGAGACCAGCTGTTGCGAACCGGCTTGTTGCGAGCCCACTTGCTGCGAACCGGTTTGCTGTGCGCCAGAACCCACCTGCTGCGAACCGGTCTGCTGTGCGCCAGAGCCCACTTGTTGCGAACCGGTCTGCTGCGAGCCAGAGCCCACCTGTTGCGAACCCGTCTGCTGCGAGCCTGCTTGCTGTGAACCAGCATGTTGTGAGCCCGCTTGCTGCGAACCTGCCTGCTGCGAACAACCCTCTTGCTGCCAGACGACTTCGTGCTGCAAGAAGAAAAAGACGCTGTTCGACTGCATCATGGATTTCTGCAAGAAGAAGAAAAAGAAGTCGTGCTGCAGTAGCTGTTGTGACAGTGGTTGCCCTAGCTGCGGACCTGGAGCGTACGCTCCTGCATACCACAACGGTGGTGGCAGTGCCGCTCCGCTGCCTCCTCCGCCCGCTGTGGACGAGTCGGTGTGGAATGGTTACCGTAACCAGAACCGCCCCGTCAGCGTGCGTCGCAGCCGTGTAAGCTCTGGCCGCCGTACCTGATCCAGCGGACCGGACGATTCGAATGTTTCAGCAGCCCGCCCGGAAAACTTTTCCAGGCGGGCTGCTTCTATTGGTTCCCTCGACGGCATTCCAAGTTGCGAGTCAGGGGGCACTGCTCCGAAGACACAACTCCAAAAATAGCAGCCTCAGATACCATGACGCAGTGCGATCTTGACAGCAGTGTCACCGACTGGATCATCGATCACCCGAACGTACTGAGCGTGCTGAAGGAACTGCAGATTGACTTCAACTGTGCAGGCAAGTCGCTCGCATTCGCCTGTCGCGAAAGGAAACTCGATCCGCAGCAAGTCTTGGAGCGACTGCTACGCCTGGTAGACGAAGAGCCAGACGCTGGAGCGTCACGCTAGTGAAGAGCGGGAAAGTAGTCATCACGCTCCATCGTGATGACATCCGTTGCGACATCGCCCGATGTGCTTACTCGCTGACGCTTCGGGTTAGGATTGAAAGGAAGCGGCGGGGCATGCACTCAGGGTTCGGCTTTTTTCTTGGACCAATCCTCGGAAAAATGCTCAGATTGACCTGGGACCAGACCGCCACAAACGCTATCATCCCGGCGCTTCTATTTGCGAGTTTCCGCTGACCACCCAACTGGACGACGCGTGGTCTCATGGCCTATCTCTTCAATCTTGCGTACTTGGGCTTGGTGCTGGTTCTTTCACCTTGGCTCGTCTATCAAGCCTGGTCTAAGGGGAAATACCGCGAAGGCTGGCAAGCCAAACTGCTGGGGCAGGTTCCTCTCAGACGCTCCAGGCAATACTGCGTCTGGCTGCATGCTGTCAGTGTCGGCGAGGTCAACCTGCTGGTGCCGCTGGTTCAAGAGCTCAAGGCGCGCAAACCAGACTGGGAGTGCGTGATCTCAACCACCACGCAGACCGGGCACGAAGTCGCTCTGAAGAAGTTTCCCGAACTCCAAGTGTTCTACGCTCCGCTGGATTTCAGTTGGGGGGTGCGTCGGGCCATGCGGCGGATTCGCCCCAACCAACTGGTGCTGGCCGAATTGGAATTGTGGCCGAACCTGATTCGGGCAGCCCGGCGCTGGGGAGCTCGCGTTTCGGTGGTCAACGCACGGTTGAGCGAACGCAGCTTTCGCGGATATCGGCGTTTGAAAAGGTTGATCGCCTGGTTGCTAGGGCATGTGGATCTGGTAGCCGCGCAGAATGACATGTACGCGGCGCGGTTCGACCAACTGGGCAGCCCCGCGGGTACTGTCTTCATCACCGGCAGCGTCAAGTACGACGGAGCCCGAACCGATCGGCAGAATCCGGCCACTTGTGCCCTGCGCCGGTTGGCTGGCATTGCCGACAACGATCCGGTGTTCCTGGCTGGCAGCACACAAGAAGGGGAAGAGGCGGCCGCCTTGGCCACATTCCGCACGCTGCACGAGCAACACCCCCAGCTCAAGTTGATCTTGGTGCCCCGGCATCCCGAGCGATTTGAAACGGTTGCCCGATTGCTCGAAGCGTCCGGGTTGCCATTCGACCGGCGTTCGCAGTTGAGCGAGTCTGAGCCAGGGCAAACGAGGATCTTGCTCGTCGATGCCCTTGGCGAACTCAGTGCCTGGTGGGGAACCGCCACGGTGGCATTTGTCGGAGGGAGTTTTGGAAATCGGGGTGGGCAGAACATGATTGAGCCTGCCGCTTACGGCGCGGCGGTTTCCTTCGGCCCTAACACCAAGAACTTTCGAGACATTGTGGCCTCGCTGCTGGCAGCCGACGCCGCGGTGGTGGTCCACACCCCCGGCGAGCTTACCGACTTCGTCGCACAATGCCTGACCGATCCAAGCTACGGCGCAGCGTTAGGCGAGCGCGCGGCGCAGCATGTCGCCACGCAAATGGGCGCCACGGCACGTACCGTGGATCTGCTCGTGGACTTGGGGCGAGGCTCTCTCGGCTCGGCGGCCAGTGTCAGACATGCCAAAGTGGGAGCGCCTCACGCCTGGAAGAGCCGAGCGAGTGCACCACACCGTTCGAACCGTTGATGGCTTGAAGGTGGCCGGAAGCTCAAAACGGATAATGGCGTTGGGCAATTTCCAACACGTTGGCATGCAGGTGCGTGTTTGAGGCCAGCACGCTGGTCTTTTCAAGCAGCAGCGGTTTGCCCTGACACGTGGAAACCTGTCCGCCGGCCTCTTCGACAAACAACCTTCCGGCGGCGAAGTCCCAAGGTGAGAGCACGTATTCGAAGTAGGCGGCGTATCTGCCCAGCCCGACACTGACCAGATCCAGCGACGCGGTCCCGAACCGGCGGATACCGTGAATTTGCTGGCGAAACAAGTCGCCGGTGGCGGCCAGCGTGGCTTCCATCATCTTGCCACGGTCATAGTAAAATCCCAGACCGATCAAGGCCTGGCTCATTTTGGTTTGCGTCGAAACGGTGGCCGGCGCGCCTCCGGCAAAAGCGCCGCCACCTCGCACCGCCCAATAGGTTTCGTTCCGGATGGGATTGAAGATCACACCGCACACCGGTTCGCCCCGCTGGTAATAGGCCACGCTGATGGCGAAGTGCGGAATCTGATGGGCAAAATTCGTGGTGCCGTCCAGCGGATCCACCACCCAAAGGTGTTCGGCCAGCAGATCCGCCTGATGGGTTTCTTCACCCAGTACGGAATGGTCGGGAAAGTGCTTGTGAATGGTCGCCACAATGGCTTTCTCCGATTCCACATCGGCGTCCGAAACCAGATCGGCCACTTCCTTGTAGCGCATGGTGACCCCTTGCTCGTAGTAATGCGAGATCACCTCCCCGCCTGCTTTCGCGGCCAGATGGGCCACTTCCAATTCGCGCGAATCCAATCGGATCTCCTTTGTCGAAAAATGATCACCATCACCAGGGTTGGGCAATCGGGCCAGTGTTTCCAGTCCACTCGAAGTATACTGGACGCTGCAGTGGCCATTTCGTCAACCGCCCTGCAAGGCCAGATGGCTCAACACCAGGGCGACAGAGTGGACGAGACAGAAGGCATTCGCGTGATGCCCGAGAGCGGCGACTGTGCCGCTAAACCTTCGCGCTTTTGAGCACCAGTTTGACCGAAAGCCAGGGGATGAACAGAAACGCGATCACCAGCATCTTGAGCAATCCGATGCCGCAATAGTGGATCAGATCCAACTCGTGATCTGAGAGTCCCAGCATCGGGCCGTGGAACTGATGGATCACCTGGCTGGCCAGCGCAGCCACCCAAATCAACAACATTACCAGCCCGAGGATCCAGCCGCGGAGCAGCATCCGCTCGAGCGTTTTGAAGAAGTCTCGTGTGGCATCGCTCATGGAATCTGGCGAGGTAGGACCCCGAACCTGTCGAACAGTGGTCTCCCACCGTTCAAATGGGTGGGTCTGCAGATGATCGGAAACGTTGTTCTTGGTTTCTGAACAGTTGAGACAACTGTTCTACAATGGAACGTGTCTTCTCTACGGTTTGGCCTTGCGGCTGGGCCGCTGTTGGTTGCGGCTTTGGTTGTAGGCCTTGTAGAGTTCGGCGTACTCGCTCGGTGGTGTAATCTTGCGGCCCTCTTGAAGTTGCCGCATTTTGTCCAGCTTGAACTGGCCAGCATCGTGCTGGAGATTCTTGGGGGTGAGTCCAAGATTGCGCAGACTTTGACGAGCTGCCTCGCCGGCAGCGTCTTTGCGGGCAGCCATCTGTTTGATGTCGTTCCAGCGATCGACGAATCGCGCCAGATCCTCGCGGGACCAATTGAGTTTGTCCAGCAGTTCCTGGTCAGGCTCGTCCTTGGCCAATTGTTCTTTGAGGTACTCGAGAGCCAGGTCGGTCGTCCGTTCGGCATGTTCGAGGTTGGGATCACTTCCCCCTGGCTCAGCGGCGTTGTTGCCGGAGTTTGGCGCCTGATTGTCGCCCGCTTGCTGAGCGCCACTGCCGCGCGGGGTACCTTGCGAAGTGCCTTCGGAAGGGCCAGGGGGGCCGTCTTTGGGCTGGGACGATTTTTGGTCGGCGGCCTTGTCTGCCGCACCTCCTGGCTTGCGTTCGCCGCCGGCAGGTTCACCATCTGGCTTCTCGCCGCCGGGGCGCGACTTGGAACCATTTCCTTTTTGATCACCGGAGGTTCCGGTCGGTCGATCCGCTTGCTGTTGATCGCCGGCCTTTTCGCCGGTGTTGCCATCGCCAGTTCCGGGGGCTTCGGACGCACCCTGGTCGGATGCCGTGTTCTGGCCTGCGCCACCGGTGCCTGGGTTGTTCGAGGACTGGCCTCCTCCTTTTTCGCCACCGCCGGACTGATCTCCTTCTTCCCCACCCTGCGAGTCCGATTCTTTCTCGCTGTTGCTGGGGGAATCAGCCTGATTGGGCTCAGACTTCTTGGCGGAGGATTCGTTCCCCACTTCGCTCTTTTTGGGACCTGTCTTCTTGGGCTGCGTGGGGCTGCCGGTCTCATCGTCGGTTTGCGTACCAGCACCGGGTGAGCCCTTTTCTTCGGCGTTGTCTCCGCCGGTCTTTTCTTCGTCGCCAGGCTGCTTGGTGGTCTCGCGCTGGCTCTTTTCACCCGAGGTTCCCTTGGCGGCATCTCCCTTGCCTTCTGCCTGAGGGTTACCTTCCTCAGGCCGTCCAGACTGTTGGTCGCGCTCAGCGCCATTGGCACCTGGTTCTGCGGGGGCCTGCTTGGAAGGATCTTCGCCTGGCTTGGGCTGAGAATTCTGCCCCGGCTGGGCACCCGGTTTCTCTGCACCCGGTTTCTCTTCACCGGGCTTGGCGTCGGGGTTGCCTTGATCGCCGGCGGCGTCTTTCTCTTGGCCGTCTTTGCCTACCTCTCCTTGCTCGGTTTCTCCTTTGTTCTCGGTTTCAGCATCGGTTGGCTGCTGGCTGCCGCTTTCAGGAGGTTTGGGATTGGACGGACCACCCGGCTCGCCCCCTTCCTGCCCTGCGCCATTGTCGGCCGATGGCATGGGGGAACTAGGATCGGTGCCGCCAGATTGACCACCTGGCTGCTTGGGTTGTTGGCCGGGCTGATTGCCATCTTGAGGGGATTGTTGGTCGTTGCCAGATGAGCCTTGTTGCTGATTGCCAGCACCGCCAGGCTGTTCGGCGGGCTTGGAATCTTCGCCAGACTTACCATCGCCAGACGGCTGCTGCCCTTGGTCAGGTTGCTGCCCCTGGGGCTGGTCAGACTTCTGATCGTTGTCTTGCGGTTCGTTTTTCTGGGGTTGATCACCGGGCTGAGGTTGATTGCCCTGCTGATCACCGTTCTTCGGTTGGTCACTATTGTTGGGCTGTTCGCCAGGGTTCTGCTCAGGTTGTTGCGGATTGGGTTGAGCATTGGGTTGTTGATCATTGGGTTGCTGTTGATCTTGAGGAGGCTGTTTCCCTTGTTCTTGTTGGCGATGCTTTTCAATCTCGCGGAACGCATCGGCTGGATTGCTCTCAGGATCAATCCGCTCACCGGCCCCTTGTTCGCCTGCCTGGCCATCCTGGTCGCCTGGCTGAGGTTGTCCTTCACCAGGGTTCTGGTCGTCACCAGGCTTCTGCTGCCCTTGGCCACCTTGTTTGCCAGGGTCTTGTTCGTCACCTTGGGCACCGTCTTGGGGTTGGTTTCCTTCGCCCTGTTTTGCCTGGTCGCCCTGGGGGTTTCTCAGGCTTGTCCGCTGCAGGGTCGTTGCCTTGCTCGGCTTGTTGCGGATTGTCTGGAGCGACCACCTCAATCACGTAGCGGGCGTCCCCTTGTGCCGGAGCTCGGGTGACGTTGGGCTGCAGAACATTTCCCTGGTGGCGATTATCTCGGGCCACGGCCCAAAAATAGATCTTGTCACCCACCTTGACATCTCGGAGCGCCTCGGGTGTGCGAACCTGATATTCGTGGGGACGAAACACATAATCAAGCTGGACGGGGTCCACGGAGTTTTCGTCCAGCAACACTGCCTGATGGAGCACATCGCCCGGCCGAGCGCCATGCTCGAAGAGCAACACCACCTGACTCACGGCATAGTCGGCATCTTGGGCATGCACCTCAATCGGCAAACCACCACCAAGCGGAACTTGCACAGTGCGTTCGGCAGGCGAAACGATCTCAACTTCTGGAGGTTCGTCTGCCAGGACTTCAATCGAGTGCCGGATCGGGTGCGGGTTCTCATGCCCTGCCTGATTGGTGAAGCGGATCTGATAGTCTGCATACTCGCTTTGACCATCTGTGAGTCGGAGCGGAAAACGCACGCTGGCCCGAGAGCCATCAATCTGCATCGGAAGTTCTTTGACCCCATCGCACTGGAAGTCCACATAGGCCGTGGCGATGGGCTGATTGGATTCGGCATAGACCGTGACGTGCGTGCCTTCGGGAGCAATGATCTCTCCCACGTCCGAAGACTGCGGCGGCCGCTCGGTATAGGCGGGATACTCATAGTCCACTTGCGTGATGGTGATCGAAGGAGGAATCTGGACTTCCACCTGGTACGAAGCGCTGCGGGTGTCGCCCGCCTCGACGTGATAACGGACCGCTTCCTGCAAACCGGTGGTGCTAAATGGAAACACCTTCTCAAACAGGTGCGGCTTGATCCGATCCATCGGCATCGCCTGACGTTCGAACTCGCCAGCGAGCGACGAAAAGACCAGCGTCACGTCTTCTTTGTCATCCAGGCCACGCACGGTGGCTTTGACCGTGACAAACTCATCGGTAAAGACCGAGGTATCGCCCGGCGTAACTTCCTCAATCAACACACGGGTGGGGGCTGCAATCTCCGCCCAAGGTGCCATGATTCGGCCGACCGTCTGCAAAGGGTCTTTGGGAGACTGCCAGAGGTAGACACTCGCCAGGGTCATCAAGGCCAACAACACGTAGCCAATCCGAATCAGCCGTGAGCGATCAATCGTGGATTCGACAGAAACGCCTGCCAACCGCGAAGCTGCCTGTTGCTCGACCACGCGTACGACCGCCTGCGGGACGTCTTCGCCGGTCTTGCGAAGTAGCAACAAGTTGAGCAACGAATTCTTGAGCGTAGGGGTTCCTTGTTCGATGGCATACGCGGCAAATACCGGATTGACTTTGCCAAGCAGAGCCGGCAGCAATATCCGCACACCGAACCAGGCACTACCGGCGACGAAAGTCGCCAACATCAGCAACCGCCCCCAGAATCCCAGCGGCATGATCCAGTGATCAATGATCACCGCTGCCAGGAAGAACATCAGACTGCCGGCCAAGGCGGTCATCAGCGCCCCGGTCACTTCAATCCACTTCACCTGGTTGCGCGTTTTATGAAGTTGCTGCTCGATGTAATCTCCAAACGCCACCACTTGCGATTGCTCCGGTGGAGCAGCGGGACGTTCGGGTGCGGTAGGTGTGCCAGTTGCCATCGAGTCGAGCCTCCATGAGGATGGGCTACCAATTCAGAGGTGCCGCGGCGCAGGATCCCCAGCGTTGGTTCTCTATGTCCGTTCAGACGCTCAAGGAGCAACATCCGTTCCCACTTCCTCCAGAAATTGAAGCAAGGGGGGCCGCACCGCGAGCGCAGAATGGGACCCTGCACCGCTTCTCAATTATAGGTAGCAACTCGAATAACTCGAACCGATTTCCCCGATTCGTCCAGCAGATCGGGGGGAAGGATCGTTCTAGATGTTCAGATCCTTATGTGGCAACAACCGGCAGACAGTTCGGCAGCGGATACCAACGGAAACGTAAATCGTTTCAGTAACACGCCTTGCGCGATTTGTCAGTTCGTTACCAAACCAACCGCAAACCGGCGTACGCGGAGAGATTCGCGACTCCGAAACCGGCGACTTCTTCGTAATATTCGTCGAAGACATTGTCCACACGGCCAAACAGTTGCCAGTAGTCGTTGAGATTGTAGTAGCCATTCATGTAGGCCACGGTGTAGCCGGTGAGTTCCCGACGCGTGTCGCGGCGCTGCCCAACCATCAAGACGTTCATGCTCAAGGCGGCGCGATCTTCGCCAAAATACTGCACGATGCCGACGCTCCCCTTGTTCCGCGGCCGCCGGAGAAGTTCCAAACCTGTGTCTCGATCAAGCGTGTCGGTCAAGGTGTAGGTGCCCACAAGCGAGGTAGAATCAGTCAGATGCACGATCGAGGAGAACTCTAGTCCAGAAGAAAGGGCGTTGCCGACATTCTCCAGCAGAAAGGTATCAAGATCAAAGATGATCAGGTTGCGGAAGTCGTTCCGGAAGTAGGTGGCCATGACGGTCACATCGCCGTCAAGAATGGATTGCTCCACACCGACATCCCACCCTTTGCTGGTTTCGGGGCGGAGCGCGGGGTTGCCGAAGGCGAACAGGTTTTCGGCCAAGGCAGGTGCGCGGAAACCGGTGCCGATGCTGCCGCGGAACGTCGTCCCGGTTTCCCACACGTCAATGGCGTTGGTAAAGCGGTAGGTTTCGGCACTGCCGGCCGCGCTCTGTTCGTCAAAACGGTACCCCAGCGTACTGAACCAGCGGTCACCGACCGAGAACTTTTCCAGAGCGTAGAAACCGGCCAGGTTTTGCGAGACCATCGGGTTGAACGAACTCAAGGCGTCTTCGTTCAGGTAGTCCGTCCCTACCGTGAAGGTGTTATTGTCGCTCACCTGGAGGTTGACCTGGGCGTCGAACATTCGCGTCTGCCCTTTGAACTGCTCCGGCACGAACATGCCAGGGTCGGTATCAAAGCGGTTGTAGTTGGTGAGGTTGAAACCAGCCTTGGCTTCGATCATTCCTTCGAACAAGACGCTCCGCAGTTGCACCCGCTGGAAGAAAGACTCCGTGAGGTTGCGACGCCCGAAGTTGTCGAACGGGAGACCGGTGATGAAATCAAAATCATCCACGTCGGCGTCTGCGTCGATGTAGCGAAAGATGTAATCGACCTCGAACTCCTCGGCCGGCGTGATGCCAAACCGGCCGGAGTACGTCTTGTTGTTGAACCCGTCTCGCTCCCGGTTGCCCAACTGTTTGGCAGCGGACGAGAAGCCATCGTTGTTGAAGAAGCTCATGCCGAACGAATAATTGTAGAGGTCGGTTCCACCGCTGATGTTGGCCACCTGGTTCGTTGTGCCAAAGCTACCACCCATGGTATTGGCCCTGATTTTGAGGGGGCCCGAACCGCGCGCAGTGATGATATTGATCACTCCCCCAATGGCGTCCGAACCGTAGAGGGTACTTTGAGGGCCGCGGAGAACTTCGATGCGCTCGATGTTGTCCGTTGTCAAATTCGCAAAATCGAACAACCGTGAGGCGTTGCTGGGATCGTTAACAGGGATGCCATCGAGTAGCACCTTGGTTTGCTGGCTGTTGGCACCGCGGATAAAGACCGTGGTGATCCGGCCTGGCCCTCCCTGCTGAACGACATCAAGCCCTGGCAATGCTTGCTGAACCACGTCGACGCCTGGTACGCCGCGGAGCACATCAGCAGCATTGGTGAATCCCGATCGTTCGATCTGTTCGCGCGTGATCACGGTGACCGAACTCCCCACCTCCGAGACCGGCGTTGTTGAGCGGTCTGGGGTGGTCGTGGTAATGTTCGGCGGTTGTGCCTGGCCCGGGTCGTTGGGTGGATTGACCGGTTGTGGAGTGTCTCCAACAACCGTCGTCTCTTCCACTTCGGGAATCTCCGGAGGCGTCGTGGGGGGTGCGGGGTCCTGTGCCCAAGCCTGAGCAGCCAGCAGACAGTGGATCAGGGTGGCGGCCAGCGTAACTGGCACAGAATTGTGACGGAGCAAGAACGTCATCCAACGCATGAGGTGTTTCCTTCCCTCGAAGAAAGACCACTCGAAACGGCAACGCAGCAGGACCAGTTATCCTGGCTCGGGTTCGTCCTCCAGCCGCCCTTCCCAGTCCGACACTGGACCAGTGGTGTTGCGGCTTTCGTCCCCCTTACAGTCGCGGGGCGGCGGGAGCTTGTGACTCCACTTCCCTGAAATCCTCTGCACAAATCATCGGTACGTCTAATCGGTACTTCCGGCAAACTCGACCCAGCCTGAGTGATTCAGGCCACCTCGCAATCAGTCACTGCCGATACCGGGACGTGTTGGAATAGTTCGGCATTTGCGGAACGTGCATCGCAGTCCGCTTGCGACAGTGGTGCCGGATTGTTGAACGAAATCGATCTTGCCGGAGCGTCTGTGCCACAAGTGCCCATCATGCTGAAATGGGCAATGGTAACGATTGTGCCGGCTGTGACGATTGTCACCGTGAGCGCGGCCTGAGGGCTCGACCTACCGGCAGCGCCAGAGAACTTCTTCAGAAATTCCGAGAGCTTGCTGTTTGGCTGCCACTTCTGCTCGAAATCGTTTGGCGTCTTGCGGATATCCGGCCGTGGGGCGAATCTGCGGAAAGTGCTTAAGCCAGAACTCGTTAAACGCCTGCATGGCCACTTCGCGCAAGTACTTGGCCACCATGGACGCCAGGGCCGCCGGCAGATGGCACTCCGCTCCTTGTTGGAAGGTAAACCGAAGTCGGAGATCCCCCGCCCGGCAAACATAGCGGCTTGCCATCCGCCCTTCTTCGAGGATGTCCACCCAGTGATCGGGCAGGCAGTGCTGAAGCGCAGCCGCGTAGTGACTTCGGCCGCCGTGCTTATCACAGATAATGTTGGCTGGTTCAGGCGGGAGTTCGCGCAACAGGTCGGCCACCAAACCCAGGGCGGTTTCGGTCAGCATACTGGCTTTGTTACCACACGTTTCGACCAACTGATTGAATCGACGCGGAAACAGCACGGCGGCTCGCAGCGAAACCAGGCGAATTTCTAACTCTGCCAGACGGTCCTGCAACAGCGTACAGAGGGCATTTACATGATCCGCACGGCTTTCCAGCGGCAAGTGCGGATCAAAATCGGCGTGCCAAGGTTCGAGCGGCCAATCTGCCTGATGCCTTGGGACGAGAGGGGGCCAGAACTCGCTCCACTTGCCGGGTGAGAATCCCACGGGTTTCTCCACCCCGGAGAAGTTGCAAGCACCCGCGGCGGCAAGCACTCCCCGTTCGAGCAGGTCCAAGCCCAAGCGGGAAGAGTAGACCTGTTTCGAATCGCCGATTACGAGCCGATCACGGCGAGCGGCTTCGCCCGCCCCTGGCTTGGTAGCGACGATCGGCCCCAGCAGTTGGTACAGATCTTCGCTGAGTAGTGCGTCAGGCAGTTGCCAAACCGTGGCCCCAACGACCAATGGCCCCAGGTTGGGACCATACCCTGCTTCGTCGGTGCCAATCAAATACGCCACGATCAGACCTTATTGTAGAACAGTTGTCCCAACTGTTCAGGGAGCAAGAAAACGCGAATGTAAAACAGTTACCCCAACTATTCGGGAGCATCTACGGGTGAACAGTTGAGACAACTGTTCTACAATCTTACGCTTGCGTGTATTCCTTGAGGAATCCTTTGAAGAGGACAAGGTGTCCTTCTTCGTCCGCTTGAAGCTGGATGCACATGTCTTGCGTGACGTAGTCTTCGCCGTCGGTGGCACGGACGATCTTCTTGTAATGGGCGATAGCACCTTCTTCGGCTTCGATGACCGCCTTGATCACGCCTTCCACATCGGTCGTCTTCTCGCTGGGTTGTTGTTGGTTGCCGAGTTTGACGGCGAGCGAACCTGGAACCAAACCTCCGAGTTGCTTGATGCGTTGCCCTAGCCGCTGGGCGTGGGCGAGTTCCTCAGGAACATCGGCGGCCAGTGATTTCTTGATTTCTTCGGCCCTGACACCATCCAGATTGATGCTGTTGGCCAGGTAGTTCATCACGGTTTCGACTTCCATGCTGTAGGCGGTCTTCAGCAGTTCGATGACTTCTTCGGTGGTGGCCATGTAGCAGTCTCCTAGTTGAAATGAACGTATCTAACGAGGCGGTGCCTCAAACCAATTTGAACTTCGACTATTTCAATCCTAACCCGAAGCGTCAGACTCCGGGTGCCGCAGCAGGTGAACAGTTGGGGCAATTGTTCCCGAATTCTTTCCTATAAGGTATCTCAACACAACTCTGCTTGTCGGCTAAGAATTCTTTGCGGCCAGTGCTTCGAGCGTGCGTTGCGTGTCTCGGATCTCAAGCGTCGCGCCCGGAAAAGTATCTTGATTGAGCAACTTTTCTATCTGTGCGAGCAGCGGACTCAAGTCAGCTTGCGGATTGGTTTCTGCTAAAAGCTTCGCTGCCCTCAAGGCATTCTTGACAATCTGTGCTTGAGTAAACTCACGGGTTTGGTTTAACTCGCCAGGGCTCATTCCTTGGCGCGCTGTCGCGTTAATTTCCAAACCGGCCGATTCCTCCGGATCCAACATCTCGGCCAGCACGGGGATACACTCCACTTCGCCATATCGGGCCAAGCCTGTGGCGGCGTTGTAGCGGGTGCTGGGATCAACATCATCCAGCAGTTTCTTGAGCCGCGCGATGGCCTCGTCTCCGCCAACCACGCCCAAGCCGAAAGCTCCAGTATAGCGGACGTAAGGATTTTCTCCGGCCGCCGTCGCCACGCAAAAGGCCTGGACCGCTGGTTCAGGATCCAAGTCCCCGCCTTGTTTCCTGATCTTGCTGACTCTCACGGCAATCGCTTCCAGGGCTGATCGCCGCACGTCCAGTTCGAACTCGTTATCGGCCGCCGCACCGGTGCGCGGCCGAGCGGCGGTGATCAACGACGGCATTCCTTCTTCAATTTCGAATTCGCCCAACGCTTTGCACAAGAAAACACGAATGCGAGCATCATTCTCAGCCCCCACGCCCGTCTTGATGGGTTCAGCCAGCATCCGGTCCAGCAAACGAGCCAGGCGTTTGGCCAACTCGGGGTCTTGCCGAGCGTCGGAATTGCTGCGCAGCTCGTGGGTCAGGTCATGAGCCCGTTGCCAACTGTTCTGAGCTCCGCGCTCAATATCCGCAACGTACGCAGCTGGGTTGCTCCCCATGTGAGCAAGCTGGTTGAAGACCATCACCACCCCCACCACAATCATCACAATGATGGCGGGTATGATGAACAGCTTGAGGATGAATCCGGCGTCGGGAGGTTCGACCGGCGGGAGCGCATCACCAGCGGCGAGCGATGCTTGATCCAAAGATTTATCGGAGCGGTCACCTTCGGACGAAGGGGACGAATGGGGCGCAGGGCCTTGCGACATGAAGTACACCTCGTGACATTGCTCAATCGTTGTAAAATGTAGGAACCCAGCTCCCAGAGTCAAGCCGGTAGAATTGGCTGTTTCCCGCTAAGTCTTTTTCGCAATGAGCCTTACATGGCCCACACGTTTGAATTTCTTCTCCACCGCACCGACGCACACAGCCTCGCGCGGCGGGGGACGTTCCATACTCCCCATGGCCCCGTCGAAACGCCAGCCTTTATGCCGGTGGGCACCGTCGGAACCGTCAAAGGGGTCTTGCTGGACACGCTTCAGGCAACCGGCGCTCAGATGATCTTGGGCAATACCTACCACCTGGCGCTGCGGCCAGGGGCGGAACTTGTGGCCGAACTCGGAGGGCTGCACACCTTTACCGGATGGCAAGGGCCTATCTTAACCGATAGCGGAGGCTTTCAGCTTTTTAGTCTCGCACAAAGTACCAAGATCACCGAACAGGGGGCCGTGTTTCGCTCGCACATTGATGGTAGCAAACTCGAACTCACCCCAGAGCGGGCTGTCGAGATCCAAGAATTCCTCGGCAGCGACGTCGCCATGGTGCTCGATCACGTCATCGCTCTCCCGTGCTCACGGGAAGCCGCAGCGGATGCCGTAGGACGCACCATTCGCTGGGCCGAACGTTGCAAGCAAGCCCAGCGACGTGATGACCAGGCGCTGTTTGCGATCACCCAAGGAGGACTGGATATCCCGCTTCGCCAAAAGTGTTCGACGGCCCTGATGGACTTGGATTTCCCCGGCTACGCCATCGGGGGGCTCAGCGTCGGCGAGACGCCGGCTGAGATGTACGAAGTGCTGAATCATGCCGTACCGATTCTTCCTCAGCACAAACCCCGATATCTGATGGGCGTGGGGCGTCCGCAAGATCTGCTCGAAGGAGTTGCCCGTGGCGTGGATCTGTTTGACTGTGTGATGCCTACGCGAAACGGCCGCAACGCCCTGGCCTTTACGGACCGAGGACCACAGCGATTGCGAAATGCCAAGTTCGAGCGAGACCCGGCCCCGCTCGAAGAACATTGTCCCTGCCCGGCTTGCAAACATTCGAAGGCCTACCTGCGGCATTTGTTCGCCGCCCGCGAGATGCTGGGGCCGATGCTCCTCACCGTTCACAATTTGACCTACTACCAACGGCTGATGGCCGACGCCCGTGCCGCGATTGAAGCCGACCGATTCGACGAATTTCACCAAGAGAAACAGCGGGGATGGGACACTTCGTCCAGCGACTAGTGCCCCGTCACGGCAAAGTTTTCGGTGCATGCCCTCGCTTGCGTGGGCATGTTCGGATGCAAGTGGCGATTCTGACTCCACTGCAGCATGGCGGCTCGCCGAGCGTGCTGTGATGATCGTTTTTGATAACGAAATAAGCGATTCTGTCATTCTTTGGCGGGCTCGGGAGCCTATACTCAAACGTGACAGGGCCCGCCGTTTCCTCAACGTCTGAGTGACCATCACCATGTCGCAAACCTGTTCCAGATTGCGCACACCGCTGCATTTAACAAAGTTCGTTTTGGCGCTGATGGCTGCCGCCGGCGCGCTCGTTGGTAACGAAAGCCATGCTGGACCACCGAACGAAGCTGCCGTGGAGACAAGCCAGCCCGTCGTGAAACAGGCATCTCATTCGGTGCTGTTGAGTGACGAAGACTGGCGGCAGGTGCCATTGAAGCCGTTGGCATCCAGCGAGATCGATGCCATCGTGGGCAAAGAATTGCGAGCCATCGAGATTGAACCGACCCTGCAAACCACCGATGAGCAGTTCATCCGTCGGGTGTTTCTGGACGTGACGGGGCAACTCCCGCAGCCAGCCCAGGTGACTGAGTTTGTCGCCCCCGCCCCCCACCGGCCACCTCAGTTTCTGATACGCGAGAGCGCCGCCTACGCCCGGCATGGCCCGATACTGGCGATGTGCATCCGCCCGAATTACCATCCGCCGCAAGGGGCTCACCCGCGTCTTGAAGAATGGCTGTTCGAACAGTTCCGGGCAGGCAGCAGTTGGGCAGAAATCACACGGGCCATCATCACGGCCAAGGGGGAATTGCGTTTCACGCTCAATACGCCGCTCCCGGATAACGGTGAGTTGTTCTTCCTGGTTGCCCACGACAATGACGAGGCAGAAGAACGGGCTGCCGAGACTTCGCGTGTGTTCCTTGGCATTCAGATTCAATGTGCCCAATGTCACGATCACCCGACCGAGCCTTGGAAACGGGAGCAGTTCCACGAGCTGGCGGCCTATTTCTCGCGGATCAAGTACGAGCAACTGTTCGACGACAAGAAGCTGGTCGGCGTGCAACTGGTGACGCTGCCGGATCGCGAACACAAGATGACCAGCCTGGAAGATCCCGATAGCAGTCCCGTCACGCATCCCCGGTTTCTCGATGGCCAGAACGCCCGCCGAAATCTGAGCGATGACCACGCCGCCGGCAGCAGCTGGCCGATGTCGTGGTCGACAAAGAACCACTGGTTCGCCGCGGCGTACGTCAATCGCATGTGGAGCGAACTCATGGGGTGGTCGTTCTATCCGCATGTCGACGACATCGGACCGACGAAACACGTCATCTTTCCGGAAGTCTTGACCCGCTTGACCGGCGCGTTCCGCGGCACGGACTACGACATCAAGGCGCTGTTTCGCACATTCGCGAACAGCGAGACCTATCAACGCCAGATCCGTCCGGAGGAACGTCCGACGAACGCACTGCACTTCGCCGCCGCCGTGCCCGACCCGCTTGCGGCCGACGTGTTGTGGGATTCGCTGGTGCATGTGCTGGGCAAGATCGAGCACGGCTACGCGGTTCCACACCAGAGGCGGCAGTCGTTTCAATTCCAGCTTCCTCGAAGGCCGGTTCAAAGCCGAGTTCGATTTCGATCCGTCGCTCGATCAGGAAGAAGTCGAGGGGACCATTCCGCAAACGCTGATGTTGATGAACAGTCCCACCATCAGCAAGCGGATCACGGTGACCAGGACCAACCCATTGGGCAAGATCTTGCTGAACTACCCTGAAGACCCGCAAGCCATCGAGCAGGTCTACCTGTCGCGCTGGCCCGCAAGCCGACCGATCGCGAACTGACCAAGTGCCGCACATACATCGCCAACCAGGAAGACCGTGCCGAGGCCTACGAAGACATCCTCTGGGCGCTGATCAACTCCACGGAATTTCAGACGAAACGATAATCCCGATTCATCCATGTCGCAGCAATCTCTTCCATGCATGTTCGGACCAGGGCGATGGCGTCGTCAGCCGCCGCGTCGTTCTTGCGAATCGCGACGGCATCTGTCGCCGCTCGGCACAGCCGGGGCGGCCGGCCGGTACGCTGAGGCTGGAAAGACGCGCTGACGCTGCAGGCCGAGGAACTGCGCAAGCGCGGCATGGCCTGCATTCTGCTGTTCATGCGCGGTGCTCCCAGCCAGTTCGAGACGTTCGATCCCAAGCCGGGCACCGACAACGGCGGACCGACCCAGGCGATCGACACGGCCGTCGGCGGCATCCGCATCGCCGAAGGCTGGAACGACGTCGCCGCCCGGATGGACGACATCGCCCTGATCCGCTCCATGACCAACAACAAGGAAGGGAACCACGATCGGGCCGTGTACCAGTTGCACACCGGCTATATGCAGTCGGGACCGTGCGGCACCCCAGCCTCTCGGGTCGATCGCCGCCGCCGAACTGGGGCCCGACGATTTCGACCTGCCCCACTTCGTCACCATCGGCCACCGCAGCGGCGTCATCGGCTCTGGGTTTCTTGGGGATGTCGGTCTCGCCGTTCGCGTTCTCGATCCGACGAAAGTGCCGAACAACATCGAACTTGCCGCCCGGCATCGACGCCGATCGTTTCACCGACGGCACGACCTGCTGCAAGATCTGGAAGCCGACTTCGCCGAAGCGGGCGGGCGGCCCGCGTCGAGGACCATCAAGTGCTCTACGGCAATGCGAAGCAAATGGTCCTCAGTCCGCGGCTCAAGGCGTTCGATCTGGCGCAGGAAAAAGACGAGCGTCCGCGACCGCTACGGCCGCACGGACTTCGGCCAGGGTTGCCTGCTGGCTCGGCGGCTGGTCGAACAGGGAGTGACGTTCGTCGAAGTGGAAGCGCCCGGCTGGGACACGCACGCCGACAACTTCAACCGCGTGAAGACGCTGGCGGGCGGAGTCGATCCGGCGTTCGCCACCCTGATCGCCGATCTCAAGGAGCGCGGCCTGCTGGAGACGACGCTGGTGATCTGGATGGGCGAGTTCGGCCGCACGCCGCGCATCAACGCCAAGACCGGCAGAGATGAGATAACACCCTCACCCGCTGTCGTTCACCGCGCGCTCGCTGGTGGCGGAATTCGAGGGGTCACCCCTTGTCCCCCACCCCGAAGGGACCCACCCCCAGCCCCCCCTTACCCCCGCCTCCCCTCCCCATCCCTCAGATCGATCCCCGCCAAAAAAAAAACCACCACAAGGCGCCCCCCCCCCCCCCATGCCCCCGCGAAACCTTTAAACCCCGTACCCCCTCGTCTAAACCCCCCCCCCTCCCTCCTCCCACCCTCCTTTCCCCCCAGCCCCCCCCTCCCCACCCCCTTAAGCCTTCCACCCCCGTTGCCTACCGTACCCCAGATAGCCAAACAGCAGCGCAATCAGCAAACCGTCTCGGAATCCAAAGTGCAGCAAGCCTAACACTGCAACCACAGCACCCGTACAGGTGGAGAGAATCAAAGACTTCTCGATCCCGGCGCGGGCACCTCCGTGCCCCCCTTTCATGGCGAACAGTTCGCGAGCAACCTGCCCCCCATCCAACGGATAGACTGGCAGCAAGTTCATCAATCCCCAAAATATGTTGATGAACAGGAGCGACCGAACGAGGTACGCGAGATTGTGGTTGGGAATCCCCGAGAGGTCTGGATATTTGCCGAACCGAGAATCGTCCATCCACCCAAACGGGATAGGCGCGGCATACAGGCACGCGATGATGATGCCGGCCAAAAGAAATCCAGCGCCCGGGCCAGCCAGAGAAATCAAGATCTTGTTCTTCGGCGTGTCCTGCGCGTTGTAGCTACTCGCATACGGATTGGCGTTCTCCAGGGTGGCCAGCCCTCCCATACCGTACAAGATGATTCGGCTCGACCAACCGAAATGGCGAATCGTAAGGGCGTGTCCTAGCTCGTGAATCAGAATCGAGACGGAAATTGACGCCACCCAAATCAGCAGTTCAGGCACTTTGGTCTCGCGACCGTGCAAGCCAAAGATCAGTGCTACGAGCCAGAACATCGGATGGATGCGGACCGGAAACCCGAACAGCTGCAGGTGCACGTCGTATTGAGTACGGGGAGGTTCTCCAAGCAACACAGCAGCCACTCCTTGCAAGGTTTGCAACATCGCGTGCCAACAACGACCGCAACTCCATTATAAGGGGTCCGTTCGCAGCCAGCAGCGGCAGGTTCTAAGACTGTGATTATCGTCGCCGACGGCGCCGATTGAGGAAACCCCTTTTGTAGATCACTTTGTCTCAAAAACGAAACCAGCTTGGACTCAGTCTACTCCGCGAGATGACACGGTTTCATCCCGACCGAGCGTGAAGGCTACCTTCCTGTTGGAGCGGTCGCCCAAGTCTCGGTGGATTCGCTCGGGTTGGTCGCTAGCAACGGCTTCGAAGTGACCAGAAGTTCTCGTACCAGGCGATTGACAGGCCCCCCACGTTTCGATTGCCTCAGGGGGGAAATCAGAATTCAGAAATCGCGCTTCTACGGTCGATTCGCGTCTGGTTCGTGGTTACCATACCGTTTGAACATCCTGCCTGACCTGCCCTGCCTATTTGTCCGAACAGATCCCACTCTTCACTGTACGGGAGACGCTGATGCTTTGCGGTATTGCCCCACGTTGGTTGACGGTCATCATCGCGACCACTTGCTTGCTGACCGAGGTTGCGGAGCCAGCGAGCGCCGCACCTCCGGAATCATTCTTTACGTTCAAAGATGCGGGTGACGAGACCGGGCTGTTTCCTCACGTAGGTGGCATTGCAGGGCATGGTGTCGCTTGGGGAGATGTGGACGGTGACGGATGGCCTGATTTGTATGTCGGTACGTTCGGAGGTCATCCGTATGGCTCCAAACCGAACCAGTTGTTTCGCAATCGCCAAGGCCGTTTCGAACTGGATCCGCAACCAGCGATGGGCATTCTTGGCAGGGCCAACGGGGCAGCCTTTGTGGATCTGGACAACGACGGCGACTTGGATCTGTACCTTTCGAACCACGCCATCAAAGGTCGTTCGGACGAAACGAAACACTACTTCGAACCCAATCACCTGTTCCGCAATGACGGCCAAGGGAAGTTCACGGATGTCTCTGCCGATAGCGGAGCCACGCCGACGCAGAACGCCGCCCGGAGCGTGACTGCCCTGGATTACGATGGCGACGGGTTGTTGGATCTGCTGGTGGGTGAATGTTACTTCCAAGGAGGCGAGAGCCGGTCACGCTTGTACCACAACTTGGGCAACTTCAAGTTCAAGAACGTCACCACCGAAGTTGGCATCCCCGAGCAAGTGACAGGTTTTGGTGTGGCCGCTGGCGATGTGAACAACGATGGCTGGCCTGACATTTTCATCGCCGGTCGCCACCACGGTAACAAACTGTTTCTCAACGATGGGCAAGGCAAGTTCCGCCCTTCCAAACAGAACGAACTGTTCCAGTGGGACAACTACAAGACTGGCGACGATACCCCTTGCGGCGTTTGTTTCGGTGACGTGAACCGAGACGGTCTGCAGGACCTGGTGGTAGGCTCGCACTTCGCACTCCCTTGGACCATGGGAGGTGTGAGCATTCGCCTGTACCTGAACCGAGGCATCAAGGGTGGCGAACCAACGTTTGAGAACGTGACGGACGCCGTCGGTTTGGTCCCGCTGATGATGAAGAGCCCGCATGTCGAGGTTCAGGATTTCGACAACGATGGCTGGCCGGACATCTACACCAGCATTGTGAAGTTCGCTGGAGACAAGCCGTACCCGGTGATTTTCAAGAACGTGTCAAAGTCATCCGGTGCCCCAAAGTTTGACCAGACCGCTCTGGCCGTGAATGACTTTCCTACTGCAGAAGACATCGCCGAGAAGTCCAGCGGCAAGTTCTTCGATCGAATGATGCAAGAACACAAGATCGTCTATACCCGCGCCGGGCCCCAGTTGCGATTTCAATCGCGATGGACGCCTGGACCTGTTCCTCGGTAATTGGTGGGTGGAAGAACGCTCGCTGTTGCTCCAAAACGAAACGCCTGGCGGCAACTGGTTGGACATCACCGTCCAAGGACCCCAGGGGGTGAACCTGCAGGGCATTGGCAGCCAGGTGCGGATCTACGAGTCCGGTAAACTTGGCCAGCCCGACGCACTGCGAGGTTCTGGCAGCATTGCCGTGGGATACGGCTACGCATCAGGGCAAGAGGCCTCCGCGCGCATTTCGGCCTGGGAGATATGGACACCTGTGACGTCGAGGTCATCTTGCCCCATGGCAAAGGAACGATCGTCCGAAAAGGGGTCAAAGCCAACCAGCGGCTGGAGATTTCGAAGTGAGTTTGTGAAAGCAGTGAGTTGTGAAAGAACATAGAACAGTTGGCCCAACTGTTCAGGAGCCAAGAAAAACGTCTTGAGTACTTCAGGTGAACAGTTGAGCTAACTGTTCTACATAGCCACGCAAAGGAAACCCATGAAACGACGAATGCTCATCATTGCGGCGATGCTGTCGCTCAGTTCGTTGCCGGCTTGGGCGGAAGATGCCCAACCCCAACGCAAGTGGATCCCCGCCAAAGCGTATGTCATCCCCAAGTGGACAGCTCCCGAAGGCGAAGGGTATTTCTCCATTGTCAGTGGCCACAACGGCCGACTGTACATCGGTACGCACGCCAACGCGGTAAACTCTTGGCTTGTGGAGTTCGACCCGCAGAGCGAAGAGATGAAAGCCGTGGTGGATGCCCATAAGGAAATCGGTACGGACATCCTCGGCTTTGGCGCTCAGTCCAAGATCCATACCCGCAACAACGTGGGAGCCAGCGGCAAGATCTACTTCGGCACCAAGCAAGGCTATCCGACCAAAGAAGAGAAGCGGGAAGATTACCCTGGCGGCTATCCCATGGTGTACGACCCGGCCACCGGCAAGACCAAGGTCTACCCGATCCCCGTTCCGCACCAAGGGATCAACAGCATTGCACCGGACGAATCTCGCGGTTTGGCCTACGTTTCTACCTGTGCCGATCATCGTCCCGGCCCGGGTGAGAATGCCGTGTTCTTGGTGCTGGATCTCAAGACCGGCAAATACACCGAGTTGATGGACACCGAGCACTTCTACGGTTTCATCTGCGTGGACTACAAGGGGCGAGCCTATCACCCAATTTTAGGAGGAGATATCGCTCGCTATGATCCTGAGACCAAGACGCTGGACCGACTCAAGCAGACCATTGACGGCAAGCCTCCCACGGAAGCTTCGCGACTGGCCCTGATGCCCAAGCCAGACCCGATCAATTGGGATATTTCGCCAGATGGCAAAACGCTGTACTCACAGCCGATGCGCGGCAATTCGCTCTTCGCCTATGACCTGACCGTTGACAGTGACAAACTTCAGGGGCGCTACCTGGGCGAACTTGTGCCAGGTGCCGAAAGCACCGATTGCCGAGCCATGTGCGTGGGCCCCTCAGGCACCGTCTGGGTGGCCGTGGTCGAACGTGGTGCCAAGCCCAACAACCTGCTGCACCTGGTGAGCTATCGACCAGGCGACAAGGCCCCCAAGGACCACGGTCCGGTCTCGATTGAGAACCCCGACTTTACCAAACTCACGGACGAAAACGGCAAGGCCCTGCCGTTCCACTCCGGCATCCATACACTGCCTGACGGTGTCACCACCACCCGCACAGTGATTTTGGGCGTGTGCGAAGGGAAGGACGATGCCGTCTACATTCTTGCCCTGGTCCCCTACACGCTGCTCCGCGTGCCGATTGCATCGTTGGAGAAGTAAACCTAGCAGGCTTTTTGTGGATCGCCCTATCCGGTGCTTTCGCCACTGGTAGGGCGGTCCCAAATATCCCGGATTCGCTGCAGCTTGCGCTCGACGGGACGCCTGCAAAGGCTGCCAAGGCGGGGCATTTCAGCAGAGCCGCGTCAGACACGAGACGCAGCGCTGCTCTCGCTCTCTGCTGCCGTCTGCTGCTTGACGCAGAAGGCGCGGCGTTTTACAAACGAGCCTAGTGCTTTGTCGCGGCAAAGTTTTCGGGTGCCATGCTCTCGCTTGCGTTGGCATGTTCGGATGCAAGTGGCGATTCTGACTCCACTTCAGCATGGCCACGCGAGAGAGGCCATGGCACCAACCCGATATTTAAGCGTTGACGCAGCACGACCGTTTGGAAGCCATTTGCACCACATATTGGATCAAAACTCTCCGAGTGAGCCAACCGGTTGGCTTTCACCTTTGCTTTCCATTTGCATTACCTTGTTCGCCGAATTCCTGCTGGCTCCCGGGGCCACGTCTCTCGGTTGAAATTACCCTGCGGCCTTGGGCCAGGAGTTGAACGATGTCTGATCGTTTTCGTCCCGAACGTTTGCGAACCGTGCAGATTGTCCCGCTGACCGCCTACGACGACCGTGGCGAGCTTGCCTTGGATGTCATGAGGGCAAACACCGAGCGGTTGTATCAGGCAGGCATGCGGGTCTTCATTCCTTGTGCCGGCAGCAGTGAGTTCCATAGCCTGTCCGCAGCGGAGATCATTGCCGCCGTCGGCATGACGCGCGAAGCGGTAGGGGACGATGCCTTGGTGATGGCACCCGTTGGCCTGCAACTCCGGCATGCCATTGAGATTGGGCAAGGTTCGCTGGCCGCAGGTGCCGATTGTGTCCTGGCCATGCCGCTTGCCGCCCCGTATGTCTCGGACTCGGGTGCCCGAGATTACTACCTGGCCATGCTCGACGCACTCGACTGCCCGATGTTGATCTACAAGAAGACGAACGTCCCCAGCGACAAGCTGTTGCTGGAATTGGCAGATCACCCCTTGGTGGCGGGCGTTAAGTATGCGGTCAACGATATCGACGCGTTCAATCAGATTGTACAAGAAGACGAAGGGCGGATTGACTGGTTCTGCGGGTCGGCCGAACGGTTCGCTCCGTTCTTCATGCTGGCCGGAGCCACAGGCTATACCAGCGGAGCCGGCAACCTGTGCCCTCATGTCACGTTGGCCATGCACGCCGCCATGGTCGAAGGAGATTGGGCCCAAGCCATGCGTTTGCAGCAAGTGCTGCGGCCCATCGAAGACTATCGGGCACGCGCCGACAACTCGTACAACATTTCGTTCCTCAAGTATGCAACCAAGCACCTCGGCCTGGAATTTGGTCCAGCCCGACCTCCGCAACGTCAGCTGACTGGGGACGAGCAGCTTGAGATTGACGCCATGGTGCCGGCCTTGCTGCAGGCCGAGAAGGAACTGGCCGAAACCCCCGTCGGTGCCCGCTAACGGCAGTTCGACGGATGTGAATACAAGCGAATGAGCACCGCGTGCCAGCGGTGCTCATTCGCTGTCTTGATGCCCAGCAACGTTCCCTTTGCCCAGGGGCGTGCTTATTGGGTCAGGCGGTCAATCAGGTACTCCGTGGAGTTTCGGTACTTCGGTTCAGAACTGCCGGGATGCACAAGTACCACATCCACGTTGACCGCATTGAGTCGCTCGGCGAGCTTGACGCCCATGATGCCCGAGTGCGTGGGGTCTTTGGGGGAAGCACCGACGACGGGAACTTCGCCACGGTAGAACAGCGCGATCGGCGGATCGTCTTTAGAAACGTGTTCGATGGGGGAGTACTCCGCAATCCACTTCAACACGTTCTCCCGGTTGTCGATCAGACTCTGAAAATTCGCCAGGCCAAACGCGTGAGCCCCGTAGCCGTAGTTGGGCATCCACTCGCGTAGCTCCTTGGGGATCGAGCGAGACCTCAGGGCTCCATTCACGGCGGCGCACGTACAGGCGCGTTGATTCGCGGGCGATGGGGTCGTCGCTCTTCGGAGTCGGCCAGGTCATCGTGAAAGGCGAGCCAAAGCGAAGAGCAAGCACCGGCCGAACCACCCGTTGCGCCAATCCGCGTCTTGTCGAGATTCCACTCGGCTGCCTTGGAGCGGACGAATTGCAAAGCCCGGGCAGCATCTCCCAGCGGCGCTTTCACGGGGGGCTCAACCTTGTCCGCAACACCGTTCTGGACATACCGGTAGTTGATGGCCACCACCGAAATCCCCTTCGCCAGGAAAGCCTGAGGATTCGTCTTTTTATCGCCACCCCGCCAACCGCCACCATGAATGTAAAACACCACCGGCGTTGGCTTGTCCGACTGTGCCTGATAGAAATCCAAAACCTGCCGCGGATGCTCGCCGTAGGCCACATCAATGAGTCTCTTCGGTTCGCCACCGAAGCCTTGCTGCGCGAACAGCAGCAATACCATGAACGAAAGGCACAACTTCATGAGGTCAATTCCTTGTGAGTCCGGAGGGCAACTTGTGAAAAACGTGGCGTCTGGAACACCGCTAGGCACTCGATGTGCCGAATGTTCTGCATAGGCGGTGGTCCACCGAGCCACCGTAGCCTTCCATCTTACTGTGGCTTGGTTCGCCATACGAACTCAACTCCGGCAAACTGCTCGATAAACGTACCGCCGAAGGCTTTCGCAGGTGTCGAGAAACCAGGCGGCACCTCGCCTGCAGCGGCGCGACGAAGTATCTCGGTCGCGGTGAGGACAGTGAGTGCGTAGCCTTCAGGCGTTGTCAACGTTGCCTCGGCAACATTTCCGTTGGTATCGGTGGCGCGTCCCCAGAATTCGGTCCTGCCACTCGTCCGGTCGCTTTCGCTGGGCCCCGGCACATTGCGTTTGATCCACTTGCGGCCAAGCCATTGAACGGGTGACCAGCCAGCAAGCGGCAACAGCCAGTTCCAGCGCCGAAGTCGTTGAATTTGCCGTTTCGGCACTGCGTTGAACACGCGGATGTTCGGAATCCCGGTCGTGTGGAACGCCGAGGCGATGTCTCCCCAAGAAATCATCACGGCTGACCGCTTGCCAGACGGAAACTCGATGGTGACCGACTCCCAGTCCGCCGGCACCTTCTCGATGCGTCCTGCCTGGCGAACATAGTTTGGCCGCCCAACCTGGCTAAAGATCGTCGTGGCGGTGCCGGGGCTGATCGGATTCGCACCGCCCAGCGCAGAGAAGGCCAGTTCCAACGTGCTGGCAGTGGGAAGTGCCGCTGCCAATTGGGCGGCCAGGCAGTCACTGGGAACCACATCGAATCCGACAGCTGGCATCATCACAATCCCTGCTGATCTGGCACGCTGGTCGAGTTGAGCAGCGTGTTCGATCACGCTCCACTCGCCTGTGATATCAAGATAGTGAACGCCCGCGTGGAGGCAGGCTTCCATCATCGGCCTGGCGGTCTGCTCGAACGGGCCGGCACAATGCAAGACGGCCGTGACCCCATCGAGATTCCCCGCGGCGGCATCGAGTGCAAACACGCGAAACGGAAGTTCAAGCTCCCTGGCCACCGCTTCAATCTGCGGACCATTCCGTCCAGCCAAGATCGGCCGTTGACCATCGAGCACGGCGCGCCTGGCAATGAGTCCTCCGGTGTACCCATTCGCTCCGTAGATCAGACCTTGCGGTTTCGTAGTGTTCATGCCCAGATTGTATCAGACCGAACCGTATCGCCGCTGGTTGGGCCTGGATGATCGCAACCTGGGTGGACAGATCTTGTAGCCCGATTCCCCGCTGGGTGGGCAGATTCTCTCAAGTAAATCCGTCACTCGAATTACTGTCCGTGCCCTTAGGCCAGAATGTCCTTCACCACTTCGCCATGGACGTCGGTCAGGCGGAAGTCACGACCGCTGTAGCGGTAGGTGAGCTTGGTGTGGTCCATGCCGAGCAGATGCAGCATCGTGGCATGCAGGTCGTGGACGTGCATACGGTTCTCGGCGGCAGCGAAGCCAAATTCATCGGTCGCTCCGTAGGTCATGCCCCCTTTCACACCACCGCCGGCCATCCAAACGCTGAAGCCGTGGTTGTTGTGGTCCCGTCCCTTAGAACCTTCGGAAGTGGGCGTGCGGCCGAACTCGCCTCCCCAGAGAATCAAGGTATCTTCCAGCATGCCTCGGCTCTTGAGATCGCGAATCAGTGCGGCCACCGCCTGATCACTGTTCTTGGCCTTGGCGGCGTGTCCGGCAATATCTCCATGGTCGTCCCAGGGCTGACCGTTCCCGTAGAAGACTTGCGTCATCCGCACCCCACGCTCAGCCAGGCGTCGGGCAACCAGGCACGCATCGGCAAACTGCCCAGAGCCGTACAGTTCGCGGGTGCTCTTGGTTTCCTGAGTCAGATCGAACGCATCTTGAGCTTCGGTCTGCATTCGGAAGGCCATTTCCATGGATTGGATCCGGGCTTCGAGCTGAGCGTCGCCGCTACGCTCGTCGCGGTGCAGCGTATTCATCTGGTGGATCAGATCCAGTTGCCGCCGTTGGGCATCCGGCGTGAGATACCCATTGTTGATGTGCTGGATGACCTTTTTCGGATCCAGGTTGCCGTTGTGGATGTGGCAGCCTTGATAGATGCCGGGCAGAAAACTATTACTCCAAAGCTGCGGTCCCACCACCGGTTTGCCGGGACAAAGAACGACAAAGCCTGGCAGGTTCTGGTTCTCCGTCCCCAGGCCATAGCACAACCAAGAACCCATGCTGGGCCGCGTGGGTTGCGTCTCACCGGAGTTCATCATCAAGAGCGAAGGCTCATGGTTTGGCACGTTGGTGTGCATCGATCGCAGCACGCAGATGTCATCAATGCACTTGCCGATCTCCGGGAAAATCTCACTGACCTCGATGCCGGACTTCCCGCAGCGGTTGAACTTGAACGGGGACTTCATCAGCCCTCCGGTTCGCCGTTCGGTTTTGATTTCAGCGGCCGGTGGCTTCTCGCCATGATGCTTGGTCAGCATCGGCTTGGGATCAAAGGTGTCAACCTGTGAAGGGCCACCATTCATGAACAAATGAATTACCCGTTTGGCTTTGCCGGGGAAGTGCGAACTGCGCGGGGCCAAGGGGCTCGCCGGGCTGCTATCCGACGTGGCGGCCAACAACCCCTGATCGGCCAGCAAGCCTGCCAATCCCAACGTCCCCAGGCCGGTACCCATTCGACCAAGCAACTCGCGACGCGACATTCCGAGCATGTTCTGAGCAGATCCGGAGTTTGGTTGATGGTTCATCAAGGTATCTCAGCTAGAAGGGAGTGTATCGGGAGCGGACTTTTTGCGTGTAGGCGAAGACTCAAGAATCGGTCCGAGATCCTGCGTCGTCAGTCGATGTACATGAATTCGTTCAGGCTCAGCAACGCCTGGGCGTACTGTTCCCAAGGGGTGATCTTCTGATCCGGTTGGTCCGCAGCGACAGTCAAAAACTGCAGGCCGATCTGCAACTCCGCTGCTTGAGGAGTACGGCCGAAAAGCAACTCGAACGCGAGGCCAATTCTGGCTTCGTTCGTCTGGGCTTCGGCATTCAACCGCTTGGCCAGTGCTTGAGCTTGCTGCACCATGAACGTGCTGTTGAGAACAAACAACTGCTGCTGCGGCACGGTGGTCACAGTCCGCTTCTCACTCGTGACATTCGCATCCGGGAAGTCGAACAGCCGCAACAGTTCGTCGAGCTCATGCCGACTGATTCGGGCGTAAACCGTCCGCCGCTTGCCGGTAAGCGGGGCATTCTTACCCCCCACGGCTGTGTCCAGATTGCCGGAGACAGCTAGCAGGGAGTCTCGCCAGGCTTCGATATCCAACCTTCGCCGGTTCATTCGCCAAAGCAAACGGTTATCGGCATCCACCTCGGAGTTCGCCGGGCTGTCTTCGCTGCTAAGTCGATAGGTTGCCGAGAGCATGATCTTGCGATGCAGCAATTTGAGGGACCAGCCGCTGTTGACAAACTCCACCGCGAGCCAGTCCAACAACTCGGGATGGGTGGGGCGCTCACCCAAGTGGCCAAAATTGCTGGGCGTGCCAACAATGCCACGGCCGAAATGGTGCTGCCAAACGCGGTTCACCATCACCCGGGCCGAGAGCGGATTGGCGCCATCGGCAATATCTTCCGCCAGTCCCAAACGGCCACTGCCATCGGTGTAGGGAACGCGGTCCTCATCCTCCAAAATCCGCAGGAACTGCCGTGGGGCAGGCTCTCCCTTGTTGGCAGGATTGCCGCGAATGAACACCGGCATGTCCTTGATACTGCCGTCCCGAATGGCATGAGCCACCGGGTACATTTCCGGAGCGGCCTTCTTGCTTTCGTCACGTGTGGCCTGTAGTGCCTTGAGTTCTTCAACCAACTCAGGGGACAACTCCGCCTGAAGCTGCTTGTCGTTCACACGAAACAGACCACCGTCACCCAGCACGGCCTTGAGCAACTCGGTCTTCTCCTTGCTCAGTTTCGGCTGGCCTGGCTTGGCCGCCTGCTGGACATCCGAACCTCCCAGTACCGAGGCTGGAGGACGAGACGTGTAAACGCGAAACTCGACCGTCGCCCCCGAACCCTGCTTGGTTCCGCCAGCATCCAGACCGGCAATGGCCCGGAATCGAGTGGTCCCCGTCGGCACGTCGTAGACAATCAAGCTGGGGGCATGGGTGCCGATTCCGTGTTCGTAGTCTTGTCGCCGACTCTGCAAGAGCACCCCCTCCAACACTGCGATTCATGTTGATCGAACCGTAGCCGGTCTCGGCACTCTTCCACTTCAGTTCCGTTAGCTTCTGTCTTCCCCGCTGCCACACAATTTGCGAGGATCAATCCAGTCGGCGTGGTCGCAGGTCTTGCCGTCTCCTGCGTCGGTAATCACCAGATAAAGCTCTCGTGCGTCGTTCAGTTCGACATCAATGGCCACCTGAGGATTGTCCCGCGTCAGCACCGGACTGGCAAAGATTGGTTACCCAGGCGATGGAGTGGCAGGTTGCTCAGGCTTCGGTTTGGGCTTCTTGCCTGCTCGTTCTTCCAAGATGGATTGGATCTGCGCTTGAACTGCCGTGGCGAACTGTTGCACTTCGGCAGGGGGCGTTTCGATAGAAGTCTCAGCCGTCGGGGGAGCGAACTTGTACCACGGGGCGAACGCGGGGTGCTTGCCGCGCTGCCGGTCGCCGAGAAAATCTCCCCAGAGCTTGATGGCTGGTTCGGAGAGATCATGGTCCTTGGCCAGCTGCTTGTTCGACAATGGTTTCTTTTGAACCGCGGCCACGCGCTGCTTCCAGATGGCCAGGATGTATTCTGCAATCCGTGATGTCTGAGCGTCGGCCACGGTTTCGCGCAGCTCGCTCGTGCGGTCCGTCAGGTCCTTCTCCGCTTGTTTGACAGCTTGTTGGCCACGGTTGTACGCGGCCACCACATCTTGTTCGACCATGGGAACATTGGCCAGTGGCGAACTGCTGAAGATGCCGGCCAGCGAGTAGTAGTCGGCCGTCGGGATCGGATCGAACTTGTGATCGTGACAGCGGGCGCAACTGACGGTCAGCCCCAGAAAACCGCGCGTGAGCGTGTCAATGCGGTCGTCGAGTTCGTCCGCCTGGGCCTTTTCCTTGTCCGAGTTCTTGTAGTACACCGCCCCCAGTCCAAAATAGCCAAGTGCCGCAAAGCGGTCGTAGCCAAGCGATTCGTCCAGTTGATCACCGGCAATCTGCATCCGGATGAACTGATCGTAGGGAAGGTCGGCGTTGAGAGCTTCGATCACCCATTGACGATAACGCCACGCCTCGGTGTTGGGCTTGACCGCAAACGTGTGGGCCTTGGTCTTCCGCATACCGGGCAACATCCAACCAGTAGCGTCCCCAACGTTCGCCATAATGCGGCGAAGCGAGCAGGCGATCAATCAGTTGGGTGTAAGCATCCGGTGACTCGTCGGCAACGAAGGCCGAAACTTCTTCAGGCGTCGGAGGCAGGCCCAGCAGGTCAAACGTGGCCCGGCGGATCAACTCCCGCCGATTGGCCATTCGTACCGGCTTCAACTTAGACTGCTCCAGTTGGCGAAGGATGAAATGGTCAATCTCATTCCGGGGCCAGGCTTGATCGTTGACCTCAGGCAGTGCCACTTGCTGCGGCGGTTGGAACGCCCAAAATTTCGAAGCTTCGTCAAAGTCGATACTCGGGGTGACGACTTCGACCGTCCCCTCGCGAGGATCGGGAGCCCCCATGTTGATCCACTTTTCGAAGTCTGCCACCACGCTCTCGGGCAGCTTGCCCTTGGGGGGCATCTCGAAGCTTTCGTACTTCATTGCCGAAACGATCAGGCTGTCATCCACAGAGTTGGGCGAAACCGATGGGCCGCTGTCTCCCCCCTTCCGCATGACATCGCGGGTATCCAGCAGCAAACCACCCTGCACCTTGTCGGATGAAGCAGAATGGCAACTGTAGCAGTGCTCCACGAGCACTGGCCGAATCTTCGCTTCGAAGAACTCGACGCCTGCCTGATCATCGGCGGTCGC
The DNA here is from genome assembly GCA_942492195.1 of uncultured Planctomycetia bacterium. Taxonomy (GTDB): domain Bacteria; phylum Planctomycetota; class Planctomycetia; order Pirellulales; family S012-138; genus CALOEH01. The sequence goes on along the minus strand of CALOEH010000255.1, from coordinate 47,049 downwards.
CGCGGTGGCAAAGCACAAGAGCAGACACACAGCATGGGCGAAACGAAATCGCGGCATTGCGATAGCCTTGGTTGATGCGTGGAGTGCAGGTGGGAAAACGCAGGTGTGGTACGTCAGCAGAACTTGGGACACGCGAGAATACTCCCCGATATGCCTTCAAAGTTCTACTTTGAACAGTCTAACCGATACGCCTGCCTGAGACCAAGTGAAACATCAACCAAGTTGGATTTCTGCCCACCACTCCGCAGCAGGGCGCGCAGTTGAAAAAGAGGACGTCGCCCCCCGATTCGGCAAGCATTCCCTCACCAGCACGAAGCTCGCAAGTTCTCTGCCTTCTGAGGAAATCCGGCGTTCATTTCTCGGACTTCAGTTTGTCCTTGAACACCTTCTTGAACTTCTCCATCTTGGGAACAATCACCAACTGGCAATACCGCTGTTCCGGATTCAGGCCGAAGTAGTCCTGGTGGTAATCCTCAGCAGGGTAGAACTTTTCGAACGGGACAATCTCCGTCACGATCGGGTCGTTGAATGCCCCCGAAGCATCCAGTTGTTTCTTGATTTCGCTGGCGATCTTCTGTTGCTCAGCATTGTGATAGAACACGGCAGAGCGGTACTGGGTGCCGGTATCGGCACCTTGGCGATTGAGCGTAGTCGGGTCGTGCGTCTTCCAAAAAATCTCCAACAGTTCAGGGTAGGAGATCACGGCCGGGTCAAAGGTGACCTGCACGACTTCGGCATGGCCAGTGGTGCCCTGGCAGACTTGTTTGTAGGTGGGGTTCTTGACGGCACCGCCGCTGTAGCCCGACACGGCGGCCTTGACCCCTTTGACTTGCTGCAAGATCCCCTCGGTGCACCAAAAACAGCCAGAGCCCAGCGTGGCAACCTGGAGTTCGGACTCTTTGGTTTCCGCACCCGGTGAGGACGCAGGCTTTGGCGAGTTCGCCTCAGCGGCACTTGAATCACCCTGGCTTGAATTACTTTGCGGGGTGTTGTCTGAATCCATGGCGTTCGCCATCCGAGCCTCCTTCGATTCGCTGCAGCCTGTGAATAACAAGGCGGAACAAAGTGCCATGCAAGAGATAAAGCGGTTGTTGAGCGTCATGAGATACCTTACCGGAGAAAGCTCGTACTATTTAAGTCGAGGTTTTACTAAGGGGAGCGGGACCAGCTCATTCAAGGTTGTGGTTCCGTTTCAGGATTCGAATCGGAAGCTTTTTCAAACTGCAGGGCTGCCGAGTTCAGGCAATATCGCAAACCGGTAGGTTCTGGCCCGTCGTCAAAGACATGTCCCAAATGCCCCTGGCAACGACTGCAGAGAACTTCGGTCCGTTCCTGAAAGAACAGGCTTCGATCCGTCAACGTGGAGACGGCAGTATCGTTGATCGGCTGCCAGTAGCTGGGCCAACCCGTTCCGGAATGGAACTTATGCTCTGAGCTGAACAGTTGCTGGCCACACCCGGCGCACCGATAAACCCCTGGATCCTCAAGATCCCAATAGGCTCCGGTGAAAGCTTGTTCGGTCCCCTTGCGACGAAGCACTTTGAACTGCTCAGGCGAGAGGGCCTTCTTCCATTCGGATTCGGTTTGTGGGAGCGAGCTGGCCAACGAAGCGGGAGACACTGGTTGCTCTGGATTTGTGGTGACCTCCTCTGCGTTGTCCTGTCGTTGTGCATTGGAGACGGTGATGACCAACACCACGGCTAACCCTAGGCTCACGATCAATGCGCCTAGCTGGTACAACCGTTTGTTCTTCATTTGCTTGCTCCGTGCTGGGAAGTGTCCGGCCAGAAGTTTCCAGCCATGCCGTACAGCATCGGCGAAACCGGCAACGCGCGTCAAGAGTTTGATTCGCGAGAGCCCGCGCGCGGCACCTTCTATTATACGCACACCGGGGACGAAGGGTCGGTGAGTCTCGCTTTAGCGTGGGAATCCGTGCTCGAAGCGTGCGCGAGGAAACACAGGTGTTCCGTCATCCGTCACCCTGGCTGCCGCTGGACCAAGGCCTGCGGCGCTGCTAATCTGCTGGCTTGATCGTGCGGTGATCTCGCTGATGCTGCCGATGGGTTCTTGCTAACAGGTTTGTCCAGCTTGGGCTGGAAAGGAATATTTCTGATGCCGCGGATTGCTGCCAAGACGTTGATCGACTTTGCCACTTCACTGCTTTCGGCCGGAGGGCTCTCTCCCAACGAGGCCGGGCTGGTTGCCGAAAGCCTGGTCGGGGCGAACTTGCGGGGCCACGATTCGCACGGTGTGATGCGGATTCCGTTCTACTTGGACACGCTGGCCAAAGGCGAAGTGGTTGCTGGTGCCGAGTTCGACATCCTGCACGAAGCCCCCAGTATCTTGGCCGTGGACGGTCAGTGGGGATTCGGCCAAACGCAAGCCAGGCGGTTGATGCAGCGGTTGATTGAGAAAGCCAAGGAAACCGGGGTCTGTGTCGGCACTCTCAAACATTGCAGCCACAGTGGACGGTTGGGCGAGTATTGCGAAATGGCCGCCGCCGCTGGCATGGTCTCCATGATCATGGTCAACACCCATGGCCACTCGCGACGTGTGGCACCCGTGGGAGGCAAAGCCCCGCGGCTGGGTACCAACCCGCTGGCGATTGGTGTTCCCAATGGTGACGAACCGCTGATGTTGGACTTTGGCACGAGTGCCACGGCCGAAGGCAAGGTTCGCGTCAAGAAGATCGCAGGGCAGACTTGTCCCGAAGGCTGGTTGCTGGATCCAGACGGCAATCCCACCACCGACCCGGAGCAACTTTACGGAGACCCTCCCGGAACCATTCGGCCCATGGGGGGAGACCAGGCATATAAGGGGTTTGGCTTGGGTTTGATGGTCGAGATTTTTGCCGGAGCTCTCTCTGGCGGTGTCTGCATTCGCGAGAAACCGATCAATCAGAACGGCAACTGCGTTTTCATGCAGGTCCTGAATCCTGGACAACTGGGAGGTGCCGACCATTTCACGCAGGAAATCACCGGCGTGGTGGACTTCATGCGTGGCTGCCCTCGAATTGACGGAGTCGAACGGATCACCTTGCCTGGCGATCCTGAGCGTTCGGCCCTATCTGACCGGCAAAGCAACGGGATACCCATGGACGCTGGCAACTGGCAGCAATTGGTAGCCTTGGCCGAACGACTCAATGCCGAGGTTCCGGCCGTGAGCGACTCGGCAAGCTGAATTGCCTTCGGATTCCCCCACTCCGTATTTCCCTCGCCGCGTCAAGCCAAAAAAACTTCCTAAAGCAACATTAATAATTGACATTCGTTCAGCCCGTCGATAGTCTGCTGCTGGATTCTTGTAATGATCCGGTGAATCAGAAAAGTCACTCTCAGTGGTGGCACCGTTGTGATTCATCAACCAATTGCAATCCCCCCTTACCCCCCACCCCACAGATCATTCCTTGACGTGAGTGGTTGTCACAGATTGGGCGGCCAGGAACTCCTGACCTCTCGGTTCACCAGCAGGTGATCGAGAACCCAATGGTGACCGTGAATTGACATTCCTCCCCTCTTTCGAAACTTGCTCGCCAGGATTGTCGTAGCGGGTTTTTGAAAGAACTCAACTTCCAAAGATCACACCAAAATGGATCGCACCCCCCAACGGAGAAGACTTAGATGAAGTGCCATGGCAGTTCAGTCGGGCGTCGTGACTTTATGCACGTAGGATTTTTGGGCGGTTTGGGCCTGACGTTGGGAGACATGCTTCGTCTCGAAGCCAAGGCCGATCAGAAGTATTACGAAACCAAAGAAGGCACCGCCAAGAGCGTTATTTTCATCTACATGCCTGGCGGGATGTGCCACCAAGAGACGTTCGACCCCAAGCCGTACGCTCCCATCGAGTACCGAGGTCCGATGAACAGCATCGAGACCAGCGTCGAAGGGACGCGTATCAACGAAACCTGGCAAAAGACCGCCAAGATTGTGGACAAGATTGCCATTTGCCGTTCGATGTCACACGGCGAAGCCGCCCACGAACGGGGCACGCACAACATGTTCACCGGCTACCGTCCCAGCCCTGCGTTGCAGTTCCCCAGCATGGGAAGTGTGGTGGCTCACGAGTTTGGTCCCCGCAACAACTTGCCTCCTTATGTTTGCGTCCCCAATCAACCGAACGAGTTCGCCGGGACTGGCTACCTGAGTTCGTCGTATGCAGGCTTTAGCTTGGGCAGTGACCCGGCCAGCGGGAATTTTCAGGTTCGAGATCTCAAGTTGCCAGGGGGCGTGGATGATGGCCGCTTTGTTTCGCGTCGCCGCATTCTCAGCGCCGTCAACGAGCATTTCCGCGCCAAAGAAAAGTCGGACTCGCTCGAAGCCCTGGATTCGTTCTACGATCGGGCGTATTCCATGATCAGTTCGGAAAAGGCGCGAGACGCGTTCGACCTGAACAAGGAAGACGCTGCCCTGCGTGACAAATACGGCCGCAATACGGCAGGTGCCCGATTGCTGTTGGCCCGGCGGATGGTGGAAGCGGGCGTTCGCTTTGTCACCACCACCTACGGCGGTTGGGACATGCACTCGAACATTGAGAACGGGATCAAAGGGCAGGTCCCGCAGTTTGATCAGGCATTTGCTTCGCTGATTGAAGATTTGGACAGCCGAGGACTGCTGGACTCTACCTTGGTCTGCATCGCCAGCGAGTTTGGCCGAACTCCCAAGATCAACGCCACAGCAGGACGTGACCATTGGCCCAAGGTGTTCAGTGTGGTGATGGCCGGCGGTGGTATCAAACGGGGAATCGTGTACGGTTCTTCGAATGCCACGGCCAGCGAGCCTGAAGAGAACGAACTCACCGTGCAGGACTGGGCCACCACCATGTACCACTGCTTAGGCATTGTGGCCGACAAAGAATTGATGGCCCCTGGCGATCGCCCAATCGAAATCGTCGATGGCGGCAAGCCGCGTACCGCGTTGTTGGCCTAGGACGCTCGTATATTTTGAAAGTTTGATGACTGACCACCGGAGCGGGCTACTGCATCACGCGGTAGCCCGCACCGAATTTTGAGGTCAGAGCCAACCCCCTTTGGCAACCGTTCACTCCCTCCTTCCCGCCCTTTCGTGACCACCGATTACCTTCAGGAGAATGGTCATGGCTCGCATATGTGTCTTGCGTGGCTGCTGGTTCGTTTGTTTGCTTGCCGGACTGGTAGCACCCGTCATGGCGGCTTCGCCTCGCTTGACCATGATTCTGCCTCGTGGCGTGCAGCGTGGTGTGGAACATGAGTTGACCTTTAGCGGCTCGAATCTAGGGGACGCTCAAGAGGTCTTCTTCTACGATCCGGGTTTCGAAGTCACTAAAGTGGAGCCCAACGGCAATCAGGTCAAAGTGACCGTGAAAGTCGCTGCGGACTGCCGGCTCGGCGAACACGTGGCACAGGTTCGCACGGCGAGCGGAATCTCGGACTTTCGCACACTCTATGTGGAAGCCTTAGCCGCGGTGCCTGAGAAAGAGCCGAACAGCGAGTTCGAAACGCCTCAGGTGATCGCCTTGAATTCCACAGTTGACGGAATCGCCCAAAGCGAAGACGTGGATTACTACCTGGTCGAAGCCAAAAAAGGGCAGCGGATTGTGGCCGAAGTGGTCGCCATGCGTTTGAGTACCGCCCTGTTTGATCCCTATGTGGCAATTCTGGACAGCAAGCGATTCGAGTTGGTGGCCAGCGATGACACCCCGCTGGCATTGCAAGACAGCGTGGCCGCCGTGATTGCTCCGGAAGATGGCAACTACGTGATCGAAGTTCGCGAGAGTTCCTACGAAGGCAACGGCAACTGCCGCTACCGTTTGCATGTCGGCACGTTCCCCCGTCCCACAGCCGTCTATCCTGCTGGGGGAAAGTTGGGTGAGCAAACCCCGCTGCGGTTTTTGGGGGACCCTGCTGGTGAATTGAAGCAAACCGTCACGCTGCCTGGCCAGGAAATCCAGGACTTTGGCCTGTTTGCCGAAGACGCGTCCGGCATTTCGCCCACCCCCAACGCCTTCCGACTCTTCGAGCATGGCAATGTGTTGGAAGTGGAGCCCAACAACGAAGTTCCCAAGGCGACACCGGCGCAACTCCCCAACGCGTTCAATGGGATCATCGAATCCGCAGGCGATATCGATTGCTTCAAGTTCGCGGCCACCAAAGGGCAGGTGTTTGACGTTGAGTGTTTTGCTCGCCGAATCCGCTCTGGACTCGATCCGGTGATGAACCTGTACTACGTCGACGGTCGAAGCATTGCCGGCAACGATGACTCCCGCGGCCCTGACAGCTACATCCGTTTCACGGTGCCGGCTGATGGGGAATACGCGGTCCGCGTCACGGACCACTTAGGCCGCGGTGCCAGCGATTTCGTCTATCGAATTGAGTTCCATCCCGTCAAGCCGACTCTGACCCTGAGCCTGCCGCAGATCGAACGTTACGGTCAGTATCGGCAACAGATTTTTGTGGCACGGGGCAATCGGTTTGGCACGCTGCTCAACGCAGCCAGGTCCAACTTCGGCGGCGAGTTGATTCTGGAGAACAAGGACCTGCCACCGGGGGTGACGGTGCACGCCGAGGCCATGCCGGCCAATCTGACCTCAATGCCGGTCGTGTTCGAAGCCGCCGCCGACGCGCCGCTCGGAGGCAAGTTGGCCGACTTCACGGCCCGTCATGCCGACGAGGCAACCGGCATCCGCGGTGGATTCATCAACAAGGCCGAGTTCATTGTCAGCGCCCCAGGGCAATCGCTGTATCGCTGGAAAGAGGTCGATCGGCTTCCCATCGTGGTGGTGGAGGAACTCCCCTTCACGCTGGAGATCGTGGCTCCCCAAGTTCCTCTGGTTCGCAACGGCTCCATGCAGTTGAAGATTATCGCTCACAAGCAAGAAGGCTGGGACGAGCAAATCAACGTGCAGATTCCCTTCCGCCCGCCTGGAATGAACGCGGCCAGTAGCATCAACATCCCCAAAGGTGCGTCCGAAGCGGCTTACCCAATCAACGCCGCTGCCAATGCCGAGCTGAAGAACTGGAAGATCTTCGCGCTTGGTTCTGCTCCGGTCAAAGGGGGCGCCGCTTGGGCATCCTCCCCGTTGACCCCCATCGAAGTCACTGAGCCCTACACGCAGTTCACCTTGCAGCGCACCTCGTGCGAGCAAGGGCAAGAAGCGCAGATCTACTGCAAGCTGGTCACCGCGACACCGTTCGAAGGAACGGCGCAGGTCAAACTGGTAGGCCTGCCGCTCAAGGTCACCACCACCGACTTGGAGTTCAACAAGGAGACTTCGGAACTGACCTTCATTCTCAAGACAGACCCGGCCAGCCCGGTTGGCAAACACAATATCTATTGCCACGCCACGATCACGAAAAATGGCGAACCGATCATGAGCAACGCTGGCAGTGTGCAGCTGCAGATTGATCGGCCGCTGCCCGAGCCCGTTGCGGCCAAACCTGTGGCGAAGCCCGCCCCCCAGGTCGCTGCCCAGCCAGCCCAAGCGGCACCTCCCAAGGTGGTTCCTGCCAAGCCACTCTCCCGATTGGAGAAACTCCGCCTGGCTGCCAAGAAACGGGCAGAGGAACGAGCCGAGCAAGCCGGAGCTGGTGGCGGTGGCGGCGAGTAGTTCTGACCCCAACAACTATCCAATTCAAGTCAAGCTTTCAGGAATACCACACATGCGATTTCATACGGCAATCTGGACTTTGACGTTCGTTGCCTGCTCGTTCGCTTCGAATGCGATGGCGCAGAACGCTGCGGCACCTGTCTCCGTCGAAGTTTTCCCTCGGGATGTGCATCTCAATACCGTGCATGACCAGCAATCCTTGATTGTTCAAGCACACGATGCGACAGGGCTGACTCGGGATGTGACCGCTGAGGCGGTGTTCAAACTGAGCAATCCGGCAATCGCTCGGGTGGAAGGGAACGTGCTTTTTCCAGCGACCGACGGTCAGGCCGAACTCACGGTCAGTTACGGCGGTCATAACATCCAAGTGCCCGTGGTGGTAAAAGACGCCACGGCAGATCCAGCCATCAGTTTCCGCCTGGACGTCATGCCGGTCTTCATGAAGTCTGGCTGCAACACAGGCAGTTGCCACGGTGCCGCACGGGGAAAAGACGGCTTTCGCCTGTCATTGTTCGGTTTTGATCCGGCCGGCGATCACTTCCGGCTCACTCGTGAACTACCTGGTCGCCGAGTCAATCTGGCCGTGCCAGAGAGAAGCCTGTTGGTCGAGAAATCCACCGGGGCCGTGCCGCACACCGGCGGGGCACGGTTCACGGCAGATAGCCAGTACAACCAAACCTTCCTGCGTTGGCTGAGGGCTGGCACACCTGACGATGCCGGCGAAGTCCCCAAGGTCACGGCACTTGAGATTTATCCCGCCGGGGCGGTACTCGATGGCGAAGGGGCCACGCAACAGATCAACGTTCGGGCAAAGTACTCCGACGGGACTGATCGCGATGTAACCTCGCTCGCCTACTTCATGACTAACAATGACAATTCGGCAACCATCGAACAAGATGGTGTGGTGACCGCTTCCAAACGTGGCGAGTCTTTCATTATGGCCCGCTTCGATACGCACACCGTAGGGACGCACTTCATCACCTTGCCGAAAGCGTTGGAGTTCAGCTGGAAAGAAGTTCCGGAGAACAACTACGTTGACACGTTGATGCACAACAAGTTCAAGAAGTTGCGAATTCAGCCCTCCGAACTTTGCACGGATGAAGAGTTTGTCCGCCGCGCCACGCTCGACATTGTCGGCATGCTGCCAACCGTCGAAGAGTATCGGGCGTTTATGGCAGATACTGACCCCAAGAAGCGTGACAAACTGGTCGATCAACTCCTTGATCGCAAAGAGTTTGTAGAGTTATGGGTGATGAACTGGGCAGAACTGCTGCAAATTCGCACCACGCAGCAGATTACCACCAAGCCGATGCTGCTGTACTTCAATTGGTTGAAGGAGAAGATCGCCAGCAACACGCCTATGGACCAGATGGTGAGAGAACTACTGGGTGCCAGCGGCGGCACCTTTGCCAACCCTGCCACCAACTACTACCAGAACGAAACCAACACGTTGAAGGTTTCTGAAAACGTGGCCCAGGTGTTTATGGGCATGCGGATTCAATGTGCCCAGTGCCACAATCATCCGTTCGATCGTTGGACGGTGGACGACTACTACAGTTTCGCCGCGTTCTTTTCGCAGATCGGCCGCAAACGGGGCGAAGACCCTCGTGAGCAGATCATCTTCAATAGCCGCAGTGGTGACGTTCGCCACCTGGTGGACAATCGCGTCATGGCTCCCAAGTTTCTCGGCGGGGATGTCCCTGACGTGGCTGGCAAGGACCGCCGCGAGGTGATGGCCGGCTGGCTCGCTTCGCCTGAGAACCCTTACTTTGCGACCAACCTGGCCAACATTGTTTGGGCACACTTCTTCGGCAGCGGCATCATCGACCAGGTGGATGACGTCCGCGTCAGCAACCCTCCGGTCAACAAAGAGTTGCTGGAGACGCTCGGCAGCAAGTTTACGGAGTACAACTACGACTTCAAAAAACTCGTGCGAGACATCTGCACATCGCGAACCTACCAACTGAGTACCGTCACCAACCCCACCAATGAGAGCGATACGCGAAACTTCTCGCACGCCTCACTCCGTCGGTTGAGGGCTGAGTTCTTGCTGGATACCATCAGCCAGGTCACCGATACCAAGAACAAGTTCTCAGGGCTGCCGCTCGGCGCCCGGGCGGTGCAGATTGCCAACGGCAATACCAGCACCTACTTTTTGACGGCGTTCGGCCGCGCCAAACGCGAGACTGTTTGTTCTTGCGAAGTTCAGATGGAACCGAACCTGTCGCAAGCATTGCACTTGCTCAACGGTGACACGGTGCACTCGAAACTGGCTCAAGGCAACTTTGTGGGTAAGCGTTTAAGCGAAGGGGCCACGCCTGCGACGATTATCGAAGAACTCTACATCCGCTGTTTGACACGTAAACCAACCGATAGCGAGATGAAACAGCTGAACGCCTTCGTGGCTGAAGAGAAAGATGACAAGCGCGTGCTGGAAGATATCTTTTGGGCCTTGATCAACTCTCGCGAGTTTGTTTTCAACCACTAAGTTGCCCCCTGCCTCACACGTTCATCCCTTAATAAGAATCACCGTTGGCATGCACACCGCGTGCTGATTGGAGACTGCTGCTATGAGATTCACGTTCGCGTTGCCTGTGCTGATGATCGTCTCCGCCGCCGGAGCGTCACTGTCGGCTCAGGAGAAGATGCCTCCCAAGGTAACTTACGATGATCACGTCAAGCCTGTCTTTCGGCAGAAGTGCTTCAGCTGCCACAACCCAGACAAGAAGAGTGGCGACCTGGATCTGACCAGCTATACCAACTTGATGCAGGGTGGTGGATCTGGCACGGTGATCGAACCGGGAGATTCTAACGGCAGCTACCTGTACCAATTGATCACGCACGACAGCGAACCGTACATGCCGCCGGAGTCCCCCAAGATTCCCGACGAAATGGTCGAGGTGGTCCGCAAGTGGATTGACGGTGGCGTGCTCGAAAACGCCGGCAGCAAGGCGATTGTACGCGATAAGCCGAAGTTTGATCTGGCGCTCTCCACCGCCCCCACCGAGCGTCCCGCGGTGGTGCCGATGCCCGCCCACCTGAGCAAAGAATCAGTCACGGTTACCCCCACCACTACGGCCATCACTGCCATGGCGACCAGCCCTTGGGCTCCGTTGGCCGCTGTGGCTGGTCAAGACCAGGTGCTGCTCTATCACACGCAAACACTGGAAATTCTGGCAACCTTGCCGTTCCCTGAAGGGATGCCCTACGTGCTGAAGTTCAGCCGCAACGGCAGCTTGCTCTTGGCCGGCGGCGGACGCGGTGGCGCTAGCGGCAAAGTGATTGTCTGGAACGTGCGTACGGGAGAACGGGTGTTCGAGGTCGGAGACGAGTTGGACGCCGTCCTGGCAGCCGACATCAGCGCCGACCAAACGCTCATCGCGTTGGGAGGACCGCAGCGTGTGGTTCGGATCTATTCCACCGAAGATGGCCGCCTGCTCCACGAACTTCGCAAGCACACCGATTGGATCCAAAGTGTTGAGTTCAGCCCTGACGGAGTGCTGCTGGCAACCGGAGATCGCAACGGTGGTTTGCTGGTGTGGGAAGGTTGGACAGGGCGCGAGTTCCTGGTTCTTAATGGGCATACCAAAGCCGTCACTGGGGTCTCATGGCGGGCTGATTCCAACCTGCTGGCCTCGTGCAGCGAGGATGCTTCGGTCCGGGTCTGGGAGATGGAGAACGGCACCGCGGTCAAGAATTGGGCCGCCCATGCTGGCGGGGCTTCGTCCGTTGAGTTCGCTCGCGATGGCCGGATCTTGTCATGCGGTCGAGACCGTGTGGCGAAACTTTGGCAGCAGGACGGCACGCAGATTCGCGCTTTCGAGGCCTTCAAAGATGTCGCTTTGCAAGTCACCTTCTGCGACGAAACCAACCGCGCCATCGCCGCGGATTGGACCGGAGCCATTGCCGTCTGGGATGCCGTGGATGGTAAGAAATTGGGCGAGTTGACCGCCAACCCTTTGAAACTGGCCGACCGGTTGGCCAACGCCCAAGCGATCTTGGTGGCCGAACAAGCCAAGCAAAAGCCAGCGGTGGCTGCCTACACCGCGGCCCAGGCAGCAGCGGCGAAAATCAAAGCTGATTTGGCCGAGGCTCAAGCTGCCATGGTAACCGCCCAGAAGCAGATCGAAACTGCTACGACGGCGGTCACTGCTTCCAAGCAAACCGTAGCTCAACAAACCGCAGCACAGCAGGCCGCGCAACAAGCGGTCGCCGCGCTCGAGCCGGTCGTGACTCCCCTGACCGAGTCTGCCGCCAAGGCACAAGCTGCGGCCAGCAAAGCTCCTGCGGACAAAGAACTGGCCGAACTGACCACAAGACTAGTAGCCGTCGCCGCGGCTCGGAATACCAAACTTGCCGAAAGCCAAAAGGCGTTGACCGTTGCCACCGCGGCACTGCAGACCGCCACGGCGAACGTTGTCGAAGCGGAGAAGCAGTTGGCTGCCGCGAACGCCGCGCTTCAGGCTGCCACGCAAAAAGTCCAACAGCTGACACCGGGAGTCAAGCCAGCCGAGGATGCTGCCGTTGCCGCCAAGACGGTTGCTGATACAGCCACGGCTGCCGTTGCCGCGGCGGAGACTCAGGTCAAGCACTGGCAGGCAGAGATCGCCTTGACCGCCAAACTTGTCGCACTCGACAAGCAGCGTCAGGCTGCCCTGGATCAGGCGAACGCTCTCGCCGCAAAGCAGGCAGATCTGGCCACAGCGGCCGCCGCCGCCAAGGCTGCCGCCGACAAAGTTCAAGCGGAGATCACGGCCGCTCAAACCGCTGCATCCGCAGCAAAGCAGCAGGCAGAGGGCGCCACCGCTGCCGCCGCCGCTGCCAAACAAGCGCATGCCGCGGCAGTCGCTGCGCATCAGGCAGCCGCCAAAACAGCCGAAACACTCCAAGGTGTGATGGTTCCACTTTCAGAATCTCTGGCCAAAGCGCAAGAAGCCGTGACCAAATCAGGGGGTGATCCGAAGCTGGTTGCCGCGACCGCCACACTCAAGACTGCGGTGGACGGCAAGCAAGCAGAACTCACCACGGCGACGCAAAGCGTGGCGACCCGGTTGACGGCCGTGCAAACAGCTGCTTCGCAGATTGCCGCAACCGAGAAAGCTGCCACCGCCGCCACCGCCGCACTGGCCGCCGCTCAGAAAGTAGTCACCGAGATCACCGCCACCGCTCCACCCATCACGGCCAAGGCCGCCGCAGCCCAACAAGCCGCAGACGCCGCCGGACAAAAGGTCGAAGCGTTGACCAAAGAGATTGATCGGATCCGAACAGAGATCTTGACCGTCAAAGGTGTCAGCTAACTGGCTAAGCTCCGACTCGCGTGGTATCACGCAACTTTCTTCGGAGGCAACATTGAACGTGACCGCGGTATTTGTGTATGGCACGCTGAAGCGTGGTCAATGTCGCGAATCGCTTTGGCCGTTTCCACCCGCCAACGTTGAACCTGCCCGGGCCAGAGGGTCCATGTACCACTTGCCGAGCTACCCGGCATTGGTGCCCGGTCCGGAGATCATTCTCGGAGAACTCTGGCATTTTGACCCGGCGGACATGCCTCGCACGCTGACAGTCTTGGACGAAGTAGAGCATTACGTCGACGGCAGCGACGACCTCTACACAAGACACCTGACCCCGTGCCAGGGCGAAGCATCAGGCTGGACCGTTGCTTGGTGCTACTTCTTCGCGCATCCTGAACACATTGTTGCTTGTCCTCGCGTGGTAGGCGGCCACCGTGGCGTCTGCTGGTTTCCGATTGCTGCAGCGGGTGACGCGTAACGTTCTGTGGCAGAAGGTGTGGTAGCGAAAAGTACCGGTTCTCTTGTGGGTACACCGATCAGCAAACTGAAAGGACGCTGCTCGAAAGTGTCCGCACGGTGCAAGAGTTACTTGGTCACAGCCAACTAAAGACGATGATCTACACACACGTTTTGAACCCAAACTCTACGATTTCCTCTCGACCAGCCGCATCAGCACTGGCAACAACAACAGGTTGCCAGCCAGACCGCCCAGTAGTGCCAGGCTGACCAGCACGCCGAAGTAGACGGTGGGGACGAATTCGCTGAAGGCCAGCGCGCTAAAGCCTACGATCAAGGCCAGGGTGGAAAACACAATGGCCCTGCCGACACTCTGCGACACCGCGGCAAGGGCCTGGTCTCGGCTGTGGTGACGGGTTCGCAGTCGCTGGTAGGCGGCAATGAAGTGGATGGAACTGTCCACGGCCAGGCCGACGCTGACGGCGGCAATCATGGCTGCCCCCATGTTGATGGGCAACCCCAGCCAACCCATCGCCCCGCTGACCAACAAGATCGGCAAAATATTGGGAACCAGCGCGATCACCGCCAGCGGTAAGCTGCGAAACGCCACGGCCATCATGGCTCCAATGGCGCAGGTGGCAATACCGAACGTGAACCACTGATCCCGAATGGTGCTTTCGATCAAGCTGGCCAGGAGTACGAAAAAGCCGGTCACTTCGGCACCGCGCGAATGTTCATTCGCCGGAAACGCCGCCTGGCTGATGCTGGTCACCTGCCGAATGATGGACGACTTCTGCTGTGCCGTTTGGCGTTCTTGAGCCCGGAGCATGATCCGCAAATAGTGTTGTTGATTCTCGTCCGTAGACTGTGGATCGGCCCCATACAACGAATCCCACACGTCTGGCATCTGGCTGCGCAGGCCTGCCAACTTGGGTTCGAACATCCGCGCGGCAAGTTGCTCCTTGCTTAGCAAAAAGGACAGCCCCGGGATCTCAGGCGCTACGGCCATCAAATCCGGCAGGCTTAGGACCTTGGTCAAACCGGGCCGGCTGCCTGTGGCTGTTTCCACTTGAACTTCTTCGCGCAGTTGCTGTTCCAAAGCGGCGATGCGATCCAGATACTCAGGCGTGAGTTTATCGGGGGCAGGGACCAGCACATCAAGCACGCCTGCTCCGCCGAGATGTGTTTCTACGAATTGATACGACCGCACAATCTTGCTCTTCGCGCGGAAGTTCTTGGTGAAATCGGTTTCGACTTGCAAACGCCAACAGCCCAGCAGGGCAACCACGGCCAGAATGCCTGCGATCACCAGCACCCAGGTGCCGCGGCGCTGGTGCCAGCGGTTGAGTTTGGCAAGCCCTGCGGTCAGGTAAGATTCCCCCCAGGCCATGCGGGGATCGGCGTCGAACCTTCCCCACAAGGACAAACCTGGCACAAACACCAACACGGCTCCGGTGACCAGCAAGGTGCCCCAGGCCATCATCAGGCCGAAGTCTTGCACCGGGCCCACTTGGGCAAGCCGCAGCGAGGCAAACCCGGCGGCGTCGGTAAGTGCCGTCCAGGCAATCGGCCCCGCCAGTGCGGCACCGGCCATCCAGAGACTTCGGGCGGGAGCGTGGGCACGCTCGCGTTGAGCTCGGTAACGAACAATCAGATGGATCACCATGGCAATGCCGACCACGTTGACCACAGCCCAAAGCATCGAACTCACCATGCTCAGGCGGAACCGACTGAGCACCAGCAGTCCTTCGGTCCAAACCAGCGCGGCTTGCACCACCACCAAGGGAATCAACACCCAGCGGAGGCTGCGGAAACAGACAAAGATGGTGAACATCAACAGGCCGGTGGAGATCAGCCCTAGCCTGGCCCCGTCTCTGTCCAGCGTGGCGAACCCTTCGGCCACCATGACCGGTTCGCCAGCCAGGACTCCACTGGAATCGTGGGCGGCAATGATCTGTTGAAGTGCGGCCACGCACGCTTCGCGGTCGGCGTCGTCGGTTTGCGGAGCGAGCAAACAGGCAACGGCCGCCGTTTGGCGATCGGCCCCAATCGTATAGCCTTCCAACAGTTCGAGGAACCGAGGTCCCAGGCCTGGCATACTCAGCAGCGAAGTTCCGAATGGCGTATTCGTCGCACTGAGCACACTCTCCACGCCTGGTACGGCAGCCAACTGTTTGGTCAGCACGTCCAGCCGCTCGAAGCCGCCTGGGGTCATCAACTGCGGATCGACATAGGCCGCCACGGCGACTTCGGTGCCACCGAAGGTCCGTTTCATTTTTCGGAACGGAATCAGCAGCGGATCCTGTTCGGCAAACATGTTCTCGATCGAGCGATCAAACGACAACCGTTGGGCAGGCCGAAACAACGCGCCTACAGCCACAACGCCAAACACCAGCAGAATCCACCGCCAGCGGATCCACCATGCTACCATCAGGTGAGTACGAACATGTGGCATAGCATCAGCAGCGAGTGGGAGGCCTCAAACCGGTTGGTCGCTAGAGTGGGCTCAACTGCGTCGGTTTTCGCCCCCTGATCATACCGCTTGCACTGCCGCGCACTAGCTCATGTCTGCCCAGAAATCTGTGAATCCCTAAATGCCATCTGTCATCATGACGGAGCGTGATGACGACAGGAGGCGACAGCCGTTCAAAGCTCTAGGTCCACCTGGGGATTGTCGTCCTCCACGACTTCGAACGCGGTGGCGAGATCTGGAGGAATGCGCGTCGGACGGCCATCGTCGATTCGGACGAATGCCCAATCGGTGGCCGCTGTGGCCAGCACGCGGTTGTCGCTGGCTCGGAACATCTTGTACTTTCGCACCGATGAGGCTCTGCGGAAACTACGGACCCAGGTGACCACCACCACTTGATCTTGCTCCAGGGCGGGACGCAGGTACTCAATGCGATGCGCCCGAACGATGAAGGCCGCCCCCAATTGATCGTAGCGGTCGCCGTCCCAACCTTGAGCGGCCGAATGGGCCACCGCCGCGTCCAACATCCAGCGCAGGTAAGCCAGGTTGTTGGCATGCCGGAAGCGGTCGATTTCTTCAGGCGATACCGTCAGTTGATGCTGGTAGATGGCAGGCATGGGGTTCCTGTGTTGTCGTGGAAAAACAGGCCGTGTTCTGATTTTTCTCTTCTGCGGATCACCTATCTCAGTGCGGCTAACCGTGAGAGCGGTGTTCGGAAACCTTGTCGTCGGTACACAGGTTGATGGCCGTGTTGACCAACGCCACATGGGAAAACGCCTGAGGGAAATTGCCCAACTGCCGCTGGGCGTGCGGGTCGTATTCCTCGGCGAGTAGGCCGACATCGTTGCGAATGCCAAGCAGCCGATCGAAGATCTCTTCGGCTTCGTCGGTTCGGTCAATCAAATGCAGGTTGTCGACGAACCAGAACGTGCATAGCAAGAAGGCCCCTTCGCCGCCGGCAACTCCATCTGCTTGTGTGTCCGTGTCGTACCGTTCGACAAAGCCGCTCCGCATCAGATGTTTCTCAATCGCGTCGATGGTTCCTACCACTCGCGGGTCGCTGGCAGGGAGGAAGCCCACCAACGGCAAAAGCAGCAGGCTGGCATCGAGGTGTTCGGACTCGTAGGCCTGAGTGAAGGCGTTTCGCTTTCGGCTGAATCCACGTTGGCAAACTTCGTCGTGGATTTGGTCTCGCAACTTTCGCCACTTGTCTACCGGCCCGGCAAGTTCGAACCGCTCGACAGCTTTTACGGCCCGATCCATGGCAACCCAGGCCATGACCTTGGAATGGGTAAAGTGCTGTTGCGGTCCGCGGACTTCCCAGATGCCGCGGTCTGGCTGCTGCCAAATGGTGGCCAGATGTTCTGCGAGCGCACGCTGAAGATTCCAGGCGAATTCGTTGGGGGGAAGACCTTTGCGACGGGCCAGGTGCAGCGCATCCATCACTTCGCCGAACACGTCCAACTGCAACTGATCCGCTGCGGCATTGCCAACCCGGACTGGGCGTGAGTCCTCGTAGCCGGGCAGCCAGGGAAGTTCGCGTTCGAACAGATTCCGCTCGCCAGCGAGCCCGTACAAGGGACGCACGTTGTCGGGTGACCCCGCGACGGCTCTCAACAGCCAGTCACGCCAGGCGCACGCCTCTTCGGTGAATCCCGCTTCCAGCAAAGCGTACAAGGTGAATGTTGCATCGCGGAGCCAGCAGTAGCGGTAATCCCAATTGCGGCTTCCCCCAATCTCCTCAGGCAGCGAAGTGGTCAGCGCCGCCGTGATCCCCCCAGTCGGCTCGTACGTCAATGCACTGAGCGTGACCAGCGATCGGACAACCGGTTCGCGATGAGGTCCAGAATAGGTGCAATGTTGGGACCAGTTGTGCCACCATTGTTGCGTTGCTTCGAGCGAAGCGTGCGGGTCCACCACCGGTGGGAGGGACTGGTGCGAGGGGAAGTGCTGCAGAACAAACGTTCTCTCTTGATCCGCTCCAACATCGAACTCGGCCACGGTCTTGAAGTTTTCACCATGCAAGGGGACATCGCTCACCAGCTGAACGGCATCCGGCCCAGCGATGGCTAGAATCCCGCCATCCGACGTACGCACCCAGGGAATCACGCTGCCGTAGTTGAATCGCAGGACGAACTCGCACTTCATCCGCACGTGCCCTCGCTTGCCGCGAACGATACGGACCAGGTCCGGGCGGTCGGTCCGGGGTGGCATGAAATCCAGGACCGCCACACTGCCAGATGCCGTGGTGAACGTGGTTTCCAAGATCAGCGTCGAATCCAGATAGCGTCGCGTGACCTGTGTCACAGGCTCTACCGGGGCAATCCGCCAACGGCCATGTTCAGGAGTCCCCAAGAGCGCAGCAAAGCAGGCCCCCGAGTCGAAACGGGGAAGGCATAGCCAGTCGATCGAACCATCGCGACCGACCAATGCCGCCGTTTGGCAATCTCCGATTAACGCGTAGTCTTCGATTCGCCCTGCCATGGGGATCACGTTGTCCTTCACTGTGAAAACTCAGTATGTAGAACAGTTGTCTCAACTGTTCTGCAATGAAGTTTAACACAACTCGATTCAGCGAGCGCTCAGCGCGAGCATGTCTGGCGTTTGGACTCTTTGCGAGGAGTCTCGGTTTGTCCGCTGCCAACGCGCCACGTCCGGTACAAGCCCACGGGAAACTGCATGATCCGGACAGGCGTCGCGCCGATCAATTGCCCCAGCACGTGACTGGTACTCTTTGAAGCGGGCTCGCGAACGCCGAACGCCAAGAATGCGGCCAGCAACCGGCACACCACACTGACGGCAAATGCGACGTGAAAGTTGACGACGGACAATCCGAACCAGCTGCTTTGCCAATCGTCGGTGACCATCAGGCACAAACCGGTAAGAACGGAGGTAACCCCTCCCACAAGTCCAGCTACCGCGGTCCCGGCAGCAATGAACATGGTGCGGTTGGCTGCGGGAGAATTCTTGAGCATGAATCCATTGTTGGCGATCATAATTCCCGCGTTCAAAGCGGCATCGAACGCAAACACCGGAATCAGAACACGAAACGCAAAGGTGGGGTCAGGGGGCAGCAGGATCAAGGCGATCATGTTGGCCGACTTGAACGCCGAACAGAGAATCAGCACCGGACGGTTGCCGTAGAGTTCGGCCCAATGCCCCAGCCTACTTGCCATGACAGCCCCGCCAATCCAGGAGAACGTCCACAACAGCAGCACCTGGTAGACGTCCATGCCGATGTAGGCCAGCAGGTAGTAGCTGATAAACGGGGCACCGGTCATTGCCGCAAAGTGCCAGAAGCTGGTGAAGCCGATGAACGAGCGGAAATCGGGATTGCGGAAGGGGGCCGAGAGTACGGCAAGCAGCTGTGGTTCGGCAGCACGCGAGACCGGTGGCTCTTCGATTCGCAAGAACATGAGAATATCGGCCACGCCGAATGCCGCCCCCACCAATAGCAGCACGCCGAAGCTGATCTGAATCTCCTGACCGCACTCGCGCAGGTACCAGGCTCCCGCGAACAGGCTCGCCGCGGCAGCCCACTGCATCCAGCGATGCCGCACTCCCCAAAATCGGTTGAGACCGGCCGGAGGTAAATAGTCCCCCATCCAGGAGAGCCACAGCGGCGTGCAAAAGTGCAGCAGCGCATGATTCACCGCCGTCGAGCCAATAAAGATCCAAACCCAGGTGATGTCCGCTACGTCAGTAAACAGCCATGGCCCCAGCGCCACGGGCACAAACACCAAGCGTTGCAAAATCGAAACCGGCAACCAGACCCAGCGGCGGTACTGCAAATGGTTGGCTAGCACCGCTGCCAGAAACTGGCAAAACAGCATCATGGTGGGGAGTGCCCCTAAGATGCCAATATGCAGCCCGTTGGCTCCTAGTGATCGGGCGTATTGAATCGCCGCGGGGCACATGGTCAGTTGCGTGTAGACCATGGACAGACAGCCAGCAACAATGATTGCTCGAAAGGCTGTTGTAGTAGACCACACGGCGGGAGCCTTGAATTTTCGGCAGGAGGGGGACTGGCCAATCTGTGGCCCGTCCATCGGATGGATTCTCAGGCGCGAGTCTACCCAGCATTGCCGAATCTGGGGAGACTGAAATTCGCGTTCTGACCACCATATCCGAATTCGCTACCTCAAGGGGGAGGCCGCCGGGGGTGTTCAAGCTCGGCGGACGACGATGTCGCCAACCATGGCCAGAATGGTCAAGAAGCCAACCGCCATAACGGCGGAGATGAAGTGCAAGGGCATGGGAAACCTTCCTACCGAAGTGCAGCGATCTGTCAGGGCTGACATTCCATGCCCGTGAGACTGGCTTCCATGTGCCAGTACGGGTATTCGGCAGATCGCCATTCCAGCCTCGAAAAAATAATCTGCCGGCGGCATCAAGCCCGCAGGTGATTCAAACTAGGCTGATTTCGCAATTGTCAGTGTTCTCCAAGCTTGGCCAAACGGTACACTTTACTTGATCAGTAAACCACCCTTTTTGACAGGATGCGCCGATGGGCCAATGGATTGAAGTTGCCAACGTCCAAGATTGTCCACCCGGCGAAAGCAGAGAGGTGGTCGTGCACGATCGGATCGTGGCATTGTTCAACGTTGACGGGCAGTTCTATGCCTTAGATGGCATCTGTCCTCATCAAGGTGGCCCGTTGGGGAAAGGTGCCCTGACCGGACCGGTGGTGACTTGCCCTTGGCACGGTTGGCAGTTCGACGTGCGGGACGGACAGCATCAATTCAGTGCCCCCATCCGGCAGCCATGTATTCAAGTTCGCGTGGAAGGCAATGTCGTTCAGGCGCTTGTGGAATAGGCACTGGCAGAGGAGTACGGAGCAGACCGATGGACAAGACCAGGTTTATTGTTGGTTGTGTCATGGGGACGCTCATACTCCTTGGGTGTCGTGAGGATCCAGCGCAGCCGACGAACCCGGCAAATGCCTCGGCCGAACCGGCAGCGGTCGAAGTTCCAGCGCCTCTCCTTCCGGCAACTCCCGCCGCATCCAACGCACCGCAGGGCGTCCCTACGGCAAGCGAAAACGCCGTGCTGCTGGCACCCTTTGGAGGACTGGCCTGGGAGGACACGTTTCTGACCGTGTTGGCAAAGGTGCAAGAAATCCCTGGGGCAACCCAAGTCACCGGGCATTTGATGGAACGCCAACTTCCCGCGGAGCGCTTGGCCGGAGATGGCCTGCGGACCTGGCTGGCGGGGCTATTTGCCGAGAGCGAGTCTTACCGAACAAGCTATCTGGAAAAGCATCCTCTGCTCGATCGACCGGTGTTCCGGGGCGGAGCGACCGCGGTTAATATCCAGGCCCAATCACTTTCCATCGCCGGATTGAAGTACCGGATGAAAGTGCAATTCTCTGCCGAGAAAGGGCTGATCCTGGTCGCCCCCAAGCGGGCCGAGAAACAGTCGGTGGAGTTTTTCGGTCCCCAGCCAATGGACTATGTGCCCCTAATCATCAATCACGTGGAGCTGTTCCCTGTGGATTTGGTATCGCCTGGCGCCTCGCGTGAGATTGCCGATTCGTTGATGGAAAAGTATGGGAGCATCCGCAAGCCTGGCCCTCGTTTCCCAGTGGACTATACGGACCAAGAGCGTGGGCATCTGGTCACGATTGAGTTTGAGGACCGAGCCGGCAACACGCTCAATCTCTATCCCGGCGGCAAGCTCATGTATCGCAACGCCTTGGTCCTCGGTGATGATTCGCTAGCGCAGATCTTTCAGAATCGCGCCGCCCAGCAGCAAGAAGAACAACGCAA
This sequence comes from uncultured Planctomycetia bacterium, assembly GCA_942492195.1. Lineage (GTDB taxonomy): Bacteria > Planctomycetota > Planctomycetia > Pirellulales > S012-138 > CALOEH01. Next base: position 25,486 of record CALOEH010000255.1, on the reverse strand, counting down.
GAACCGCACCCAGCCCGGACGCGACCAGTTGAAGAACCTCTAAGTGAGCCGGACTCGTGGAGTGGCTGCTCAATATTCTTGGGTGCGACAGGTGAAGTCACTTTAACTCAAAAAGCCTGCCTCAATGACATCACTTCGATGTCACCGTGCTATCAGCGAATACCTCCTCAAGAATTCCATGGACTGCAACATATTACCTTGCAGCGACTTACGGAAATCGGATGATTTGTGGCACGCCACTTGCTTTTATCCTGAATCGTGGTGTGAGAAGCCGCAACAAACCATTCATCGCAAACCAAAAGTGATTCAGGAGAAAAGTCATGGCTGCAAAGGGAACATTGCTCGTATTGGCGTCATTGATCTCGATGGGAATGGCCGGCACGTCGCAGGCCGCACATACGCTGTCAGGTCTGGCCGCGAAAGCACATCACATGCACGAAGACATCGAAGCCTTGGAGGTTGAGATCAAACACAATCTCCGCGGTCCGTACTTCGCCTCGCTGATTACCAGTGCGGAGGCAATGTGCGACGCAACCGTAGCCCTCGAACGTGGACTACTCCAAGGTGTGGATCCTTGCGTGTTGAGCCGTCAGGCTGAAACGATTGAGCGTCTGGCGCACGACTCCATCACGCTGGCCCGACATGCGGCCCTGGGATCGCGAAGACACTTTCATGGACATCACGGACACTACGGACACCGTCCGGCATGTGCCACCGTGGCCTTGAAACTCTTGGACCACATTGAAGAAATCGCGCACTGCCTGCACTCCGAGCTTGATCAGTACGCCGCTCCTCCCGTCATTCAACCCGGCTACGGTCAACCTGGCGTTTACGGCCAACAGATTCGCACCTACCGCAGCGGAAACCGTGTCGGCGTGCAGGTTCGCACCGGTGGCTTCTCGTTCCGATTCGGCCGCTAACCATATCGCAAAAACTTCTCCAGCAAGGGACGCCGGATGATAGAGCAGGAAGTTGATTCTTCTTAACCAACATCGTCGTCAGCCTTCGTGGCAGGCGGCGATGTTGTTTTGGTGATGCCGAGAAAGTCCCACTTGAGCTTTCGGCTCGACAGGCAAGAACCCGCTAATGCGCGAGATGCCACGGTTTTCATCGCGACGGAGCGTAGTGACTACTTTCGCCCTTACAAACCGTACGATTGGCGCCAGTCATCTTGGTAATTCTGGGAAAAAATAATTTGTAGTTGCTCCGCGCGGCCTGGTTTCGGACTCCGGAGTACGTCGAGAGCGGAGAGCAGTTTCGCCACCCGGGGGTCTTGCTCGACCGCACCATCAGCCCGATCGATACGATCTAACGAGGCGGCTACCTCAAGTAGCCGAGCCCGAACCTCTAGGAACTCCCGATCCAATATTTCCGGCGCATTCATGGGAATTGTCATGCTGTGACCTTGCCAGGTGGGTGTCGTTTTATTGGATGAATTGATGAAGGATGCCCTGCGCACTTTGCTCAGTTGACGATCTAAGTTTCAGTAATAGCCACTGAAAATCAAGTCAGAACCCCCTCACCTGGAAGCAATTGCTCGTTTCGTCGAGGGTGATCTGTTAGAGATCGCAAAGCGGCAATCTTTCGAAAATGCTGAGGACGTACCCGTGAGTGACCCACTCCACACCACCCTAGCACTGCTGGCGAAGACCGAGAACGAGGCCGCCGTCAACGTCTTGATTCCTGCCCTGGATCATCCCCGCCCGGAGATCTCCAGCGGTGCGTTGACGGCGCTGCTCGATCGTCGTAGCCGACTGGGGCAGCAAGAGATTCTGCGCCGGTTGCATATTTCGGGAGAACCGTGGCGAGCGATCATCGAAGAAAAGCGAGGCCGGCTCAACTATGCCATTCGAGACGGAATCTTGGGCAAAGACCCACAGATGTGTGCCAACGCGTGTCAAGCGATTGTCTGGTTTCGCGAGTACGAGCAACTACCGGCTCTGATCACGGCCTTGGAAGACGAACACAACCCCAGCGCCAACCTGGCCGCCCAAACCGTCAAACAGGTGGCTGATCTGTTGTTCGAAGAATTAGCGGGGCCCCGCGATTATCGTGATCGGCGAGACCCGCAACTGATCCGGCGGAACGCCGTGGCGGCGCTGGAAGTCTCCGCTCAACGTGTCAATCGCCATCAACACATCGAAGTGGTCGAAGCGTTTCTGTCGTTGACCAGTCGAGACAACGTGGTACTCAAGCAGATCCTGCTGGACCCACATCATGCCGGCTACCTGCACGTGATTCGGGTACTTCGCGAAAGCCGAGCGCCGGGCGTCATTCGATTGCTGCTCAGTTTCTTGGACGAAACGAATCCGCCATCGGCCGCCTTGACAACCCTCTTTCGCCGCGAAGATCCGGAACTGGTGCATCAGTTGCTGAAGAAGATTGGCGATGGCCACGCCCCGCTTCCCTTGCGACACCTGAAACGCGTCGAGCAAATTCCCTGGGCAGATCCCCAGCAGGATCGACTGACCCAACTAGACGGCAGCGAGCAAAACGCAGCCGTGAAACTCCTGATGGCGTCGGGTGTTGATCGCCAAACGGTATTCGAGAATCTCAAGCAATTGCTGGATCACGGCCAATCGTCAGGTCGCCAAGGGGCGGTGGAATCGCTGGGCCAATTTCCTCAAGCGGAGGTCAATGGCCTTCTTCTCAAGGGCTGTTGACCAAGAGACCGATCCGGCAGTTCAAGCGCCGCCATTGGACAACTGTGACCCACAGCATCGAGGTCCCGGGACCATGCCGCAACGGTTGATCGAACTGACGGACAGCCTCGAGAGGTTATTCGGGACGCCGTCCGGGACGCGAGCAATTACCCCTGATTTGCCAGATTCTGACTGGGCTCTAATCTGCTGGATGAAGAGTCCGCCACATGACAGGCCTGTTGTCCGCAAGATCGATCACCAAACCGTGCCGCTGTTACTCGAGGAACTCAAGATTCCCAGCCGCACACGTCGCTTGCGGGCCGTGCAAGTGGCCGTGGCAACCAACTCAGTCGCTGACGTCGAGGAGTCGCTGCTCGAACTACTGAAGAACGACGACCATGTTCTCCGGTTAGAAATTGTCCGAGCCTTGGCCGCCTGTGACTCTTCAGCAGTGCGAGAAGCGCTGAGCGAAGCACAGAACGATCGCAGCGAACTCGTTCGGCAAGCGGCCGCGGGCTGTCTTGCGTCCATACAACGCCGGGCTCGTACCCAGCCACCGCTCCCGCCAATCGACACAGATACCATGCGAGATACATACAATGGGCATCTATCTTCCAGCTAACTTTCAGTCTTCGCTGCTGTGGGGCCAGGTGCAGCGAGCCACCAGCATGGGGAGCCGCTTCCGCGGCGAATCCGCCCAGTTTGGAATGCAACAGGTACTCAACGGCTTGATGCTGTTGGGGGTAATCGCGTTGGCAATCTGGGGGCTCTCGCTGTTGCTCAACCGCCAGGATCGCACACGCCGACATCTGAGCCACCGCGCGCTGTTTCGCAGCCTGGCAAACGCCCACGCGCTCAACTTCGCCCAGAAGAGATTGCTCAAGGAACTGGCCAGAGCACATCGCCTGGCGCAGCCTGCGCGGTTGTTTCTCGAACCAGAACGATTCGATGCGGCCCGGCTGACGCAGTCCCTGGCCCGCCGCCAAGGGCAACTCGATACACTGCGTTCCAAACTCTTTGGCGATCTCTCCGGTGCGTAACGCCTGAATAAAAAAACCTGAGAGCAACGCGCCAACGCCGCTGCTCCCAGGTTCATAACTCTTGAAGCCGGGCTTCTCTGCTTACTCCTTCGGCTTCTCGTCAGCCGGTTTCTCAGTCGCAGGCTTCTCTTCGGCTGGTTTCTCTGCAGCAGGCTTCTCTGCAGCAGGCTTCTCTGCAGCTGGTTTCTCGTCAGCAGGCTTCTCTGCAGCAGGCTTCTCTGCAGCTGGTTTCTCGTCAGCAGGCTTCTCTGCAGCAGGCTTCTCTGCAGCTGGCTTCTCTGTCGCGGGCTTCTCTGTCGCGGGCTTGTCGTCGCTGGGTTTGGTGTCTGGCTTTGGCGTCTCAGGCGTGGATTCTGGGTCGCCGACTTTGGCCGGCTCGTACGCGTGGTCACGTTTTCGGACCACCGTCGCTTTGACAATCTTGTCTGGCTCCGGCTGGTTCTCTTGCTGAGGATCGCGTCGCTGCAGTTCGGAGAGGACTTCCATCCCGTCAATGACGCGGCCGAATGCCGTGTGCTTGCCGTCCAGGCTACCGGTGGGGCGGAACGTCAGGAAGAACTGCGAGCCACCTGTATCTCGACCGGCGTGCGCCATGCTGAGCGTGCCGCGGAAGTGGCGACGGAAGTTCGGTTCGTAGCATTCGCACTTGATGCGGTAGCCAGGGCCGCCGGTTCCATCACCTTTAGGGCAGCCTCCTTGAGCCATGAACCCCTCCAACACCCGATGGAAATTCTTATCGTCGTAGAATCCTTGTTCGACCAGGCTCACAAAATTGGCCACCGTATTTGGCGCTTCGTTCTCGAACAACTCAACCGTGATGTCTCCCTTGGAGGTCTCAAGTTTCACGCGAGGCAGGGCCTTGGGGTCATCGTCGGCCAGCGCGGCTTCTTTGTCACGCAGTTCCTTCTCAACTTTCCAGTACTCGCGGTACTCAGGGATCTGCGTCAGGTAGTCTCGCCCTTTGGATCGGATGGTGTCCTTCTCATCGGCGATTTCCAGAAATTCCTCAGCGTCGTCCAGTGAAGTGGTTTCAAAGGCCGCGATGCCTGCGGCTTCGTAGACACTGGGATTGGGGTAATCATGGTCGATGAGCATCTTGCTGAGTCGGAGTGCTTCTTCGTAGTTGTCGCGTTTCAACTCGCCTGCGGCCGAGGCAGCCAGGAAATCTGCTACATCGGAGTTCTCAGGTGTGGCCTGATAGGTGTCCACGGCAGCTTGCTTGAGTTGGGGAAGCATGGTTTCCCCCTTCTTGACCAGGTCATTGAACTGGGTGACCAGCCCTGACCGCTCGTCCGGCTTGGCGGTCTTGTAGTCGCGTTGGAGGTCCCGCATTTGCTGCAGCAGTTGCCTCCATTCGGCGAACATCGTATCGAACTTGCCGGTTGCCGGTTTCTCGGCTGCGGCATCTTGGGCATACGTTGCATTCCCACCTGAGATGAGCAGCGTGGCGGGATTCAAGGTCAGACAACTTCCTGTCACCAGGACATAGACCGCCCAACGGGCTCGGTGCTTACACATCAGTCACACTCTCCGGATTTTTGTAAAGGTTGGGAGAGACCAAACCCGGCCCTCCCGCTCGCAAGGGAAATCGTTTCACATGAGCGCCCCAAAGATACCAACTGCTACGCGTTACGGCAAAGCACCACCTGGAACAACAGCCTCGGCTGAGGAGCTGAACTGCCCACTTTAACAAGTGAGACTTGCGGCCCGCGCCACTCATTCCTACGCTCAACACACCTGACCAGTTCGGGCCGGCGTGGTGGCTCAGGACCAAATGCCTTCCGAGCGGGATGGTTTTCCCTGGGAATTGGCCGTTTTTTTGTTCCTTCCTCTCCATAAAGAGCTTGATCGCGTGTCCCGTAAACGTTCTGGCAAACCGAATGCTTCTTCCCCGTCCACCGGCGTGGACACACCTCTGCGGATCATTGGGGGAAAATACGGCGGCCGAAAGGTACAGTACAGTGGCGACCGTCGCACTCGCCCCATGAAGGACCGCCTGCGCGAGGCGATCTTCAACCTGCTGGGTCCGCAGGCAAAAGGAATGCACGCCGTGGACCTGTTTGCTGGCACCGGCGCTTTGGGGCTCGAGGCTCTCAGCCGAGGGGCGACTCAGGCAACCTTTGTCGAACAGCACTTCCCCTCGGCAGCGCTGATTCGGCGAAGTGTGCAAGAATTGGGAATCGAAGAACCAACCGAGGTTATCGGAGGAGATACGTTCATTTGGGCTCAGCGGACGCCGGAGCTTTCGGAACTTCCCTGGGTGTTGTTCGCCTCGCCGCCGTACAGTTTCTACGTGGATCGGCAAGACGACATGTTGCTGCTGCTGACGACACTCATCCAGCGGGCTCCCACCAAAAGCATTGTGATCGTGGAAGCCGATGGCCGCTTTGATATGAACCTGCTTCCCCAAACCCGCTTGGCCTGGCGTGTACGTTCGTACCCTCCCGCCGCGGTGGCATTGGGACATATTACCTGAGCAACGTCGTGCCGCCGACGGGTAGCCTTTCGTCTGCCGGCGCGTACACTAGGAGTACTTCCTGACAAGGGCCGCTTAACCTGTTTTGTGACTGAAACGCCATGTCTGCAAACCGCCCCTACTTTTGGCCAATGCTAATGGTGCTGGCCATCTTGTTGTTCTTGCTGTATCGGCAAGGCACCTTCACGCCCGAACCTCTGTTGGATCCTGACGCAGAGCCACGGGCGATCATGGCTCGGGGAGATCTGGCAGCAGACGAAAAGGCAACCATTGATCTGTTCAGCAGTTGCTCCCCGTCGGTGGTCTACATCACAACGGCCGTGCGCCGCAATAACCTGAATCTGCAGATTACTGAGATCCCGCAAGGCACCGGATCTGGCTTCGTTTGGGACGATCAAGGGCATATCGTCACCAATTACCACGTGATCGAAAATTCCGACACGGCCTACGTGACGCTCAACGACCAGACCACCTGGACGGCTCGACGCGTGGGAGTGGCGCCTGACAAAGATCTGGCAGTGCTCAAGATCGACACGGGGGCGCATCAGTTGTTGCCGCTGCCGATCGGAACTTCCCAGGATTTGCAGGTGGGGCAAAAAGTGTTCGCCATTGGCAACCCGTTCGGTTTCGACCAGACGTTGACAACCGGCGTCATCAGCGGCCTGGGGCGAGAGATTCGCTCGCGCAGTGGTCGCCCGATTGCCGGCGTAATTCAGACCGACGCTGCAATCAACCCCGGCAACTCAGGAGGCCCGCTGATTGATAGCGCTGGCCTACTGATCGGCGTCAATACGGCCATTTATAGCCCCTCCGGCACTTATGCCGGGATCGGGTTTGCCGTGCCGGTGGATACCGTCAACCGAATCATTCCGCAGCTGGTCCGCAGCGGGCAGGTCACCCGACCGGGGCTTGGCGTCAAGATTCTCAATGACCAGTTGACTCGCAACCAAGGGATCGAAGGAGTGGTGATCTACGATGTGGTTCCTGGCAGTGCCGCTGCCAATGCCAAGCTCAAGCCCGCCGAGTTGGATGGTAGCGGCCGGATGGAACTGGGGGATGTGATCGTCGGCATCGATACTACCGAGATCGCCACGGCCGATGCGCTGTTCAAAGTCTTAGACAAGTACAATGTGGGAGACCAGGTCGAACTGATGGTCGAACGCAGCGGCGAGCGGCGAACCGTCGCAGTCACCCTCCAGGCTCTCACCGACTGATCCCGAGTGCCCCCTCGAGCGAATTCTCCGCATCGTTTTCATTGCATTGGTTGGCCGGTTCCTCTGCCACCGACAGACACCATCCAACCCGCATAATGCGTCCACGTTCTGCGCCTTCGCACTTCCGGCACGCCCAACGGGGTGATACTCTTTGAATGTGGGACCTTCCGCATCATTAAGGATTTTAAAGGAAGTCCCCACCAGGGCAGTGGAACAACTCAGGCACTACGGAACAAACGGATGATTTGCGTTAGCATTGGTCGCGGAAGGCATCGTCATGTGATGGCGGAGCATAAGCACCTGGTCGAACAAGGGGCCCAGATTGTCGAGCTACGGCTCGACTACATTCGTTCGCGCGTCAATCTGAGTCGGCTGTTAGAAGATCGCCCCTCGCCAGTCATTGCGACGGTTCGGCGAGAACAAGACGGTGGCCGATTCGAAGGGACCGAGCAACAGCGCCGCGTGCTGCTCAGGGCGGCCATCGCCGCTGGAGTGGAGTATGTCGATCTGGAAGAGGATGTGGCCGCGGACATTCCACGGTTTGGCAACACTAAGCGAATTGTGAGCCTGCACGACTTCCGCAAGACTCCCGAGAATCTCGAAGAGATTCACGCCCGACTGGTCAGCTTAGATGCGGACATCGTCAAGATTGCCACCATGGCCAACCACGCCCATGACAACTTGCGGATGTTGCAACTGATTGCCAACAGCAAGATTCCCACGGTGGGGCTCTGCATGGGCGATATCGGCACTCCATCACGGATCTTGGCCGGGCGGTTCGGGGCACCGTTCACCTATGCCACATTCCACCACGAGCGGCAACTCGCTCCAGGGCAACTGACCTACCAGGAAATGGTAGACGTCTATCACTACGAACGCCTGACCAAAGACACGGTGGTCTACGGCGTGATCGGAGATCCCATTGCCCACAGCATGAGTCCTTTGATCCATAACGCTTGTTTTCGCCAACAGAAAATGGACAAAGTTTATCTACCGCTGCGGGTCTCGCGGGAAGATGTGCCGAGTTTCTTCGCTGATGCCAGAGCACTGGGAATCAAGGGGCTCAGCGTTACCATTCCCCACAAAGAGTCCGTCCTGGGCGAGTTGACCAAGATTGATCGGGCCGTCAAAGGCATCGGCGCCGCCAATACCGTCATCTTCGACGACGACGAGAACGTCGGACACAATACCGACTATCAGGCAGCCATGGATAGCCTGCGAGCTTCGGTCAAGAGCCAAGGGCACGATGAACGCTGGTTCCGCGAACGCACTGCCCTGGTGCTGGGGGCTGGCGGCGCGGCCAAAGCCATTGGGTACGGTCTCAAGCAACTGGGGGCCAAAGTCTTGATCACGAATCGAACGACCGAACGGGCCGAAGAACTGGCCGAACATCTCGATTGCGGCGGCATTGGCTGGGAACGCCGACACGAAGTGGAACCCGACATTCTGATCAACTGCACCCCGGTTGGCATGCACCCCAAAGTGGACGAGTCGCCGTTTGACCAGCATAGCTTGAAACCATCGACGATTGTCTTCGACACGGTCTACAATCCCGAGACCACACTGCTGATCAAAGACGCCCGCAAACGCGGATGCCAGGTGATCACGGGTGTTGAAATGTTCGTTCGACAAGCGGCGTTGCAGTTCGAGCACTTTACGGGACAGCCTGGCCCCACCGATTTAATGCGGGGAGTCCTCAAAAAGGCCACCGGTGCCGCCAAGTACTGACGCTCGCTTCCTTTCCCTCGCACTTCAACTCGATGCTGCACGCATGCCGGCTCCCGACTCCCACCCAACCTATCAACAGCTGGTGCTCATCGGCTATCGCGGGACCGGCAAGAGCACGGTCGCCAGGCACGTTGCCGCCAAGCTGGAATGGCGTTGGATGGATGCCGACGTGGAGATCGAACGTCGCGCCGGCATGTCCATCGCCGACCTTTTCGAACAGCGAGGAGAACAGGCCTTCCGAGATTTGGAAGTGGCGGTTCTTACCGAACTTGCCGCTCAACAAAATCTGGTGGTGGCAGCCGGCGGCGGGGCTGTGATGCGCGCCGAAACCCGACAAGCCTGGCAACGTCATTCTTCCGCGGTGATCTGGTTGCAGGCAACGCCCGAGGTGCTGCTGGCGCGAATCAACGCAGATGCTGCCACGGCGACTCGCCGTCCCAAACTCACCACGCTGGGAGATGCCGAAGAAATTGCCAGGCTGATGGCAGAGCGCGAACCGTGGTATCGCGGGTGCGCGCAGTGTGCCGTGAACACCCAGGATCAGACGCCAGATCAAGTGGCCGAAGAAATCGTGGTTTGGTTTGTTGCCCATGCTGCAAACTAAAACATGACCGCTGTCCATGCAGCCCACCATCAGAAACTTGCGGCAACCCGGACAACTTGTTTGGTATAAGGGTTTCAGTCCGCCGTGCGAAACTTCAACGCTTCACGAAGGAATCAGGCTGCCGATGGAATTGCGGGTTCTTGCTTTGTTCGTGCTGGGAACAATCGCCGGCAGCCTGGCCAATTTGGCGATCTATCGTTTGCGCTTCGTTCAGAGTGACGCCAGCCCCTGGACGGAGGTTGCCACCTGGTTGGCGAGTCGTCTCTTGCCTGCCTGGTTGCTTCGGCCACCGCCAGTCGAGCTTTCCGGCAAGGCGCCAACGGCAGCCGCCTCCAAGAAACGGAAGTCGACAACGACTCGCACCACGCCCAAGATCGCGCCGCGAACTTGGTGGGATAAGATTCCCGTCCTGGGGTGGTATCAACTCCGGCGCGAGGAGCCGGTGCGGGGTGCCAGGTTCTGGCTTCGGCCCCTGATGCTCGAACTGCTGTTGGGCTTTGCGTTCGTCTGGCTCTATCACTGGGAAGTGGTGGAAGGGAGTCTATTGCTGCCGATCGGGCTTCAAGAGCCCCCGACCTCCGTATTGTGGGCGAACTACCTGAGCCATTTGCTGCTCATCTCACTGATGGTGGTCGCCAGCTTCATTGATATCGACGAGCAGATCATTCCCGACGAAGTGACCGTTCCGGGCGCACTGGCCGGCTTGACCATTGCCGCGCTGGTGCCCTACTCGCTGCTACCGGTAGCCACGCTTCCGCCGGTGGAGCTGCTGGACTTTCTGAAACTCTCAAGCCCCAGACCATGGCCAGATGGGCTTTCCGGCGGCCAGCCATTGGGGTTGGCCATTGCCTTGGCCGCGGTTTGGATGGCGGCCTTTGCGCTGCTTCCCCGTGTGTGGCGCGGCCGCCGAGGTTGGAAGAATGCACTGACGCTGATGGCGGCCAGGATTCGCCGCGAGAGCTGGACGTATCTCGTCGCCGGGTTGGCAGTAGCGGTCAGCATTGGGGTCGTGGTTGTCTGGAATCGAGGGGGTGACTCCTGGCAAGCCCTCTTGAGTAGCCTGGCGGGAATGGCAGCCGGCGGCGGGATGGTCTGGATGATTCGCCTGATCGGGGCCTTCGTCTTGCGACGCGAAGCCATGGGCTTTGGTGACGTAACGCTGATGGCCATGATCGGAACTTTCTTGGGCTGGCAAGCCGTACTGTTGGTGTTCTTCATTGGTCCGCTGTTTGGGCTCGTGCCTGCGCTGACCGAGACACTATTGCGTCGGCACCTTCAAACGCCCATTCCTTATGGTCCTTTCCTTTGCCTGGGTGCCCTCACGGTGATGGTCTTTTGGAGTCCCATTTGGCAGTACGTCGAAGCCATCTTTTCCGTGGGGTGGCTGGTGCCGGCGGTGATCGTCTTGTCCGCTCCGTTGATGGCAATCTTGCTGGGCATCATGCAGTTAATCAAATGGATCTTTGCCCGTCGTGCGGTATCGCGTTGAACTCCCCCGACGCCCAACCAGGCCTATAGCACGTGACTTGATACGAAGGACGCCATGACTCAACTCACTCCCGGAAACCGATTAAGGGCAGCGCAGCGGCAGGGCTTCTTGCAGATCCCGGGCGCGTTCAACGCACTCGCTGCACGAATGATCCAGCAGTGTGGATTCCCGGCCATGTATCTTTCGGGAGCCGCGTTCAGCGCCGGGGCTTTGGCGCTGCCGGATATCGGACTCTTCACGCTTACCGAACTTGCCGCCGAAACCACACGGTTGACGCGAGCGGTGGACGTGCCGCTTGTTGTGGATGCGGATACCGGATTCGGTGCGGCCATCAACGTGGAGCGGACGGTCATTGAGCTGGAAGCTGCCGGAGCGGCCGCTATTCAACTCGAAGACCAGCAACTTCCCAAGCGTTGTGGACATTTGAGCGGCAAGGCATTGGTCTCGTGCGAAGAAATGTGCGCCAAGATCCGAGCTGCCGCCAGCGCTCGAGTGGATTCCAGCCTGGTCATCCTGGCTCGGACCGACGCCCGAGGTGTGACTAGCCTGGACGATGCCATCACTCGAGCCCGGGCTTATGCTGCAGCCGGCGCAGACTGGATTTTTCCTGAAGCTCTTGCCAGCGAGGCAGAGTTTGCCACCGTAGCCCAAGCACTCGACGTCCCGCTGGTGGCCAACATGACCGAGTTCGGCAAGAGCCCCCTGCTGAAGGCCGCACAACTTCAGCAGCTTGGCTACGCTGGCGCTCTGTATCCTGTCTCGCTACTCCGAACGGCCATGGGAGCCGTGCAACAACTGCTGGATGAACTCCGCGACACCGGCACTCAGGCCGGACAGCAAGATGGTATGCAGACTCGGGCGGAACTGTACGAATTGCTGAAGTACGACGGGTACGAACAACGTGATCGTGCCTATTTCGGGGGTGGCGAAACGGGTGGCGATTGATGTTCGCTAGACTTTCCGCCACTTTCTGATGTCTGGGATGGCAGACCGCCAACCGATCTGCGTATACTGATACGTCCCCACTCGGCCTCCACAGCCGCGCACTCCCAACAACTTCCCGAGTACGGCACTCCCCATTCAAACCGCACCTGGCACAAGGACAAACAGCGATGATTCACATTGGCAATGCCAAGGTTCCGGTTTGCCACGGTTTCACTCGGCGTAGCTTCCTGCAGGCGGGGGCCACTGGTTTGGCGGGCCTGTCGCTGCCCAACTGGCTGAGTCTCGAAGCGGCTGGCGCGGTCGAGCGATCGCAGGCCAAAATCAAGAACTGCATCACCATTTTCCTGGTGGGTTCGCCGGGGCATCTCGATACCTGGGACATGAAGCCGGACGCTCCTGACGACGTACGGAGCCCCTTCAACCCCATCGCCACCAACGTGCCAGGCATTGATATCTGCGAACATTTCCCGCTGATGGCCCGGGTGATGGACAAAGTGGCATTGATTCGCAGCCTGCACCACACCACGGGGGCTTCGCATGAGAATGGCCAGCGGTGGATGATGACGGGGCATGAGTTCAACGCGGCCAGTTTGAAACCGCACGCCGGTTCGGTGATTGCTCGCGTGTTTGGACAGCAGAGCCAGATGCCGGCCTCGATTCTGTTGCCTGGCAAGATTGGAAACACAGGGACTTCTACCCCGCACGGCCAGGAGAGTGCCTACCTGGGGAGTGCGCACGACCCGTTTGTGTTGGGGGCCGACCCGGCTTTGAGCGATTTCGAAGTCGCAAACCTGGCACCCCCCAAGGGACAGGACGAGTTCCGCCTGGACGCCCGCCGCAATTTGCTCAACCAATTGGATACGTTGCAAGAACGGGGAGAACGCGGGGCTGCCGCTCAGCGCGATACCGCCTACGCCAGAGCCTTCAATCTGCTGACCAGTGCCGAAGCCAAGATGGCGTTTGACCTCAAGCAAGAAGCGGACACCTCGCGCGACCGATACGGACGCAACACGCTAGGGCAAAGCTGCCTGATGGCGCGCCGGCTGATTGAGAGCGGGAGCCGGTTCGTCACCATCAATCACTTTGATACGGTGTTCAATATTGCGTGCTGGGACATGCACGCAAACAAAGGCAATCTCAACAGCACCATCGAAGACTACGAGCGGCATCTCTGTCCTCAGTTCGATCAGGCGTTCAGCGCATTGATTGAAGACTTGGAGCAGCGCGGGATGCTTGAGAACACCGTCGTGGCCGTGCTGAGCGAAATGGGCCGGACTCCCAAGTTCAACAAGAACGGGGGACGGGACCATTATCCCTCTGCCTGGACCAACTTCCTTTGCGGCGGGCGAGTGCAAGGTGGTCAAGTAATTGGCTCGACAGATAAGCTGGGAGCCGCGCCTCACGATTACCCGGTCGAACCGCCACGTGTGCTGGCTTCGCTCTATCACGCCATGGGCATCGACCTCGAAACCACCATGATGCCTGGTCCCGGGAGCCGCCCGATTCGGCTGATTGAAGCAGAACCCATCCCTGAGCTTTTCGGCTAAGTTGCCACCTCTGGTTGGGCGGCCGCAATGCAATTCAAAGCTTCTACCAAGACGTGGCGATGAACAAAGAGCTGATCGCGATCGCGATTCACTTGTCGATTGAGGCGGTTCTAGTGGTCCGCGTGATGTTGCGTCCGCACCGGGAACCGGCATCACGAATCGCCTGGGTGGCGGTCATAGCAGCTTTGCCGATCTTCGGCATGCTGGTCTATTTGTACTTTGGCGAAACGAATATCGGTCGTCGTCGAGTCGCCAGATTGCGCCAGGTCTTGGACAAAATGCCTGCGGTCGCTTCGACGACCGCTGGTGACTCGTCGGCACTGGTCGCGGACGTGCCGGAATTGTACCAGCACCTGTTTCACGTGGGACGCTCGATCAGTGGGTTTGATGCCATCGGCGGGAATTCGGGCCAGCTGATGGCTGACTCGAATGCCACGATCGAGAACATGGTGGCCGATATCGACGCCGCCAGCGACCACGTTCACTTGATGTTCTATATCTGGCTCCCTGACAACAACGGGCTCAAGATTGCCGAAGCCTTGAAACGGGCAGCCGCCCGCGGTGTCACCTGCCGGGCTATGGCAGATGGTCTCGGCTCCCGCACGCTGATCGGTTCTGAACACTGGGAATCCATGCGAGCGGCTGGTGTCCGCATGGCCGTGGCTCTGCCGATGGGGAGCATCTTGCGTCCGCTCAAGGGGCGGATTGATCTGCGGAACCATCGCAAGATTATGGTGATTGATGATCGCATCACCTATTGCGGCAGCCAGAATTGTGCCGATCCGGAGTTTCTGGTCAAAGCCAAGTTTGCGCCTTGGGTGGATGCGGTCATTCGGTTCGAAGGTCCCATTGCACGGCAGAATCAACACCTGTTCGCCAGTGACTGGATGACCTATGCCGAAGAAGACCTGGATCCGCTGCTTCGCCGAGAGATCCCCACTGCCGAACCTGGCCTGCCTGCTCAGGTGATTGGGACAGGCCCCACATCGCGACACTCGGCCATGCCAGAGGTGTTCGAGTCTTTGTTCTACGCGGCTCGGCGGGAATTGCTGATTACAACTCCCTACTACGTTCCGGACGAATCGATCCAGAACGCCATTTGTGGGTCGGCCTATCGCGGTGTGAAAACCACCATTGTTTTCCCAGCCCGAAATGACTCGTGGATTGTCGCCGCGGCGAGTCGCAGCTATTACCAGGAACTGCTGGAAGCAGGCGTTCGCATTTTCGAGTATCAAGGGGGCTTGTTGCACACCAAGTCGTTGACGCTCGACGGAGACGTCACCTTGATCGGCTCAGCCAACATGGACCGGCGAAGCTTCGATTTGAATTACGAAAACAACATTCTCTTCTACGATCCCACACTCACCGCAAGTGTCTACCGCCGGCAACAGGAGTATCTCGCTGCGTCCGTGGAAGTCACGCTGGCCGACGTCCAGGCTTGGTCCGGACCTCGCCGATTCTGGAACAACACGCTCGCCGTACTGGGACCCGTGCTATAGCGCGGATCGTCGAGTGACGTGTAACTCAACGGCCGGCCGCTGGTCGCTGCGGACTTTGCTTGCCGCGCGGAACGTCAACGGCGTAGGATTTTGAACAGCGAACGGAATTAGAATGGAGCGGGATATGACTGAGCAAACCAAAGTTGGTTGGGCAGCGACGGCGGTGATTCTGGCACTGATACTGCCGGCACTGTACATGGGGGCGTACTATGCACTGCTCGTCGGGCCCGTAGTGGGCAAGACCAGTCGACCAACCCACACCAGTTCGGGGACGACAATTTCCTATCCGGATTTTGAATTCGTTGCCATTCGACTGTACCGAATTGATTCACCGACTCTGCAGCGTGTACTCGAACCGGCCCGCCGAGTTGACCGATGGATCCGTCCAGATCGTTGGACGTATTACCAGTAACCATGGACCTGGGGCCCGCCTTGATCGAGGTGCTTGTCCTGGGGCCGTCAAATGCGCTGGTGACATGTGGAACTTCGCATTCTCGGCATGCCTCCAGTAAACTCAGGTTGCGAGCAACCTGAGCTACCCGGCTTCTCATGGGCGTTCATACTTGGCAGGCTACTGTGCCGATGAGCGGCTTCCTTGGGGCGAGCCACCGATCGGTTCGCCGAAGGGGAGAGGGCGGCCAGCGATCGAGTAACCTAACCGGTGCAGATCACGTTTGAGTTTGCGAAATGCAGAAAAGCTGTCCGGATAGGTCCAGATGGTGACCGTGACCCGATCAGGATCGAATCGGCTGAGTGCCAGGCGAAACGTGGATTGTCCCTGTAGTGCCTGATCGATCGGGTCGCCCAGGTTCCGCGCCTCGGGGGTGAGGGCAAACGATGCCAGGCGGGCAAAACCGGCCCCTTCGCGGCTTCATGGTGTAGTGCAGGCGAAACCCACCGGTGGGGCCGACCGTGGCCGAAAGGACCGGAGACATCCGATCCTCGCGAAGCAACTGCCGTCCGTCTTGTTTCATCCGATCTAAGAGTTCTTCCATGGGAACATACACCAGGCGGTCTCCCAATAGCTGGAAGTGCGCCTCTTGCCCATCGACCGATTTGCTCACCGGAGTGGGATAACTCTCAATCTGCACAACCTCCTGCTCGGCAGGGCGGGTCTTATCAACTTCGTCTTGAAGCTGCTGGGCCGCTGCGCGTCGGGCGGCAATGTCCGCCTCCAACGAGTCAACGACATCTGCCTTGCGCAACATCGCGTTGCGTTGTTCGGCAAGATCAAGTTCGGAGTTGGCCAACTGTGCGGCCAGCGCATCGGCAGCTTGACGCTTTTGCTCTTCGTCCAGGTCGCGCTCGGTAAGCTGCCGCTGTGCTTGATCAACCTCATTGCGGAGCGCATCAATCTGCGCGAGCAGGGGAGAAAGGTCCGGACTTTGGATGTCTGTGGTGGATTTGGCCAAAGCAGGTGAGTGCTGCACGCGCAGGCCAACCACCGTGACCAAAATGATCAAGATGCCGACGATATTGGCCACGATGTCCAAGAAGGAATCGCTACCAAAACCGTCCCCTTCCTCGCTCGTTGGACGTCGCATGGTTTTTGCTTGCTCTGGTAAGTTCGATGGGTCAGGTTGGCACTAGCGGTTGGTGGTTGGCGTCCTGCCGATCGAGGCACTGCTGATCTGCTTGCGATTGATCTGATAACCGCTGTTTTCCAGGAGAATCGCAAAGTCTTCGAACCGCTTCTGTCCGAGCGGCGTCACTTCCATCTGCAGGGTTGGACGCCAGTACATGCCTGCTCCTGCGATTCCCCAACTTTGCACGCGGCGGGTCACCGCTTGTTGCAGAGGATCGACGGCGGCCGCGGTATGAGATTCGAGCGTGATGATCTTCTCGGCGCGGGGAATACGGTCTTCGCTCAACAGCACCACGCGATCGATATCGCAGATCACGCGAATTGGCCGCGTGACCGCTGTGGTGCCTGGTCCGCGGATGCTACGAATGGCCCAATCCTTACCCCTTTGATTGGCCATACTGCTGGCGGAGCCTTGTTGTCCGGAAGGTGAACCACTGCCACCAAAGTTGGCGGGTCCGGATGCAGATTGAGCACCGGACGAAGGCGAACCACCAGCGGACCCAGACGAAGAGGGAGAACCGGCAGAGGAGCCAGACGAAGAACCAGACGAGGTATTGCCGGCATACCGATCTTGCGGACGCTGACCGCCAGATTGTCCGCCGCCAGATTGTCCGGAGGGGGTTTGGCCTGTTGTTTGATTGCCGGACATCTGGCCGCTGCCGTTCTGGCCCAGCGATGACTGAGTGCTGGGATAGCCTGAGGACGGATCGGCGGCAAGGTCGCTGCCGTTGGGCGTGGTGCCGCCGCGGGAGTTCGGCCCGTTGGCCCCGCCCGGCGAGTTGGAACCATCGGGATTTTGATTCTGCTGATTCGAACCATAACGCCCAATCTGCGGCGAGAACGGATCATCGCCGCCGTTGGGGGTGCCAGAACCGCCTTGTTCGCCGTACCGGTTCGAGTCGCTTGGATTTCCATATCGGTCGGTGCCGCCGGGACTGCCTGCGTAGGCATTCTTACTCCCTGGCGATCCGTAAGGAGTACTGCTATTGCCGCCGGCTCCGTAGCGATCGTTAGCGCTGGAGTTGGTTGGCCGGAAGCCACCAGGGGGCATGGTTGTACGTGGCGGCTCGTCGTAATCTCCCGGCGTCATCCCATCTGCCGGGACCAGGCCACCCAGGCTGCGTGAAACTCGGTACGAACGTGGAGTTTCGGGGCCGCCCCCCGTGGTGGTATCCAACAAGCTGCGTTGTGCCACCTGCGTTTGGTTGAGCACTTGCCGCGAAGCATCAACTGCCCTGGCCTGAACCTGAGTGAGCTGTGGATCTTCTTTCGGCAAGGCCAGATCCCACTCGCCATCAATCAGTTCGTATCCCACCTCGTTGTCCATCCACTGGAGTGCCACCCGTGCGGCGTAGTACGCCATGATTCCGTTGGGACGGACCAAGAGAAATGGATAGGGGACGTCTTGCTCACCACTGGATTGGTAGTGGACTGCAGTTGCCCTCAGGGCTGCCGAGAGTGGATTGCCAGGGCCCATGGTGTCTGGGAAGTCGTTGGCCGAAAGTCGAACACCGGACGGGTGCAGCACAACGCCATCTGCCCGACATTCGATGTATACCGGACGGCGAAAGGTTTCGTTGGGGCCGCGATACGGCACAATGGCAAAGCTACGCGAAGGCTGGTCTTGTTTCTCTTTGGCCTTCTTGAGTGCCTGTTGAAGTTCTTCTTCCTGCTCGAGCAAGAAGATCTGCTGCGCTTTGAGATTCTCCAACTGTTGGTTCAGCCGAGCCATGTCCGCCAACGAGCCCGTCTTCTGTGAGGTCACAGCTACCTGTTGCTTCAAGCGTTGAACTTCGGCCGCCAACCGCTGGGCGTGTAGATCGGTCTCGGCAATTCGGGCGGCGAGCGTTGTTTTCAACTGCCGCAACTGCGAGAGCTGGGCTGCGAGCGCTGCTTCTTCAGCCGCAGCGGCAGCAATTTGCTCGGCCACGGCCTGCGCACCTTGCTCGCGTGTTTCACGGGCTTGCGCCTTGGCGAGCTGGCTCAAGACCACCAGCACGACAATCAGCGCACCCATGGTGCAGAGCAGAACCGCCAGGAACGGAAAGAGCGAAACACTAGCGGCATTGCGTGGAGTTCTTCTTCCAGCTCTCATGCCGCGTGACCAACAGAACCATCGGGTTGCGAAAGGGATTGACGCTGCGTTGCCAACGGGGCAAGCCGCGAGTTGAGCAGGTGAATGACAGCAGCCAGGCTATCGACGGTTTGCTCGAAGTTTTGAGATCCGGCCAACGAGGCCAGGTTGCGATTGAGGGCATCTTCCAGCCGAGCCACTTCGCCGGTTGCTTCTACCACTTTGAGCAATACTTGCCCCTGTTGCACCAGCTGTTGTTGTTGTGCACCGATGGCGCCCACGGCCTGATCCAGGCTGTGCTGCATGCTGCCCCAGTGTTGTCGGTTGGATTCGGCCGAAGCATCCGCCGCCTGTTGGAGATGTTCGGCATGACTGGCCAGTGCCTGGGAAAGCGCGGTGCCCAACATGTGCTGAGCGTGTTCTTGCGTTGCGTTGGCGGCCTGTTCCCATTTTTGCTGTGCGGCGTCCATGGAGTGTTGCCAAAGTTGCGCCTGTTGTTCGACCATTTGCTGCATGCTGTTCAGCAGACCTTCGGACATCCGGCGAACTGCGGCAACCTGCGGATCACCGCCAGTGCTGGCCAGGTCAAAACGGCGGCTCAGCAGTTTGCCAGCTCGGCCATCTACGGTTTCCAGCAATCGGGTCTCGGCCTGATTGACCAAGAACTGCGTAAACATCAACACAATGGAGAACGCCAACGCCAGCGCTGTGGTATCAAACGCCACGCCCAGACCGGCAGTCACCTGCGAGAGCGAACTCTCTAGGGTTTCTGGGTTGAGCTGCGCAATGGCCAACGTGATACCTACCACGGTGCCCAAGAATCCGAGGATCGGAATGGCCCAAATGATGATCCGCACCAAGGCGTAGCCATCGTACGCGCGGCTGGCGTCCATATCGGCCGAATACTTAAGGTGCTCATCGAGTTGCTCGGCCGTGCCGCGATCTCGCACGTGTTCGAGACCCTCGCGAAGCCGGCGAACCAGATACCCTTCGCGTCCCGGAGCCTGAGCGGCCAGTTCCTCAAGTAGCTGAGGGCAGTCATCGGCAGTGCTACCCGTCGTGGCGCGCCCCAGGAGGTTCTGTTCGAGCCCTTGATACTGCATGATGACGTTGCAGACTTTCATCAACAACGCCGTCATTCCGACGAAGAACATGGCTGACTCAACGTACTCCACCGGGTGGCTGGAGACGTACCGGTAGATAAATTGCCGGTATTCTTCCCCCACGATCGACGACACCAACTGGCTGTTGATAGCCGTGTAGAATGCCAGCGTGGCCATCATCCCCCACACAACCGGGGATGTCACAATGGAAGCGGAGAGTTGATTGAGTTTCTTCACGATCGCAAATCCTTGTTGTCCTGCTCGCGGGCGAAGGTCGGCCACCCTGCGATTGGCAAACCAGAACGAGCCGAAGGCGCGCTGCCCTCAACATCGGCTTAATCGTCAAAGTTGATAACCGTATTCCAGCCGCTTACGAGCAAACGTGGTCTCGTGCTGCCGGTGAATTCACAGCCAGCACGCACTTCCTGCACTTGCTAATAAAAGGGGCGAGATCATAGAGGGCATCTGGACCGGACTGCAAGACCAGCCAAGCCGGGGCAGCGTTTTGGGGTGCAGACGGGCTCTGCGGGGCGTGGGGGGACACCCCCCACACGGCGCCCTCGGTGGAGAGCAAGGCCCGCCGCGGGAAACTACCTTCGCCGGTGCCTCCAGCCGGGCCCCGCCGCCCCCTGGACGCCCCCCCCCGCGAGGCAGCGGGCCCCTCCGAGCGCTGTGTGGCTCCGCGGGAAAGGGCCCGGCTCCGCCCCCCCCCCCCCCCCCCCCCCCCCCCCCCCGCCCCCCCCCCCCCCCCGGCTCGCAGGCCGGCGGGGGGGCCGGCAACGGCGGCCGCTCGGCCCGCCCCCCCCCCCCCCCCCCCCGCGCCGGGGGCCCCCCCGGCCCCCGCCGTGGCGCCCCCCCCCCCCCCCCCCCCGGGGCGGCACGGAGCCGCGGCCGTGGGCGGGCCCCCCCCCCCCCCCCCCCACGCGTGGCGGCTTGGCGTCGCGGGGGACGGGGCCCCCCCCCCCCCCCCCCCCCCCCCCCCCCCCCCCCAGGCCCCCCCCCCCCCCCCCCCCGCCAGGCGGGCGCGCCGGATGGCGGGACGAGGCCGCCCCCCCCCCCCCCCCCCCCCCCCCCCCCCCCCCCCCCCCCCCCCCCCCCCCCCCCCCCCCCCCCCCCCCCCCCCCCCCCCCCCCCCCCCCCCCCCCCCCCCCCCCCCGCGCCCCCGTCCGCGCCGGCGCTCCGGGGGCGCGCGCCTCTTCACATTCCTCCGCAATCGCCCCGGCCACCCCTTTCACCCCAACGTCCCCGCCGGCCACCCCAACAAGACTAGCCGCCTAAAAAACTGTGCCCGTCAGCCCAGCGTTTTGATGCGGTATGAATGGACGTGACGCCAAAAGTTGACTTGCCAGCGAGTGCAAAACCCGCAGAATGACGCTCAAGATCCCCGTTCGCCGTGCAACTGAGGAAGATGGTATGTCAGACACCGATTTTGATTTGGTGGTCATTGGTACAGGACCCGGCGGTGAAGGGGCTGCCATGCAAGCCGTCAAAGGGAACCGCTCGGTGGCCGCGGTTGAACGCTATGTCAAGATCGGCGGCGGGTGTACCCACTGGGGCACCATTCCGAGCAAGGCCCTGCGGTACTCGATCTTCCAGCTCACCGAAGCTGCCCGAAACCCGCTGTTTCAATCCGCCGGTCGGAGCTTGCAGTGCTCATTCCAGGACCTGCGGCGGAGTGCTAGCAGTGTTATTCAGAAGCAGGTCAACATGCGCCGGGGGTTCTACGACCGCAACGGTGTGGACGTGTTGCCAGGTGTGGCGAGATTTGTGGACGAGCATACGGTCGAAGTCTGCGAAGAAGACGGTGGATGCCAGCGACTCACGGCCGAGGCGTTCGTCATCGCCAGCGGGTCCCGCCCCTTCCGCCCCGAAGGAGTGGACTTCAACCATCCTCGGATCTTCGACAGCGATACCATTCTAGATCTCCCCAACACGCCTCGTTCGATCACCATCTATGGGGCTGGAGTCATCGGCTGCGAGTACGCTTCGATGTTCCGCAACTTGGGGGTAAAGGTCAACCTGGTCAACACCCGGGACAAGCTGCTGGATTTCCTGGATGACGAGATCATTGACGCCTTGAGCTACCACCTCCGCGACTGCGGTGTGCTGATTCGACATCAAGAAGAATACCTGAAGGTAGAAGGCTGCGATGACGGAGTGGTCCTGCATCTCAAGAGCGGCAAACGGCTCAAGACAGACATTCTGCTGTGGGCAGCCGGTCGGTCCGGAAACATCGACAGTTTGAATCTGCCGGCCGTGGGCATCGAGGCCAACTCGCGCGGTCAGATCAGCGTGAATGCCGACTTTCAAACCACGGTGCCGCACATTTACGCCGTGGGAGACGTGATCGGTTTTCCGTCGCTGGCCAGCGCCGCTTATGTACAAGGCCGGTATGCCGCACGCCACTGGAACGAAGGAGTCTCGGACCGAACGCTCGTGCGGGATATCCCGGCCGGCATTTATACCAGTCCCGAAATCAGTTCGCTGGGACGCACCGAACGCGAACTCACCGCCGATCAGATCCCCTACGAAGTGGGGCACTCGATGTTCAAGAGCCTGGCCCGAGCTCAAATCACCGGGCGAACGGTCGGCATGCTCAAACTCCTGTTCCACCGCGAAACGCTGGAGATCCTGGGGATTCACTGTTTTGGAGCCAATGCGTCCGAGATTATCCACATTGGTCAGGCCATCATGACTCAGCCAGGCACGGCGAATTCTCTGATGTACTTCATCGAAACCACGTTCAATTATCCCACCATGGCCGAAGCCTACCGCGTCGCCGCCCTGAACGGATACAATCGATTGTTCTAACGCGGCCCCTCATACCCCCGCCGCGCCAAGAGAGCCAACACGGATTGTTCACTCCCTACCCGGCGGCAGGCTAACTTCGTCAGGCGTCTGCACTTCTGCCGGCCCGTGACGGTGGCCATGCACATGTTCGGCTTCGAGAAATCCAATGCCGTAGGCGATGAGGACACCTACCAACAATGCGGCCGAGAGCTTCCCGCGATCATGACCGTGGAACTGCAACTCCGGAAGTAGATCACCGAGCGAGATGCAGAGAAACACCCCTGCCGCGGCTGACAGTGCGCAGCCAATCAGCAGATGTTGTTGCGCGCCTTGGAATCCTTCGAACCCCGCCCAAAACAACAAGGCTCCGGCAGGGCACATCATGGAAAAGGTCAGATTGACGGCGAATCGGGCTTTGACGGACCACCCACCGGCCCCCATCATGGATGTGATGGACATGGCATCCAGCGGCTTGTGCAGCACGATGGCCAGAAAAATTCCCAAACCTGCCGGCGGCCACCAACCGTGGTGATGTCCGGCGTGGGCTTGTTGTTCGGCAATGACCGCCGCCCCCAGCGCCAGACCGTCAATCAAGGTGTGCAGCGTGAGCCCAATGGCGACCCCGATCCAACTCCACATGCTCGTCGGCATCTGGCCATGATCGTGCCCGTGCCCATGATTGCAGGATTCGGAGTGATGATGGTGGGCATGATCGTGATCCGCGTGCGCGTCGGTTTCGGTCCCGGCGGTTTCGCGCGGATCCTGTTCAATGGGGCCATGCTGATGGAAGTGAAAGATCCGCAGCAGGAAGAACATACCCAACATGCCGAGCATCAACGACCCCACGGCAAGATCGATGGGAGACCGGTCACCGCCAGCGGCTTCCAATTCAACAAAACCATGGGGAAGCAAATGCAGCACCCCAACTCCCAGCATCAAGCCTCCGACCAGACTCATGACCACTTGCAACCGGGTATGGCTCAGTCGCAACACACTCGGGAGATATCCTCCGGCCAGCGAGGCCGCCACGACCAACAGGCAGTAGACGATCAACAACATCAGACACCGCAGATAGCACCAGGGATCGGCCAAATTGCGTATCGTATGCTAATGCGAACTTTATGCAAGTAGCGACGTCATGCAAAATGCGTCGGGTCTGCCGCTGTTTCTCGCTTCCTCGCTGTTGGCGAGATACGCACGGCGGTGATTGCTAGAATAGTACTTTGTGCATTATGAAGTGGATCGTACCGTATCCAATCAGCGGAGAGAATCAAGCGATGTCCCTGCGACGAGCGTTTCTGTTTCACGTGGTCTGGGTCTGCCTGTTGGGCCTGACTGCTGAGGGGCACCGCCAGCCTCCTTGGGGCCTGATGGAAATTTCGAAGAAGACCGAGATGGCGATCAGTGGCCAGACGGTTGGGCCAAAGTCAACCCTGGCGGCACCTGGTTGGAGGAAGATGGAAACCATTTTCTCCGGCTCACCAGCACCGAGCCAGAAAAAATGGTGATGCTGTACCAGGAGATTGGCATCCCAGGCGGTGTCGAAGCCTTGGAGTTGAGGTGGAAGCAGCGAATCACAGGGCTGACTGTTGGCAAGCACTCCTGGTACGACGCGCGGATCTTGATGGAATTCTTGGATGGTGTCAGGGCAAAGGTTTCGCCAACCCCTCGCCCTCCGGCCTCGCGCAAAGACACTGATGGTTGGGAGGAGAAGAGTACCACGTTCCTGGTCCCTGCGGGGACTAAGACGCTCAAGTTCATGCCGTGCCTGTTCTTGGTCAAGTCAGGTACGTTTGACCTGGATCAGATTGTGTTGCGTCCGGTAGATGCCGGGCCGATTCGCCAAGAAGCAGAAGCGGCGGCGGCCGAGCGTTTGGCCAAGCTTCAGGCTCAGGCTGATGCTCGCCGCGCCAAAGCAGCCGCGACGCTACAAGCTCAAGGTTCGTTGATCTCAAACGGCAACTTCGAAGCCGATCTCAAGAAAGACGGCTGGCCAGACGATTGGGGCCGATTGAAAGAAGGGAGTTGGGAGGCCGAAGCGGAGGGGCACTTTCTCCGTTTGAAGTCCCCGGCCCCTGGCAAGCTGGTGATGGTTTATCGCACGTTTGATATTCCGTCCGGAGTTTCCGCCATGGAACTCTCTTGGCGGCAGCGAGTCACGGGACTCGAGAAGGGAGAATTCCCGTGGTTTGACGCCCGGATCATGATGGAGTTCACCGGCATTGACGGCAAGAAGTTGTCTCACAAGCCCTCCCCTCCGTACACGCAAAAGGATACCGATGGTTGGGTGGAGAAGAGCAAGCAGTTTTTGGTTCCGCCAGAAGCGTTAACCGTGGTGTTGATGCCTTGCTTGTTTCAGGTTCAGGCCGGAACGTTTGATCTGGACGATTTGGTGTTGAAGCCAATCGATCCGCAGGCGTTGATCGCGGCCGCCAAACAGCGCGAGGCGGAGATCAAAGCCAGGTACGTTCCGCCTGTAGTTCCCAATCGGGCCAACTGGCCGCTCCAGCTCAAAGTGGTTGGCAACCGTTTGCACGACACCAACGGTCAGGAAGTTTGGCTACAAGGGGTCAACGCCGGCGGGTTGGAAACGTTGCCGCATGACACCCAAGTGATCAAGTCGGTGGTGGTGGCCATTGATTCGTGGAAGTCCAACTGCGTTCGCGTGCCGATCAAGGAGACGTTTTGGTATGGCAAGAGTCCCTATCAAAAGGACGAAGGGAAACAGTATCGCGAGATGATTGACCAGA
>CALOEH010000254.1:0-38023 GCA_942492195.1 uncultured Planctomycetia bacterium | reverse complement strand
CCCCGGTGGGGAGTAGAGCTTGGTTTCCCATCCGGCCACGGTGTCCTGCACCATGATCTGAGCCGTGAGGAGCGGCTTAGAATAGGCATTAAAGATCAATTGCGCTATGCAGTGGGGTGTGAGGACGGAGACGAACTAATAGCCGATATAGAGCAGGCACTTGCCGCTGCTGGTGTTTGTATCTGCACTAAACTGGCTGAGAGTTGTTAAGGTAGGTCGTGCCAGTAGAGCTGTCCACGGCAGAGGGGCTACTTTTCGGTATGCCTGCCCATCACAGGTTACGGTCTGACAGCGTAGTTGAGCCCCAGGGCAATGGGGCCAGCGGCAAACACGCTTATTTCATGTTCCCAAGCAATTTGGACGGCTTTTTTGGCAA
This sequence comes from uncultured Planctomycetia bacterium, assembly GCA_942492195.1. Taxonomy (GTDB): domain Bacteria; phylum Planctomycetota; class Planctomycetia; order Pirellulales; family S012-138; genus CALOEH01. Next base: position 37,647 of record CALOEH010000254.1, on the reverse strand, counting down.
TGGCCGGATCATACGCCACCTGCGTAATGTGCATATAGGTAAGGCTATCGAGGGCTTGGCCAATCCGGGTGGGGTCGTAACGGGCACTTTCTTTGAGTAGGTGGACCAATTCATATAGGGTTTGGTCCAAGACAATGAGTTCTATATTTTCTGCCATATGCTCTTGGCGCAACCGTAGGGCTTTGGCGGAATCCGCTTCATTTGAAAGCGCGAACCACCGTAGTAATACGGTGGTATCAAGGGCATAGCGGATCATGAAATCTCTGACGTTTTTCCTGGATAAAGTCTTGTGCGTTCCAAAAGCCGGCAGATTGGCGCAGTTGATCCTGAGGATCCATGGCGCGCTGAATATCCTCTTGGCGTTGACGTTTTTCCGAGTTCGGCCGGCACCTTGGTAAATACCAAAAATGCAGTGCGGATCAGTTGCGAACGATTCATGCCTTCTTCTTGGGCAACCGCATCCATCTGTTGTAGGATATCCTCGGGTAACATGATATTTAACACGCGGCATTTGAACGTCCTTTGCGTAAACAACCATAAGCCCTAACAGGGAAGCGGCAAAGTAGCAAGCCGCACCGTCCTTGTCAAGTATTAACCAATAATGCGATACAATGAAAAACTATTTAAAAATAATGGCAGGAACGAGCAACCCAGGTTTGGCTCACGGAGATCTGTAATTACCTAGATATCTCCACCGGCCGGATTGCCATAGAGCGAGAGCCCAACGACAACATTAAAGTAAAAATACTGGAGAATGTGCTCGAAGACGATGTCTTCGTCGTGCAAGCGTCCTGTTCTCCGGTAAACGACACGTTTATAGAGTTGTTATTGATTATCGATGCACTAAAATATGCCTCGGCACGCCGGATCACCGCGGTGCTGCCGTATTATCCATATGTTCGTTCCGATAAAAAAGACGAGGCCAGGATATCCATCGGTGCACGCGCTGGTGGCCGATTTATTGCTTGCCGCTGGAGCCGATCGTATTCTCACCATGACCTCTGCATTCGCCGCAGATTGTGGCCTTTTCGCGTATCCCGGTGGATCAGCTATGGGCGACCAATCTGCTGTGTAATCGCCTGCGAGCTACCGAGGATTTAAGCAATGCGGTCGTGGTTTCGCCCGATGTAGGCAGTGCGGATGAGGTAAGCTTTTATGCGCAGAATCTAAACCTACCCATCGCCATTATGGATAAGCGACGCCATGGCGATGACGAAACAGCAGAAGTCCTAAATGTAATTGGCGAAATTGAAGGGAAGGATGCGTTGCTTTTTGACGACGAAGTGTTAACCGGTGGTTCAATGATGGAAACAATCCGCCAATTAAAAGATCGGGGAGCCAACGTATTCTTGCTAGCTGCACCCATGGGGTATTTATCCGGACAGGCCTTGGAGCGCATTGACGTTTCGCCCGTGGAGCGTTTTTAACGACCAATACCATTCCTTTGCCGGTTAACCAACCGCATGAAAAAATTGATGTGTTATCTGTAGGTCATTTATTTGGTGACGCGATTAAATCCATACATCATGGGGAATCTGTCAGTAAGCTCTTGGACAAAAATGCGGCATATAAAAATAATATGTAATCTACAACATTGCCATAAACTATCACCACAGCTATCATACAGGCCAATGAATATACGATACCATTAGCGGTAAATGCAGGCGTCAGCTACCGCTATTATACCTTCCATCAAGCCCAGCGTTTAGGGGTAACAGGGTATGTTCGCAATTTACCGGATGAATTGATGGAAGTATGGGCATTAGGTAATGAAAAAACACTGACTGATTTTCACCATGCCTTAGCGCAAGGCCCCAGCAGTGCGCAGGTAAGACAAATAACAGCCGAAGAACAGGCAATAGACTTTAAAGCAGACGAATTTACGGTGCGTTATTAAAAGGAATTTTAAAAGAGTATGGATTTAAAACGTTTAATTCGCGATGTGCGGATTTTCCTAAACCAGGTATTGTTTTTAAAAGACATAACCCCTTTATTGCAAGATAGCAAGGCGCTAAAATATGTCGTTTCTGAGTTAGCCCGGCACTATAAAGCGGTTGAGATGAATCAGGTGGTTGGGGTTGAATCTGGGGAGTTTATTTTGGCACCGGCATTGCCTTGGAGCTAGGATGTGGCTTTGTGCCCGTAAGTAAGCCGGGCAAACTACAGCCGATACAATAAGCCAAACCTATGACCTTGAATACGATGCCGATTCGGTGGAGATCCATCGGGATGCCTTAAGTCAAGGGAAACGCTTGTTACTTGTTGACGATGTTTTAGCCACGGGCGGGACGATGGAAGCGACGTGTCGCTTGGTGGAAAAATTGGGCGGGACCATTGTCGGCACCTGTTTTATGATTGAGCTGGGCTTTTTAAAGGAGCGGAGCAAGTTAGTTCCTTACCCTGTGAGGAGCCTTACTAACCTATTAATCGTTCTAGCAATCTTCGTATTGCTAACGGCGTTAACCACATCTTACATGAGGGATACATGGTGAAAGCAAATAAAAAACTAACCAAAGAAGTTGGAAGAAGACCAATTCCTTAACCAGTTAATGGCTGTAATTGCCTATGTGCAAGCGCGCTTAGGGCTGTTTTTCGATGGGCCAGAGCGTTCTTATTGCTGTTATGCTGGGGATTAACTTTTATCAGCAATCGCGTGCGGGGGCGAAATAGATGCGGCCAGTTTGTTAGGGCAGGCCATGATTGCAGATCAAAGATACCCAGCCGATGAAGCCATTCGCATTGCCAAATTATTGGTTGAAACCAGCAGCTATGGCGGCACCAAAGAAGCAGAAGCGCATGTGTTTGGCCAACCGGCTTTACGCGCAAGGGCAGTATGCGAAGCTGAGTCGCATTATAAAACTCTTATCCAATTACGGAGACATTGATCTTTTGGTCTATGCCGCATCTAATGGTCTTGCTGCCTGCCTAGAAGCCCAAGGGCAATTGCAACAGGCAGCAGAAAAATACCGTGCCTATGCGCAACAGAATCCTCAAAAAATGGAAGCCCGCCGCCGCGCTGCTGGAGGCAGCTCGCTGCTATGGACTCAACGGCCAAACGGATATGCAAGCACAAATTCTTGAACAGATCACCAAAGAATATCCCAAATCACCTGTTGCGACCTTAGCGCGGCAACAAAAAGAAATGCTCTAAGGCTATGGCAGGCAGAATAAAGGTTTTTGCAAGGGCGGTCCAATCCGCAACTGGCATGGGGAATAGCGGAAGCATTGGGTATTGAGATAGGGGCCATTGAATTTATTTCGTTTAGCAATGAAAATATCAAGGTCAAAATCTGTGAAAACGTGCGTGGCTGTGATGTTTTTTTTATCCAGACTTCCTGCCCGCCCGTCAATGAGTATTTAATGGAATTGCTCATTGCCTCGGACGCGTTAAAATTTGCTTCGGTCGGCCGGATTACTGCGGTCCTGCCATACTATCCCTATGCTCTCCAGCCGGACAGCAAAAGCAAGCAAAATTTCCATTGCTGCGGCGCCTGAAAGCTGGTCGATTTAGTGACCGAAGCGGGAGCCAACCGCATAGTGACCATGACCTTACACAGTCCGCAGACCATGGGGTTTTCCCGCATTCCCATTGATCAACTCAGCGGCGTGCCGATAATATGCGAAAAATTTAAAGCCCTAGACTTAAGCCACACCGTTGCGGCCTCGCCGGATATTAGCCGAGCTAAAGTGACGGAATTATACGCCAAATATCTTGGCCTGCCATTGGTGGTAATGGATAAGCGTCAAACAGAGGAAGGCACGGTTAAGGTTCACGGCGTGATTGGCGATGTGAAAGACAAGGACGTGGTCTTTTTTGATGACGAAATCATCACCGGAAAGAAAATCCTAGCCAGTACGGATGCCGTTATTGAACGGGGGGCTAATAAGGTCTATGCCGGATGTGCATATGGCACCTTGGCTCCTGGGGCGGTAGATGAAGTGCTGATTCCAGTTGCAGCATTTGACCATTACGGACACTATTCCATTGCCCGCCCACTCACAGGACCGCAAGGTCCAAGTTTGTTCGGTTGCCGGTTTATTTGCTCACGCTATTAAGGCCATTCACGATGAGACATCCATCAGTGCTCTGTTTTAAGATTTCGGCCCCTATCCTCTTGCGTGGTTGCCAATGAAGATTGCCATCCTGGCCGATATTCACGCCAATCTAGCAGGCTCTTGAATCCGTGCTCACCGATGCTGCACAGCAAGGCAGTGAACGGTTTTATTTTAAGGGGATGTGGTGGGGTATGGCGTTGACCCAATTGCCTGCATCTGTCGGGCTAAAAGAGGTAGAGAGGCCGTTTGTGTAGCATAGGGAATCACGATCGGGCCTTGTTAGACCAGCGATTAATACGACCTTAACTATATGGCCCGAATGTCATTATTAGAGGCCGCCGAGCAGCTAACAGAAGAGGAATTGGATTATATCCGTTTATTTACTCTGCGGCATGTTGAATATGATGCAGTTTTTGCCCACGCCAATCCAATTCAACCGGAAGAATGGGAGCCGCTACTGCTGTATGAACAAATGCATGGTGGTGTCTCAATCAGCTTGACGTAAACACCTGTTTTTCAGGGCATACGCATTTGGTTAAGATCTATTGCCAAACAGGCACAAGACCGTTCCGCTAACTTCTGCCCATGTGGCCTTGGGGCGGCATAAATATTTTATTAACCCCGGCAGTGTAGGGCAACCTCGCGATGGGGATTGGCGGGCTTCCTATGCCATATGGGACATGGAACGGCGCTATGTGGAATCCGCCGGCGCGTTGAATATCCTGTTAAACGCACCCAAGAAAAAATCTTGCAAGCTGGTTCCCCCATATATACGGCGCAGCGCCTTGAAAAAGGGGAATAACAAGATTCGGGTGGAGGCCGCGTTATCCGCAGCACGGGCCTCCAATGTCTGGTCCTGGCTAAAGAAAAAATCTGGTCGTGCCAGTTTCGGGGACACGCAAAGAAGGACAGCGGCGCACCAGTGGCCCCTGTAGTAGCTGGCGATAAAGTACCGCAAATCAGCCAGCTCAATGAGGGCTAAAGCGGTGGTAGAATTGGTGTTGCCAAGGGAATCAAAAATATCTCGGGCAGCCAGCGGTCTGCGGCCTTTTGAACAAATTGTAGTCGCTAATATAGATCAAATTCTGATTATCTCCGCCGTTAAAAATCCCCAAGTGCGGAGGCTGGATTTATTGACCGTGCGTTAATTATTGCCCATAAAAATAACATTGTGCCCATTCTATGTTTTAATAAAATGGATCTTGGGCTCTCCGAAGCAGGTGAGCATACTGACCCAGTTATACCCAAGGTCTGGGCTATAAGGTCATTTTAATTAAAGGGGTCAAAACGGCGGCAGGCTTGGCCTCATTACAAAAGGATATCACAGAGCACAGGAGTTTCTGCATTGATAGGTCAGTCTGGCGTGGGTAAATCCTCCCTCATAAACAGCATTGATCCTCGGCAGTTGGAACTTAAAAACCCAGGATATGATGGAAAAACACGACCGGGGACGCCATACCACTACAGCGGTGCAATTGCATCCTCTTTGGCTGGAGGCGGTTTTTGTAGTTGATACGCCGGGAGTAAAAGGACTGGAACCCTGGGATTTGAGTCTTAACGATTTGGATCAAGCGCACATAGAACACACCCTTTTACCAATGCGTACAAATTTCGCGATTGTAAGCACCTTCATGAGCCAAAATGTGCGGTATTGCAAGCCGTTAATGAAGGGCAAATAGCTGCCGGGCGATATCAATCGTATCAGCGCATGCGTAGCGAGTTGGCGGCGAAAGAGACGTATGAATGAACTATCGATTAACTTCCTACTAAAGACCTTTGGCCAACAGTTGGGCCTGCGACTTTTGGCGGGTCAATACGGCCAAGAGTTATACGATAATAAAGGCACCAATCCACCGTGGGTCAATCGCAAAACCGTTTTCCCTCAGTGCGCATCCAGCGGACGGCTTCTCGGCAGTCTTCCCACTGAGCGGGAAACAAATGCTTGGGTCGCCAGGCGATAGCTGATGCAGACCGCCACAAATCCGGCGCGTGCCAAACCCGGCGGCCACGAATGACAGCTGAGACTTGCTACCGATGACCCAGCCGCCGCCATGCACGACCAGCACACCAGGCCAAGGTCCATTGCCTGCGGTCGGCTGGTAGACATCTGCCAGCAGCGGCACAGCCTCACGGGTGGCGTACGTGACATCTAAAGTTTTGCGATAGCCGTTCCACTCCGTACTTTCTTTTTCTTCTGCCGAGGCTGAGGAAGCCATCGCCGCGCTCAAGACCCCCATCCCCAGCAGGGCTAGGAGCAGCCAACGGGGCTTGGAGTTGGTGGTTTGGGGCAAGAAACGGACCTGCATCGAATTCTCCAGCAAGAAATGGGGGGGTACTCAGCCGTTCTCATCCCAGGCAACGGGTGGTTGCCGGCCGTCCCCTTCCTATAATAGAGAAGTCCAGCGGTGTCGGCTATGCAAACCATCTGGTTGCAGCTTGCCACCGGTACAAATCGCGCGGCAACTCCATCCGGGGCGCACGCGAATTCGAAAGGAATGACCGTTGACGGGTAGTTTTTCCAGCATCGAGGCGGCCGTCGCGGCCATCGCTGACGGCAAAGTTGTCATTGTGGTCGATGCCGAAGACCGTGAGAACGAAGGGGACTTCATCTGCGCAGCGGAGAAGGCGACGCCTGAGATTATCAATTTCATGCTTCACGGTCGGGGCCAACTCTGCATGCCGATTCTGCCGGATGTGGCCGAACGCCTGGAATTGCGCCCCATGGTCGAGACCAACACCGCGCCACTGAGTACCTCGTTCACCGTGGCCATCGACCACCGCACGTGCCGCACGGGCATCACCGCCCAAGAACGCGCGGCCACCATCGCCGCGATCATTGATCCGTACAGTACCACCGCTGACTTTGTCCGACCTGGCCACATGTTCCCGCTTACTGCCAAAGAAGGAGGAGTCCTCCGCAGGGCTGGGCATACCGAAGCCGCCGTGGACCTGGCTCGGCTCGCCGGACTCCGGCCTGCTGGCGTTCTTTGCGAGATCCTGGACGACCAGGGGAATCGGGCGAATCGAGACGATCTGCTCCAACTTGCTCAGAAACATGGCCTGGAGATCATCTCCATCGAAGAGTTGATCCGATACCGTCGTCAACGTGAGAAACTGGTTCATCGCGTGGCCGAAGCCAAGCTTCCTACCCGATACGGCGAAGGCAAAGTGGTTGCCTACAGTGTTTCGTACGAAGCCCAAGAGCCGGTCGCCTTGGTGATGGGGGATCTACAGGCCGTCGAAGCCCCACTGGTTCGCTTGCATTCGTCCTGCTTTACAGGAGACTTGCTCAACTCGCTCCGCTGTGACTGCGGAGATCAACTGCACATGGCCTTGCAAATGATTAGTCAGGTGGGGGCTGGCGTTCTGGTCTATCTTCCGCAAGAAGGCCGAGGTATTGGACTGGTCGAAAAGATCAAAGCCTACGGGCTGCAAGATCAAGGGATGGACACCGTCGAGGCCAACCTGGCCCTTGGCTACAAGGCTGACATGCGAGACTACGGTGTCGGCATTCAGATCCTCAAAGACCTGGGTCTCAACAAGATTCGCTTGCTCACCAACAATCGCAAGAAGACGGATGCCTTTATCCTGGGTGGGTACGATCTGCAAATCATCGAGCAGGTGCCAATTGTCTCGGACGTCAACGAACACAATGCCAAGTACCTGGAAACCAAGCGAGAGAAACTAGGGCACACGCTGCCGTAGCCGTCGGGATCGCTGTGTCTATATTCACCGTACACATCCGTGAGCGGTTTTGGCGCTAGCCACCGGTGGTCGTAGCAATGGTCTTACTGCACCGGCGGCTAGCGCCTTACCGCTCACAAATGCGCTCGGGGAATTGATTCTCAATTTCGGAATTCGACAGTTACCGTTCGAACGATCTCAAACCAAGTTCCAACCAAACTCCCTCCTTCGTCCGCAATCAACCATGCCGCAGAATCCCAAACAGCCTGCCAAGATGCCTGTCTGGGGGTGGGTGATTGTCTTCGGGCTGATGGGAATCCTGGGTTGGACCGTGATCGCCCGCAAGCACCATCGGCGATCGGCTCAGCTCGAGCGACAACAAACCGCGAGAGAGGATAGCTGGATTCGCCAGCTTTCAAACTCTGACAGCCAGTCGAACACGCCCCCCGGCCAATCGGTTGCGGATGAATCAGACTCGTTCGAGCGACGACAGCAACGGGTGATTCTCTGGCTGGCGGCAATCATCGCGACCGGGGGCCTTGTCCTGGTCGCCGGTGTGTATTGGGCGCAACGTCCCAAGACGCCCAAGCAAGACACATTGCCGGATCAAACGAAGTCAGATGGGTAGCGTGAGGTCACAACCCCCAACGCACAACCCACCTCGTACGTTGGCAGCAATGCCGATCAGGGGTATGATCCCAACCACCGCGCGTGACGTGCGGGCTTGTCCTTTCATCCCCAGCAATAGAGTGCCACGTTGAAGCGCTGGTTGCATCTGTTGGGCCCCATCGTCGTGCTGGCCGTGTTCGCCGGCGCTGTAGCCATGCTGCGCCATGAGTTGCGGCACTACAGCTACGCGGATCTCAAGCATGGGCTGGACGCCATTCCCAACAGTCGGATCGCCCTGGCGATGGGACTCACCCTGGTCAACTACATCGTCTTGATGGGGTACGACCTGATTGCCGTCCGAGCGGTTGGTTGCCAACTCTCGGTCCGGCGCGTGGCACTGGCTTCGTTCATTGGCTACGCGGCGAGTTATAATTTTGGTGCCCTACTGGGCGGAACGTCTGCGCGCTACCGGCTTTACTCGAGTTGGGGCCTGACAACGCTGGACATTTTCAAACTCCTGGCGATGATCGGCGTCACGTTCTGGATTGGGGTCTTCACGCTCGCTGGCGTGGTGTTCTTGTTCGTGCCGCTCGAACTGCCGGCAGAACTGCATCTGCCATTTACCTCGGTCAAACCCATCGCGCTGATCTTTCTCTTTGGCGTGGCAGCCTACTTGACCTTGTGTCAGGTAAAGAAGACGCCGTTGAGAATGTTTGGCTGGGAGTTCCCGCTCCCCAGTTTGTCCGTCTCGCTCCAGCAAATCCTGGTGGCTTCGGCAGATATCATGGTCGCCGCGAGCGTCTTGTATGTCTTGTTGCCTCCGGATCTCCACGTCTCGTACGTGTGGTTGGTGGGGGTATTCCTCCTCGCAATGGTGGCTGTGGTCACGACCCATGTACCAGGCGGAGTCGGCGTTTTCGAACTGATCGTGATCTGGATGCTGGGAGGTGACCAAACGCATCAGATTGTCGGAGCACTGATTGTGTTTCGGGCAGTTTACTACTGGCTTCCGCTCGGCATCGCCGCAGCGTTGTTGGCCATGCACGAACTCGCGGGGCGGAGCCTTCTTGCTGGGCGAGCGAGCCTGCGCCGCTGGCTGGGTGTCTCTCAGCAGTTTCTGCAATCGGCGGTTCCATCCACCATGGCGGCGGTGGTCTTTCTCAGCGGTGCGGTGATGCTCCTGGGGGGCTCACTTCCTGGGGATCGTGCCGAACTGGCCACGTTGGCAAAGCTGGTGCCGCTGCCTGTGCTGGAACTCTCGCACTTCTTGGGAAGCACCGTTGGCATGGTCCTCATGCTCTTGGCGCGGGGACTGCAACGGCGACAACGGGCTGCCTACTGGACAACGGTCGTGCTGCTCGCTTGTGGCATACTGCTCTGCCTGTTGAAAGGTTGGGCTGACGCCTCGGCACTGGTGTTGGCCGCCGCCCTGGCGGTGCTCTTGCCCTCCAAAGAGTATTTCTATCGCCATGGCACGCTGCTCGCTCAACCCCACAACCCAAGGTGGTCAGTGGCCATCGGCATGGTTCTGGTGGCATCGCTAGGGCTGGGGCTGTTCGCCTACAAGCAGGTGGATTACAGCAACCAGCTTTGGTGGCAGTTCTCCCTGAATGGTTCTGCGCCCCGTTTCTTGAGAGCCACGGTCGGCATGCTCTGCGTGCTGCTGGCCGTGGCGCTGGCTCGCCTTTTCAAACCGGCACGGCAAGCTCCGTCGCTCCCAGGCGAGCCAGAACTCCAGGCAGCTGGAGCGTTGATTCAAACCTCAGATCGGGCGGATGCCAACCTGGCCCTGGTTGGTGATAAGGAACTGCTGTTCGACGAGCAACAACAAGGCTTCGTGATGTTTGCCGTCGAAGGGCGAAGTTGGATCTCATTGGGAGACCCGGTCGGTACCGCGGACGCACAGCGCCGGCTGGTGTGGGACTTTCGAGATCTTTGCGACACCTACGATGGTTGGCCTGTTTTCTATCAAGTCGAAGCCGAGAACTTGCCGCTGTACTTGGATCTCGGCCTGTCATTCTTCAAGCTGGGAGAACAAGCCCGAGTCCCGGTGGAAAACTTTTCTTTGGAAGGCAGCGCCCGTCGCTCACTCCGGCAAACAGCCCATCGCTTTGAGAAACTCCAATGCACGTTCGAGGTGATTCCAGTTCACCAACTGCCTGAGTGGATCCCCACGCTGCGCGCCATCTCGGACGCTTGGCTCAGCGGCAAGAACACCCGGGAAAAAGGGTTCTCGCTGGGCTACTTCGATGATGCCTATCTACGGCGTCTGCCGGTGGCGGTGGTTCGCCGGGAGGGAGAAATTCTCGCATTCGCCAACTTGTTGTACGGAACGAAAGACGAACTCTCGCTCGATCTGATGCGGCACCTACCCGACGCTCCCAATGGGCTGATGGAGTTTCTCTTCACCCAGATCATGCTCTGGGGACGCGAGCAAGGGTTTGTGCATTTCAGCCTGGGCATGGCCCCACTGGCCGGTTTGGAGAATCGGGCGCTCGCTCCCACCTGGAATCGCGTGGGGATTTGCTGTTCCGCCACGGCGAACACTTCTACAACTTCCAAGGTCTACGAGCCTACAAGAACAAGTTTGATCCCCAGTGGCGGCCGATGTATCTCGCTTCACCAGGAGGTCTGGCTCTGCCACGGGTGCTGACCGATGTGGCCACGCTCATTTCTGGCAGTCTCCGCGGTCTGGTATCCAAGTAGTCACGCTGAAGCAGACGTTCGCCTGCGCCAGAGGATGACCAGCACTAGCAGCAACATGCTCACGGCACTGATCCAGCGGAGCGGTCCCGTTGCAAACACAACCGCGGCATTGAAGAACATCACCGCGGCAAACACCTCTACGCTCACCGCCAGCCAGCGTGGTCTTGCCAGATAACTGGGCGGATTTAGCCACCACCATCCGGCATCGAGCAGCCAGAGGAGAACGAAGAAGAAGTTGGCGTAGACCCCTTCTCCAGCGTCCACACCAAGTAGCTCAACGGTTTGCCGAGCGGTATCGGCCTTGGCACTGGCCAGACTCCAGTGGTGCGCGAAGTCCATGGCCAGGTACAAGTGCACAGCCAACACCAGTGCCCCAGCGATCCAACACCGGCGAGCGGCCGGTACCTTGCCGAAAGCGTACCGATACCAGAGAGCCAGAAGGTAAGCCGACACGCTCAGCCAGGCGGTGGTGGCAATCAGCGCTGTCCCGGAGATCATCCAAGCGGCGGCAAACACAGGCATCCTATCGAGCGTTCGAAGGCCTTGCGGTGAGCCTACGCACCGTTGCCGTTTTCGCTCTTCCGGATCACCATGCACTGGGTGGTGGCAAGGTCAATCACAGGTTCTGGCTTATCAGCAAAGAACTCGGTGAATGCCGCTTCCACACCGGCCAAGATCCCGTAATCGTGGGAGAGCATCACACCGCCGGGAATCATGCGAGGGTAGAAGTAGTTCAGGCAGGCAAGTGTTCCATCGTAGAGATCGACGTCGAAATGGACGAACGAGTACTTCGCTTCAGGCACATCGGCGGCGGAGTCCGGGAACAACCCCTGATGGAAGTGGACGTTCTGATAGTCCTTCAGGTAGTTTTGCACCGATTCCAAGCTGCATGCGTACTGCCCATTGCGATGGACGCCACGGTCCTTCTCCGAGGAGTCAGGCAAACCTTCGTAGGTGTCGAACAGACGGAGTGTCCGCTCACCCTTCACTTCGCAAATAAGCTTGGCCGAGGCACCTTGGTAGACTCCTACCTCGGCGATGTCCCCTTCGTACCGAGATTGGCTCTTGGCCAGTGTGTAGACCGTGTAGGACTCGAACGTACTCAACAGCGAGATCCGTTCGCGCCGGACCTGTTGTAGCAGCGACGTGATGTCCTTCTCTTTGCGACTCTTAAGAGCCGAGAGTTGCAATGACGACCAAACCCCCAGGCCCCAACGTTCTAGGCGACCGCCCCCCCAACGCTGTACTGTCGGATTCTTGAGCCACATGGAAATACCTGCGAGTTGAGAAGCAAAAAACAGTGAAGGGAAAGTCCCACCATAATGGTGTAGCGGTGGAAGATGATTCATGTTACAGCGCCTCAACCGCTACACCAGAAAAAAACCCCCCACTTAAGCCATTTTCCACGCATTTCCATTGACAACCAATGATCATTTTGAGTTGATCCATCGGCTCACACTTGCATTCGGCTCAATGCATCTTGCAGCCGAATCCGCACGGCAGCCATGTCGGCAAACTGGCGTTCTTCGAGATACACCCACTCGATCCAAGAAAACCCGGAGAGGACTACCGAGGAGTGGTCGAACGCTCGAAGAAGTTGCTCATCTTCGTCATCCCAAGGGGCCAGGGCACGATAATCATCCAGGGCTTGGCTCCATCGCTCCCGCTGGTTTCCCACCAGGCTTCCGAGAAGGCGGGCAAGATCGGTGCCAACGTGGTCAGGACGAACCGCACCGAAGTCCACCATGCCGGTGATTCGCTCAGACGTGAACAACACGTGGTCATGCCAGATGTCTCGCAGGCAAGGTTGCAACCGGACTGGCTTTTCCACCACCCCTTGGAGTTCTGCGCCGCACGCAGCGGCACGACCGGGAAAGATCTGAAGCAATCGCCAGGCCAGATCATCAAGTTCTGGGACCCTTCTCGACTGCACTGCCTGTTGGATCTGCGCTCCCAACATGCCTTGCAATGCTTTTAGCCTGGCCAGCCGTGCCCTGAGTCCTGGAGACGGACCGAAGTTCGGCACGCCCGGTTCCCACACAACTTCCGCCGCCGCCAGATGCCAGGCGGCCAAAGCCTCCGTGGCCGCTTGAAGTCGGGCGGGAGTTGGACTCGCATGGAAATCGGCCTGTCCTGGCATCCACGGTGAAAGTTCCCAGAGATTCCCTTGCCAGAAAACGAAGGTTCGGCCGTGGTGATCGTCCAGCGGTGAGGGGACAAACTGGCAACCACGGTCTCGCACGTGTCGTAGTACTCGATGAATCTGCGTCAATCGGGCAGGTGTGGGATGTTCTGCGGGCCAGCGTCTGAGGCACAATTCCCCTGTTTCGGTCCGCAACTTCCACAGCCGCGCACCGCTAAATCCTCCGGCTGAACCTAACGCTTGAATCTCATAAATGCCGGCGGTGGGATACTGAGCGAGCACATGCGAGACGCTAGAATCTGGCATGCGAGATGATGTCCCCGAGGTTGAACTTGCCGGCTAGGGGGTGTTGTGGTCGGCAACGTTGTCGTCAAGATCCAAGCGTGCCCTGAGAGCCAGCATGGCACCTAAGGCTTCTGTCCCTTCCAAACCAAAACAATCGTTGAGCAGAGACAAGATATCACGGACCGAACCAGCTTCCAATTGCCGCCGAAGGCTCTTGGCCATGTCAAGAAATTGTGGTGATGAACGCATTCCTTCGGCAAACCGTCGCGCGCACTCTCTGCCTCGTTCTTCTGGCAATTCGAAGAGTTCGGCCAGCGTACTTCCGGCATTGTCCAAATCGCCACCGGCAATCTGCTGGCCAAAGTTTTCGAAAGAAGCGGGCGGAGGCAGTGCCGGCGGCGTTTGCAAGTGGCTGCCGCCGGACGTATCCGCCTGAAACACAGTGCCTTCTGGGACTCCTCGCCGCCGGGCGGCTGGACCTTCGTCTTCCCCTGCCGGAATGCTGCCGAGCATGGTGTTCACATGATGCAGGCGCGAACCGATCAGATCGTAGATGTTCTCGATATCGCTCAGGTATCGTTCTCCCCTCGCATCATCCAAAATCTCTTCCTCAGAAGAAACAACCTGCTGCATCAACCGCTCGACGAGGTGGTCGCGCGCTTGCTGCAAGATGCGAATCGATTCGGTGCGTTGATCCATGGATACGAATCTCTCTTACAAGTAACTGGCCATACATCTAGCGTAATCACCGCCGTCGGCACTGCCAAAAAGGAACTCACAACTGCTTTTCCTCAATTGGCAACCGCCGAACTCCGCAGCTCATGGCTCAGAAATTGGAGTTTCTGCCCCAAACGATTGCCTCGGTTTGACTTGCAGTCGCAAGCGGCAATCTGGGGGAATGGGGGCCCTTTCCGATCGCCCCGGCCTGAGATACCATCCACTCAGACACAGCGGGGGAAGTGGCTCACTTCGACCATCCCTGGGATTCCGCAAGGTATTGCATCAATTAGAGATACGGCTATTCCTGGCCGGCAAGGACGAATGGATCTCAACCCGGCCCAACTCGATGCGGTTGCAACCTTGCGCGGTCCCCTGTTGGTGCTGGCTGGTGCAGGAACTGGCAAGACGCGCGTGGTCACGTTTCGCATGGCCCGCTTGATTCGCCACGGTGTTCAGCCGGAGCGGATCCTGGCGGTGACCTTCACCCGTAAAGCCGCTGGCGAAATGCTCCAGCGCACCAGAGCCCTGTTGGGTAAGAAGGCCAAATCCAGGCCGTTGATCGGTACGTTCCATTCCATTTGTATCCAGATCTTGCGGCGACACATCCAGAAACTGGGTTACCCAAAGGAGTTTGCGCTCTACGACCGGGGAGATCAGGAGAGCCTGGCCCGAGACGTCTTGCGCGAAGCCAAAGTCTCCGGTGCCCAGCTTCGCCCCGGCGACTTCTTATCGCTGGTGAGTCGGTGGAAGAGTGCCGGCGTGACACCGCAGAAAGCAGGCATGATTGCCGAAACGGATCAGGAGCATCTGGCTTCGGCCGCTTTTCGAAGATACCAGCAGGCACTCAAAGGCTTTGGTGCCGTAGACTTCGACGACCTCTTGATCTGCACGGACCAGCTCTTCGCCCAGTTTGCCGACGTCCGCACTGAGGAGGCAGGCCGGTTTGACCACGTGCTGATTGATGAGTATCAGGACACCAATCAACTGCAGTACCGGATTGTCAAACAGCTGGCCGGTGGGCACCGCAACCTGTGTGTGGTTGGCGACGACGATCAGGCCATTTACGGATGGCGGGGCGCGGAGGTTCGGCACATTCTTCGTTTTCAAAATGACTGGCCTGACGCCAAGATCGTGCGGCTGGTGGACAATTATCGTTCGACCGCGCCGATCCTGCGCATGGCGAACACGCTGATTGCCATGAATCGGCATCGTCACGAAAAGTCCTTGGTGGCTGCCCGCCCCGGCGGTGAACGTCCGCGGATCTTGCAACTTCCCGACGAGTTGGAAGAAGCCCGACACGTAGCTGGCGAGATCCGCGTGCAAGTCGATGCCGGTCAGGCGCGCCACCGGGAGTTCGCCATTTTGCTGCGAACCAACGAGCAGAGTCGGGTGTTCGAACAAGAACTTCGCAAGGCGTCGTTGCCCTACGTGATGGTAGGAGGAACCTCGTTCTACGATCGTCGCGAAGTGCGAGACCTGATGGCTTATGTGAAGTTGTTGGTGAATCCTCGTGACGAAGTTTCACTCTTGCGGATCATTAACAATCCTCCCAGAGGAATCAGTCGAACCACTTCCACCAAGATCCAAGAGACCGCCACACGCCGAGGAGTTCCGATGTGGGAAGTTCTCACCCCTGGTGCTCCTGGCGACTTTAAACCCAAGACGGCCAAGGCACTCGAGGCGTTTCGAAAGCTGATTGAAACGTACCGCAAGCATGCCGAGACCGCCAAGCCTAGCGTGTTGCTCAAGCAACTCATCTCGGACATCAACTACCAATACGAGATCGAACGGCTTTATCAAGACCCCAACGAACGTGTCTCGCGTTGGCAAGCAGTCGAGGATGTGGTGAACTCCGCAGCCCAATACGAGCAGGGGACCGACGAACCATCGCTAACTCAATTTCTGGATCAGGTCACCTTGGACGATCGGGACATGGGGGCGAATAAAGAAGATAAACTCCGCGGGGACAGCGTGGTGCTGATGACACTGCACAGCGCCAAAGGTTTGGAGTTCTCCAAGGTCTACCTGGTCGGCTTGGAAGAAGGAATTCTGCCCCATCATCGTTCGCTGGCTGGTGACGAAGCTGGCTTGGAGGAAGAACGCCGGTTGTGCTACGTCGGCATGACCAGGGCTCAGGACCGGCTGACCATGTCATTGCCTCTCAAACGGCTCAAGTGGGGCAAATCCCGAGACACCATCCCCAGCCGGTTCCTCTACGAAATGACAGGTCAAGCAGATAACCCCAACGCCATTGCCGCCCGAGCCGGACGTGTCCCAGCCAAGGGTCGCACGAAGTAGTGCCAGAGCGTACGTTGAACCGCATACTTCGTACCGCAAGTTGAGAACGGACTGGATAACCCCGGCTAGCAAGCGTAGACTTCGACCGAATCAACCTCTACTGCTTGGGAAGGAATCACCCCATTGATTACCAAGGTCACCGGCAAACTGCTGCGTGTGCACGACGATTACGTGACGCTGGAAATCGGACCGTATGAGCATGAGGTTCGGATTCCCGAGTTCACCCGTCGCGAACTCCAACAGCACTTGGGCAAGGATGTCTCACTGCACACCATTGAGTATCTGGAAGGCAATCCTATGCAGGGGCGTCTCACGCCTCGGCTGGTGGGTTTCCTGAGCGAAGTGGAGCGAGAGTTTTTTGAACTCTTCTGCTCGGTCGATGGCGTTGGTGTCAAAAAGGCGTTGCGAGCCATGGTTCGACCTGTCCGCGATGTTGCCGAAGCGATTGAATCTCAGGACGCCAAGTCTCTCAGTGGGCTCCCCGGTGTAGGACCCGCCGTGGCCGAACGGGTGATTGCCAAACTCCGCCGCAAGATGCCTAAGTTCGCCTTGCTCGTTGCCCGGTCGGCACCTGATAGCGAAGACTCCGCGGACAAAGGTCTCGTGGAAGAAACCTACGAGGTGCTGCGAGAGCTAGGGCATACCGAAAGCGAAGCCCGACGCCTGCTCGAGGCCGCAATGGCCGAGAAGAAAAAGTACAAAGACATCGAAAGTCTGCTGCATGCCGTGTATCGCAACAGCCAGCAGTAGACGGATTCGAATTCTGTAGGCCAGAGCATTGAGCATGAACGCCGTGCCATCACAAGATCACCCGTCAGCAAACAACGAACTGCTCCGCCTCGGCTCAGGGCATCTGACCATGGTGGTGCTGTGCGTGGCTGGGATGTTGGTGATTGTGGCAGCACCGGCGACTTCGTTCGAACCGGCAATGCGCAGTGCCGTCTTGGTCCCTTCCATGTGGCTGCATGGAGCCGCCATACTCTACATGCTCTCCACAGCCACGCGAAGTACCGATCTAGGGCTAGCGCTGCGGCGAGGCGAGTGCGCCCAAGGGGGCGTCAGCGTGCTTGCCGCAGGTCATGCCTTGGTGGCAGCTGCCATGCTGTTCGCCTTGCTGCGCGGTGCCGATTCGAGGACCAATCAATCTCAGTGCGAAGAACTCCTCGCGGTGGTGCTCACCGTTGCTGGTTTGAGCCTGGCCTTGGCCATCTGGCTCCGTCTGGCGATCCGCCGCCGACAGCAAGTTCAACAGGCCGCCGATAAGCGCGAACGCGCCCCGTTGCAATCGGTCATCTGGGGGCACTTCGCCACCTGCCTGTTGGTGGTGGCTATGGTAATCTATTTGGAGACGCGGACGCTGCCGACGTAGCAGGCGGCCGCATTCCCGTTGATTATCCATTGAGGTTCAGCATCGAATGGGCAGATACCGCACAAGACTCCATGTTGGCACCTCTTGTTTGCTGACGAAGCGAGACTTCGCCTGTCTGGTGGCAGTTCTGTTCTTGTCCGCGTCAGGCTGTGTGGCCAAGAGCGAACTGGTGGTATACACGGCGCTCGACGCGCAGTTCTCCCAGCAGGTGTTCGACGAGTTCCAACAAGAAACGAAGCTAACCGTACAACCCAAGTACGACACCGAAGCGACCAAGACCGTTGGATTGGTCAACGCCATTTTGGGCGAGAGCAAGCGCCCCCGCTGCGATGTCTTCTGGAACAACGAAATCCTCAATACGCTGCGCCTGCAGCAAGCGGGATTGCTGGCACCTGTCGAAGTGTCCAATGCTGAAGATTATCCCGAGCAGTATCGCTCGCCCGACGGGCTTTGGTATGGGTTTGCCGCCCGTGCCAGAGTGTTGCTGGTCAACACCAACTTACTGGCCGAGGCAGATCGTCCCACTTCCATTTACGACCTGGGGAACGAACGGTTTCGAGGCAAAAGTGGGCTGGCCAAGCCACTGTTCGGCACCACAGCCACGCACGCGGCTTGCCTCTTCGCTGCACTCGGTGACGAATCCGCCAAGGCGTTCTTTCTTCGTATCAAGGCCAACGACGCGAAGATCATGGCTGGAAACAAACAGGTTGCTCTGGCCGTGTCGGCTGGCGAACTGGCCTTTGGGCTGACCGATACGGACGATGCCATGATTGAGATTGAGCAGGGTCGCCCCGTGGCGATCGTCTTCCCCGACCAGGGAGAGTCTGAGCTGGGGACACTTTACATACCCAACACCTTGGCCATGATTCGCGGCTGCCCTCACCCCGAGGCCGCGGCACAGTTGATCAACTACCTCCTGCAATCGGAAGTTGAAGACCACCTCTCCGCCGGACCTAGTGCGCAAGTTCCACTCAACCGGAACTCTCAAGTGGCGGCCAGGGTAGAAACTCCCCGCACCGTCAAAGCCATGGAAGTTGACTTCCAACAGGCTGCCGCCAAATGGGACCAAGCCGCTACGTTCATCACCACAGAGTTCACCGGACCGTAGGCCACGCAGGCACGTATCAAACTCTGAGCGAGTGCTTTGTCGCGGCAAAGCTTTCGGGTGCCACCCATCCGACTCCAAATGGACGAGTTCGTTCCGATAAGGTGGTCTAACGCGCAACAAAGATCCGCGCCGTGGTTTCGTAGGGTTGGAACAATTGGCTGCCTTGTTTCAGGCGAAGACGGACCACGGCACTTGGGAGAACCCGGGATTCCGTGATCGAAAGCTTCTCGGGTGCCGTGGTGTTGATCCTGATTCGCCCCTCGCTCAATAGGACACTTTGGGGCTCAATTTGCCAGGGGCTCTTGTCGGCTGATTCCAACATCAATCGCGTCTCGGCATCGAACTGCTGGGGATCAAGCGGACCACGTGGCAACTTTGCCAGGTCCAGGATCAACGTAACCTTGGCGCCGGGCTGTGGTGGTGTGGATGCTGAGAGATGAAGTTCGAATGTCCGGTCCGTCAAGAGTTCCTGATAGAGGGAGATCACCTGCTTGGCAACCGGGGTTGCTGCGGCAATCGTGGCGTCAGCGTCAGGCGTCAGCGGCGCACCTTTTTGAATTTCGAACTGGTCAATCTCCGCTCCGCTGATCGATCTGGCCGTCAAGGTCAGGCGATCTTTGGTGACATCGACTCGGCAGTAATGATTGACATCGACCCCACGCGCCAACAGAGGACTCGGCATCGCGCCGCCGACCGGGCCTCCGCCACCGCCGCTGGTTACGTGCATGATGGGCCGCTTGCCATCGGTGCCAATCGGATGGTAACGACGGTAATGAGGGTGGTGCCCCGAAAATACAATGTCCACTTCGTGCTGCTCGAGCACAGGCAGGATATCACCGTCTCCAAACCAGTCGAGCGAACGGCGCGTGGCAACCATCGGCACGTGCAAGGCCGCAATCGTCCATGGTTTTTGGTTGGCTTGGAGGTCTTGCTTGAGCCAGGCGAGTTGCCGCGCCTTTCCCTCGCCCCCACTGCCAGCTCCGTAGCTATCCAGAATGACAAAGTGCACGTCTCCCCAGTCGAAGCTGTGCCACATGTTCGCGCTCGGCATGTCGAACAGTTGTGGAAAGTACGGCCCGCCATCATGGTTGCCGTACACCGTCCAGAAGACGTTTTTATTGAAGTATCCGTGGCCTGGATCGAAGAAACTCCCTTTCCACTCTCCCCAGTGATCGCCTCGGTCCGTAAGGTCGCCGACATGCAGGACGAAATCCGTCTCTTCGGCAGCCATCCGATCTAGCAGCGGTTGTAGGCCTGGATGGTAACTTTGAGTGTCACCAATCACGGCAAAGCTAAACGGCGAAGAGTCCGCCGGCGCTGCCCGAAACGTACCAACCTCGGTCTGTTCGCCTGCCGTGACCCGGTATGTATATCGCTTGCCCGGCGTCAGCCCAACGAGTTCAACAACGTGGTGCTGGCAAATGGTATCCTTCAATGGCGTGCTCTTGGGCAGGAACATTCGAGTCTTGCCATCAATCACCACGTTGGCAATGCCGGGGTCAACCTCCCCTTGCGAAACCCACATCAGTTTGGCCGTGCTGCCGGTCACTTTGGTCACGTAGGGGCGAATGTGAAACGGCACGTCCCCTTCCAACAGGGCTTCGCATTCCAAACGATAGATATTCGCGCGGGACCGGTTGCTCGACGCCACGACGTCCAGGTCGTCAATCTTCTTCAGGGCGGCTATCGCTGCATGCAGTTCATTACGCCGTTGATGAGTGCGGGCAATGCTCAACAGCGCGGTCGCCACGTAATTGTCATGAACTTCAGGGATCTTCGTGACCCGATCGAAGTCGGCAAGGGCCGCATCGTCTTGATGGAGCGTGCCGTGTTCCCATGCTGCGAAGAGCAATGCTTGAGCCACCGTATTGGGATGGGCCCCTGGCAGATTGGCCGCCTTTTCCAAAGCATCCAAGGCTTCATCGCTCTCTTTCAGGAGTCGCAGCAGGTAGCCTAATCGCAGCAGGGCCGAAGCCTTGTGATTGGGGCCGACGTTCTCCAAGGCCACGGCCTGCCGATAGATGGCGACCGCTTGCTCTCGCTGGGATTGCCTTTCGAAACAGTAGCCATACTTCACCAGCGCGTCGGCGCGCTCGTCTCCCTGCAACATGGGCAGCAGAGACTCATAGGCATTTGCTGCTTCGGCCCATCTTCCAGCCTTGTAGAGCGAGTCAGCTTGTGCGCTATCTGTGCTGTCCGTTGCGTCAGTTTGTGCCGACAGCAGACCGAAGAACAAGGTGATAACCACAAACATGGCCATCGCAAGTAGCACAGCAGCTTTGGAGTGATGACGAACGATTGGCATGGGGGGACTCCTGGCCGGTAGAGGACCGGTTTGACTTGCGAACGAAATTTGGCCTTCGGTGGCACTTAAATCCTAGCGAAGTGTGCGGTAAATGGCTCGCTCGAATGGCAACTGCCGGGGAATTCTTTGCGTTGACCAAGAATTCTTGCGACGGTAGGAACTCGCACCTATTTGAGCCGATGCTGGAGTGGCAAGTGGACCATCGACCAGCAGTTCGGCATGCCTACGCAAGCGAGGGCATGGCACCCGCACTTGACTCACATTGAACGAGTTCTGTAGCGATCAACGCGAGCGAATTCTGCGCTGGTGCTACATTCTCCTCGTTTCGCCACGTTCAGACACCACGGCGGTCAATCTCATCTCGCAACTTGGCAGCGAGTTCGTATTGCTCAGTAGCAATGGCGTCCTGCAAACGTTCGTCGAGGGTGCGATCTACTCCGAACTGCTCACGCAGCGCTTCGCGCAATTCTCGCAGTCGGGCAACCATCTCGTCATCTTCGAAGTTCTCTTCCGCTTCGAAGTTGGCGAAGAAGTCCTTGAGCCGTTCGAGTCCGTCATTGATGGCGTCAATCGCCAACTCGCCGCCGTCTCCTCGCAACTGACCAAGTGCCGCGGCTTGTGTACGGTGAAACAGGACGAAGGGGCGATACTGCTCGTGAGAGAGGGTCCATTCTTCGTGGGGCGATCGTTGTTTGACAAAGTCCATCAAGGCCAAGGTGTGGTCCGCGTCCAGGACCGCCCGATCAAACTCACGCAGGGCCAACCAGCAGATTCGCCGGTAATAATACTGCATGAACTCCCGGTCGACTTCGTTGCATTGATCTTCGTCAAGCCGAAACTCAGCGTCATGAAAGGACTGGCTGATGAGGTAGTCCAGGTAGGTGGCAAACCCCTCAGGGCGCTCGCCGTCAGGGCGATCCGTCACCTCAAGCTGCAGCACACCTAACTCGATGCGCATCTGCAGCACTTCACGCCCATCGCTGGCATCAATAAGTCGCGCACTGACGTGCCCAGCCTCATGTGCCCAGGGCTTGAGAATGTGATCGATGTCTTGTCCGTCTGTCTTGTCTTCCACAGACGCTTGCTCCAGGACCGCATGCCAATGATGTATTGTGTGATTGGTACAACCCAGCAGTACCAAGACGTTCAGAATCGCTACTTCGATTCTCGCCGATAAGGAGAATTTTTCCAGGGCTCTTTGAAGTTTCCCACGAAACAGGGAGCGCCCGGCACTCGTCATTGCATGCAGATCCTATGCCGTGCGGCACTCGGCGGACTAGGGAGGGGGAGGACCGAATGATTCGCCCCCCGCAATGGTCGACATTGCTTCGAAAACCTCAGGCGAAATACGAGGGTTCAAGTCACGCACACTGCCATCTCCGAGCAAAATCAGGCAACCACGCTCCGAACCGAATTGTTGATATTTGCCAATGTACGGGCGTTGATTGATGTCCACGCCCCGAACGGTTGCCGAACCTCCCTGCAGCCAAGGGCCCAACGACATGTGGGTCTCTGCCACGAACATGGTGTTCGAAAGACCATCTTTCACATCAGCAAACGAGACTCGCCGATCATCGCCGAATGCGCCGGCTCGCTTGTCTTCCAGCGGCAAACTGGCAGCATCTGAGCCCAAGCCTGCAATCCCTACAAAGTTGCTCAAGTAGGGCTGCGCGGGGGGATTGGTCGCGCATTGCATGGCCACCAAGGGACTGGTGGCCGCGCTGGCATTGATGCCAGCATCCACCGCGTTCTCTGGATCTACCCGAAAGTAAAGTTCCCCCTGATCCAGATAAGGTAGTAGCGGCGCCACCCAGCTAACTCTTCTACTGGCTGGAAGTTGAGCGGGAAACTCGGACGTCGCAGGGAACTGATTCTGCTCTGCCGCATGGCTGTGAATGGCCTGCCCCACCTGCAGCAAACGTACTTTTGATCGAAGTCGCATCCCCTCGGGACTTGTCCAGGACAGATACGGGATGATCAAGAATCCGGCCGCAATGAACGTTACAACGGTCACGACCCCCAACCCCAACATGATTGCGAGCAGGCGGACATTGGCGGCAGGCTCTTCAATTTCGGCCCCCGTCTCTCGGCTGATGGTCACGCGTCCGCCACAGTTCACGCAAGGACCAGACTGGCCCAGATACTGTCGATCGATTCGAGAGACGTAGCCGCAATGAGGGCAGGTGAACCGAACCGATCCGCCGCGCGCACGCTGAGAATCTCGCGTTCGCCGCTCCTCGCGAACCCTAGAGCCTGCGCCATCGCTGGCGTCGGCGGTCTTCTCGTTAGGCTCACATGGTTTGCCAGGTTGGGATGACTCCGGATGGTCCATCTTCGATACCAATTCTCGCTCGTTTTGAGAAGCGTTCAGGTCTATGAACTCAGCGATCCGAGAGACTTAAAATGACAGGGCCACTGCTAGAACAAACGATACGGTCGAGCTTCGCTGAGAACCCGGCATTGAATATCCCATGCGGGAACTCCGCCAAAACCGTCTTTTCAACTTCACCCGTTTCGAGGTTCAGGATTTCCACATAGTCGTTCCAGCTGCGTGCCATCCGTTTTCCGTCTTGCGAAAACCTCACGTTGTTGTTGGCCCATAAGTCCTTGTTCCATTTGAGAACGCTAGACTCTTCGCCACTAGGGATCTCAATGATGGCCATCCCATCGTTCTTGAAGGCAGCCACTGCTGAGCGACCCGGGATTGCCCAGAGCGAAGTCGGGACCACTCGCACGCGGTCGATTTGATTCTTGATCGTCCCGTCACCAAGATCCCGGATGGTAAGCAACGGATTGATCCAGTTCCAGCTCGGTCTGTCTTCCTTGGTCAAGCGGACGTTGCTAATCTCTTTGGACACGCACACCAGGGAGGTATCGTCGGACAAGATTGCGAGGCAATCGAGTCCAGAGTTCTCTTCGCTCCAGCGCTCTTCCCCAGTCTCCACATCGTAGATCACGAGACGTCCCCCCCGTTTGACCTCGCCACTCCCGATTGGGATGACATCCTGGATCAATGCGGCCAAGGTCTTCCCATCTGCGGAGAAGTCAACGCGTGGAAAGAGTCCGTTGTGACTATGCAGCCCTCCACCAAGCTCGATGGACTGCACTACCTTCTGCTCGCTGACGTTCCAAATCTTGACCAATCCGTAGTCGTTGGACACCACGGCCAGTCTCGTGCCGTCTTGAGAGAACTTGAGCCACTGGATTTGGGCACGGCGTCGATCTTGCGCATCTTCATCTGCGGGCTGTTCAGCAGGCTGCGGCTTGTCAAACGTGGGCAGATTGTGTAGGAGCTCACCCGTGTTGGCATCCCACAACAGCAGGTTGCCGCCGCCAGCGAAAGTTCCAATCCCGCCGGCCACCCGTTGGCCATCTGGCGAGAACGCGAATGCGGTAAATCCTGCATAGTTCTTTGGGGGCGTGAGCTCCAAGCGCGACAAGCTTTCGACCTGCCGTGGCATTTCGACCGGCGTCGGCTCGTCAGCTTCGCGGAAGTTAATCAGTTGCACTAGGTCTTCCGACTCGATGGAAGTGGTAGCCACCTCAAATCTCCGCGGTTCTGACCAAACCGTCCATGCGCCGTCCACACGCGCTCGAACCACATAATTCCATTCGTCCGATTCATGAGTTCTCACTGGCCGCCTCTGCACGTAGTCAAATTGCGAGGTCTCAACGATGCCGTCCATTCGAGAATGTCGACTGTTCAAACGGTTGGTGATTGCGAACTGATAACGATCCGCCTTCGGTACGTCCGACCAGTCGAAGGACCAGACGAAGCGTGCCTGAGGTGCTGCTTCCTGAAGGTTCGGCATTAGGGCACCATCCTCAGGTTGCAAAGGATCTGGGCTCGGCACGGAACTGGTCTTCTCCACCGTTTTCCTTGGAGGTAATAATGACGGCGTCTTGGACAGCCGCAGTTGCCGTTGACCAGAAGAGGGAGCCTTCGGAGGAGAAGCGTGCTGTGGACGTGGTGGTGGCGGGGCAACCGGTTGCTGTTGGGCTGCATCGCACCCCCAGAACATTGCGAGCATCAGCGGCAGGTAGCTAGGTTTCGTCATCTCAATGCCCTCAACGATTTGGTTGCTAAATTGAACTCGGCGTAGACGGAGAACGTGTCACCCGCGAGTGCCACAAGCAGACGATGATGTCAAGTAATTGCCACTCCGCGAGCACTTTCTCCGAATCATGCAGTGTTACCTACGGTCCCGCCCACCGAATCCCTTCAGGACAACGAACAACAATCCTGCTCCAATCACGAACAGGCAGCCCAATCCGAGCAGCATCTGCATCAGACTCAGTCCAGTGCTCATGTCGCGAGTCCTTGGGGTTCGGAATTTGTCGAACAGTTGTCCCGACTGTTCATTTGCTCGATCTGCCGATGCACCGGAGACGTTTTACTTGGTTCGTGAACAGTTGAGACAACTGTTCTACATAGAAATTGAATCGTGGCCCTACCAGGTTAGCTCAAGATGGGTTCGATGACATGCCCATGCACGTCGGTCAGTCGCATGTCGCGTCCCGAGAAACGAAAGGTGAGTTT
This sequence comes from uncultured Planctomycetia bacterium, assembly GCA_942492195.1. GTDB lineage: Bacteria > Planctomycetota > Planctomycetia > Pirellulales > S012-138 > CALOEH01. The sequence goes on along the minus strand of CALOEH010000254.1, from coordinate 11,824 downwards.
GGTGTGGTTCATGCCAAGTAGATGGAGCATCGTGGCGTGCAGGTCATGGATTTCCAGACGGTCTTGGATTGCCCGATAACCGAACTCGTCCGTCTCACCGAACTGCATTCCACCACGAACCCCGCCGCCTGCCATCCAGAAAGTAAAGCCGAAGGGGTTGTGATCGCGTCCGTCGGCACCTTGGGCGAAGGGGGTTCGGCCAAACTCACCGGTCCAGACAACGAGTGTTTCGTTCAAGAGCCCGCGCTGACTCAGGTCTTCGAGCAACGCGGCAATGGGTTGATCAACAGACCTGGCGTTGTCGGCGTGCCCCTTCTTGAGGTTACGGTGCTGGTCCCAACGATCATGCCCTACACCAGGACAGGTAAGTTCCACGAACCGAACCCCTTGCTCGACCAGGCGTCTGGCGGTCAGGCACTGGGCTGCGTAGATCTGAGTCGGCTTGTGCGCGGCATGCATGCCGTATCGTTCTTGGGTGGCTTTGGTTTCCTTCGAAAGGTCGGTCAGCTCGGGCACTTCGACCTGCATCCGATAAGCCATCTCGTAGTTGGCAATCGATGCATCCACGGCGTCTTCGTGGCCAATGCGTTCGAGCAGGGTTTTATCCAGTTGACGGAGCAGGCTGAGTTTGTTGGTCTGCAGTTGTGCGGTCTTGTCTGACGACTTGAGGTACGCTACGGCGGGACTGCCCGGCTTAAAGATCGACCCCTGATAACTCGCCGGCAAGAAGCCACTGTTGAAGTTATCGAGACCGCCAGGGGGAATCAAACCACCGTTGAGTACTATAAACCCTGGCACGTTCTGGTTCTCACTCCCCAATCCATAACATGCCCAGGCACCCATACTGGGACGCCCTTGCTGTCCATGGCCTGTGTGGAGAAAGTAATTGGCGTTCGTATGCTCGGGGAAATTCGACGTCATCGAACGGATCACACACAGCTTGTCCACGTGCCGGGCCACATGCGGAAACAGCTCGCTGACCCAAGCCCCGGACTCGCCATGGCGGCGAAACTTCCAAGGCGACGGCATCACCTTGCCAATATTGTCAAACTGCGTCGGTGCCACCTTGAAGATGCCATGGGGATCACGACCGGCATACTTCTCAAGTGCCGGCTTGTAGTCGAAGGTGTCCACCTGCGACGGTCCGCCGTCCATGTAGAGAAAGATGATACTGCGAACCTTGGCCGGAAAGTGAGATTGGCGGACTGCAAAGGGGCTACCCCCTGTCTGCACGCCAGGGCGAGCCACTTCGGCCGGTTCGGCAGCAGTTGCTTGTGCCACCAAACTGGCATACGCCAAACCCCCGAATCCTCCTGCGCATTGGGCCAGCATCTCGCGCCGCGAGTATTGCCTACGGACGTTCGCACAAGGGAATCGGGGAGGTTGCACGTCGGTTTCCTTCACACTCGGAAAACGTTGTCACGATTGCGCTGAAGCAGCGGAGCACTCCTACTTCTTCGGCGCAAACATCTCATGATTGCGGTCACCACGCGAAAGCAAGTACGCCATCAGATCCAGAATCTCTTCTTCCCCCAACGTATCCAACAAGCCGGCGGGCATCATCGAAACCTTGGAGGGGAACATCTCGTCAATCTGCTTGCGGTCAACAATGGCTAACGCGTTGGGATCCAGCATGTTGGTGTTGATGCGGAACGAATCTCCCGCCAGATTGACGATTCGTCCGGTAATCGCCTTGCCATCTATGGTGATGATGTTGACAGCCGTGTACTGATCGCTGATGACCTTGCTTGGTTCGACCACCGATTCCAAAATATCGCGAGGGCTGAATCGGCCTGACAGCACGGTCAGGTCAGGGCCAATGGCTCCCCCTTCATTATTGAAGCGGTGGCAGGCGAAACAGTTGCCGGCGGCGAACATCTGCCGACCACGGTCAAAGTCCCGATGCTTGAGTTGGTTCTGAATCAGCGGAACTAGTTCGTCCATTCCCCACTTCTTGACAAACGGGCGGGCTTTCACGGCCAACGGAATGACACCTTCCTTCGGTTTGGCTTCCAGAATCGGTTTGAGACGCGCGCGATCCTGCTCCGAGAGGTTCGCCACGGCGTCTTTCTTGATGTCCTCCACGAACAACGTAAAGCTGGCCCCGCCACGGAACCCGCTCCCTTTCACAAACCACTTGAAATACGTCTCCTGCAACTCAGAAGTCCAGCCTGCTCGCAGATGCCGGATCGTTTTGGCCAAGTTGAGTTGTTCTTCTTGCGTGGGTGCCCCGTCAAGCAGGGCGACCCCCTTCGGCGCAGCGCTGGGAGCTTGCAGGTAAACCAACAACTGCAGGAGTTCTGCATTCAGCGGTTGCGCACTTGCCGGGAGGGCAGGATCAAAACGTTCGATGAGTGCTTGCCGTTGTGCTTCGCTCGGAGGACCAATCCGGACGAAGGTCAACGTGTAGGTTCGCAACAGCGCCAACTGCTGGGCGAGCGAAAGTTCAGACCACTCGGTTCGCTCCAACGCCTGCAAGATGCCGTCTCGGGCGGTCGCGCGGTCCGCCGAGAGTTTCTCGCCGGGTGCCTCTTCCCAAACCGGCGGCAGAGTATCGAGCTCGGGACCGGTTGGTTTGTTCTCCCGCTCAAACTGTCGGGCGAGCCCCAGCAGAATGTTCATCGAAGCGACCGGATCTTTCTCAGCCAGCGCTTTGGCTTGCCACTCAGATCGGGGACGGTGCTCAATCGCCACGCGGGCGGCAAACCGAATGAACCGATCCTTGTGCCCCAGGTAGGGCCAAGCCACTTCGACCGCCTCGGGGTGATCGCCAGCGTGCAAGGCTTCGAGTCGGTGCCTTAACGCGCGGGCTTCGGCTCCTGCGGTTTGTTCCAGGTTTGCTGGCTCGGTGGACTCCTTGCCGACATAGGTGACGCGATACAGGCCCGACTGGACCTTGCGTCCACCGATGGCGAAGTACATGGCCCCATCGTGAGGGTTGATCACCACGTCCGTCAGTGGCAGCGGCGAAGCACTCACAAACTCTTCGAACTTGCCGGTGTACGAAGAACCCTTTGGTTCCAGGTGCAAAGCGTACAGCTTGCCGTAACTCCAATCGGAGAAAAACAGTGACTGCTGGTACTTGGCCGGGAACTTTGCACCGTAGCCAAAACAGATACCGGTCGGCGACCCGGGACCAATGTTGACCACCGCTGGCAAACTGTCCGGATAAAACACAGGCCACTTGCCACCCCCGTTGCGCCAGCCGAATTCTGCACCACTGGGGACATGGCAAATCCGCGTGGGACGATACCAAGGCGTGTTCATGTCCCATTCCATGTCGGCATCGTAGGTGAACAGCTCACCGTCCGCATTGAACGCAGCGTCGAACTCGTTCCGAAAACCGCTCGCGATCAGTTCCCACTGTTTGCCGTCCGGATCAATTTTGCAAATGAAACCTCCGGGGGCCGGGTTGCCTTTCATAAAACCACGCCCGTAGCAGCGCGGGAGCAACAGGTCTTCGTCCCAAACCTGGTCACTGCGAGCGGCTGAGATCTCAGGCAACTTCGTTCCATTGCCGCAGACCACATACAGCGACTCGCCGTCGGGAGCTAGCATAATGGCATGCGGACCGTGTTCGCCACGCCCTTGCAGTTTGCGCAGGACCTCGAGTGTGTCCAACACATCGTCGCCGTCGGTATCACGCACGCGATACAGGCCGGCGTCGAACTTAGCTCCCCGGTTGACCATCACGTACAGGCTGTCAAAAGCCCACAAGAGCCCTTGTGCCTCGCCAATGTTCACCGGGATCTTTTCCACTGCCACTTTGCCAGGTGTGGGGGAGTCGGCGTTTTTGGGAACGGCGGGCAACGTGACTCGATAGAGTGAGCCGTACTGGTCGGAAACAATCAGTCGCCCCTTGGGATCAACGCACAGATTGACCCACGAGCCCTGCTCATCTTTGGGAACCGAATAGAGGAGTTCCACGCGGAATCCATCGGCCGCTTTGATCTGATCGACCGGAGTGGCCGTAGGCTCGCGTAGCGGGGCAGCCGCGGCCAACACAGCAGCCGTGATTTGCGACCAAGGACCTGCTCCCAAGGCAGCCACGGCGACCGCTGGTTGCCAGGCATCGGATGAATCGCCAACTCTGTTCCACTTTGTAGAGGGGGTTGTCGTGACTTCCCAACGACCGTCCGTAGAGACTTGCCAGGCGTCTCGCCAGCCAGATTCGAATTCGAGATTGAGCAACACTCCGGATGGCAGGTTGTTTTTGGTATGATGAGCTTTATCATGCTGAACTTCCACCGCCAACACATGCTCGCCCGATGGAGTCGAGTCCGCAAACTTCGCTGTCAGATTCGCAAAATCTGGTGTGAGGCCAGCGGGGCATTCAAGTACCTTTTCCCCGTCCAAGTAGATGGACATTGGGTCCTGGCACACGGCATACAGACGGGCAGCCGACGCAGACCCCTTGACTGTGAACTCTTTTCGCAGGTAGACGCGGTCCGCTACGGGGCTTGTACTCGGTTGCCAGATCCAAGCGGGACCAGCCGCAGGAGTTGCCTTGTTGTTCGCGATATCTTTCCCGTGTGCACTGTCCCACCACCATACGTTGGCACCTAAGATTCCAAACAACACCAAAGCGAAACGAGTCACGCGAATACCTCTTAAATACATTGAAGGATCCCGATCGGTACATCGCAGCCGGAGAATGCTCTCGACTCGGGAATGACTAACCTCTGTAATACGTGCGTAGAGGACCCGTTGCAACCGGGGGGCCCTCATTCCACTGTAACGAGACCTGCACCACGAACCAAATCGGATCACCCCTCGCTTTGCGAGAGAGCTCGCTTCGGTGAATCGCTGAAACTTGACTGGCACCAAGAATCCACTTCTTCATTGGGTTGGAAACTGCTTCGCCGCCGCTGCCTGCGTTAGAACGGAAACCATTCAAATATGCGTCAAGCCGGAACTCTCAGCGACGAGGCCACTGCTCAGCGGTTTGCCGACTTTCTGCTCACGGAAGGAATTGCCAACCGGATTGATCCGTCGGATGGAAAGTGGAATGTCTGGATCTACGACGATGACGATCTGAAACGTGGCCGGGAGTTGCTCGATGAGTTTCGAGCGAACCCTGACGAGGCGAAGTACCACCAGGCAACGCGCAAGGCTGAAGAGATGCGCGCAGCGCGGCCAAGGCCGAGCGCCAACAAGAAAAACGCACGGTGGATCTCGGAGAGAAGTGGCGCAAACAGCAAGGTGGACAGCGTGTTACCACCGCACTCATTGTGATGAGCCTGTTCGTTGGCATCAGTACCACGTTCATGGATTCTTGGGAGAATCCGGTGGCTCAATCGCTCAGTTTTGCACCGGTCCAAGAAGTGGGGAAACACTACGAATGGAACGGACTGGAAAAGATCAAACAGGGGCAAGTCTGGCGAGTGGTCACCCCCATCTTCCTGCATATGGGGATCCTTCATTTGGCCTTCAACATGATCTGGCTCTACCAACTCGGCAGTCAGATTGAATCGCTGCGAGGCCCTTGGCGGTTCGCCCTGCTGGTGCTGGCTATTGCCATTTGCAGCAACGTGTTGCAGTATTACTACCCGTTCAAATTGGTTCCGTTTGGGTTCTCGACTCGCAGTGCCGTGTTTGGCGGCATGTCCGGAGTCGTGTACGGCCTGTTTGGCTACATCTGGATGAAACGCCGATACCAGCCGGAACTTGGTCTGTACGTGGATGAGACCACCGTCATCATTTTGATCGCGTGGTTGCTGATCTGCATGGTTGGGTACATCCCGTTGCTAGGTTCGATCTCCATCGCCAACACAGCTCACTTGATTGGGCTCTTGGTCGGGATGGGCTGGGCCACGGCCCCGTTGTTGTGGAAACGGCGTTAGTGCACCATTGATTTGTCACGGCAAAGTTTTCGGGTACCTTGCCCTCGCTTGCGTGGGCATGATCGGATGCAAGTGGCGATTCTGACTTCACTTCAGCATGGCGAGGCCACGGCCTCCGTGCGTGATTAAGTGGCTATACCCCTTCGAGCTTGATCTCCGCGCCGAGGTTTCCCTTAGTGACCAAGATCTTCTGATCGAACTCTTCCCGTAGTTCGGGGATGTGGGTGATGATGCCAACCATCCGGCCGCCGATCTGCAAATTCCGCACGGCGTCGCCAACCCGACGGAGTGTTTCGGGGTCAAGTGTGCCAAACCCCTCGTCGATGAACAGGCAGTCCAGTCGCACGGCCCCGCGGACACGCTGGATCTGTTCGCTCAGTTCGACGGCCAGAGCCAGCGAAGCCAGGAAGGTTTCACCACCGCTGAGGGTATCGGCATGCCTGCGCTGGTCCGCGTTGTCATGATCGACCACGTAAAAATCTTCGTCCTCAAAGCCCAGGCTGTAACTCCCATCGCTGAGGCGGCGAAGTTGCTCGGAGGCACCCGCGGCAAGTTCTTGCAGCGTTTCGCCGAGCAAATACGATTCGAATCGGGTGACCTTGAAGTCGGCGGCCAACTGGCTGTACAGCTCATGCTGTTTGCGCTTGGGCGGCGAGTTCTTGCTCAATTTCGGCCAGTCTCTTGAGCTTGGTGCCAACGCCATCCGCATCCCGTTTGGTATCGGCCGCCTTTTCCCGGTTGGCTTGCAGTTCCTGATCGGCCTGATTGAAGCGTTCTTCTGCTTGTTTCAGATCCGCCGCTCCGACACGCCGGCCCTTGAGCAACTGCTCCAGCTCGGCAATGCGGCTGCTCACGAGCGCCAACTGTTCTCGGTGAGTTTTCACTTGATCCCGAAGAGCTTGGAGTGCCGCAGTCTCCCGGTAGGCGGCGAGCGCCTCTTCGACAGAATCGAACTCTTGCTTCTTGAGTTCGGCTTCGAGCGCAGCGCGTGCCTTTTCGCACGCGGCGTCGGCGTCAAGCAGCTCATTCTTAGCCGTTTCGAATTCCGTGCACACCGAGTCATGCTTATTCCGCGCAGCGTCAAACTTCTCCTTAGCTTCCTGCTGCTGCTTGGTGAGTTGGTCGATCTTGCGGTTTACTTCGGTGAGTTCTGCCTGAGGATCATCCGTCTTGGCCACGGCGGCGATCTCGCGCATCAACTCATCGCAGCGGCGCTGGTTGTCAGCGATCGAATCGCTGATGCCTGTCAACTGACCTTGAAGACCCGTCAGTTTCTCCGACAGCAGGCTCAGTGAGGATTGATTCGCTTGGCACTTTTCGTTGGCCGCGCGCAATTTGCCTTCGGCCGAATCATGCTGTTTCTGCTTCTGCTGCATTGCCTTCCATTGGCAGTTGAACCGCTCCTCGACGGTCCCCTCGCCGGCCGGAATCAAACTAGCGGTGGCGTCCGTCAGCACCTTCTCATCCTGTTGCAGTTTAGCGGCTTGACTGGTCGCGCTCATCGCATTTGGTGGCGAGTGCCTCCTCGGCTGCTTCGATCTGTCGCCGCGTGTTCTTCAGTTCGAACTCGGCAGCTTTGTGAACACCTGCCGATTGTGTCACGGTTTGTTGCGCGGATTCGAGGTCGTTCCCCAGCGAGTCGAACGGCAGAATTTGTTGCTGGTCGGGCAGTTTGGAAACCTTCTGCAAGCAGACGGGGCAGGCTTTGCCCGCGACCAAGCCGGTGCGTAGATGCTCGGCCGAGTGTTCTCGCTTGGAAGCCTCGAGTTCTTCCAACACCTGATTGACGCGAGCTTGATTCTCGCGCAGGGTTTTCTCAGCCGCCTGGCACTGCGATTCCAACTTCGTCAGAGATTGCTGAAGTGTTTGATGGCTGGACTGCTGGTTCTTGACTTCGGTATTGAGCTTCTGCAGCGCTCCACGCTCGTACCCCAACTGCAATGCCCTCTCTCGCTGGGATTCGAGCTTGTCAAACACGTCAGCGTCATAGCCAACGGCAGCCAGCGCGGCTTGGGCCATTTCGAGTTCGGCCGTCAGTTGCGTGTGAGCCTGGGATCGCTGTTTCTGGGTGGCGAGGTGAGTGTCTTGATCGGCAGTCAGCTGGGCCTTTTTCGCCTCCTGCTGCTTCAGTTCCTTGCGAAGTCGGGCAAGTTCCTCCCCTTTGGGAGCCAGTTGAATCAACTGATCTTTGAGCTTTCCGAGCGGGGCCAACTGTTCGGCGTCACTCTGAGCCCGGTCCAACACTTGCTTCGCCTTCTGCTGTGCTTCCTCGAACGATTTCCGCTGCTGGTCGAGATTGTCACGAATCTCCTGCCGCTTACGCTGTTGCTGCTGTTTGTCGCGAAGGTCCCGATGCAGTGGGGGGATGCTGATGGCACGTTCGGCCTGTTTGATGCTCGTTTCCGCAGTTTGCATCTCCTGGTTGTTGGCCTTCAGCCGCTTGTCTTCGGCCTGCTTTGCTTCGAGTTCCGCCGTCTTGTTGTGATCCTCGCGGGCTTGATCCTTGGCGGTTTCCGCAACCTTGCGCTTCTCTGCCAGTTCCGCTTGTTGCTTGACCAGCTGAGCGTATTGTTCCTCCAGGTCTTTGAGACGCTGCGCGCTGACATTCGCGTAGTCCCGCTCAATGGACGCCGATTTTTCTTTGATGGCCGTCTCGCAACGAGTCTCGTGGTGTCGGGCCTTGCCAACCAGGTTCTGGTAGATGCCGAGTTGCAGCATGTCACGGAGCATCTCACGGCGGCCTTTGCGCACCTTGAGAAAATTGGAAAACTCTCCTTGCGGCAGAATGACCGACTTCTTGAAGTGGTCGTCGGTCAGGCCGAGCAGATCCTCAATGTCTTTTTTCACTTGTTTGTTCGAACTCTTGACGACGTACTTGCTGTCACGGTACTCCTCAAGCTGAGCCTCCGCGCTGCCACCGTGGCGAACGCCGCGCACGACGCGGAACGCTCGCTCGCCGATCTGAAAATCGAATCGAACACTCATCCGGTCGCACCGGAGTGAGATCAATTGCTGGAGTCCACTGCTGCCAACACGGGGCACATGTCCGTACAGGGCGTACATCATGGCGTCCAGGATCGAGGACTTGCCAGACCCGGTGGTTCCGCAGATGGCGAAGACGTCCAGTTGGCGGAAGTCAATCAGGACCTCTTGCCGGTAGCAGGTGAATCCTTCGATGGCGAGTTCGAGCGGCTTCATGCGTTCTTCTCCTCTTCGACCTGGCATTCCAAATAGAGTTCTTCGAACTTATCCAGCAGGTCAGGTTGAGCCTCTTGGTCCCGCGCGTGCCGGACGTAGGCGGCGTAGAGTTCGCGCGGCGCGGTGTCCACTCTGCGTGGAGCGGGGGCTTTTTCTGACTGCAAATTGGTGGGAAGTTCGGGGCGAACCACCAGCGCGTTGGGGAGGAGCTCACGCACCAGTCGGTTGAGGTCAGGGTTGGGAACTTCCAGTGGAACCGTGACGCGGAGCCAACCTTGGGTGGCCAGGGTCTTGGCTTGCTGCTGGATCTCGGCCAGCGGCAGATGGACGTCCACCAGGGGAGTTGCTCCTTCGTAGGGAACCAACTCCGTCAGCACAGGACGGCCTGGCTCGGCCTGAATGACCACGAAGGATTTCTCCTCGCCAGCTTCGCCAAAGTCCAGTTGCAACGCCGAACCGCAGTAGCGCGCAGGGCAGGGAGCTGCAATCTCCTGCGGCTTATGGATATGCCCCAGAGCGGTGTAATGTGCCTGGGAGGGGAGCGCCTGCCGCGCGGCGGCCCATTGTTCGCCGATATGCACCTGGCGTTCGGAACCTGACTTGAGCAGGGCACCGTCCAGATGCGTATGTGCCATTAGCAGGTTGACCGTGCCAGCGGTAAACTCCTGGGCGAGTTGTTGGGCCATCATTTGAAACATGGTGGTGTATTTGTTCCGCGCGTCGGTTTCGTTGCCGTGCAGATCGACGGCGGAGAGAAAGTAGCGAGGATGCGAGAACGGAATGGCGGCCACCACCGCGACTTCGCCAGAGGTGGTTTCGAACCGGCGCACGCCCCCTTCGGCCGCGCGACGGGGACGCCCGAGTGTGTGGACACGGACCAGTTCGGTAATTCGCCCCCAAGCGTCCAGGCGTTTGGGACTGTCATGGTTGCCGGCAATCACCATGGTTTGGGTATTGCTAGCTCCGATTCGGCGGAAGAATTCGAAGACCAAACTCTCAGACTCGGCCGTCGGTGCACCGGTCTCGAACAGATCACCGGCGATCAACAGCAGGTCAATCTTCTCATCAATCACGAATCGGGCCAGATGGTCCAAGACGCGCCGCATCTCTTCGGTGCGGTCCTGCCCCTTCCAAACCCGACCGATGTGCCAATCGGCCGTATGTACAATCCGCATCTCAATCTCCGAGCCGGGCAAAGGGATCTTCGTCCGCTAGTAGTTCTGCCGCCACTTCGCTTTGCCGGGTTGCCCAACAGGGGAACGGGAAGTGCAATAAGATGGGGGTGGGAATCTCCGGCTGGGCTACGATCATGGTGCCGGGTGAAAGAATGGTGGCCCTGCGACGAGCGACCGGCGTCAAAAAGCCGTACTCACCGCGCTCGGCCTCGGCGGAGTCGAGTCGGCCTACCACCTTGAGCGCGGCGTTGGCGACCACGCGGCGTTCGACTTCGCTGGCTGTTTGCTGAGCCCCGAACAGGCTCACTCCCAGCGACCGCCCACGCTCGGCAATGTCCAACAACACGTCGTGGATGGGACTCCACCCACTCCGGGGCGCGTACTTATTCAATTCGTCCAGCACCAGAAACAATAGCGGGCGTGAGGTCCCTTGGCTCTCTTTGTGCTGCATCAACCGCTTGAGCAAAACTCCCACCACAAACATCTGCGCCGTGGCGTGCAGCGAGTGGATATCGACGACCGTGACCTGGTGGTCTTGCCAGCGAATGTTGAGATCTCGGGCGGCGTTGTCACCACGGATCAAATGCCCCATGTGCTCGCGGGCCCCGAACATCCGCCGCCGGAAGGCGTCCAAGGTGCCGGGAGCTGTGTTGCCGCCGATGGCGTCGAGCGTGTCGCCGTCCAGCAGTTCGACCAAAGCGTCAAAGTTATCGCAGCGGTGCCCTTCGAGGGTGATGCCGGGATCGTCGGCATCCCCTTCTTTGGCAGCCTTGGCCAACTTGCGTTCGATCCGGAGAATCAAGGTGGCCAACTGCGAGCGAGGATCGCCTCCTTCAACAAAGGCAAAGCGTAGCAATTCCTCCCTGGCAAACTGCCGCAATGTCCAGCAATACGGCTGGATTCCTTGATGGCGGCTGCCGGTGTCCGGAATCGGAATTGCCGAACGCTTGCGCACGGGGGCGAACAGCCCAACGCTGCGGAACGGCCCCGCTGGCAAGCCGAGCTTTTCATACTTGGCGCGCTGGACGTCGTCGAGTTGCGAGTTGGGCTTGTCGAGCCAGAGCAGGTCTTCGCCTTTGACGTTGAAGATCAAGGCCTTGGCGTTGGTGGCGTCCGTGCCGAGCGTGGGACTGTGGAACAGCGAGTAGAGCAGGAAGGTGGCGTAGCTGGTCTTGGTGGCAACGCCGGAGACGCCGCTGATCGAGGCGTGCGCGCCGCGCGTACCGTCGAGGAATTCCAGGTTGGCGTAGATTGGTTCGCCTGCCCGAGTGTTGCCGATCGGCACCCGATCTTGCATGCGGTCAAAGAACAACGCCCTTTGGAAAGACTCCCCAGAGAGCAAGCGGACTGCGGAGCCAGGGTCTGGCGGGACAAAGACCTCCGGGAGGATGCGAGTCACACTCACGTGGGCCGCGTAGGAAAGTTCTACCGGCAGGATGCCTTGGCTGGCCCTGAGGGTGTCTCCGTCAAACTGGATTCCTTCGAACCGCTTGCGCACCTGATCGACGATGCCGTAGAAAGTGACCTCGCCGCCGTCCGGTGTGGTGATTTGGGCGGAAATCAGATCGTCCAATTGCAGCACGTTTTCCAAGTTCACGCCGGTCCAAA
>CALOEH010000253.1:0-21205 GCA_942492195.1 uncultured Planctomycetia bacterium | reverse complement strand
CGAACCGCAATCAGATACGCCTCGGGGGCATACTGATAGGCGTCTTCGCAGATAGCCAGAACCGCTTCCGGCCCGAGCGCGTGGCTCGTGAACTCGATGCCGCGGGTTGCCTCCAGCCGCTTCAGCTGGTAGGGCTCGGGGCCGCTCACCGCCGCATCGACGAATACTCGTCGGCCTGCCCCAGATCGGCCGCATGTTCTATGGAAAGCTGGTAGTCCGCTTCCAGGGTCAGCCCGCAGTCAGCTTCTCCAGCTCATCCACAATCTCCGGACCCAGCCCGTCGTCCTGCCGCCCGGGATTTCCATACCCCAGGACCAGGATTCTCGTATCTACTCCTTGATCCGCTCGTCGATCACCGAACCGGCGGCGTCTTCCAGCTGCAGGATCAGGGGCATCTGACCCACGGCGTGGGTGGCGCAGCTCAGGCAGGGATCGTAGGCGCGGATAGCCACCTCCACATGATTGAGAAGCCCCTCGGTAATCTTCTGCCCCTCCAGTTCGTTCCTGGCTACCCATTCCACGGCCTTATTCATGGGCTCGTTGTTGTTGGTCGTGGACACGATGAGGTTGGCCATGGCGACCTGGTCCTTGTCGTTGATCCGATAGTGATGGAAGAGGGTTCCGCGCGGCGCTTCGAGAATGGCCATGCCCTCATCACCGCCGCTCGCCCTCGGTGACCAGATCCGTACCCTGCAGATCATGGTCGTCCAGCAGCTCCTTGATCTTTTCCACCGCATGCAGAAGCTCGATCATGCGTGCCCAGTGGATAGGCCATGGTCCATAGAACTCGTCAAACCCATGTCGGGTGGGCAGAAACTCCGGCAGATGTCCCAGATGCCATTTGCCAAAACAGGCGGTTTGATACCCAACGGTCTGAAGTTGCTCAGCCAACGTGATCTCGCTGGCCGGCAGTCCCCCTTTGGAGTTGGGAAACAACACACGCCGCTGGTTCGAACACATGCCGTTGCGGACCGGCAGCCTGCCTGTCAAGATTCCCGCCCTGCTTGGCGTGCAGACAGGTGCGGCCGAATAGAACTGCGTGAACTTCATCCCTCCGGCCGCCATCTGGTCGAGATGCGGTGTGCGAATGGTTGGGTGTCCAAAGCAGCCCAAGTCACCGTAGCCAAGATCATCGCAGAAGATGACGACAAAGTTGGGTTGTCCCGTGGACTCTCGCGCAGCCGGTTCGGCACCCGATGCCATCGAGCCCACGGCAAGAGCTGTGGCAAACGTGAATAGCAATGAGTGCCAACGGGAAGGACGCAAATAAGGCATTACGAGGTCTCTGGGATCTAGCGAGATGGACAACCAACTTCGTGTCGTGGACAACCAACCAAGTTGGCAGGAATAGCAAGCAATCACATTGACTGTTGTTTATATTCCAGAATGCCGCCGTTTGGAAGAATGTGCGAAACATCCGCGCGGCGATGGGGCTTCACTGTCCAGACCTCGCAACCGTTCGAATTTCCCACCATGGTGGCAACTGGTTGGAAATTCGTACGGCCGGGGAAAATAAAACGCACCCTCAACCCATCTCTATTGGTAGGACGTGTCCGTTGTTCGAAAGGGTGTCCCATTCCGTGACTTCCGCTGACGAAGCGAAAGCCGACCCGGGAGTCGTGGCAGCTTTGTACCTAGAGCACGCGGACGGTCTACGTTGTTTCGTTCAAGGTTTGCTGCGGGATAATCATCTCGCGGCAGATGTGACACAAATGACGTTTGTGAAAGCGGTTCAGTCCTGCAGTGAGGTTCGCAAGGAGTCCCTCAAGGCTTGGCTCTATCGGGTGGCCTATCACGAAGCGATGGCCATTCGGCGTCGCCAAGGGGTGGACCAAAGGGCAACCGAGAAGATCGCCCGAGAGGGCCCTAAACCATGTGATGCCCCCGACGCACACTTGACGCGGTGGGAAGAAGTTCAGGCGGTTCGGGGTGCCCTGGAAACCCTGCCTGATGCTCAGCGTCAGGTCGTGCGGATGCGGATGTACGAACAGAAAAAGTTTTCCGAAATCGCCGAAGAGCTACAACTTCCTCTTGGAACAGTACTTACAAGAATGCAACTGGGGCTGAAAAAGCTTCGCCAGCAGCTTGCTGAGTGGAAACGTCAGGACGCCTGATGCCCCGCACCTTTCAACCGTTTTGCATGATTTGACGGGAATATTCGATGACCACTCCGGCCAGTTCAGACTCTGAGTTCGAGCCGCAAGCGATTGACCAGCAAGAAGATGCGCTTGCCTGGCAGGCGTTCTTGTATGTCTCCTCCGAGCTATCGCCCGAGGAGCAGGACGCCTTCGAGGCATTGTTGGCGACCGATCTGGCAGCCCAAGAAGCTGTGGCGGAGGCCGTTTCTTTGACCGCTGCTGTGCATGCCGCCGAGTCAGAAAGCGTTTATCGGAAACATGGTACAGAAGTAAGCCTGGTTGAGCCTGCGGGTGCGCAGCGGACCTGGCGGCAGCCACTCGTTTGGATGTTGATGGGTTCTGCCGCATCGCTGGCTCTGTTTTCCCTACTACAAATGGGGGCCAAAGTGAACGCCCCCGGACCGAATGTTGCCGCCGTGGATCCAGGGTCAGCATATCCAGGGTCACTACAACCAGAGGTGCCGCATCCGCAATCGGGCACTCCGCAAAGCTCCGGATCGATGGACGCGTTGGCCCATCGTTGGGCAGAGAATCTGGAACGTCACGAATCAGCCATGCTGCCCCTTGAGAGCGTTGCAGGTGATTATTTGGAAACAACTTACGACAATCCACCAGCCGCCGAAGATGGTTCGTTGGAGGATCCTCTCGCCTTCCAGGTTGCCATTGACGTAGGCGATTTGGAAGAGAGTGAGTTGGACGGGCAGGCACATGCTCAGGGGAACTTTTTAGTTCCCCAGTGGATGTTAGTGGCCGTCGCCGAGCCTGGCGTGGACGAGTCCGGCAATCGATCGGATGAATAAACCCGTCGCATCAGTCAATTTCCCCCTTGGAATTTGTTTTTTTTCGAGATTGCGAAAATAACCGTTCCTATCAGTGCATCTAGTTAAGAGTTGTGGTACCCCGATCTTGAGTTTTCGCCACAGCCTGCCAGGAGTTCGTCGGGTGGTCTATCGCTTCATAATCTTTCTTGTCGTCGGTGCGTTTGGCACCTGGGCGGAAGCTCAAGATCGGGGTACGGCAGCATCATCAACCCCCTCGGCAAAGCCTGCCAAGGCGAACAGCTCGAAGGGGACGCTGGCGGCGCTGCCTGCCTTTACTTCGGAGCGGGAAGCGGCGGCGCTGAGTTTTGTCGACCAAAACCATCCTGAGTTAGGGGCGTTGCTCAAACGGCTCAACTCCAAGAAAAGCCGCAAAGAGTACGAGCGGGCGATTCGCGAACTGTTTCGGGCCAGTGAATCGCTGGCGGCCAGTTATGAGAAAGACCCCGAACGTCACGCCTACGATCTGCAGTTGTGGAAGTTGGAGTCCCGGATTCGCCTGTTGGCCGCGCGGTTTGCCATGGCGACCGATGAACCCACGAAGACTCAATTGACCAGCGAGATCCGTGCCGCACTGACCGAGCAATTGGAAGTTCGGCTGGCTCGCCAAATGCTCGAACAGCAACGGGCAACCAAGCGTGTCGAACGGATGAACCATTTGATTCAGAAGATGCAACAACAAGGCCCTGCCCTGGTTGAACGCTCCCTTCAAAAACTGTTGGAACCCCCCCGGCAACCTCGCAGTTCGACGACCACTCGTGACTCGGGCCAGCCGCAAACAACCGTCAAGAGTAAACCGTAAACGTAGCCGGATGTTGGCGACGCTACACTCTCCACCGCGCACGGCTTCCTTCCCAAAAATTGTCTCTCTCCCCCGTATGTGAAGTACCGTCCACCGAGACAGGGAATTCTTCGCTTAAATTGAGGATGCACGCATGAAATCCACGTGGTCTTTGCCTGGAATGCTGGTCATCGTGGCGTTGTTATCAACGGCCGCTGGAGCCGAAGAGCCGCGAGCTGCTGTGAGCGAACGATTTGCCCCAGAGAGTGTTGAAGAACAGCCTGACTTCAGACGTCACGTCATCCCGCTCGCCGGACGCCTGGGCTGCAACGGCAGGGCCTGTCATGGTTCGTTTCAAGGGCAAGGAGGATTCCGCCTCTCGCTGTTCGGTTACGATTTTGAGGCCGATCACGAGGCCATGGCTCAAGGGGACTCGCCTCGCGTCAATCTGGAACAGCCCGCCGAGAGCCTGATCTTGCAGAAGCCCACCATGGGCATCGAGCATGAAGGGGGCGAGCGGATGAAGACCAACAGTTGGGCCTACCACCTGCTCTCCAATTGGATCAAAGCAGGTGCCAAAGGTGATGTGGACTACGAGGTCAAGTTCGCTGGCTTAGAAATCACCCCGAGTGAGCTGATTTTTGACAAGCCTGGCAGCACCAAGCAGTTGAAGGTAGTTGCCGTGTGGTCCGATGGCTCGCGTGAAGACGTGACGCCGTTGTGTCGGTTTCAGACCAACGATGAAACCGTCGCTACGATCAACGAAGACGGACTCGTCACCAGTGCGGGAACCGGTGACACCCACGTGGTCACGTTCTACGACAACGGGGTACAGCCCATCCCGGTATTGTTGCCGGTATCTGATCAAGTGGGCCCGAAGTATCCCCAGGTGCCAACGCCTACCGAGATCGATCGGCTAGTCGTTCAAAAGTTGCGCAAGCTGGGTGTGGTTCCCTCAGAGTTGGCAGATGACGCCATGTTCCTCCGTCGCGTGAGTTTGGACATCACCGGCACGCTGCCGGCGCCGGCTGAGGTCGAGGCCTTTTTGGCGGACAACTCCCCCAAGAAGCGCAGCAACAAGATTGACGAACTGCTTGAGCGTCCGGCCTATGCCGCCTGGTGGACTACCCGACTTTGTGACATCACCGGCAACAATGATGACAACCTCAACAACGCCACGTTGATTCGTGGTGAGGCGAGTCAGCAATGGTATGACTGGATTTACAAGCGGGTTGAGAACAACACGCCCTACGACGAATTGGCCGCCAACATTGTCTTGGCAACCAGTCGCGAAGAAGGTGAAAGCTTCATTGATTACTCGCGGAGCATGAGTTCGCTCTATCACGAAGAGAGCGAATCGACGTTCGCGGATCGGTCCATGCTTCCCTATTATTGGGCACGGCAAAACTTCCGTGATCCGGAAGACAGGGCCATCGGGTTTGCGTATGCCTTTATGGGGCTGCGGATTCAATGTGCTCAGTGCCACAAGCACCCGTTTGATCAATGGACCAAGCAGGACTTTGCCGCTTTCACAGGATTCTTTACCAGCGTGGTGTCCGGCAATGATCCGGCGACCCGAGATGACGTGCAGAAACTGGCCGAGGCGGCAGGGGTTTCTGGGACAAAAGGAAACGAATTTCGCAAGGCGGCTCAGTCACTCTTGAAAGAGGGCAAAGTGGTCCCCTTTCCAGAGGTTTATGTTGCTGCACAGCGGACCAATCGCCGCAAAGCACAATCGAACAATTCTACCAGTTCGGTCGCACGTGTGCTGGGGGGAGAAGAGGTTGACCTCTCCAAGTTCAGCGACGCCCGGCAACCGTTGATGGAGTGGCTTCGTTCGGCTGACAATCCCTACTTTGCCCGATCTTTTGTGAATCGGGTCTGGTCCAACTATTTCAACCGTGGCATTGTCGAACCCGCAGATGACCTCTCGTTGGCCAATCCTCCCAGCAACAAACCGCTGTTGGATTACCTGACCGAAGGTTTCATCAACAGCGACTTCGATATGAAGTGGCTGCATCGCGAGATTGCCAACAGCCGCACCTACCAATTGAGTTGGGTTCCCAACCCCACCAACCGTTTGGACGAAGTGAACTTCTCGCGTGCCGTGCCTCGCCGCCTGGCAGCCGAAGTGGCCGTGGATGCCCTGAGTCAGGCGACTGCTTCGGACGACGCGATTGCCAAGCTGCAGGAAGACCTGACCGGCCGTTCGATCATGGTGCCGGGTGCCGGACGCCGCCGCAATGCGACGAGCTACTCGCTGCAGATCTTCGGTCGTTCGGTTCGCGATACCAACTGCGATTGCGACCGTTCGGCAGAGCCCAGCTTGTTGCAAACCGTGTTCTTGCAGAACGATTCGGATGTGAACTCGATGCTTGTTCGCCGCGATGGTTGGGTTCGCCAAGTCGCCACCGCGCGTGGAGCCCTGCCGCCCAAGGATGTGGCAGTCGCCAATTCCAATGGCAAACCGAGTGGGCTGGAACGAGTGGTGATCAATGTCACGCGTCGGCTCAAGGAGGCCAAGGCCAGCAACAACAAGAAGCAAATCGTCCAGCTCGAGCGACAATTGGACCGCTCCCTCAAGGCGGTCGAGAAAGCCAACGGAGATAAACCTAAGCCAGTCGCCGAGGTCGAAGCTCCCCGACCTTCTGGCACGCCGCTGGCTGTGGAGTCACCTGAGAAACTGGTCCGTAGCGCCTATCTGCGAACTCTCTCTCGCCTGCCCAGTGAGGAGGAGACGAAGCGTTCCATCGCTTTCCTCACCCAAGCAGACGATCTTTCTAGCGGAGCGCAAGGGCTGCTCTGGGCACTGATCAACACCAAAGAATTTATCGTCAACCACTAACTTCGTGCGACGAGTTTCAAGAACCAATTTTAGATATTCTCCCCTCAATCAATTGCGTACATCGTGAAAGGAAGATTGAATATGGGTCTCAGCAAGACATGCGATGGCGTCCTACGGCGTGATTTTCTCAAGGCAGGCTTCTTAGGGGGCGCTGGCCTGATGCTCAGCGACTACCTCCGCATGGTGCACGCCGGCCAAGTGAATTCCAAACGAGCCAAGTCCGGGATCTTTATCAACCTCAACGGTGGTCCATCTCACATGGACACCTTCGACCTGAAGCCCGACGCACCCAGCGAGTACCGTGGCACATTCAACCCGATTGCGACCAACGTCCCTGGCATTGAGATCAGCGAGCATCTGCCCAAGCTGGCCCAATGCAGCGACAAGTTTGCCATTTTGCGAGGTGTCAGTCACACGTTGGGAGCTCATGCCCTGGGGACCGAGTACGTCAACTCCGGCAACCGACCGCTCCCCTCTTTGGAATTCCCCGGATACGGTTGTGTGGTGGCCAAGGAATTTGAAGCTCCCCGTGACCTTCCTCCGTTTGTGGCCATTCCCAACGGTCAGCAAAAGCCTGGCTATTTGGGCGTGAAGTACGCTCCGCTGAATACCAGCAGCACGCCGAGGGCAGGGCAGCCATACAGCGTCCGTGGTATCTCCCTCCAAAATGGTGTGACGGTCGCCGAAATCGAGAAGCGGCAGAACTTGCTCAACGACCTGGACACAGCTTTCTCCGGCTTTGAGAGCACCAGCAGTTTGCTCGAAGGGCTTGATGAGTTCAGCCGCCAGGCTTACGAGATTGTGACAAGCAAACGCGCTCGTGAAGCATTCGACATCAGCAAGGAAGATCCCTCGTTCGCCGGATTGTTTGGCGACAGCAACTTCGACCAGAGCTGCCTGTTGGCAACCCGATTGGTCGAAGCGAGCGTGCCGTTTGTATCCCTCTCGCTCGGCGGCTGGGATACGCATGCTGACAACTTCACCCGGCTGAAGACGAACTTGCTCCCCACGCTGGATAGCGGCCTCTCGGCACTGTTCAACGGCTTGGAAGCCAAGGGATTGTTGGAATCAACCGCGGTGTACGTCACGGGTGAGTTCGGACGAACCCCCAAGATCAACAGTCGCAGCACCGAAGGTGGACGAGATCACTACCCTCGCTGCATGTTCATGCTGATGGCCGGCGGTCGCGTACGGGGTGGTCAGGTGATTGGCCAAAGTGACGAAAAGGCTTCGATGCCAGCCAACGAAGCGATCACACCCGACGATGTGGCCGCCTCGTTCTATCACAACCTCGGTCTCGATCATCAAATGGAGTATCACACCAACACCGGACGCCCGGTGATGCTGGTCCGCGAAGGAAGTGTGATTCCCCAACTGTTTGGATAGTCAGAACAACCAAGCGAAAGTCGGGTGCCACGGCTCACCACGGCCATGGCACTCGCAACAAGTACGTTCAACCGCCAGGCATGGAGTGTCCGGCGTCAGCGTTCATGACGAGCACCCGTCTCTGTTTTGCATGTTTTGTGTCGTAGCGACGAGTGCGACCACCGACCTGATGTTTCTGTCCACTCTTGTGGCGGCAGGGCGAGCGGCGCATCGGCGAGGTTTTCAGGAGATAGGTTCAATGCTTCAAAGTTTCCGGATGTTCGTGGCGTTTGTTGTCGTGGCGTTGATGGTTCAGCCCATGTTGGCTGCCGACACCAAGAAGCCGGCCAAGGGGGAGAAGAAGCCCGCCGCCGAAAAGAAAGCCCCCAAAAAGGCACAGTCGGTCGTACGGTTGCCCAAGGGCTTGGAACTCACCACCGAGCAAAAAGCCGTGGTCGCTCAGTTGGACGAGAAATTCGGTCCCCGAATTGCCGAACTGCGTGCTCGCCAGGCGAAGGTTATCTCTGCTGACCAACTCAAGTCTCGCAACGAAGCCATGAAGAAGGCTCGCGAAGATGGCAAGAAGGGCAAAGAATTGCAAGCCGCCGCTGATGCTGCTGCCCCCATCACCGAAGCCCAAAAGGCCGAGATGGAAACCATTCGTACGGACATGGCTGCTGTGCAGGGCGAGATCAAGACCGCTTTGCTGGCCGTGCTGACCGAAGAGCAGAAGGCTGCTTTCGGCCCGCAAAAAGGCGAAAAGAAGCCCCGCGAAAAGAAGCCGGCCAAGAAACCCGCCGCCAAGTAATAACATCTTGAGCTGGTAGCGTATACCAAGATGCGAACCGGATTAGCCACGGGCGACGCCGGTTCGCATTTTTTATGCGCCAGACGAATCTCGCTTCTCCTCCTGCCGCAAAAGAGATTCCACGGTCAACAGCGCCTGCTGGCAATCGGTCGTGGCCAAGATCTCCTCCATGGCTTGCTGCTGCCGGAGCGTAAACGGGACCGCATCGCCTGGCGGTGCGGGGTTGGGCACAAGCCGGTGAGCAATCAGCTGCAAGAGTTCGGCAACTCCCTGACCAGTGACCGCGCTGGTGCAGACAGCATCCGGACCAACCAACGGTGCCAGAGGGCTGGCAACCCCCGGTTGTTCTAGCAAGTCGATCTTGTTCAACACGCAGACTGCTTGTGGACATTGGGCCTGTTGAGTGGTTAGCCACTGCGTGGTCTGCTGTTGCTCTTGGACGGTTCCACGCTCAAACGCCCCGGCATCGATGACGATCAGGACCAGGTCAGCTTGATGAGACTGCCGCTCGGTCATTTGAATGCCAGCGTGTTCGATCTCGTCATCCGTTGCCCGAATTCCAGCAGTATCCACCAGTTCAACCGGCCATCCATCAATGGCCGTATTGGCGGATATTGCATCCCGGGTGGTGCCAGGCTGACGATACACAATCGAGCGATCGTAACCGACCATACGATTCATCAAGCTGCTCTTTCCCACATTCGGCGGACCTGCCAGCACGACTCGCCACCCCTGGCAAAGGTGTCTCCCCCAGCGGGCTCGGTCCACCAGCACTCGAAGCTGTTGCTGCGCCCGGGCAAGATCTCCGCGTTCGAGATGCTGGCGGATTTCTGTCAAACGATCACGCAGCACGGCGGCCAGCTGATCAAAGAGAATCTGCACGCAGCGTTCTGTCGCAGCGTGTTGGAGCGCCTTGAGGGCTTCGATCCGCAGCGGGTCTGATGCATTGGCGTGGAATGCCTCGAAGTAGGCCTCCGGCGAAACCACCCAGGGCACCAGCACTGGCCAAGGCATCCAGAGCCTTCTCGCACGCGACACGGCCACCATGGCAATGGATCTCCACGCGGTTCGTCTGCAGGTAACACACCACCACGTCTTCGCCGTGCGGCAGCAAGCGTCCGTACTTCAGCGTGCCAGCGAGAACCGGCGAAGTCTTCGCTCCTGCCGGTTCGAATACCTGGTCCAGCACCCTCTCTGCGCCGGTGCCTAACAGTCCCAAGCTTGCCACGGCTCCACGGCCAGCAGGGGTCAGCATGGCGGCAATCGCAGGCTGGCTCATGGCTTCACCGCGAGAACAGACAACGCAATGCCGGAGAGGGTCCAGATCTGGTACGTAGCAAGCGTCGGGGGCCAACAGTTGGGCAACTGCCGGCGCTGCCCCACCCGTCAACAGCACCTGAGGTTCCGAAGGCATGTTTTCGCACAACCGCATGATCAGTTCGCGTGCCCCTCCCACGGCTCCCCAGAACAGGCCGCTCTTCATGGCTTCGGTGGTGATTTTTCCTAAGGGGGAAGGGACGTCCGTCAAATGAGACATCTCAAGCAGCGGGAGCAAATCCGTGAACTCGTGCAACGCGCGCGCGGACATTTCGATGCCTGGCAAAATCGCCCCGCCTTCGAAGGCGCCATCGGCCGAAACCAAGTCGACGGTGATCGCCGTTCCCAAGTCCACAATCACTGCACCGCGCTGCGGATCGCGAATTTGATTGGCAGCCACTGCCGCCAACAGGCGATCAATTCCTACCATGTCTGGGCGAGGCACGTTGGGCGCGAGTGGAAGATCTCCAGAGGTCAGCAGCGTGATCGGCATGTCTCCCCGTCCGCGGAGATACTCGAGCAGATCTGCCGTAGAATCTCGCTGGACGCTGCCAATCCACCAACTCAGCGAAGTTAGTTCTCGAGGTGCCAGCCAGTTTGGCAACTCCTTCAACTCGCCCGGGCTTAGACTGCAAATGCTGGTTGGTTCTGGGATCGCGACTCCCGGTGGAATTGAGTCGAACAGCCCGAACTTGAGCCGGGTGTTGCCGATGTCTACGGCAACGAAGGGGGTTGAAACAGATGGCAGATTCATAGGTTGGCGATCGAACAGGAACCGCGAGATGGTCGAATAAACGCGGGATTCTACCAAAAAAAGAAGCCGCTCTCTCGACCATCGGTCAAAAGAGAGCGGCTTATCTTGCGGTGGGTCTTCGCAACGAAAAACGAAACGGGGCTACGTCTGCTTACTTCGACGCCCGCCATCCGCCGTCGTCTACCTTCGTGGTTTCTTGAGCAAATGTGGTGTGCATGATCGAACGCTTGACTTCGTTCGGTCCGGCAACTGCTGTGCGGAACGGACTCACCTGAGCCGTGCGGTTGTCTGGGTCAATCAATCGCGGGGTGGTATTGCTTCCGGAGGCCCCGTTGATTTTGTTATCCGGAATTGGCTGAATCCCGCCATCAATGGGCTGTTCGGACTTGTACGTCTGCGGCGTTCCGGTTTGTGGAACCGGGTTCGCCGGAGGCTGGGTGTTCGGGACAATCGACGGTACATGCTGCGTGTTGGGAACGGCTGGCACCACGGTCGTGGCAGACGCCTGCACGGTGGAAGCGCAACAAGACGGAGTGGCGATGGGTGAGAACGCAGCCACTCCACATGCACCGCCACAATTAGTACCGCAACTGCTGCAAGGGCTTGCCGCACAATGGCCACCACACGACGAAACTCCACAACTGTTGCAAGCTGGCCGGTACGTCGTCACCGGTGCATACTGCACCTGGGAGACATAACCGGTGACCGGTCGCAATGTGGTCGTCGCGCATCCCGTGCACGGATTGGCAGTCACAATCGGTCGGTAGCTGGTCACCGGAACGTTAACAACCTGCATCCGATAGCTGGTCTGCGGCACATACTGCGCTGTGGTCGGGCAGCATGTAGCAGCTGGGCGATAGGCGACGGCAGGCCGATATGCGAACACCGGGCGATACGTCGTGGTGGCCGGCGAGCAACATCGGCGGTGATGTCCGAACAATCCGAACAACTCAGCTTGGGCCGTTGACGAGCATGCTTGCGACGCAAACAGCCCGACGACAATCGCCAACAGGGTTGTGATTCGAGTGGTCATGTTCTGCTTCCATTGAGATGGGACGACGAATCGTTGCTGGAGATTGTACTGCACTCGCAGCTGCACGATTCTTCCTGATGGCTCCTGCCGCAACCAGTTACCCATCCTCTGGCAACCCGAAATCCTGAACAACAAAATCTCTAAATACATTCAAGAACATTAGAGATCTATTACTTTGTTAGACAACCGCCAGCGTTGGCTGTCAATCAGTTAGTTGGAGATGCCACGTATTTGGCAAAAAATAGCGATTCTAGCGGTTATAGCACGTACGCTGCTTGCAACGCTATCGCGACACCGAAGCTAACCGAAGTATCGTATTTCCCTGACGAACAGACATTCTACTCGACTTCACACAACCCGCCCGCATGGCGATGGCCGGTGCGTCCTGTCTGCTCTACTGCATTTGCCACCAGAGAACATCCAGTTGAATCGTAGTCTATGTCAGAGCGGGAGAAGTGATGCCCGGCTGGAAGTTTAGAAATATCTTCGTTTTATACCCGACGATATGTATATCTTCGTCGGTTGTATTGTTTAGATATCGTAGGCAAGGCTGTCTGATTGTATCGAATCTATCGATCAGCAGTTCGAGACAATGCGTGAGTGTGAAACGCAGTGTATAAAAAAACCGCCGGCCGCGGTTCCTAAGAAACCACGGCCGGCGGATGATTGTTATCCGATTGACTTCCGAGGAGCTTATCGGAGCAACGACAGCACGTTCTGCGGGTTACTGTTGGCGATTCCCAACACCGAAGTACCGGACTGCACGAGGATCTGAGCCCGCGTCAACCGTGAAGACTCTTGGGCGAAGTCGGCATCGCGAATCGAGCTCTCGGCGTCGGTCAGGTTCTCCAACGTGTCATTGAGCGTGAAGATGTTCGACTCCAGGGTCGTCTTCTGGAAGGCTCCCAGTCGCCCACGAGTTGAGGTGACTTGGGTGATCGCTTCGTCCACCACCGCGGCGGCGGCACTCGGATCCGCGGCCAGCGACTTGCTGCCCCCAGAACGGAGTTCGTAGAGCTTACCGCTGACACCACCCAGACGAGCCGAGTTGATGGCTCGGATGCCGAGTCGGGCCTGCTGGTTGGAGACCACATCCGGACCGAGTTGGAACTGTGCTCCACCCCCGGTGATGTTGAAGCTCAGCCGATCACCGGTATTCAGACCGTCACTGACACTGAACGAAAGGTCCAGCGAAGCCGTATTGAGCGAGGCTTGCAGCCCCTTTCCGACCGCTTCGATGCCGTTGATTCGGGCATTCACGTCGGTACCACTGCTACGCTCTGTGACCACTCCGTCCTTGTTCGTCAGTTCGAAGTTCCCGGAGAGGGCCTGGATCTGCACGAAGTTGTCCGAACCGAATCCAGTCGAGGAGAACGTGAGTCCCTCGCCGGACGCATCGGAGTTCCCTTGCAGAGCCACACCATCGGCTTCGTCGTTGGTGACCACACCGCCAGCGAGTGTGGTGGTATCGTCCAGAGTGACAACTCCGGCACCAGTGCCCACCAGCCGAGCGGTGAATGTGCTCGCCAGGTCGGCGTCGTAGTTGTCGTCACTGGAGACGAAGATGTTGAAGATGTCCTGGGCAGTGGTCTGCGTTTCGTCAATGTGGAAGGTCAACGTCTTGGCTTCCGCGTCGTAGGTAGCCGTTTCTTCGCCGACCGTTACCGACTCGTCATTGACGAACGATACCTTCACACCGTCGAAAGCTCCACCAGCCTGCAGGGCTTCGAACTCAATCTGGGCGTTCACGCCGTTGACCGCAAAGGTTTCACCCTTGGCATTGTCATCCGTGAAGCTGACTCCCAGGCTGGAGAACTCAACATCGGAGGTGGAAGCGGCCAACACGCCGGTCCGTCGCTGCCAGCCAGGCTGCTGACGCTGATTCCGAATTCCGCAAGTTCGGCGTTCCCAGAAGTCTCGAAGAAGTTGATCAGCTCGTTGGCCGTGGTCTTCACAATCCCGTTGGCATCGGTCGCCAGGTTGACGACCAGGGTTCCGGCGTCGACAAGGCCGCCGCTGGTCTTCAGGTCGAGCGTGGCGTCGTTCAGGTCGGTATCGGCGGTCGCAACCAATCCGGCACCGGTGCTTGAACCGAAGTTTTCGGCCCGGAAGAACTTCGAGGCGAACTCATCGTTGGCCAAGGCACTGATCACGTCGTCCGCCGTCGTGGCACCTTCGCGAATGAGCACGGTCAGCCGCTTCTTGCTCTGGTCAAGCAAGACCTGCTCGTCCCCTTGAGCGTCCACCAGCGTTTGATCGTCTTTGAACACGATCTCGTAGTCGTCCAGGCCAGCACCATCTTGCTTGGCAGTGAACTTCAACGAGCTGTTGGCCGCGGTTCCTTGAATCACCACCGAAGAGAAATCTTCGACTTTGCCGGAGGTGGTGATCCCCAAGGCTTGACCGGGCGAAGCCGAGAATCGAACCTTCGGTGCGTTGTCGCCCCCTAAGAATTGAAGCCCGTTGTCCTGCTGGGCACTTCCGTAGGTGGCGAAGTTCTGGAAGTCGTTGACCACACCAAAGCCGTTGTTGCCAGCGGCAAGCGAGGCCGTCAGGTGCTGTCCGGCTTCGGAGCTATTGATGGCACTGATGACATCGGCGGCGGTGGCGGTGATGGTACCTGCGGTCACGCCGCCGGTTACCACTTTGTCCAGAGCCAATTCGCTCAAGGCACCAGAGCCATCGTTGTTGTTGGCCAGCTGAATATCAAACAGAGCGTCAACGCGTCGGCCAGCCTGATCGCCAGGGGCGGCTACTTCGGCCAAGAACTCAGCAGCCGTATTAGCGGCGTCAATGTAGACAAAGAGGGTCTTGCCATCCGACCCGCTCTTGCCGGTATCACCGGTGACCGTCACGCTGGTTGCCGTGGCGACGGCTTGGGCGTCGTTGATGGCACCTTCGGTCGAATTGTCATGGCCTGCGGTAAAGGTTCCTTCGTCATTGATGGCTTGGACCAACGTTCCCACGGTGGTGCCGTTGGCATTGTCAATTTCAATGACGAGCTCTTTCTTCTCCGCGTCGTAGTTCACGTTGGCGGCATCGCCCAGTCCATTGCCAGCAACGAACCGAATGTTCACGTCGTTGAACTGCGACCCAGCCTCGGTGGCGGTCAGCAAGAGATCGTCACCCGCACCGGCCAGGGTGATGGCTGCCCGGGCTTTGACGGCATCGCTCTGATATTCGGTGTGAATATCGGTGGTAGCGAACGCTGCGGATTGCAACTTGTCGCCATCGACAAAGTGCACGCTGACGTCGGAGAAGTCTTCGCCTGCAATGCGGGACGTGATGATCAAGGCATTGTCGGCAACATCCGCACCGGCGGTCAGGGCCGTGGCTGCTTGAGCGGCCAGCGTGCCGGTACCGTCACTGTTGGTTCCTCGGGCGGCCGAGACCAACTCGTTGGCGTCGTTGTTGTTGTTGATGGCACCAATTAAGTCGTCCGCGGTCAGAGCCGAGTTGACACCACCGTTGGCCGCGTCGGTATCGAGCGCGACGCGAATTTCGGTTCGTCCACCAGCTTCGACCACCGAGACTTCCGCACCGCTACCACCGTTGTCTCCGGTGGTAACCACCAGGTCAATGTTGTTCCCCGCGGTTCCCTTCTCCAAGGCGGTGAGCACGAATTGGGCGTTGGGATCGGTCTGTCCGGTCGAGTCGGTGAGTGTGGCCGCCACGGCATCGTTGACCAACCCGGTGGCTTTGACACCAGCAGTGGTTTGCAGGGCCACGTTGACTTGGGACGCAGCGCCACCGGTTCCCTTGGTGAAGGTGGCCGAGGTTCCTGTGCTGTCTCCCTTGACGTAGTTGAACCGCACGTTGCCGGCATCGAATCCGGCCTCGTTGGCGGTGACCACAATGTCGTTGTCCGCACCGAGGCTCGAAACCGTCACGGCACCTTGGGTGGCTCCGTCAGCAACGTTGGCCTGAACGCCAGTGGCGTCGGAGACCAGATTCACAGCGCTGGCGATGTCGGAGATCGAACTGCCCGAGGCGAAGTTGAACACCTCGGTTCCGTTCTTACCGCCGACTTCGAGCACGACATTCTCGCTGATCGCGCTGAAGTTGAAGCTCAACTGACCGCGTGAGGCCTGAGCGACAATGTCCACGGAAATGCCGATCTTGCTCTCAGCACCAAAGTTGGCCTGATCGATTCGCAGGTCTTGAACCTTGCTGCTGTTCACGCCGCTGGTGAGGAAGTCAAAGCTTCCGTCCAAGAGTTTCCGACCTTGGAAGGACGTGATCTGAGAGATTCGGTCAATGGCTTCCAACGAAGAGTCAAGTTGCAGCTGATTGGCGTCGAGCTGATCCTGACTCAAGGCTCCCGTATTCGCGGCCTCGGAGACTAACCCTCGGATGTCATTGAGCAGAGAGCTGACCTGTCCCAACGCACTATCTGCGGTGGCAATCAACTGATTGGCCCGCTCGCTATTCGTAATCGCCCGCTGCACGCTGACGATGTCGCTTCGCAGGGATTCGCTGGCAATCAAACCGGCCGGATCGTCCTTACCGGTATTGATTCGCAAACCGGTGCTCAATCGGGTGAGAGCCAGTGAGAGCTGATTGTTGGACCGTTGCAAAGTCTTCTGAGCAGTAAGCGAACTGACGTTTGTGTTGATACGTGTCATACCGGACACCCCTTAAGGTCTAAGGACATTGGGTCCAAGCCACCGAAAGAGAGTGACTCTCGGTCGAGCTTGTCTGCTGTGAGCGTTTGTTGTTTCGAAGATACGAAGCTTGATGTACGAATTGCGAACACACTCAATCCGGTGCCTGGCACGCTGCGGGACCAAAGTATCCCGAGACTCCGTGCAAGGGCTCTCGACTATTATCGGCGCGTGCGAGTTGGGTTCTTAGGCAAAATGGGTAGACCGTGTTCGCTTTAGTCTTCATTCTTATTGCATTGAGTCGGACACTAGTCGAATGATAGAGCAAAGAAAAAAGCCCCCCACCGACAAACTTTGTGGGTGGGAGGCTCTTCAATGCGTATAATTGGAATAGTCGAATGAGGGCTGGCGACAAACTTTGGATTTCTAGTGGAAATTCCTCAGCCTATCTCAGGTTCATTCGGAATCCCGTCTGGCCGGAGGGTTCGATAACCCTTCGGTGTCTTTGGGCGTAATCTGACTAGCGCGTACGTTTTCGCGCTGAATCGCATCATAGATCTCTTGACGATGCACCGGAATTTCGGTGGGGGCATCAATTCCTAAACGAACCTTGTCGCCGCGGATATCGACCACCGTGATGACAATATTGTCACCGATCATGATGCTTTCGTCGCGTTGTCTCGACAGTACAAGCATCTACGGCTCCTTCCTTCGCAATGCCGGCCGACGTTGGGCATGCTTGTGATGTTAGTAGGCCTCGTGCAGTTGGGCAAACCGCCAAAGGCTTGTCATGCAAACTCGCTCGACTCTTGTATCCTATTTGCCAGCACGAGTTCACAACCTACCAATCTGCCTGGCTCTCTCATGCGTTGAGATCGAATCCATTCGGAAGCAAGGCAAATCAGCAACCATGTAGCTTTCTACGTTAAGCACTCTTTTTCCAAGTCAATCGCTTGGCATTGATCGAATACTGCACAGGGACCGCTCCGTTGGCAATCACCTGGCGTCCGCGGCGTCGGACCAGGTTGATGACCAGTGGCGCTTTGAGATTCAAAGTTGTCGTCAGGTCCTTATGCTTACTAACAACCAACAACACCTCGGCTTCGCGCAGGCCCCCTAATTCTAAAGGAGCCAATTCCAACCGTGACACATGCAGGCGATACGTCGGAATGAAGCGGCGTGGGCTCACCACAGCGAGTGCTACGTTGGCATGTTCCAAACTTTGAAGCCAAGCCAATGAGCTATTCTCTGTGTCAGCCAGGAGTACCCAATGGTGGCAATCCTCGAGTCCGAAGAGTCCGTTGGGGAAACGGATTACGTCTTCCGCTTCGATCGAAAGTAAACCAAAGCGAGTCGTCAATGTATCCATTGATCCAGGCCTACCTTCCTAGTTGGCTGGTGCCCCGCGCCGATTCAATTGACCACGCTATTGTGCGTCAGTTGACCGGGCAGTTGTTCAAAAAATGAATTGCCACCCCTCGTAGCCTCATGCTAGCAGAGCGGCAACACCCAGAACATCGGCATGTGAAGCTGGCGAAAGCCAGTAAAATGACTAGAGAAAGTCCAATAAAGAAAGCTGGGTCGTTTGCGCCATGGTTTGCAGTGACGCTTGAAACGAGGCCTGGCGTGCCGTCAGGCTAGAAATCGCCTCGACCAGGTCCACATCAATCTCTAGTGAGAGAGTCGATGTCAGTTCAACCTGTTCGTTATCAAGCCGCAGCTCCAAGACGTCCAGCGACTGTTGACGGGCACCCAGTTCCGCCCTGGCGAAGTTGAGATCGCTGGATGCTTGATCCAGCAATTCGATTGCGCGGGTGACACCACGCTCATCATCCGAGAGCAGGGCATCTCGGAGGCGAACCAACGCCGTGAACACCCCTTCGGTTTCCCTCGCATGGACATCCGTACCCAAGATGGATTCGGACGTTCCATTGGCGAACGAAGTCGGACCGGTGGCCACCAGCGAGCCGCTGCCGTCGTTGTCCGGATCGGCCGTGGTGTCGAGCTCGATCGAGAACAGGTCGTTCAGCGAAGAGTCTGCCTGCAGCAGATCAATGGCATCTTGGGCCGTAAAACCGGATCCCAGGTCAACGTCAAAGGACAACACGTTGCCGTTGAGCGTGACGGCGTTTGGACCGCCCCCGTTGTCGTTGATCTGGAATCGGAATTCGTTCCCACCGGCTCCTTGCAACTTGGTGGTCAGTTGCAACGCGTCGTTCGCATCCGCGCCGTTGACGGTTAGTGTTGCCGCCGTCGCGTTGTTGCCGGCCACCACCTCACTTTGCTGGAAGCCAAGCAGTCCCAGATCCTCGGCTGCCTGGCTGAGCGTGGTTCGCTGGATCTTGAGGACACCGCCCCCGCTTGGGTTGTCATCGACGAGTTCGATGCCGTTGCCGAATGCCGCAAGCCGGGCAGTCAGCGGCGTCGCGCCAGTGTTGTCCACGTGGTTATTGATCAGATTGATGACGTCGCCCAACGTCTGCGCCGGGCCTTGTCCGCCGGTCAATGCAACTGGCGCCGCTGCCGATAGCAAACCCGTCCCAATGTTCCCCGGATCCGCGAGCGTGTCCAGACTGACATCGAAGATCTGCGAGAGCGAATTATTCGCGGCAATCAATTCGACGGCGTCGTTGGCTGTGAAACCGGCAGCCAGATCAGCCCGAATGGTAAGCCGACCGTTGTTCAAACTGGCTGACGGGTCACTCCCGGGACCGCCGTCGACAATTTGGACAGAATACTGATTTCCCAGTGTGCCTGAGTCCCGCGCGATGATCCGCAGCGCATTGTTGGCACCCGCAGGATCAAGCGTGGTCCGAGCTTGGTTTCCCGCAGTCAGATCGATGGCCAGTTCCGTTCCATCCTTGCGAGTGATGATGACATCAGGACCAGCCACTTCGCCTGGTTGAAGATTGTCCCCATAGGCGTCGGCAGCGGTCAGTACCCCTCGGCCGAAGTTCAGGTCTTCCAACCGCGTTCCGTCTGTTAGTGTCCGCACCCCCAGTTGCGATGCGGTGGTTCCGCCGTTCTCACCGATGCTGAAATCACTGCCACTGACCCGCGAGCGGATGTCGATGCCTGTCCCCGCGGCGTTGATACGGGCAACCACCCCGGCACCCGAACCATTGAGTGTGTTAAGCACGTCTTCCACAGTTTTGGCGGTGGTGAATCGCACAATGTGCGTATTGGCACCATTGACAATCTGCAGCCCGGCATTGAGATCCAGCGAAGTTCCAGAACCACCCGCGGTGGTCGCAGTGATTTCATCCACAAAGCCAGATCCATCTTGGCCGCCAGCCAGACTCGCCGTAAAGGTATCTGCTGCGGCCGATGCGTTGATGCTGGCTACTACATCTTCGGCCCGTGTCAGCCCTGAGGCAATTTGTACCACCAGGGTGCCAGCATCCGGATCGTACGTTGTGACCTCGGCACCGTGAACACCTCCGTCCACCAACTGGACGGAGACTCCGTTGACTTGGGCACCAGCCACATTGGCTTGCAGCAAGACCGTGCTGTTGGCCTGTGTCGATTCCAACCGGGCCGTGGACCGTGCCCCTAAGATATTGCCGACGGGCGTTGTCAGCCGAAGCTTGGGGTCCAGGTCTTGGCCAACAATGGGCCCCGTCCCGACTCCAACGTCGGTGCGGATTCCAAGTTCGGCCGCTGTCGTTCCTCCGGCCACTTCACGCACGGAGAGATTACCGGTATCCAACTCAATATTAAGACCCTGCGAGGTCACATACGCCGTGACTTTGCTACCCGCAGGCGGGTTGCGCTCCAGCAGACGAGCGATATCGCCGATCGTCGATACTCCACTTGTATCAATCGTCGAACTCGCGGTGCCGTTGGAGATGGTAATCGCACCAGGGCGAATTCCTTGCCCACCATTCAAGTCTGTGAGCAGGGTTTCGCGTGTCAAGACAGGGTTCAGATCTACGGTGCTTTGCACGGAGTCTGAAATAGCCCCGAAGATGGCGTCTCCGGAGATATTGGTGTCAAAGAGTAGATCGATATCTGCAAAACTTTGCAACGTGACATCGTTCCCCTGGTACACCACGTTGTTATCACGCAACGTGAACGGTGTCACGTTGGACGAACCTCCGAACAGGTATCGACCGCGAAACTGCTGGTTCCCCGTATCGACCAACTGATCGATGGCGCGCTGCACCTCTTCAGCGGCTGCCGCTCTGGCTTCACTTCCCACCACGGTGCTGGCAACCGAGATGGCCGTCCCACGAACACTGTTGAGAATGCTCGATACACTGGAAATCGCCGAGTCGCTGGCTGACAAGAAGCTTCGATTCGTAATTAGATTCGAGCGCACCTGATCCTTGCGTTCGAGCAGTCTTTGCAAACTGATGGCTCGAGTTGCAGCAGGCGCATCTTCACTTGGCAGTTGAAACCGTTTACCAGTGGCAATCTGCTGTTGCAGCTGGAACAGGCCAACCGTTTCGGTTTGAATCTGCTTCAGCAAACGATCTCGGACCAGAGCGCTGCTGACACGTGACGATGGTATCGGGGTGATCGAGGGCATGTGTGCCGTTCGAAACTACAAACTGTGACCAACGGCTTCGCCGCTTCGTTCCAGTTCGTATCTGTATTGGTTATGGTACCCAGCAGGAGTCGTCACGCGCGGCGGTATTCGTATCGACGATCATCTCTGGTTAAACCGCGGATCTATTAGAGCGATACCAAGAGATCCATAAGTTCAGAAATCGTAAAGAGATATACCGAGCAGAAGCCTG
>CALOEH010000252.1:0-17368 GCA_942492195.1 uncultured Planctomycetia bacterium | reverse complement strand
ATGAAAGCTCGACTCGTAGAAAAAAGGTGTGCGCTCAAACGCTCCGAAAACCAATTCTTGACTAGAAGCATCCACTATGCCAGCAAACGCGAGCGCCTCAGGATGGAACACTACGTTGCTTAGTGATTCTGCTGACAGCATCTTGACTGCACTGAATGTCTGAGGCTCCAGTTCAACAAGCCGAAACGGATAGCTTGTTCGGAGGAAAACGTGTCCGCTGGTGTGTGAATAAAGCTCTCCATACCGAGTGCGCAAGGTTGTTGGGACCGGACTCTCAATGTGTCCTGCATCCGAACCATCATGGACATTCATCACCATGGGTGGATTATCACGAGTGGAGACTAGCAATCTGTCGCTGTCAGTGAAAAGACAATCAACGATCAACGAACCACTTCGGCTCCATGCCAATTCTGGGTTGTGAGAGAGCCTATAGCACGACAGCGACTGCTCGTTAAAAACAATACACGCGGCAGCCGATCGATCAACTTTGACAGTCGGATGTTCGACCTGTGTTTTCGTTTCCATCAGCAATCTCAGCATCAACTCTCCCCTTGTTAACGCGAAAGCTCTTTCACGACATCATCCTGCAACTGAATTTGTCAGCAACGCCAGTCAGAGTACGTCACTGTCGACGTTGCTGTTCGTTGCATTTCAGCGCTGGCGCGTGGAACGATGCTTTGAAGACCAGAAGCAAGAAGTCGGTCTGGACTGCTTCGAGGGGCGTCGCTACATCGGGCTAAAACGTCATCTCATAATGACCGCGATCAGCTATTTGTTCCTGTCGAGAGTATGTGCCGAAGAGCGGGGGGAAAAACCAGGAGTGGACGATCCAGCAGATTCGCGATGCAACCGACGCAATCGTGACGAGTTGGTACTTGCCCAGTGAGGCTAGGAAAGCAATGCTGCAGCAAGCTGCTGTCCGAATCACCTACCATCAACGGCGGAATGCGACTGCCCGGCAGTCCCACGCGAAAACCAGAATCGATCGGTACGCCTCACTTGGCATCGACCTCGATCGCATCACCAAATGCCGATGGCCTGAGTGAGGTAGCGCTGTAGAATTAAGCTCGCCAACATTCTCGATGCCTCTCAAAGGATCGGCGGCATTTGCAACAACAATCGTCTTCAAGTTCAGAATCGTTGGCAAGTCAACAATCTCAGTTATGGATATATTGCAGCCCGTAATATAGAGTGATTCTAGCTCCGGTAGAGTTAATGGGACACTTGGTCTCCAGCTTCCAGTTTCTTCTCCTACCCAAAGGGATTTGACGTCTGTAAACTGTGTGACATCAATCGAACCAGGTCCATGA
Organism: uncultured Planctomycetia bacterium; assembly: GCA_942492195.1. GTDB lineage: Bacteria > Planctomycetota > Planctomycetia > Pirellulales > S012-138 > CALOEH01. The sequence continues at coordinate 16,058 of CALOEH010000252.1, read as the reverse complement.
CCAAGCAGGGCCGTCTTCCTTCCGCTAATGTATTCGATTTGAAAATCCGCCATGGCTTATTATATGCCTATTGTGTCCTCTGGAGCTCGAGCAGAAAATCACAAAAGTCCTCGTAGCCTACACCACGAACGGATCTGTTGCCAAATTAGCACGTAGTCTTGTCAAGTTCGAGTAGGGCTGGTGCAACCGGCCTGTCCAGATTGTGGGATCCATTACATGTCCTCATCATACCCAACAACGATGTGAGTGCATCAACGGCGGTTCCGCCGGCTCTACAGTCACTTAGGGCCAGTCGCCAAACACAGTCCCAACGAACCAAAATGAAAAGTACACCAGCATTGGTAACATCAATACAACGTAGATCACTATGGCGATCAATGATGATCGACGTAGTAAAAATACGCCAAGCGATTCAGCCACCAGCAATGCGCAAACATCCGTATAAGGAAAATTAACGACAGGAAAGACTCGCGTTGCGTAGATATGTAGAGCCATCATAAGTAGTGGAAGCATGATCGCACAAATGTACGAACACGTTGTTCGTGCCCGCCCTCTTGGTGGAGTAGTACCAAGGGATCTAGGGGCCTCATACGGATTGTCTTGCATCACACGGAGTCCTGACGTGTCAACAGCTGATTGATGGGTAGGGGAACCTGGGAGACTAGCTCCGGAGGGATCTCGTCTTGAATCTTGCTCAACGCGGGTTGGTCCTGTTTGCTCGCCAAACTGGGCTACGGGAGACATCTGTGCTGTGGAGCTTTCATTGCGTTGAATCGTCAGGATCGCTGCAAGCACTGGCCAGATGCCAAGCCCACCGTTGCGCGAACTCATCGAATCGCCGCGAGCGGTTTCAACGAGCATGTAATCACGTTGGCATTTCGATCAATGAACAAACTGGGGAATCGAACTCACAGTGAGCTTGCCACTGTAGACATTGATAAACCAGGCCGTGGCTGCGGGCTGCGTGGTGGTGACGCGCCAGGTTGAGTTGCTGAGTTTTTTAAGTGTGGCAGGTGATTGGTTCCAGGTTCGGTCTCCGGTGATGCCGGAATCTGCGGTCCAGACCAACTCGGCACGGTCCAGAGGGCGGGTGGAGCTAAACGCTGCGGTGATTTCGAGGTCCTGCTGGGTTAATTCTGTTTGCTCACACCAAGGCCGCCCGGTGCGTACGACGGACTCGGCAAACGCATAGCTGTCTGGTGGATTCCAGCCGGCTGGGTGCGAGTGCCGCATGTTGGGAATCAGCGATACCATGAACTTCCCTCCCATGGCCTGATAGCAGGCTCGCTGGGCATCCAGCGGAAAATGCTGATCGTTGGGCCACGAGAGCCACAGCGCCGGCATCTTGGCGTGCTTGATGCGAATCATCGGATCCCAAACTTGCTGGTAGAAATCCTGGTCGCCCAGGGCGCGGCCATATTGGTTGGGCACCTTGGCCAGGTTGCCGCAGCCATAGACGGGAATCGCGAACGCCAAGCGGTTATCAATGCCCATCACCGTGCTGGTGATAATGCCACCCCAGGAGATTCCCATGATGCCGACCTGGTTTGCGTCCACTTCCGGCAGGGAACGCAGCAGCGAGTTTGCCAGAATGGAATCGGCAACGGCATGGTACATCCATTGATCTTCGAGCGGTTTCGTCGAATCACCGTAGATGCCAACCCTGGCGGGTCCTGGCCAGGCGTGCCGCCGCCACGTGAAACCCCGTTTGGCGTCGCCAGGCATTCGCTCATCGGTCTGCCCTTCGACGGCGATGCTGATCGCCGCAAAGCCTGCTTCGTTCCACTTCTGCACCCATTCCCGAAACGCGGTTCCTCCACCCCCGTGCACCAGCACAATACCAGGTATTTTCCCATTGGCTTTCTCAGGAAGTCCCAGCCAGGCGAATACTTTGGTCGGCGCACCTCGCCAATTCAAAGCGTCAAAATAGATCGCCTTGACGTTGTCGGTGGTTGCAAAACCTTCGGCCTTCTGCATCGTTGGGGCCTGCATCAACTCCGCCATCTTGATGACTCCAGATCGACCTTGCTGGAACAGGGGGTCTTGTTTGAGTTCCGCCGATTTGACGTCTGGCCGACCTCGACCGAGCAGTTCTTGCTTGAGCGGAGGTTCCGCGGCATCTGCGATAGAAAGCGCAGCGAGGCTAGCCGCGACGGTGAGCATCACTCGGTTCATGGTCGAAACCTGTTCCGTAGAGTTGACGTGAATGGATTGAAGACTTCCCGCAGTCATCCCTACCATAAGAGCATGCCTGCCAGGGGACCAGTCGCTGATCCAACGAATGTTGGAGGTCAGAACCGCTCAGGCGAGTACGGCGTTGGGTCAATGTGCGGCACGTGCCCTTGGATGATCTCGGCAATCAACCGGCCTGTGCCGGTGGCCAGGCTCAGCCCTAGCATGTTGTGCCCTGTTGCCAGATACGCATTGTTCAGCTTCGGCACCTGACCCAGGATCGGCAAACTATCCCAAGTCATCGGTCGCCAACCGTACCAGGTTTGTTGAACTTCCGAGGGAATCGGAGCGGCCAGGTACTGCGCGGCAGAGTCTCGCAACTGCTGGATTCGCCGATCGGGAATGGATGTGTCATAGCCGGTGAATTCCATCATCGACCCCAGTCGTAGCCCATGCTCGAAAGGAGACACGCCGACCTTATGCTCAGGCAACAGCATTGGATACCTGGGGGAGTTGTCTGGTCGGTCAAGCGTGAGGGAGTAACCTTTGCCAGGCTCGATCGGAATTCGGCAGCCGAGGCTTTTGGCGAGTTGCCGGCTCCAAGCTCCGGTGGCAAAGACAAACCGATCTGCTGGCATCGGGCCTTGCGAAGTTTCGAGCTGTGCGATCTGCCCCGCCTGACGGACCACCTGCTTCACTTCGCATTGTTCCACGAACGTCACGCCGGTGTTGCGAAGATGTTGCGACCACGCCGAATTCAAAAGATCGGGACGAACCGAAGCATCGTGCGGAGAATGAAATGCTCCGGCCAAACCAGATCGCAAGGCAGGCTCAAACCGCGGCAGTTCTGCCCCTTCGATCCGTGTGGCGGCAACGCCAAACTGTTCGCTCAGCAGTTGGTTGGTTTCCGCAAACTCCTGCATACCGCGCGCGGTCTGGAGCACGTAGAGCAAACCCTGCTCTTTCCACTCGCAATCGAACGCCACCTCGGCCATGAGCTCGCGATAGGCCTGCATGGACGAATCCAGGATGGCTTGCAGGTGTCTGCCGGCGGTGAGCATCTGCTTGCGATTGCAACGTCTGGCAAACTGCCACATCCAGTTCCAAAGTGCCGGGCTCAACCGCGGCTTGACGCGGAACGGCGCGTTGCGGTTCAACAACGACTTGATCGCCATGCCAATCGCGCCAGGCTCCGTCAGTGGCAACACATGGCTAGGACAAACATACCCACAGTTGGCATGCGAGCACGCCCCGGCGGTGACCCCGCGATCAATCACCGTCACGCGATATCCGGCTTTCGAAAGATAGTGGGCGCAGCCGATTCCGATAATGCCGGCCCCGACAATCAACACGTGCTCACGGTGGGTGTCAACGCTCATGGCAATCCGCAGCTGAAGGGGTCGCCTGGCTGCTGCACGAGCGTGGCTTCGGAACAGATGAACGCCTGGCCGACAATCCGCGGGATGATCTGCCCGGCCGCTTCGCGATACGTGGCAGTGAACCGACTGCCGATAATACTCTCTTGCACCCAAGGCGCGCCAGGCTGCAGTTTGCCATCAGCGGCCAGGCATGCCAGCTTGGCGCTGGTGCCGGTTCCGCATGGCGAGCGATCGTACGCGCCCCCCGGACAGTAGACAAAGTTGCGGCTGTCTGCCTCGTCAGAAACTGCCGGACCGAAGAACTCGATATGGTCAATTTCAGCCCCGTCGGCACCGGTCACGCCGGTTGTTTGCAATGCAGCGCGCACCTTGCGAGCGGCCAGGGTCAATGGTTCCACATTCTCTCGCCTCAGCGGAACAGGTGATCCTTGGATCAGAAAGAACCAGTTCCCACCCCAGGCAATGTCCCCGGTGACGGTGCCTATCGACTCAACCTCCAGGCTCACCTGAGCGCGATGCCGGTAGCTTGGCACATTCTCAATCGCTACCTGGTTGGGGGTCAACAATTCGACCTGAACCACGCCAACCGGTGTCTCCAGCAAATGGACGCCTGTTGGCACCGTTCCTAAATAGGCGAGCGTGACGGCGACCCCCATGGCCCCATGTCCACACATCCCCAAGTACCCGGTGTTGTTGAAAAAGATCACCCCGGCGGCGCAGGCGGGATCCTCCGGTTCGCACAGCAGGGCCCCGACCACGGCGTCCGACCCGCGCGGTTCAAGGATCGCCAAGCGGCGGTAGGCATCTGCCTGATCTTTGAATCGCCGCAGCCGCGCGCTCAGCGATCCGTCCCCGAGATCTGGCCCACCTGCTACCACCACACGGGTTGGCTCCCCTTCGGTGTGCGAGTCAATCACGCGCATCGTCTTCTCCAAAGGTGCTCAGTCCTTCGCGCCGGGCCATTGGCTCCACCATGCTCTGAACAACTCCCACTGGGTACGAATGAACGTGCGTTGGCTCGCGCTGAGCGCATCGGACTCGTTGAAGTGGTGTTCGTAAGCGGAGTCCCCTTCCAAGACCATCAGGTACTTGTAGTACAGCACCAGGTCCGGACCTTCGTCAAAGGTGGAAAGCACGCTGAGCGCGGCATCCAGTTCTGCGGCCAGGCGTCGGGCAGGGACATCGCCAGTTGCCGCACGCTCGCAAAGGCTGACCAGGCGGAGCACTTCCTTCGGCAGCGCGTTTCCCACGCCGGTAATGGCCCCCCCGGCTCCGCATCGCACAAACCCATGAAACACTTGGGTATCCACACCGACCATCAGCACCAGGTCAGGATCAGCCCCGGTGATATGCTCAGCGGCATAACTGAGTGAGTCGGCCCCGCCAAACTCCTTGAATCCGACCAGGTTGGCATGCTCGCTGCGGAGGTCAAAGAATAAATCGGCCTTGGTTTCGAAACCATAATAAGGGCTGTTGTAGATCACCGCCGGCAGACGCTGGGCCGCTTTCAAGATGCCGGAGAAGTGGGCTCTTTGCGCGGCGGTGGAAGTACCACGTGAGAGGACGCGCGGAATCACCATCAAGCCGGCCGCTCCCACCTCTTGGGCGTGCGCGGCAATAGCGGCCGCCCGCTGAGGATTCTGCGCACCCGTTCCAACCACCACAGGGACTCCGGCTTCGACCAACAGGCGAACTCCCTCTTGCCGCTGGTCATCGGTCAGCAGTGGCCAATCTCCCATCGAGCCGCAATACACCACCGCGCGCATTCCAGCCTCGATCAGTTCGCGTCCCTTGGCAACGAGTGCCTGAAAGTTCGGCGAACGGTCCTCATGGCATGGCGTCATCAGCGCCGGAATGCACCCTTGGAAAACCTCGGCATTTTCAGTCATCACTCACAAGATCCTTGCTTCGCTTGAAATGACCACGCAAACGGTCACCGCCGGTAACATCACGCCGCACTATCATAAGGGGAACGCATGCCGTTGTCTTGGCAAAGTAGAAACTCGTTAGAAACCCCGTTCCATGGCCACGCGGACCTGGGCGTAAGCCGCGACCAAGTCTGGCAGTTGGTAGTGTGCGTTGAGGCCGCTGGGGTTGGGAAGCACCCAGACGCGGGTGTCGCCGAGGGTGTGGGCTTGTTCCCCCATAGTTACCTTGGGCGAGGCGAACGCCGCGCGGTAGGCGGTAACGCCGAGTACGGCCAACGCGTGGGGGCGGTACTTGAGGCAGGTTCGCCGAAGTCGGCGGCCGCCGGCGGCGAGTTCTTCAGCACTGAGCTGGTCAGCCCTGGCCGTGGCGCGCTCTACCAGGTTGGTCAGCCCCCAACCGAGTGCCGGAAGCTGCTCGTCTTCCCAGGGGCCATACACTCGGGGTGTGAATCCAGCGCCGGCAATCGCAGGCCAGAACCGGTTGCCAGGCCTGCCAAAGTGATGACCCACAGCGGCCGAGTACAAGCTGGGGTTGATCCCGCAAAAGACAATCCGCAAGTCAGGCCGGATGATATCGGCCAGCTTCTTGTCCTGTGCGGCAGCCAGTTGTTGTTTGGTGGGGCGAGGGTACGGAGCCTGAAGCTTCATCGGCAGAGGTTCGCCTTTCTAAGGTAAGCATCCATGGGAAATCGCTTTCCGACTGCAGTACTGAGTCCATTCTCCTGCACGCATCTGTGAGCGGGACGGCGTTAGCCGCCGGTGGAGTTGCGAAATCTCTATGATACACCGGTGGCTAGCGCCAAAACCGCTCACTAATTTGCCGATGGATGCTAACGAATTGGTTCCAATTTGCTTTCGGAGAGAGCGGGTTGCTGGTGCAAGGTCCCGTGTTAGTCCTTGGCGCCAGCGGCCTGATTCTTCTTGGTCAATTCGATGGTGTACTGGCGCTCCTCCTCGGCTTCTTTGGTAGGCAGAAGCGAAGCGAGTGTGAGATTCTCAGCCAGTTCGCGCTGCGCATCGGCCATTCGCTCGACAAACTGCCAGCCTGACTGATGGCGAAAGTCTGGTGAGTTGTCGTTGGTGGTCAGTTGATGCCCTAGGTCGATCAATTCGAGCAACGAAATTTGATCAGGTGGCTGTGCCAAGGCGTAACCAGGATCGTCTCGCCCAAGCGGTTGGATGCGGTGGACGAGTCGGGCGGCTTCCAGCTTATTGGCCATATCAATGACGGTCCGGGTCGGAAGGCCCAAGTGGTGCGAAAGTTCTTCGCCACTGAGGGTCCGGCCTTCGCCAAACCCGCGACTGATGGCAGCCATCATGGGGATGAACCATTGGGGATCGCAGAGCAAGCGATCTTTGTACTTCGAGGCGTCCTCTTCTTTGAACTTCCGCCCTTGCATCATCTGCAAGGTGTAGGTGACTTCGAGTCCAAACAGCACAATCAGCCAGGTGATGTAAACCCAGAACAGAAAGATCGGGATCAGTGCCAGCGACCCATACAAGGCGGAGTAGGGAAGTGCCGTGGAAACGTACAGTTGAAAAGCCCACTTGCCGAACTCCCAGAACAGCGCGGCAACAAAGCTGCCAACCATGGCGGGTCGCCAGCGTACGGTGGTGTTGGGCATCAAGGCGTAGATCAAGAACAGCAGGAGCCAGCTGGCCCCCAAGGCTGCCGCACGACTCATGAGCGAAACCATCTGCGCGGTCCAGCTTCCTAAGAAGTGCGACTCCATCCCCCAGTCCATGGCCCGCTGCGCCATGTACATGCTGAAAAAGATCAGCACCGGCCCCAAGGTGACCACGGCCCAATAGGTGGTGATTCGCGAGTACCAACTCCGCCCTCGAGGGCAGCTGTAAATGATATTGAAGGAGTCTTCGACCGTGACCAGCAACCCCAGCGCCGCCCAAATCAGCAGCGCAATGCCGGCCATGCCGATATTGCCAACGTTGAGTTTCCAGGCGTTGTCGATGATCTCGACGATCTTGTTATCGACGCTCGCCCGAAACTCGCCCCCTTCGGGATTGTTGGCTTCGACAGGAACGTCCGCCACGCGGTTACCGGCCGGATCAAGCGAGATATCCCAACCCAGGTAGTGGTAAGTGTTTTCTTGCAACCAATGTTGGGCTTCGCCCGAATCGACAAACGCCCGAAACACCAACATGCTGATCATGGCCACCGGGACCAAGCCAAAGATGGTGTGGTAGGTTAGGGCGGCCGCCATCTGGGGTGCCCGATCTTTGCGAAGTTCGCTGGCACCATGACGGCAGAGGTCAATCCCATAGCGCAGCATCTGCTGATACCGGCTCAACTCATCTTGGGGATGGGTCAAAACGCGTTTCAGGTACTGCGTTGCCTGCGTGATCCATTGTTGCATGGAGGATTGGGTCCCGTTCCGTATCCCAGACGCGCGGCAGTTTGAGAGGTTCTGTCTCGCCGCACCGTGAATGCTCCTCTGCATTCTATCATGTAGTTGAAGGGCGAACTCTCGCCAGATGTACAACGCAAGAATCTACCAGGGGTGTTTCCCCCAATGGTGATCCCTCACACCGGACCGTTACACCAGCAGGGTCACCTGTCAGGCGGCTGGTTGCCAAAGAATGTCGTTTTTTCGATGATACATCACAACTTCGCTACTTCTGCACCTGGTTGCAAACGATTGGAACGAATGTGAGTGGGCAACAACTGACACTACCGCAAGCCCTGCAGCTCGCCATGCAATTCTACCAGCAGGGCCAATTGGATCAGGCTGCCAATGTGTACCAGCAGATCTTGGCCGCCGCTCCTCAAAATGCAACGGCGCTGCACATGCTGGGGGTCATGGCCTATCAGCGGGGAGAGTCTGCCACGGCTGTGGAATTGCTGGAACAGTCCGTGGCCTTCGGTGCGGATTCGCAAAAATTGAACCATCTGGGGGCCGCGCTGTTCGCCTTGAACCGCATCGACGAGGCCATTGACAGGTATCGTGAGTCCATTACGCGCAATCCCGATTACCCTGATGCCTACAGCAATCTGGGAGTTGCCCTGCAGCAGCGTGGAGACCTGGCCGAGGCGGAGCAAATGTACCAGGCGGCCATTCGCATGAACCCTGAGTATGCCGAGGCGTACAACAACCTTGGCATCGTACTCCGGTTGCAAGGGCGTTTGGACGAAGCGGCCAACCGGTACATGCAAGCAATGCAGATCCGGCCCAATTACCCGGACCCCCTGGTCAACCTGGCCGGCATCTATAGTGAGCAGTCGCGGTTTGACGAGTCCATCGCTCTCTATCGCCAGGCGGTTCAACTCGCACCGGACCGAGCCGGCACGTTCAACGGTCTAGGTCTGGCACTCAAGCGAAGCGGGAATCTAACGCAAGCCGCCGATGCGTATCGGCAAGCCCTGCACCTGGACCCACAGCATGATGACGCGCGTAGCAACCTGGTTGCGGTGCATGTCGATTGCGAAGAGCTGGACGCTGCCCAGTCGCTGATAGATGACGTGGTGCGCGCTGGGGGAGATCCCTTGTGGGAAATTCGCCGGGCTTCGCTCTGCCCTACCATCTTCGAAAGTTGGGAAGCCATTGACACATACCGCGCTCGAGTTGCTGACCGAGCTCGAGCGCCTTGTCGCCCGGCCGCTTCGAATTGATCTGACGCAACCGCTTCCCCCTGCGGCTCAACCTCCGTACAACCTGCAGTTTCAAGGGCGAAACGACCGGCAGATCAAGCAGGCATACGCGAAGTTATTCGAGCAGGCGCTGCCGCGGTTCGAGCCCTCGGCATCTACGGGAACGCCGCGGATTGGGTTCTTTGTCAGCAAATGGCACGAACGAGCCTTTCTCAAGAGTTGCCAAGAAATGCTGGAGCGGATCGAACCTTCGTCGCTGGAGATGGCCATTGTTTGTTCGCATGCTACGGCGAACGAAGTGCAGACGCAGTTGCGGAAAGGGCACATTCGCGTGGTGCCGGTGCCAGACCGACTGGACCATTTGGCCGAAACCGTGCTCGCCCAACAGTTCGACGTCCTCTATCACTGGGAGATCGGAACGGACTCGCTCAGTTATCTGGTTCCCTTGCTTCGGCTGGCACCGGTTCAATGCACAAGTTGGGGGATTCACGAAACGTCCGGTGCTGCGAACATGGACTACTACATCACCAGTCAACTGGCCGAACCGCCGGAAGCCGCAGACCACTACAGCGAGCAACCGATCTTGCTCGAAACCGAACTCAGCTTTCAGCATCGCCTGAAGGTTCCGCAACCGGAGAAGCGACGCGAAGATTTTGGCTTCTCCGAATCCGATCATCTGTACGCCTGCATGCAGCAACTGGGGAAGTTTCATCCGGACTTCGATGCCCCGCTTGGCGAAATTCTCCGGCAAGATCCACATGGCAAGATTGTCCTCAGCGAGGGGCGCTATCCGGCCGTGGCCGAACATCTCAAACGGCGGCTTCAAGCAAACCTGCCTGACGTGTTCGATCGACTCGTGTTCATGCCGCGACTCGGCATCACAGACTACCTGAGTCTGTTGGCGCGGTGCGATGTGGTACTGGACACGTTCCACTTTGTGGGCGGGTTTACCACCTTCGATGCCTTCTCCTTCAACAAGCCGGTGGTCACCTGGCCAGGCGAGTTCCGCCGAGGGCGTTTCACCGCCGCCTGCTACCGTCAGATGGGCTACGAACGCTGGATTGCCGACACCCATCAACAGTGGTCCGAGTTGGCGGTCGCGTTGGGAACCGATTCGGCGCTGCGGTCACAAGCCACCGCCGAACTCGCCGAGGCACCCGGGGAAGTGTTCGAGAACCAACGATCGATTGACGAACACGAACGCGTTTTTCACGAACTTGCCCGAAAGGCGCGAACGCTTTGAACCGGCACGCGGCGAAGTTCGATAGGACTCAAGACTTCAACGAGGCAACACCTCGAACCAATGCAGAACAGTTGTCTCAACGGTTCACGAACCAAGAAGGATGTTTCGGGTACGGCAGGTAAACCGTTGGGACTATTGTTCTACAAAGCCGAACTTCTGGTTGAACGTCCACTTGCACTCCTGCATGTCCACCCACACTAAGACTTGACTCAGATGGAACGACTTCTCTCCGATAAAGTATCAAAAGGTACATGCGATGAATGGTCATGTGGTGGTCACCGGCGGGGCGGGAAGACTGGGACGCCTGGTGGTGGAGAAACTGGTAGCTGCCGGACGCCGGGTGCTGTCGGTCGACGTGGTCCGGCCGGAGAGTTGCCCTGGCCCGTTTGTGCAGGCAGACATCACATCCGCCGGTGAGGTACACGACCTGCTGGCGGGCGCGGACTCGGTGATTCATCTGGCGGCCGTGCCTGGTCCGCGGATGCGGCCGGCCAGCGCCACGTTTGACATCAACGTCCGTAGCACGTTCAACATTGCCCAGGCGGCGGTGGCTCATCGACTGGGACGGATCGTGTTTGCCTCGAGCGTGTTCACTTTAGGTTGGCACGAAGCAGCCGACGGCTATTGGCCTCAATACGCACCGGTGGACGAAGCCCATCCGCTGACGCCACTCGAAGCGTATGGACTCTCGAAAGTGGTTGGCGAAGAAATTTGCGCAACCGCCTGCCGGACGTCAGGCGTCAGTGCGGTCAGCCTACGAATCATGAACGTGATTCAAACCGACGGTTACCACGCGCTCCCTTGGGCAACGCCCACCCCTGAGGCCGGCGTGAGGTTCTTGATGTGGCCGTATGTCGATGTCCGCGATGCAGCGGACGCTTGCTGTCAGGCATTGACGGCCGAAGTGCAAGGTCACGAGGCGTTGTACATAGCCGCCGCCGACATCCGGTTCAATGCGCAAACCGCTGCGCTGTTGCAACAGTTCGCCCCGGCGGTAGAGATCCGCGGCTCGCTGCATGATCGGGCCAGCGTGATCAGCATTGACAAGGCGCAGGCGTTGATTGGATACGAACCGAAATACGACTGGGCCTCGTCGATTGACTGAATCGTAGGCTCTGTCACGGCACCCATGGGCACCCAACCCAAAAACAAGCGTTGACGCAGCCCTAGGTTTCCGTGTTCAAGATGGCTTTCAATCCCGCCGCATAGTCTGGAAAGTGCCATGGGACTGCAAACTCTTGCTGCAACTTGCGGTTGGAGATTCGCTTACTCGTGCCGGACTTTCGGTCGCCCGCCGCGGGATTCTGTGAGGCAGCGAATGTCGGTTCTGGAGCGCCGAGCAACTTTGCGGCGCAGCGGTAGTAATCACCCCGGCGCACCGGATGGCCATCGGACACAAGATATAGGTTTGGGGTGCTTGCCTGCTGCCCTACCAGGTTCACCACTTCGACCACATCATCCACGTGGACGAGATTGAGAAAGGAGTCTGGATCCACACCGATGGGTTCGCCGGACTTCAACATCTCGCTACGTGGTACGCGCTGCGGTCCATAGATGCCGGCCAAACGGAGCACGACCGCGCAACTTCCGAGCGGATGCGTTTGGAGAACTTGCTCGGCTTCGAGCGTTGCCTGACCTCCTTCGCGGTCGGGGTGACAGGGGGTGGATTCGTCGACCCAATCGCCATCCTGATCACCATACACGCCTGTCGAACTGATGTAGATCAGGCGAGTCACTGACTCTGGCAAGGCGGCCAAGGTGCTGCGCAATCCTTCCACGTACACCTGCCGCATGCCAAGTCCCGCCGAGCGATCAAAGCCTACGGCATAAAGTACGGTGTCTGCCGGAGGCAAGTTCGCCAAACTTGCCGGATCGGTCACGTTCGCCACATGCCCTTGGTAGCCCAGGGAGCGGAGCTCCGCGGCTCGCCCCTCGCTACGCGTCACGGCATGAACCTGATCGCCAGATGCCAGCCAACAGGCACCCACGCGGGAACCCACATAGCCGAATCCAAAAATGAGCTTGGTGCCCAAGTGGCAACTCCTGCGATAGGGGAAAATTTACGAATGACAAAGTCGTTGGCTTGTTGGGCACCCATCACAGCCGAATTTTCGATGTAACGCAACAACGGCCCTAATCTTCAAGAGATTCCAGCGAGTCATCTCCCCGTTGATTGGACTCCAGGTAGGCGGTCAACAGGATCTGAGCCGCTAGCATGTCGAGTCGGCGTTTGCGTTGTTTGCTGGTGAGTTCGGCTTGCATCAAATGGGCTTCGGCCTCGACGCTGGTATAGCGCTCGTCGAAGAACTCCACATCAACGCCGGTCGCGTCGGCCAGCCACTTGCCAAAAGCCCTGGCTTCTTGCGACTTCTTGCTTTCGCCACCGCTCAGATGGACCGGCAGCCCAACCACAAACTGCACGATCCGCTCTTCTTTGACCAGCTGGCGAAACCGTCTGGCATCTTGTTCCCGATCGCGGCGCGTGTAGTTCTCATAGGGACTGGCGATCCGGCGTTGTGGGTCGGTCACGGCAATCCCGATCCGCACCGTGCCGTAGTCAATGCCAGCGACGCGGCCCGACGCTGTCGGTGGAACTTGGGCAGGCGGCACATCAGAATCAGAGGTCATGTCGAGGGACCGGTACAATTGGGAACGAGTTGGAAAGCCAGCGGCACCGTTCATCCTAACAAGGTAGGACCTCGAACCAATCAGCGGTTCCGCTTTTGTGTCTGGCCAAATTCTATGGCGGGGTTAATTCGTTTCAGGGTCAAGGGTTTGCCAGTGTTGGTTCCATAGGCAGCTGTCTTCGAGCGCGGAGAGCGCCATCATGGATTCGGCATTGCTGTGCCCCCAACGCCGACTGTTCCCTTTCACGCGATGCGTGGTCGTCTTGCATTCGGACTCCGTCGGCCCTGATCCTATGTCCCAACCTTGTTCTTGAAACGCTGGGTAGCGGATCAACTCACGACGCTCGGCCACGTATTGCAGCAGAGGGTCTACCGCTGCTCGCTGGCTGGGTGGCAGCGTCTCACGCCATGCGACAAGCCTCGCCCAAGCCGCTTGATAACCGTCGTGCTTGTAGGTGTGCATTAGTTCCTGCACCCATGCCTTGCCTGGATCCGGTTGTGATTGGTTCGGCGTGCTTGGTGCGTTCGTCTTGTCGGATTTGCCTGCAACACCAAACACCGCACGGCGTGTCTTTTGGGCGTAGTCTTGCAGGTGATAGAAGTCCAGACCGATGGCCTCTACCAAGCCATGCAGTTCCAACTGATTGCGAATCCAAGGCGCTCCGTCGATCAGCGCGATCCGCTCATCAGCTTTGCTTAGCTGCACTTGATCGCCCATCCGTTTCAGCATGCGACCGGCCGCTTCGTGGTTGCCACGCGTGACGCCAACATAACGATGCTGCTTCGATTGATCGTAGAGATAGCCGACACGGAACTCCTTGTAGCTGCAGTCCGCTCCCGGCTTGATACTGGGCAGCGGTCGGCACTTGCGGCCTCGACGGCGACGTTTTGCACGGACATTCTTCCGACGCAGTTTCTTCTCTTCGTCCGTAATAATACGCACTTTGACGCCATCACACCCGGCATACATGCGAGTCACCCGTTGCGCGACTGGCGGCACCTCGGGCGTGGTGGTTGAGGCTGATTGCTGCGGCACGTGTGGTTCGACCGTACAATCTGCGGAAGACCAACTAGGCGAAATTCGGGCTTGCTGCATGGCTCGCTGCACCTTCTCGCCTTCCGCGATGACCAGGTCTCGCAGCCCATCCTTGCTGATCTTGATATGGGCGGTGCGGTACAGGTTGGCGGCCGCTTTGACAAAACTCGAAGCAGATTGATTCAAGCGGCAGGCCATCTCTCGAACGCCTTCGCTGATGGTTTGCTCCATCACGTCGAGCAGATGATCGGTGAGCGTTTCGCTGCCTTCTTTCTTGCAGTGCCAGCGAACGCGGTGTAAACGGATTCGACCGTTGATGGTCAACACAGAATAGGGCTGGGGGCCCTTATGACGTTTCCGCTTGCCGGTCACCGCACTGTGCGGAGGGGGGAAAAGCGGCTTCCGCCGCGTCAATCTTGCCTTGCAAGGCCGTCTCGAAAACCTTCTGTCTAAACCGGTCCAACGCGTTGCGAGATTTCTCCTCGCTATCGCGAATGATATGGCCAGTCGGGGCACCGTCCACGGCATCCGCAACCTCCTCGACCGTTCGCTCAAACTCCGCGATCAACTCTGCACGCAACTTCTCCCGATCCAACTTCGGCAACAAATCCGCCATGACAGTCCCTTCCATTCGGTGAACACGAATCGCTAATTGCCTAGATTCTATGAATTACCTAGACAGGGCGCCATAGGAATTTACCACACACCGAACCAAGAAAGACTTTCCGCTGGTCACCAAAACTTGACACAAACGGAAAGCCTTCTCTCCTATAAGATATCTATCGAGGCGGAGTCCAATTTGACCTTCCGTTTTTCAATCATAACCCGAAGCGTCACGCTTCAGGTTAAGCTTGAACTACCAGGTAGCTCATACTCGTTCTTGGCACAACGTCGTTAGGATAGCGACCAGCGCTTGGACATTGCCCCCCTGCACTATTGATGCGCCAGCTTGAATCGGAAGAGATACCATGCGGTTCTGCACACTCAGTTTGATCCTGTTGATGTTGGTCCTGACAGGTCCTCAGCTTGCACGAACGGACGAGCCCGGGACGTTCGTGCCAGGCGTGACGACGCCATTCTGGCAGGCTGACAAGATGCAGGAACCGGTTCTGTTCCTGCAATTGGACGATACCCAACGGCCCCAGGCAAGGTTGCTGTTCGTACCAGATCAGGTGTTGAGCGTCACCAGTGCGAAGCGAGATACCGTGTACGAGGCCAACCGCGACTACACCATCGACCGCGAGTCTGGCCTGATGTCGCTCCCGCCGGGTAGCCGGATCCCGTTCAAGACAAAGGAGCAACTGTATCCGTTGCTCACGTCCGATTCGCCGAAGATTCGCGGTAGACGGGGCGATCCCACGCGCGGCATCTTTTGGGGCGAAGGAGCTTTGTACCATGGCCTTCAGATCGAAGTCACCTACCGCTGCCAGCGGGGGCAGTGGGCGGGCTACACTCCCAAGTTCGCCCCGCAGCAGTTGCCTCGCACGATTGCCAGGCTCAAGAACAAGCAGCCTGTCAAGATTTTGCTGAGCGGTGACAGTATCTCCGAAGGCTACAACGCCACCGGTTTCACCAAAGCCTCGCCTGGTTGTCCACCGTACGGAGAACTATTCGCCCTGGCGCTGCGCCAGCGGTTTGGCAGCGAGATCAGGTTCGAGAACTTCGCACACGCCGGATGGCGCACCGGGCGGGGTTTGCAACAGGCCAAAGACGAGCAGCTGGGCACGAAGCATCCAGACCTGGTAATCGTGGCCTTTGGCATGAACGATGTCGGAGGGCGAAACGCTGCCAGCTATCAACAGAACATTCAAGCCATCATGGACACCATCCGCAAGGATGCTCCGGAGTGCGAGTTCATGCTCGTCTCGTCGATGCTGGGCAATGCACAGTGGTCCTTGCCAATGGAGCAGTTCCCGCTGTACCGAGATGCTTTGCAGGAACTGACAGGGCCTGGCGTTGCGCTGGCAGACATGACGGCCATTTGGCAAGAGATGCTCAAACGCAAAAGTTTTTATGACCTCACCGGCAACGGCGTCAATCACCCCAACGACTTTGGGCATCGCCTG
>CALOEH010000251.1:0-11272 GCA_942492195.1 uncultured Planctomycetia bacterium | reverse complement strand
AACGTCAGTTCTTTAGTAATGGTTTCTTCGATCAGGACAGGGCCGCGAATGGTGGTTGTGATCCGTTGCCCCTCGGCGAACTCTTGGCCTTCTATCTCTAGCACGCCGGTGATCCGCGTCGAAACGTCCAGCTTCGTAGTCAGCGATCGGTAGATGTATCCTTCTCCCGACATGGTCATCTTGCCTTCGACTTCCGTCGTGATCTTGCCTGCCATGTCGAGCTGAACGGAGATCAGAGCGCATGCTTCATTGTTGAACTCGACCACCTCTTCGAGATGGCAGCGAAGTTGCCCCGTGGTGTTCTCCGTATCGGTGCCCAACAGACGAGCGAGTTGCCGGCCAGCCACAGTCCAAGACTCTCCTGCTTGGATCTTCCGATCCGGCACCAAATCGTCGGCCCATGGATCGTCGTAGATGTTAATGGCTTGTTGCTGCTCGTCGGTAGGTTCTCCGCCAACGAGCTTCTTGGTCTACGCAGTGCCGCGCAGGTGAACAACACGGACCGTCCTAAGAGTGGGTCCGTCTCGGCATTATCTTCGGCAAAGTCGGGTTCGATTCGCATCTGCCAGAGTTCCTCAGCTTCAAGATGCGAGACTTTGATTCGCTGCGGGTTGGCCGTCGAGCACTTCCAGGAAGTTCGTTTCTGTGACAAGTCGTGATCGCTAGCTTGGCGGTTCCGTTCACTTCATTCTCACCAGCACGAACCACAACTTGCCCGTGCTCCATCGATATCGTGACGGTTGTGCGGTGAATGTCGCCTTTGGCGATCTGAGACTGCAAGTCGTAGGAGGGTGAACCACAGCCCATTGGTAGCACAAGTGGCAGGAGCCACACGAAACGCTCGACAGCAAGATTTGGTGATCGAGGCATCGACAGGTTTCTCCTTTCAAAGACGTTGAGCGTTGACAAGATAATGCACAAAGATCTGATCGAACTCCGCTGCGATTAGTTCACGCTTGCCACCGCTTTGGCGGAACCAGGGAGACGGATCACGAATCAGAATCTTTAGAATTCGCGGTTGGCCGTTTTGCCATTCGTAGATGACCGCTGTTACCACGGAGGCATGCCCTACCTCTTGACCTGGGATCGAGTAGCCGATGATCAGCGGCATTCCCATCTCAAACTGATGCTTCATCAGGTCAAACGAAGGGGGACCAGTGCCAGCTTCCGCTTTCAAGTTCCAACCACTACCAGCGGAGTCGGTCATACGGCCGTTGAGATTGAGCAGCACATCATGAGCGGATCCCGGCCGATCCATCACGAGGCCGCTCGACGCGTTCGCCACAACCTCCGCCTGGGAGACGGCGATGCCTTGAGTGGAAAGGACCATTTGCACGCACGCCGCCCAGCACCAGTTGGTAGCCTCCTGCTGCGAAACGTGGTACCGCATTCGGTCCGTCTTCAGGCCCATGACCTGAACTCCGGAACTGACGGGATGTGGCGTCCATGTGGATGAACCACATCCGGAAAATGTCATCCATGCCAGACAAAGACACAGCCCGGTCAAGTGAGCAGTCGACAATCTCCGCTGAGTTCCCAGGCTTATGTATGCGCTACCCCCACTGCGCTGCCAAACGTTCGATCTCTGCATTCTTCTGCTCCAACGTGGTGACCTGCGACTCCAAGCGCGTTCGCCGCTCGGTGCTGAGCCCGTCATCGGCTAACTGCCGATCTAGCGAACTGAGTTCCGCATCGTTACGTTGCCACTGCGACCACAATCGCGCGTAAATATGCACAGGAATCTGAGAACGCCGCGCCTGCAGGCTCACTCCCAGCGCTTTCGAGGCGGCGACAACCTGCGGGGTTCGCTGGGAGATCGTCCGCACCAGTGGGGCGGGTGTTAGAGACACAGGCCTAGCAGTTGGCGGCACGAGTCGGGCTGGTGGTTTTGTGAGCGGCTTGGCAACCACTTTGGGGACTGGTCGAGCTTTGATCTTGCTTAGCACCTTGACGACGGGCCGGCAGCTCGTCCCCATTAAACACAACACACAACAGACAACGATGCACCTACGAGAAGACATGCCCAGAACTCCTTCTACCGTTAGGATTGTTGGGGCGAAAGAGAGGTTCGACAGGTGCCTGCCCTCGAAAACCGCCCCACCACCGTGCGAACACTGCGAGATACCGTATCTCTTAGTATGTAGAACAATAGTATGCAGTCTGCCCACACTAACCGCAAGGTAGTTTTGCTTGTTGGCACCCTGGTGTGAGGCTCAACCTTGGCGGACATTCGACTCAGATTCGGCAAACGGTTGCGGGAGATCCGGCTGGCGAAGGGGCTATCGCAAGAGAAGCTTGGCGAAGTCGCCGGACTGCACCGCACGTTCATCAGCATGACCGAGCGGGGCGAGCGCAACGTGACCCTTGCCACGGTTGAGAAGCTCGCCAAGGCCCTCAAGTGCCGCATGGCCTACTTGATGCCGGATGCAAGAGAAAGCGACTGAACGCGAGCAACATGCAGCGACGATTCTTGTAACTCAATCGCCAAATTCTGCTCCAGATTCGACTCGTTGATGGCTACTCCGGTTGCACTCAAGTATTGTGCCCCCGATTTCGCAGAAATTTAGGTCCGAGACGCGACAGGTCTTATGCTCCAATGCGCAAAGTCGGACAGGTCTCGAAGGTCTTCGATCTACGCGACCAAAGCTGGCGAGCAGCGCATAAATCAAGGGGTTGCAACTCTCCTTCCGCCAATCATGAATCCAAATATATCAATTGATTGCAATCGCGGTGCTAGCATGCGAAACGGCTTCTGTCCTACGAGATCGACTCTGCCTTGCGGACAGATTGAGTGAGGGATTTTGCCCGTTCCGTGCTGCCTAACGCCCAGCGCGGAAAAATCGCTGGACCAGCACGCAGAATGTGGAATTCTGCCGGTTTTCATGGAAACATCGTCCGCTGCGGGCGTCTAATCTATTGATGGCTGGCGGACTGGTTGACGGTCGGTGCCAGAACAATGTGGCCTCGGATTCTGGGAGAAGTGGGAATGGCTCGGCGAGACGATTATGCCGGGTGATGCCCCCCTATCACTCGAGGAGCATTTGCCTCGCATCTATCGCGTTGCGTTGCGCATTGTAGCCGATGCCGATGTCGCAGAAGATGTGTTGCAGGAGGTATGCATGCGCGCCGTGTGCCGCCAGCACGAGTTCCAGGGGCACTCGCGGTGGTCCACCTGGTTGCATCGCGTGGCCGTCAATTGCTCGCTGGACCATTTGCGTCGCTGCCAACGTCAGCGCCGCGTGATGGTCACTTATGAAGAAGCGATGGCCCAAGTGATTCCTGACCCCAGCGACTCCCCTGAGACGCTAGCCCAGCGGCGCGAGCTGTATGAACTAGCCGCTGGCGTGGTGCGCAGATTGCCCGCAGACTGCCAATCGGCTTTCGTGCTGACGCAGCTTGACGGTTATAGCTATGACGAAGCGGCCGAAATTCTGGGCGCGCCGCGTGGTACGATTGCGTCGCGCGTGCACCGTGCCAAGAAGATGTTGGTCGACTCGTTGCCGAGTTCATTACGTTGAGTGGAGATCGTTTGCCATGTGCGCTATGCCCATAAGCGATGAACAGTTTTCCAGCCTAGCCGACGGCGAATTATCGGCCGACGAGCAGGCCGACGTGCTGTTGTCCGTGCTCGACGATGACGATGCGCGAGGGCGGCTGCGCGGACATCTGGCCGTGCGCCGGCAGTTGCGGGCCTGGAGACAACAAGCGCCGCGAGCCACGGCCCGTGTACTGTTGGCCCCGGCGCCGGAATTGGAGAAGTCGTTGCAGCACTACTCTCACAGCAAGTGGGCTTCGTTCGGGCAGTTGGCGGTTGCGGCTGTGCTGGGTGGCGTGCTGGTGCTGGGCGCCGTGGCGGCGTCGCGTTGGACGGAACGGGCGATGCCGATCGCTGCTGAGAACCGCACTCCTGCAGAGCCTGCCGCGAAGAGTACGTCGCTGCATTTAGCACTCGTGAGCGCCGAGCGTCAGCGCCAGGTCGCCGAAGTTTTTGCGTTCTATGAATCTGTGACAGGTCCCATCAAGTCGTATGTCGACAGCGAAGGGGCGATTGCCGTTGAGCCGCTGGCGGCACCGGCAACCGCTGGCCAGCCGATCGCGATTTTGATTCGGTTTGCAGACCAGTCGCGCCCCGGCCAGTCCCTGACCGAATCATTGGTTGTCACACGCGAAAATGTGCCCACGAAGTTCACCTTGCACGGTGGCGCAGGCGGTTCGCCTCAGCCAGACCTGTATGTCATTCCGAGCCGCACCAATGGC
This sequence comes from uncultured Planctomycetia bacterium, assembly GCA_942492195.1. Classification (GTDB taxonomy): domain Bacteria; phylum Planctomycetota; class Planctomycetia; order Pirellulales; family S012-138; genus CALOEH01. The sequence goes on along the minus strand of CALOEH010000251.1, from coordinate 7,015 downwards.
GAGATCGACGTCCGCTATGCGATCTCGCTGTCGGCCGACCCCGAGCGGCGTTCGGCCAGCATTACGGGCTGGAAGAAAGTCGGCCTAGAGGAAACTTCGCTTGGCGGGTTGTCGCTGGGGGACCGTTCTCTAGAAGTGAGTGCCAGTGCCTGGGCCGTGCAGTAAGTCGTTCAAGTAAGTCCTTAGACTGAAGACCGTCGGACATTTGCGAAAGGCGAGAGGTTAACCATGTTGACAATCGCACTGCGGTGCTGCGTTTGCACGCTACTGGCTGGTGAAGTGTTGCTGGCGATTCCGGCAACAGCGCACGACCAGCTGAAGAAAGCGGCGCTGCCCCGTTCGATCGCCACTGCGGGTCAACGGATCGAAGCGGCCATCGAAGTTGACGCCGTCCCCACCAAATCGCTGGCATTGGCTGCATTTGGCAGACACTGGGCGTTAGCGAGAAGTGTTTCCAAACGAGTGGCAGAATTCGACGCGCCGCAGGTGCGGGTTCGTACGAACTTTCAGATCGTCGACGAGCGTCGGCCGGAAGTGCCTGTGGGGGAATTGATCGTCTATCCCGAAGCTACACTCTATCATTGGCCAGCCGAACTTGACTTGGCGCTCGGCGATTCGGTGCCCGCAATCATCCGGCAGTGGCTTACTGCGCAGAAGATTCCCGTTCGCAATTGGAGTGACAAGCATGCGTCAACAGCAGTTGGCAAGCCAGGCCTGTTGATGCTGGGCCAGGCTGAAGCGGGTACGACGATCGACGAATTGATGCGAATTCGCACCGCCACCAGCCGCACGTTCTTGGTACTCAATGCGGACTGGCATGCCCACTCCGCGGCCCAAGACGTGCCGGTCGATGGGACAAGCCATGACCTGTTGCCCGCGCCAAATCGGCCCGTGCCGGTTGCTCGCGTCGACCGCTATTGGCCGGGCGTGGCCAGCCGCCGACTACTGTTGCACGCCCAGTCGAGTTTCGTGTGTCCGCTAGTGGAATTCATTTGGGTAAAGCCAAGCGGAGCAGGTGTGGCACTGAGCTACGTCGATTGGGGCCATTCGCTCGCGCGGAACGACGACGTCGATCGGCTGTTCGCGAATCTGCTGCAATCGCTGGCCGCAATGCGCGGAGACGAGAATCCCTTGCTTCGGACCGTGGAGATCATCTGGCCGCCGGACGACGACATTTCTGATGCAGCGCGGCCCATGCTGTCAGCGTTGAAGCCGATTAAAGACCAAGCTGAAGTCCACGCTAAAGTCCTGGCCAGCGGCAACACCATCCAGCGCAAGTTGTTCATTCTCGATCTGCGCGGGCCGGATCTTTCACCAAAGGATGCCTCGACAATCGCGCTGCCGGACTTGGGAATGGGCAACGCTTTAAATCTACCGGAACTTTTCGAACTAGGAACCGATGCGCGCGTTCAGGGTGGACTTTTTACCGCGGGCGATGGATCAGCCCTCCGCAAGGCGGCCAAGCAACTCGCACCCCGTTTTCAGCTGGATTGGAATCCGGCGGATGACTTACTGCCGCTCGGCGAAGGCAGCTTTGTTGATCCCGCAAGTCGCCTACAACAAGTTTACCGCGTGACGTTACGATGGACGGCCTGTGGCCTGTTCATTCGGCCAACTTACCTAGAGCTAGCTTCGGAGCAAAAAGATGCGCACCACTAATCGGCAATTCGCTGCTTTCCTGCCAGTCTGGCTGCTCATAGGGCTATGTCTCTTGAGCATGCTCGCGCAAGTCGCGACTGCCAAAGACAAAGCGCCGGGCACGGAACTGAAGCTGGCGGTGTTTAATGTGGATGTTGTGAAGGGGCTCGATGCCGAGTCGGCGGCGCTCACTGATCAGATCGTGACCTTCCTCTCCGCGGCCGAGGGTGTGACACTCGTGAATCGCAACCAGTTGGACCAGATCGCCGAAGAGCACAAGATTGCCCTTTCCGGGCTGGTCGACAATGCTTCGGCGGTCAGACTCGGCAAGTTCGTCTCCGCTCAATATGTTGTGGTCGGCCGCGCCAGCCAGATCGGCGCGACGCAGTACATCGTGCTGAAGTTCATCGAGGTCGAGACCACCATTCAGACGACCGTCGCTGCGAAAGCGGGCGTCGATGAAGGCGTTGAGGGGCTGCTGGCGAAGGTACAGAAGCCGCTTGAGAAACGTGTCAATATGTTGCGAAATCAGGCTGTCGAGAAGCCGGATCGCACTCTGGCAGAGCTGGCCAAGAAGGTCGCGCCGCTGCGCAACAAGGTGTTCCTGGTGACGATCAGTGAGCAGCACGTCGGACGTCAACTCGCCGATCCGGCCGCGCAACTGGCCGCCGCAGAGCGGTTGCAGGCACTCGGCTTCAAAGTCCTCGTCCCGCACCAGGCGCCGGCAGGCTGGAAGAATTCACTGGCCAAGACCGGCAAGTACGATGGTCAACAAGTCGACATCTTGATTGAAGGTGAAGGTACCAGCGCGTTTGCCGCACAGCTCCAGGGCCTGACTAGTTGCCGTGCCCGAGTTGAACTGCGGGCGATCTCTGCGCCGGGGCACACGGTGCTGGCCAGCAATCGTGGCGTCGGAGCCAGAGCTGATCTCGTAGAAGATCTGGCGGCGAAGTCGGCACTTGAGGATGCGGCCGTTGACGCCATCGATGCGCTTCTGCCGCGGTTGGCTGAAATGGCTGCGGCTGAAAGCGACTCGAACGACAAAGACGCAGATGAAAACGACGAGGAATAGCTATCAGTCTCGCGGGCGAATAACTGACAACGCAGGAACAGTACGGCCATGAACGAATCATTCGGAAGAATCTCGCGGTCAGCCGCCGCATCAGTAATTTGCTCAGCGCTACTGTTCGCCGGACCAGGCGTTCGCGCCGCGGATGATCCTAACCAGCCGCCGTTTCCGCCCAAGGTTCAGGACAACGTTCGCTGGCAGACCCTCCCTTGGCAATACACAAGCGTCTTTTTCGATCCCGCGCAACGTCCCTGGTTCTACTGCGAGTACCAATATCGGTCGAAGATCAAATCCAAGCCGGCGAATGACTGGGAGCACCATACAAAATGCCTGGTCTGCCCTGAATTGCCGGAGGACTTTATCGAGATCCCGGCCAAGAACGTGCTCTTGGGCTTCGACCGGCAGGGCCGTTTCTGGGAGGTCGGCGAATTCGGGCTCGCGGCGACCAACCCAGTCAAAGGCGAGTTTCTTCAGCGGCGGCCGCTCGAACCGACGAACGAAGCCGACGCCAAAGCGCAGGAGCGCCAGGATCATCCTTTTCTGTATTTCATGTATTGCCACTCCTCGGGCCGGATCTATTTCGCCGACTGGCAGGCGATCCACGTTTTTGACGATGGCGAGTGGAGCGTTCAGAACTTTGAACAAACGCTGTACTGGTGGAGCGATTTGAAGTATTCACCGGATCAGTTGGGTGCGGTCGAAGGGCCCGACGGACGCTTCTTTTTCTGGAGCCGGCGCGACGGAATGCTCAATGCCGTGCTTGTCCACGATGGCAAGGCATGGACCCAGATTTCTCTCCAGGACGAACCTAAGTTGCGCGGTCTGCAGGAAGTGACGCCGCGTGCCGATGGCACTGTTCATTGCGAATCGACCACTGCGGGCCGCTTCGAAATCGCCAGCCTCAACGGCAATGCGGTTTCGTCTCAGTCGCCGACTGCTGCGCCTGAATGGTTGCCCGCACGTCAGCCGTTTAAGGGAAAGTTTGCGGCGACGGAGACCGACGGCCCACTCTGTGTGCACGGTCACATTCGCGGTATTGACAAGTCGGGACGAGTCTACATTTGCGGTAGGGGTGAACAGAACGCGCGCCGCAAGCGCACGAGCGTCGTGATCTTCGACCGCCGTCATGAAGAGCGGGCCCCCACGCTCCAAGTCGAGGCGATTGATCTGGCCAGCGAAGGAGGCTGGCGGCCCCTAACCGTCGACAGCAGGGGAAATATCTGGGCCCGACTGCATGTGCCCAGCCATCCGTTCCTCAGCCGCTATGCAGATGGTGAGTGGACGCACTTCCCGGTGCCGCCGGCATTGCCACAGGCCGCCGCTGATAACAAGCCGCGTGAGTTGACGCGTGTGTACGGAGCATTGTGGGTGATGCGACCAATCGGCGCGCCGCCCGACTGGAAACTCGACGCCCCGCAGTGCTACTTCGGCGTGCCCCCGATGGCGAACACGGCGCTGATCCAACCTCTGGATGGCGATGGCCTGATCGCCGTTGAACAAAGCACCAATCACACTTACTTCTTCGATGGCCAGGAGTGGACCTCTTACGAGTCGATGACGGAGCTCATCGCACAGCGTTACGGCGATCTAAAGAAACGCATCAACAACACCACGCCCGCCTACGACGTGGACCGCTATCGGCTCGGACGCGACGCGCTGGGGCGGATCTGGACTTATGTGCCCAAGACACATCACGTCCATATCTACGATGGCGAAAGCTGGGAAGAAACCGAACTCACCCAAGTAGTCTTCGACGAAGTGGGCGAACGCTGCTCGACCGAAAAGTTTCTGTACGACACCACGGCCAAGCCTTTCAAGCCGGCCCTAGCGCTGCCGGCCCCCCACGATCAGATCAACGCACCGTTTCTCGCCAGCTTTGGCGACCGCCGAGTATGGCGCGTCGGCAGCCGACTACCGAGCGGAGCCATGGTCCCCACAGATGTCTTGAAGAGCGACGCCTTCAAGAATGGAGCCATACTGCGAGACTCCGCTAGCAGGTACTGGTTCTACAATTATGATTATCTGAACGTGGTCCGGACCGACGGCGGCACCGTGCGTTTTCAATATAAGTCGGCCCACCTTCACCCGGCGATTGTCGAGCAGTCGCCCGCCACGTTCTGGATGTTCGCTACGGACGGCCTGGATGTGCTTGCGCATGACCCGCCCGGTTCTGCCCCGCATCGAAATTCAGGCGAAGTATCCGCGCGTCGTCCCCCAAGGAACAACCAAGTGGATGGCGCTCGACGCGGCGGGCGACCTGTGGTTGACGACGTTTTCGCGTGAAACGCCCGTGTGCCGCATTGATCTCTTTCAACCGGACCAACCCGCGATCGCTGCCCCCAAGGATGTTCCATGACGACGGAAAAGCGTAGCTCGCTCGTGCAGACAATTTCGATCCCGGCGATCATCGCAGTCGTTGGGCTGACGTTATCCATCGCGCGCGGCCATGCCCAGGAAAAGCCAGAGTCCCCGTTGCCAGCGAACCCGCCGGCAACGAATGCAAAGCCGCCCGAGACGGTGAAGATTCGCATCCTGGCCAAGGAACCGGATTGGCTAGTGATCAATGAGCACGCGGAACAGTATCGCAAACAACATCCACACGTCGGCTTTGAATATGTCGATGCCCGGCACGACGTGCGCAGCGCCGCCGAAATGCTGCTGGCAGGCGACATCGACATCGCTACCTTGCCCGGCCCGTTGCTGGAACCGGGAGCCAAGACCGACTGGCTACGGCCGCACCTGGAAAAGTCCGGCAGCCAGGTGAGCGTGATCGGGTGGCAGACGCTCGCCGTGGTCGTACATCCCAGCAACCCGCGTCGACAGATTTTGCCCGCAGAAGTGCGCGCGATCTTTAAAGGCGCGCCGGTTCTGCCCATTGACGAAGCGCAGCCGCCGCACTCAGGAGAGGCGCCAGAGACGCAGGTCGGCGCCACACCCTGGATGGACCTGGTAGAAGATTCCGGTACCGTGCGATTCCTTGTAGACGGGCGGATCTTCCGGCCCGCAGCAAGCATGGGAGTCTATGTCGACGACAAGCATAAGATATTTCACACGCTCTTACCGAAAGCTCTGGAAATGCTGGGCCATACGCGCTCTGCTATGGGGTTGTTCGCACTAGATAGCCGCCTGACGTCGAGCGGTTTGACAATCCTTCCGGTGCGCGCCGCTGAAGACGCGCCACCACGATTGCCCACCGTCGAACACTTGCAGTCCGGCGAGTATCCCTATTACACCTATGTCGCGCTGGCTGTGCGGCCCACTCCCGCGCCGGAACTGCAGAAGTTTGTCGACTACCTGCACGAAGTCATCTCGCGCGGAAAATTCAATACAGATAATTACTGGGTGCCGGAACTGGCCAACCCACGCCGTTCGCACCAGAAGCTGGTCGTCTGGCCACAAACGAAGAACTCGAAGCTGCCCGCTGGTTTGACCGGTGCCGTGGCGGTGCTCCCTTTCGAATTGAACAACGCCCAGTTTCTTGTAGCGGAACCGGTGCATCACGCGGCCATCGAAGCGGCCGTGACCAGCGCCATTGGCCAGCATGCTCAGTTTAAGCTGCTCGATCGGGCCCACATCGAAAGAATCCTTGCCGAACGCAAACTCGCGCTCACCGCGCAACCGCGCGACAAACCGCTGTTGGCGGCCGACGTGCTGGTCACCAGCTGTTTTGTCACCGAAGATTCCCAGACATGGCTCGTCGTCGATGCCATCCACGGTGCCACGGCTAGCTTGTTGGGCGAGATCAAATTCCCCGTGACACCGTCGAAACTTGACGCAATCGAGAAATCACTGACAGAGATCGTGATAACCTGCGGCTGAGTGTGCTCGGACGGGTCAACGAGTGGCAATCGCGACCGATCTGGGCAGTTCGGGTCGTCGCGGCGCCCGCCGATGCCGAGCGCGCGGATCAGTTGGCGGCCGAACTCAACCGGCAACTGAAAGCTTCGACTAAAATCTTTGTGGCCGAATATCGCAGCCTCTCCGCAGCCCGGAGGGAACTGATCTTGTCGCTCCTGGGCATCGCGAAACCAAGTGGTCCCGCTTCGCCCGCGGCGGATTACCTGGCAAATATCGAGTTGCGGGCAGACGCAGAGCCCGTCTTGCGCGTGCTGCGCGGCACGGATTTGCAAGTGCTAGAACAAGTCGCACTGAAGTCTGACAAGCTCGATGAGGCGACCGCCGCCTGGCTGAGCAAGCAACTTGAGCGTTCCAAGCCGCGGACCTCAGTGCTAGGGGACGCGGCGGGCCACGATTTGACGCAGGCACACCCTCATGCCGACCGCGAATTGCAACGATCGCTCAAGTTGC
>CALOEH010000250.1:0-81723 GCA_942492195.1 uncultured Planctomycetia bacterium | reverse complement strand
TCCATGTCCGCATGCAGGCGGCCATTGGCAGAGCCGTGGATATGGGCACCACCGCAAAAGATGGTTTGCGACAAAGCCACCTTCATATCTGCTTGACGCCAATCCCGAGACCAGGTGTCGAGGAATTTCAGCCGATCGCCCAACAGAACCGCCCCCTCAACGTCACACTATCGGGATCATAGTTTGGGTTGCGGATGTGGTCTGGTCGAGGCCCTTGCTTGGGCACTCGGCCTGCCGGACCGGTTTTGAACTTGCGGTCTTCCAGAATCGCAAAGTCAATGTTTCCCCAGTTCAAATTCGTGAAATAGACACCAATCCCCTGGCCGATTTTACGCGGATCGACGGGGTCTGGCAGATGGCTGGTCTGGGCGCGCTCGACTTCCTTGACGTAGACAGCGGGCCTGGAATATCCACCGTCGGCCGCTCCGCCGAGTGTAGAAATCTTTCCACTTTCGCCCCACAGGTTGGGTTGGCCAACATCGTGATCATCCGGCAGACAGATTGTAGGACGATCTTTGATGATGTCGCCAAAATCGCGGCCAAACTTCAGCCAGGCGGCATAGTGGCGGTTGTGATCGTATACATGATCTCCGGAAAAGAGTACATCCGCGTCAATCTTTCGTTTAACGTTATCGATGAGATCTTGACGCGAGATGTCGCCGCCATGTGCCGGATTGATGGAATTGCCTGTAAAGGCGGCCACGACGATTTCCTCCTTGTCGATGGGATTCTTGCGAATTGTTCCTTCATAAAACGCGTTCTTGCCGTGGGCGACGCGGTATGGATACGGCCGGGTGTCGTCCCAGTTGCTCGACGCGAAACGGAGCTGTCCAGCCAGGCTGGATCACGGTGCTCGAGCCACCTCGGCCCATTCGCCGTTTTTGTTGATTTCCAGTCGAACCGTTTTCGGATCGTCGTCGGAAAGTGGATAGAGCTGAGCCGTGAGCTTGAGCGTCTTGTCACTCACCGTGTACAGTGCAAGCAAACGATGTCTTTCTTCTCGACCTCGGGAATGCTGAGATCAACGCCCCTCCGGGCCGCGAACGCTTTGCTGAACGTATGCGGTTCCGGAGATCAACAGTACGACCAAACAATACAGTAAGACTCGTCGAAAGGATTTCATTGGCGTTCCTAGCGATTGGTGATTGACGGTTGATTCAAACCTCGGCGTGGCTCCCGTCCTCGACGATTACGCGGCCGGCCACAGCACGACAAGATACAGCGGAATGAGGAAATGTGGATCCGCGTAAAACGGCTTCATGTACGAACTGATCGGCTCCCCAATAGTATAGACTCACCGACATGCCAGTAACAGGTCGGGCAAGCGCAGTCAAGAGTCCCCACACAGCCGCGTACGCTGCGGCTACCCGCCGCAACCGAGGAACGAAAAGGAAGAGGCAAACGGCGAAGTCGAGGACGCCAGCAACGCAGGATCGTCTTCACGGTTTCGTGCTCAAAGCCAAAGATCAGGGTGACCATGGCGTAGAAGTTTGCGGGTGTCGGCCACCAACCCATTGCGTACGCGCCGTGACCTGCAAACGTGGCCACAACGGCGACCATCGCGGTTCCTACCGTGACGTGATGGCGAACACCCAGCAGAGGGGCCAGCACCAACAACGAATCGGAGCGAGCACTTGCCCTCCGTGTTCAACGAACATGGGCAGCTGGCCTTGGGAGTCGACATACTTCGCGTAGCTCAGCGCTGCGAGAGTTCCGCTGCCTCCGGCAAGCGCGGCCATTTGCAAGTAGGAGCGTTTCCCGACGGTGAGCGTCAATATCGTACACGCGAGATAGAGCCAGCCAATCCGCGAAATCCAGCGTTGGACCCAACCATCGCCTGCCCCACTGCCGACAAACTCATCCCAATGGATGCCGAGTTGGCTGGCAAGATCGTATGTGCCATCTTGCCAGAGCAGGACACCATAAGGGCCTTCCCAATAGAGATGGCCCCAGGTCCAACCGGCGAAGCACAACAGCGCCGCCAACCGAAGAATCAGAACCCGAGTCCTTTCGGCTCGATCTGCCATTTCAGTACGCTCAACAAGCGGTACCACTTTGCCGACCGAATGTTCCATGTCCTGCGATCCAAGAAATGTGTACCGTCGCTCGTAACATGAATAAAGTAGCTCGCGGTCGATCGAAAGTCGAGCGTTGGTTGTCAGTTGTCAAGCCGCAGGCCAAACGACGGAATGGATGGACGGCAATCCATCCGAGCGTGATTCGTCCGACAAGCGCTGACCGGAATTGCTACGCATCTTTCCGGACGAACGACATTACCATGCCGGCGGAAAATAACTTCCGTATTTGAAACCGGAGATGCTTGAGCGAGGCTGCTACGCCAAACCGGGAATTGCCGGCGTTCAACTCACCGCAGAGATCGGGGAGAGCGCAGCGACAAGAAACTTTGTTTCTCTGACTCAAACCCGAAGGTACTCTTCGTGCGCTACCAAGTGGCGGATAGGTGCGATCCTACCACAGCGCGCCGGCCGAACTGCGGCAACGTCCGCATCAGCACGAGAGTTGAATAGCCGATTCGCTACGCTATCTATCGGCTTGAGCCAGGCATCGATCGAGGATCTTGGCCAGATGGTTCACGTTGGGCTCGTCAATCATGTGGACGTGACTACCGGGGATTTCGTGAACTTCCACTTGCTCGGCCCAAGGGCCCCAGCCCAAGAGTGGATCGAGCGTGACTTCGAGCGAAGCGGCTTGTTCGGCGGCTCGAATCAACGTCACTTTGCCAGGGTAGGGCTCTGGCACGAATCGCATAATCGCCCTGAGGTTTGCCTGAAAGACCTCAAAGATCTGGTGCCCCAGTTGCTCATCCCCCCCTGCCATGACAATGCGAGCTTCGGCCGCACGCTGCATGAAGTACTCGAGTTGTTCCTGGGGGGTCATTGTCCGGAGTTCGTCCAGCGGCAGGTTGTCCCGATCTGGGAACAGGTCCATCACCAGCGGCAAGAAGTCGGCTTCGTCCATGCCGCGGCCTGGGGCAATAGCACCGGCGTCCATGAGCCGCCACCATGCCGACTTCTGCCCCTTGTGCCTGCAATTGCCGAGCGGTTTCGAAGGCCAGATTTCCTCCCAGTGACCAGCCGCCCAAATGGTACGGCCCCTGGGGCTGAATCTCTCGGATCGCGTTGGCGTAGTAGGCGGCCATTTCCACGGCGTCTTCTTGCGGAGTTCCCACGCCGTCCAAACCCACGGCCTGAATCCCGTAGAACGGGCGTCCCTCAGCGAGACGCTCAGCCAATTGGCGATAACAAAACACCGTGCCGCCGGCCGGATGAATGCAGAAGAAGCCAGGCAGCGTGCCTTGGCGAGACAGCGGAACGACCACCGACTCGGCCATGCTCTTCTCAGGCTGCTTGAGCAACGTGGCCAGGTGTTCGACCGTGCCGTTCTGGAAGAGCGCCGAGAGGGGAAGCCGACGACCGCTCCGACGGTGAATCTCCCCCATCACCTGGACGGCCAACATCGAATGCCCACCGAGCTCGAAAAAGTTGTCATCCACCCCAATCGGTTGGACCCCCAACTGTTCTTCCCACACCTCGGCCACCATGGTTTCGTGTTCGTCCCGCGGTGCCACATACACGCTCGACCATTGAGGGCGATCCGTCGGCGGGGCCGGCAATGCCCGACGGTGGATCTTGCCTTGCAACGTGCGGGGTAACCGCTCCATCACGACAAAAGCCGCCGGCACCATGTACTCAGGCAGGCGTTCGACCAAGAAGCCTCGCCACTCGGAAACCAATCGCCGTGCCACCAGGCTGGCCAGCGGATCGTTCCCATAACGTTTGAAGTCTGACACGGTCAGTCGGCCTGGCTCGGCTGCCTGACCATTCTTATGGCCGCCGACGCTGGTGTGGCCATTCGTCTTCCCTGTGCCACCATGCCCATTGGCTGGCGCACGACGGCTGCCGCTTGTTCGTAGCGTGAGATCAAAGTGGCCGGTGTGCGGAGGTCGACTGAACGTGATCTCTGCCGTCAGCCCATGCTCGGCGGCCGCTTGATACAACTCCTCTGGATTCACACCATCAACGGCCTGCTGATCGAAGGCGTCCTGCCAGGCGGCTACGTTCGGCAGCCCGTCGTCGTTCCCTGCTTGCAACCATTGCCACAGGCCCAGCGGTTGCTGGACTCGGGCGTTGGGAACATGCCGCACCACCAGCGTTTGCCCTGCTTGCCGAACCCGCTCTACCATCGTAGCGACACTCTTGCCGGCTTCGTCCCATGATAGCTCTTGCGCTTCGGCAGATTGAGCAGTCTGATCGAATCGCAAGATGGCGTCGTAGCGGAAGTCCGTCAGTTCGTTCGAATCGGCTCCTCGCTTGAGCCAGACATCCCAGCTCGTCAGCCTGGCGAGTCGGGTTGGCAGCGCGGCGAACAAGGCCGGATCTAACAGGAGTTCTTCTTCCCGCTCGAGTCGGCCATGCACGCGCGGCAACAGCTCGCTGCGTGTTGTCTCACCGGTTGCTTTGGAAACTTCAACGGCCGCGGCAAATGGCCCAGCCAGCGGAAGGCTCCGCAAGTCCCCCAGAAAGATCGAACCTCCCGGCGCAAGCAGTTCGCTCATGCCGTCCAGGACTTGGAGCAAGTATTCTGTGCTGGGAAAATACTGAACTACCGAGTTGATCACAATCGTATCGAAGGATCCCGGCTCGAGCCCTGTGATCGTATCGGCCGGCTGATCGTGCAGGCGAACTTTGTCTCGCAGGTGCTCGGTTGCCTCGACCTGACGCTGCAACTCGGCCAGCGATTCGCCAGAAAAGTCGGTGCCGGTGTACGACTCGCACTCAGGTGCCAGGCGATACAGCAACAGGCCGGTGCCGACTCCCACTTCAAGAACGCGGCGCGGCTGCAACTTGCGAATTCGCTCAACGGTCGTGTCCACCCACTGCTGCATCTGATCTGCCGCAATGGGGCGACCCGTGTAGCTGCTCAACCACCCGGCAATATTGAAGGTGGGATCCTCCGGCGCAGGCATCCGCCGATGCGTCTCCTCGAACAACGTGCGCCATTGATCCACATGCCGGTGGGCCAACTCCTGGGATTCGGACTGCTGCGTATCCGCGACTTCTTCCCGAGGCACCGCATAGGCCACCAACCGGCGGTTGCCACCCGGTGGCATGTCGGCAATGACCACCGCTTCTTCAACCCGAGCGTGTTCGGCAAGCACCGCCGCCACTTCACCCGGCTCAATTCGAAAACCACGGATCTTGACCTGCTCGTCAGCCCGACCAAGAAAGTCGAGCTGCCCATCGTCTCGCCAGCGTCCCAAGTCGCCGGTTCGATACATTCGGGCGTTCGGTTCTCTTGCAAACGGATCCGTAAGGAACTTTTCTGCCGTCATCGTCGGTTCGTTCAAATAGCCACGGGCCACGCCGACGCCGCCGATGTAGATCTCACCCGGCATCCCAACGGGGACTGGCTGACGGTTCTCGTCCAGCACATAAACCTTCATGTTGGCCAGCGGTCCGCCAATCGGCGGACGCCCTCGAAGCCGCGAGGTTTGCTCACCGATGCAAACTCCCACGGTGGCTTCGGTAGGGCCATACCCATTGAACATCCGGCGTCCAGGAGCCCACCGCCGAACAATCTCGGCCGTCAAGGCTTCGCCTGCCGAAAGCACCACCCGCAGGTTTGGCAGTTCGTCCGCTGGCAACAACTGCAGCATCGACGGAAGCTGCTTGGCAATGCTCACGTGTTGCTCGCACAAGTACGCAGCCAAGGCATCCACGTCTCCCACCACATCATCGCCAGGCATCATCAAAGCGGCCCCGTTGACCAAGGCCAAGAAGACCTCAGACGTGGCCCCGTCAAACACAGGCGAGAATGACTGGAGCGTGCGATCCTGCGCGGTGACTCCCAGCAGCTCACTCTGGGCCCGCATAAAGTTCACAATCCCTCGGTGTTCAATCAACACTCCCTTGGGACGCCCCGTCGAACCGGACGTGTAGATCACATAGGCCAATTCGTGCGGGCCGACCGGGACCTCTGGCCGGACGATCTCGCTGCTGGATGCCAGCGCCTCGGCGATGATCGCGTCCAGATCGAGCGTCGATAGATGTTCGGGAAGGCGATCTCGATATTCCGCAGGGCAAACGGCAAGCGTCGCCTGGGTGTCCTCAAACTGGAACTTTAGCCGAGGCGCAGGCTGTTGCGGATCAAGCGGCACAAATGCCGCCCCGGCTTTCAATACGCCCAAGATGGCAATCGGGAATCGCGCGGTACGATTCGTGCAAATCCCTACCAACTGCTCTCGCTCAACGCCTGCTTCCAACAGTCGCTGGGCTACCAAATTCGCAGCAGATTCAATCTCACCGTACGTCCAGCTTCGCGAGGCGTCCTGCACGGCCACAGCGCTGGGGGTCAGGTCTGCATGTTGTTCGAACAGCCCATGCAGGTGCAGCGGTGCCGGTTGGGCAACGTTGGTCTCGTTCCACTCCGTCAAAATCTGTTGCCGCTGTGCTGAGCTTAGCAGCGGCAGTTCGGCCATCTGCGTATCAGGAGACTCGAGCGCCTTTTCCAAGATCAACGTGAACGTCGAGATCATTCGCTCGACCGAACTGACATCGAACAGCGAGGTTTGAAATTCCACATGCCCCGTCAATGGTTCGTCCGGCTTGGCGGGAACCGCCAGATCCGTAAAGAAGAACGTGAGGTCATACTTGGCCGTGCCGTTATCAATCGGCAGCAACTCGATCCGCAGTTGGTCACTGGCCGGGATCTCCATCGGTGCGTTCTGGTACACCACCCCCACTTGAAAGAACGGTGCCTGATTCTCACGCCGCTCGGGCACCAGCACCTCGACCAGTTTCTCAAACGGTAGTTCCTGGTTGGCTTGGGCTCCCAGCACAACCTGGCGTGCCCGTTCGATCAGTTCGCGAAAGCTGGGGTCTCCGGAAAGATCGGTGCGTAGCACCAGCGTGTTGGCGAAGAAGCCGATCAAAGACTCCAGCTCGCTTTGAGTCCGGTTGGCGACCACCGTGCCGACGGCAATATCGTCTTCGCGCGTGTAGCGTCCCAGGGTGAAGTTGTAGGCTGCCAGCAACACCACAAACGGCGTGGTGCCGCACGTCCTGGCCAATTGCCGGACCTGGTGCGAAACCTCTGCCGACAACTCAATCGGAAGCGTGGCCCCCTCGAAACTCTGTTGCCTAGGGCGAGGTCGGTCGGTCGGCAAATCGAGCGGTGGAGGTTCGTCCGCCAACTGCTCTTTCCAATAAGCTAGTTCTTGCTTGAGCAGATCATCCTGCATCCGTTCGGCTTGCCAAGCCGCAAAGTCTGCGTACTGAATCGGCAACGGCTCCAGAGGGATGGCCGCGCCACGTTCCAAGGCCGCGTAGCAGATGCCCAATTCGCGGAGCATCACCGCCATGGACCATCCGTCCGCCACAATATGGTGCATGGCCAGCAGCACCACGTGTTCTTGGGCGGCCAGTCGATACAGGACCACGCGAAACAGCGGGCCCTCACTCAGCACAAAAGGGCGGCGCGCTTCGCGCTGCAGTTGCACTTCGAACTGGCGCTGTCGTTCGGCTTCGCCCAGACCGCTCAGGTCCACTTCGTTCAATTCAAACTCGAGCTGCTCACGGATCTCTCGTTGTGGCTGGCCAGAACACTCAGGGTACACCGTACGAAGTGACTCGTGTCGAGCCATCAGCCAGGCAAAACTTTGCTTGAGCAACGCTACGTCCAACTCCCCGACAAAGCGGGCAGCCAACGGCAAGTTGTAAAACGGATTGCCTGGGGCAAGCTGATCCAGAAACCACATCCGGCGTTCGGCAAAACTCAGCACTTGCCGGGCATCATCAGCGCGGGGCACAAGCGACGTGCGCACCCCCTGCCCCTCAGCCGCTTGACCCAGCAACCGGCTTTCGAGCAATGCTCGTTTCTCTGGGGAGAGGCGTTTTAGACGCTCGAGTAACTCCTGCTGCATTGGACACCTTGTGCAAAGTGCTTCATCCGGGTGAATCAGATCTCAAGCAGCCAACGCCCCATTGGCGCTGGCCGTACGGACTCGCGTGGTCATCCCTTTCCAGCGGATCCTTAGCTTCTCCGAGGTACTTATGGAGATGGCCTAAGGCCGGGAGTGCGTGGCAGTGTTAGTCAAATGGACGCGGCCGCGGGGTGGACCTTACACCTGCTCGCACTGCAGTTGCGAAGCAAAGTAGTTGGCCAAAATGTTGGTGTGGGTTTGCTGAAATTGCGTAGCGTCATCCTGGCCAATGTAGCCCATCTCTAAAATCAAAGGGCGATCTCCCGAGTGCGAACCGACACGCCAATCGTTCTCCAACGACTCGGAAATATGATGTTCGTTCACCAGTTTCCCCTGGTGGTAATGGCGAATCTTGGGATGCAGGTAGGCATCGTTGTATGCCTTATCCGGATCTGGTTCCCGGTCAAAGTCGAACACATTGTTGCCAAAGTTTCCGTACTCCAAGGTGATCACGTAGTGGTGGAGATCTCCAGCAAATTGAGCATCTCGCACATAGTCCACCGCCAGCGTACTGTAATAATTCGCGACGCCGCGAGCTTCGTCAATCGTCAGTACGTCACACAAGAAACCAGGCTGGTGCATCAAGGCAGGGTCGCAACTCTCGTGCTCAATCACCTTGTCAGCCAGCGCTTGGGATCCAACGAAATCTCTTCACTCGGCCACGTGGCCCCTTCGTGACGTGTCGCCAGAATCCGATTCAAAGACTGCACGTTGAATCGAAAACCATGCACCACGTTGGACATGGTCTTCTTCTTGTCACGGATCTGCGTGATCGTTCCAGCGTAGTACAAGTTCGGAATATTAGTGGACTCCCAGGCACTCGTCATGGCAGGCAACTTGCCGCAAGCGGACCGCTCAGGTTGGCAACCATCTCCAAAGATCGAACTGTCCCAACGAAAACCTGCACAACACAGAATCCGGTCGTACGCCAGTCGGGCTTTCTGTCCCCGAGCATGCGAGAACGTGATCGAGACATGGTACTCACCATCGACCCGTTCGATCTTGTTGATCTCGGCATCCAGCACGGAGTTCTGACCCTTGAGAATATACGTGTCGAGAAAATCATTGTTCACGGCACGCAGATGCCCAATGTAATGCGTGTTCCAGGCGAACTGCACCGGGTCAGGGCTGCAGATGTGCGTTGCCCTGGTGACATGAATCAGGTGGTTGGCCGTCTCGAACGCCGAGTTCCCTTTGCCAATGATCAGCACGCGTTGATCCGCGTAGTCTTCCGGCTCGACCGAACAATCGTAATAGTTCTCGGTCAGCTCGATGCCAGGGATATCTGGGATGTACGGCTTCTGCGAACCCGTGGCCACCACCAGCACTCGGCTCTGATACTCTTGCCCTTGCTGATCGGTAACCACAAAGCGAGGCTCATCACCCGCCTCCTGATCAATCCGCTGGACTCTCGTTCCGTACTGAATGTTCAGTTCGAACTTGGCCGCAAAGTCTTGCAGATAGCGGACAAAGTCTTTGGAGTCTGGGAAGTAATCTTTGGAGTATTTGGTGAAACTGAACTGGTCATCGTCGCAAATCAGCGAATTCCAGTCATAGCGCAGCTGCGTTGGGCGGTCCGCGTAGCCGCAGTAGACCTTGTTGATCGAAATCAATTTGCCGTGCCGTGGGAAGGTCTCAAAGAAACTCCCAGGCTTCTCTGCTGCATCCAGTACCAGATACGAGCGGCCGGCTTGACTCAAGAAATAGGCCAATTGGAGTCCAGCCGGACCCGCCCCAATGATCAGATAATCAACTTGCTTTGTGGACATCATCGGTGCGCGTCGCCTCACACATGTTCGCCAACAGTTCAAGAAACAGCTCCCCGCTTGGGCAAGGGAGATGCCGCCAGTGTGCCAAGTTATCGCAATCGCTAAGGTTTGCCAACCTTACGCGTCTTATGCTTATTTGCGATTCCTCCCAGTTCCACGTCGGCCATTGGTGACCTCCATGTAGAGAGAATTCCGAATCGCTAGCACATCCGGCCAATTTCTTGCGGATTATTGGCGGGAATTCCTCATTTCTTGAATCCCGGCATCCGGGGGGGCGTCTGGTCGGACCCGGCCTGGTTACTCAGAACGGCGGATTTGTTGCTCCGCCTCGGCGTCTGTCATGGCGTCCAGTTCGTCCAGCAACTCGTCCAGATCGGCACCCGAATGCTCGAGTTCGCTGGCCACAATCAACTCGGCGAGCGTCTCCACCGTAGGGCGGTCGAAGAGCTGACGCAGCGGAATATCCAGACGATAGCGGCTTCGCAGCCGTGCCATGACCTGCGTCGCAAGGAGCGAATGCCCCCCGAGTTCAAAGAAATTATCCTGAACGCCCACCTGGAGACCGAGGACTTCGGCCCAAATCGTCGCGATTTGCGCTTCCAACTCGGTTCGCGGGGGCAGGTAGTTTTGGGTGGTCGATAGTTCTTCCCGACCTGGAGCTGGCAGTGCCTGGCGATTGACCTTGCCAGCAGGGGTACGCGGCATCGATTCCAAAAACACCCAGGCGGTGGGAATCATATATTCGGGGAGCCGGTTCCGGAGATACCGTTGCAACTCGGCGGTGGTGGGAGTCTGCTGAGCCTGCAACGTCAGAAAAGCTACCAACCGTAAGCTCCCGTCTGACACCCCCTCACCTTGGGTGTCTACCACCGCTTCGGTAACCTGAGGATGTTCGTTAAGAACCGTTTCGATATCTCCCAATTCAACCCGATATCCGCGGATTTTCACTTGGTGGTCACTACGGCCAAAGAATTCCAGCACCCCATCATGTCGCCATCGGACCCGATCACCGGTGGCGTACATCCGTTGTCCAGCGGACTCGAAGGGGTTCACCACAAACCGCTGGTTGGTGAGATCATCCCGCTGCCAGTATCCGGCCGCCACGCCATCTCCGCCCAAGTACAACTCCCCTGGGATACAGGGGGGGACCGGTCGTTGGTGCTCGTCCAGCACGTAGCATTGCGTGTTGTCAATCGGCCGCCCAATCGGCATGGTTTCCGCAGGTTCAAGAACTGGATGAATGGTGGACCAGATCGTGGTTTCGGTCGGCCCGTACATATTCCACAGTTCGCAGCCCTGTTCCAACAACTGCCTGGCCAGATCGGGCGGCAACGGTTCTCCTCCGCACAAGATTCTTAGTCCAGTCGTCGGAACCCAACCGGCCGACAGCAACATGCGAAACGTGCTCGGAGTCCCCTGCATGATGCCGACCTGATGGTCCGCCATCAGCTGACGCATCCGATTGGCGTCCACCAGGTCTTCGCGCTCGGCAATCACCACCGTGCCGCCAACGGTCAATGGCAGCAATAGTTCGAGTACGGCGATATCGAACGAGAATGTGGTGACCGCCAATAGGGTCTCGTCAGACTTCATGCCTGGCTCACGAGCCATGGAACGCAAGAAGTTCACCACGGACCGGTGCTGGATCATCACTCCCTTTGGCTGGCCGGTAGAACCAGACGTGTAAATCATGTACGCCAACTGGTCCCCGGTCCGAGTGCCCTCGACCGGCTTCGCCGATTGGGCATCGATTTCCGCTTGGACCTCGGCCAGGCAGACCGTCGGCACCGGACCTTCGCTCAAATTTTCTTGCTCGAGAGTGCTGCTCACAATGAGCCGTAGCCCGGCATCCTCAAACATCAGGGCGAGTCGCTGCCGAGGGTAATCTGGATCCAACGGGACATAGGCAGCGCCGCATTGCAGCACTCCGAGCATGGCCACCAACATGGACGCATCGCGCTGCAAACAGAGCCCCACTCGATGGCCAGGCCCAACCTGCCGGGTTTTGAGAAACTGAGCGAACTGGCAAACTCGCCGGTGCAGGTCGTCGTAGCTGAGTTGCTCTTCACCAGCAACCACCGCAATCCGGTTCGGCGACTCCAGGCAGTGATCCAGCACGACTTCGTCCAGCAACTCACTCGCTCCAAGTTCGCGCGCTGTATCGTTCCAGCCACGTAGGACAAGATCCCGCTGAGACGGCGTGAGCAACGGCAGCCGGTCGAGCGGCAGTTCGGCGTTCTCAATCAGCGCGGCAAGAATCTCGAGATAACTTTCCAGCAGCCGGCCGGCGGTCACGTCGGCCAACAGTTCCTGATTGTACGCCACCGTGGCGGTCCAAAGTTTACCTCGTGGTTCGATCACCAACGTCAAGTCGTAGGCCGCGAGCGGGCGGTAATCCACTTCCACGTTTCGCAGCCGGTGGTTGCCAATCCGCTGCAGTTCTCCTTGCAGCGACTGGAACAAGAACAACACTTGAACCAGCGGCAGCCGGCCCGCATGCCGCTGCGGTGCCAACGCTTCCACCAGTTTCTCGAACGGCGTATCGGCGTTGGCAAGATCGTCAGGAAGGTGAGTACGCAACTGTTCGAGCAGAGCCCTGGCCGTTGGATTGCCGGACAAGTTGCCGCGCACGACCAACGTGTTGAGGAAACAGCCGATCAGATTCTCGACGTCTGGATGATTGCGACCAGCAACCGGCACGCCGATACAAATGTCATCCGCTGAGGTGAGCCGACTCAGCATCGCCTGATAGGCGGCCAGGTACACCGCGAAAGGAGTTACGTGATGAGCCCGACTAAGCCGCTCCACGCCGGTCACCAAGTCTGGTGGAATCCTCACGCTCTGCGTAGCGCCAACCACCCGTTGCGCCGGACGGCGGGGGAAGTCGGTCGGCAAGTCCAGCCAGGCAGGCGCGCCGGCCAGACGCTCCTTCCAATAAGCCAAGCCAGCTTCGAGCTGACCTTCTGCATCTCTGGTACGTTGCCACTGTGCGAAATCTGCATACCCAATGGCGAGCGGCGCAGGCAATGACGGATCGCCTTGCTCAAGCCTGGCGTAAGCGGCGGCCACGTCTCGCAGCAAGATCTCCAGCGACCAACCATCGCAAATGATATGGTGCAGGACCAATCTCAATTCCCACAGTTCGGCACTGAGGCGTGCCACGGAGAATCGCAACAGCGGGCCAGCGCTCAAATCGAAAGGCCGCTCCAATACGCTCCGGCTATGTTCCTCCAGCTGCGCCGTTTGCAACTCGGCCGCGTCTGCATGGAGATCCAGTTCGTGAAACTCCACTTCCCCTTGTGGGCGAACCTTCTGTACTGGCCCGGCATCCGTCGATTCGAACACCGTCCGCAGTACCTCGTGCCGTTGAACCACCGCATCCAATGCCAGTCGCAGGCGAGCCACATCGAGCGAACCTTCTAACCTCGCCCTGAGCGGGACCCTGCCCATCGGCTGGCCAGGTTCAAATTGCTCCAAAAACCAAAGTCGCAACTGCGAGAACGATAGCGGTTGCGGCAATTCGTGCGATGTGGCCGTCTTGCGAATCGGTTCCAGCCCGGTGGAACTGGCCGCTGGGGTCTCTGGTCCTTTACGGGCCAGGGAGGTTTCGATTTGTGTGGCCAGGTCCGCCAGTTGAGGATGGTGGAACAGTGTGCGGAGGTGGAGCTCCACGCCCCACCGCTCAGCGATGCTGTTCACCAATTGCGTGGCGCGTAGTGATTGCCCTCCGAGTGCGAAGAAATCATCTTGCCGCCGGATGGTGGCGATGCCGAGCAGGTCACTCCAGATCTCGGCCAAATCCCGTTCCGTTGGGGTTTGTGGCGGATCCGCGGCAGCCGTGGTCGAAGTGGCATCGAAACGTTCGCCAGCATCCCAGGCCGCAAGCACTTGCAACTCCCCTTGCAGATACAACTCCCGCGCTGCCCGACGTTGCGTCTTGCCGCTTGACGTTTTGGGGAGCGTACCGGCAGGAATCAGGATCAGCGCGTGCGGTGAGAGTTGGTGATCTTCGGCCAAGGCGCTGCGCATCTGACTGAGCAACGCCGGCAAATCTTGGCGTTTGGGGCGAAGCACCTCCTGCACCATCACCAGGCGTTCTTCGGCATCCACTTCCACACTGAATGCTGCGCCGCCATCTACTTTGGCCGCTTCGGAAGTGGCGTAGACCGTGGCTTCGAGATCCTGGGGGAAATAGTTCCTGCCTGCCAGGATGATCAACTCTTTGAGTCTGCCGGTCACAAACAATTCGCCACCGTGGCGAAACCCAGCGTCACCGGTGCGCAGGTAAGCGGGGCTTTGGGCATCGTCGGCCAGTCGGCCATCAAAGGTGGCCGCGGTTTCATCTGGCCGGTTCCAATATCCCAGCCCAACGTTCAGGCTGCGGAGCCAGATTTCCCCTACGGCCCCCTCAGGCAACTCCACGCAAGTCTCGGGATCCACGATTCGGATCTCTCCGCCGGACAGGGCACGCCCGCACCCAACAACGCGGGTGGACTCGTCACTTGCGGGCGGAACGGCGATGGCCTGCTGTTCTTCGAGTGCCCTTTGTGAAAAGGTTCGAATGGTCGGTCCGGCCAAATGTGGCACGGTGCTTGCCAACAGGGTCGCTTCGGCCATTCCCAAGGCGGGTGCGAATGCTTCTCTTCGGAATCCGTACGGCGCGAACCGTTCGCAGAATCGATCGAGCGTGTCTGCCCGGACTGGCTCAGCGCCGGTGATGGCGATGGTCCAAGAACTCAGGTCCAGCCCTTGGCAGTCTTCGTCGCTGATCTTTCGGCAGCACAGTTCGTAGCCAAAGTTGGGCGAAGCCGAAGTGGTGCCGCGGTATTTGTCGATGGCCTTGAGCCAACGCATTGGCCGTTGCACAAAGTCCAGAGGAGACATCAGCACAATTTGCCGACCGCTAAACAGTGGCTGCAACACGCCGCCAATCAAACCCATATCGTGATACGGAGGAAGCCAGACAACCCCCACGACCCCTTCGTAATCAAAGTTGTCTTGAGTAATCAGCAGGTTGTGGCGAATGTTGGCGTGCGAAAGCATCACCCCCCGAGGCACGCCTGTCGAACCGGAGGTGTACTGCAATACCGCCACTTCATCCGGATCCGCCGGCACGGGGCTCCACTGATCTGCTTCGCTCAGACGGATCGCTTCGATGGGGAGCGTCCCGTCACCACACACTTCCCACAGCAGTCCGCTCTCGCCACCGAGAATCGGAGCATGGCTCATCAAGAACTCGGCCTGCGCGTCACGCACAATGGCTTCCAACCGAGGCAAGGTGCGATGCATCCGCATGGGATCTGGCGGGTAAACCGGTACGGCAATCGCTTGCGCGTACATGCAGCCAATTACCGAGCAGACGAAGTCCAAACCCGGATTGAAGACCAACAGCACCGGCTTACCCTGAGCGCCGGCAGCGACCAGATGCGCCGCAATGGCCCGCGCGCGACGGTCCAGTTCTGCATTGGTTACCTGGACAGCTTCGTCTTCTCCGTCCAGCAGAAACGTGGTGGAGACCAGATCCGGATCTCCCTGGGCTCTCCACCTGCAGATCTCTGCCAGCGTCCTCAACGAGTCGGGAGGACGAGGCGGACAACGGCGGCTCGCCAGCTGCGGATCTGAAGGGTGTTCGCGATTCATGGAACGACATCGGGCAACAGAGGGAGCTTGGACGTCTCGTCGGCGGCATTGGCCAACAGCCGTCGTAACACCGGGGAGTCTTCTCGATATTCTAGCGCTTTGTGATGATTAAGAAATCAAAGTGCGTCACATTCCTAGCCTGACTCGTCAACTCAGGCACCAAGACGCAGCCCCCCGGATGGAACGCTGGATAGCACCTCATCGCCCACTGTCTACGCTGCAATCTCGCACATGCGATAACCGCGCTGAGTACGCAATCTAACGCCAAACGGC
Source organism: uncultured Planctomycetia bacterium (assembly GCA_942492195.1). Lineage (GTDB taxonomy): Bacteria > Planctomycetota > Planctomycetia > Pirellulales > S012-138 > CALOEH01. Next base: position 66,039 of record CALOEH010000250.1, on the reverse strand, counting down.
AGAATGCAAAAGGTTTAGGCTAGATTTGGCAGGCGGGGGGTGCCGGGCGCGCAGGCCAAACGCACTCAGCAGAGAGATGCCAACGGGCCGATTACGAAAGCGCGGAGTTCAATCACTCCGAGCTGAGAAGCGTAAGCGTCAAGCTGCCTGCAAGTCTACGAGATTAATGACTTGCGAACGCCCAGGACTCCGGTGGCTCTACTGAAGTGTCGAGCTGGTCTTGGGGTCGCGTACTACCGCTTCGTTGTCATTGGTGCCAGGATCATGCGCTGTGGCCGCCGGCTCTTGGCCAGGATGGGCTGTCTCGTCCGCATTCCCTTCGGCCACTCGATGCAGATGAAGCGTCTCGTAGTTGTGGGCGAAGACAACAATCGGCCAAGGGTGCTCGGTTCCGAACAGCGGCATCCGGGCGAGCGACTGTTCGGCATTCATCTTGCGTTTGCGAATGTCATAGATCGCCAGCGCCTTGGCGGTGCGCTCTTTGCCGTGCCAACAATGAATCCACATGGGATAGGCGTTGGGGTCGTCGACCAAATTTTCGAAATCAACCACAGCTGGGTGGTTGGTGTGCCAGGTGTCGTTCGCTGGAAAGACGAGTTCCACCAGATTGGCTCCCGAGGCTTCCGCGGCTCGCCGCTCCCCGTCAATCCGTTCCTTCTTCTCGCTACCGTCGCACAAATTGACAATGGTGCGAACCTGGTACTTGCGGACCACTTCCTCAATCACGTCAGGCTCAACCCAGCCAGAACGGATCATCTTACCTTCTTCATGAATGGCAAAATGCTTGTAGCGGTGGTGCTGCTGATACAGGACCCCCACCAAACAGATGCCAAGGAAGGCGATCCAAACGCTGAGCAAAGTGACTTTGCGAGATTGGGCCGATTCTAGAAACTTGCACATCGAAGATTCCCTGGGAAACACAAATCTTCCTCGCTGCCAATCCAATGAACCTGTGATACGGACGCTGACTCGCCACTTCGGCGAACCCCGTCACGGCGGTTTTCTTCACATCGTCGTCTTACCGCCCAACGATCTACCAGAAACCAGCGATCGAGAACAAGAACGGATTCTTGGATTGAGCCAATTTGCAAGCAGATACACCCTGTTGGCGGGTGCCGCGGCCTTGACGTTCACTTCGACTATCAAAGAGATCGCTGCATGCAATACTGCCACCGCTATCAAGCGCCGACGGCAACGAACCGCAAACCATCGAAGAACGGGTCAACCATTCTCTTGGTTGGCAGCCGTTGGCAAACCCGCGGCGTCATCCGACTGCCGGTTCGCGGCACGGCCTGCGGGTCTCAGCAGCAGCCATGAGATCAGGACGAGCATGTCCTGCTGATCGCGACCTTGAAACCTTGGAGCAAGCGGCACGCGCTGCAGGTCTGCCAGGTCGCCAAGCACATTCTCTTCTCGCTGGATTTCGAAACCGGCCTGCTCAAAATGTTGCCGGTAGTCGTCAATGCGTAAACGGGTCAGTGGCGTGAAGGGATTACTGATCCGTCTCCAGGCGGCATCCGAGAACCGGAGGTAGTTGAACGGCGAGAGCTTGGGATCAAAGAAGGAGTACTCGTCTCTCAACGTGATGTAGTGAGACATCCCTCCCTCGGGACGCAGGATCCGCTTGAACTCGGTCAGGATCTCAGCAAGCACGCCTGGTGGAAGGTATTCGAAGACGCTATTGGATTCGATGAAATCGATCGAGCCATCCGGCAGCGGCAATGTTCTGGCGTCCGCGACCAACGGATGAATGCCAAGCGGCTTGAGAATTTGCTCGGCCGATTGCGAGTCGCTGGCCGCCAACACCTCGCGAAGTAGGTCAACCCGTTCCGGCTGATAGCCAGGCAAGAATTTCTCCAAGTCGCCACGCTCGGCGTACGCAATGTAGAGATTGAGGACATGCCGCACTCGGGCCGGTTTCAGCAAAGCTTCGATGTCGCATGTCCAGACATCCTTGGCACCGCATAAGAACATGCCGATCGGCAAAACCGGAAACCAACCGGTCCCTAACTCGAAGACCGTGAATGGCCTGCCGTCGGAGATTTGCTCCAGACGCTCGAGGTGCCTGCGGCAGTTCTTCAGCTTGGACTCATAAGTCGATTCAGGCAGTTCCAACGAACGGCTCACGTACTTTTGAAAGATCTCGTACCACCGGCGTCGGTACGGCAATGCCCCGATCATTCGTTGGACGCCGGCTTTGATCATCCAGTGCATGGGTGGTGTCTCTGGTTCTCGAGATGCCAGGCAGAAATGGCCCGGTGTTGGCTTCAGGCCAGCAGCGTGCTGCGTACGGCAAATCCGTGCCAACAGCGCGCGCTTGTGGTTTGTCTCGAAAGCCTAGGATCCGCTGGGCGAAATACAACTCGCGGCAACCCTGCAGAGGTTGCGGACCCCAAAGACCGGGAGTCCGATAGAGCGAAGGCTCCGTATCGGGCGACTTTGACCACTGGGAGACCTGGCCGGACTTTGCCGAATGTTTCACGTGAAACACACGCCAAATTTGCCCACTTGCCCCGGTTTCACTGCTTAAGAATCGGTGCATGCAAGTTACGCCTGATCGGGCGGGGCTCGCGACGAACAGAAAAGCGGACACTTGTGCCGTGTGATTGCCTGAACAGTTGGGAGAACTGTTCAGGCAAGCGTTCAGGTTTTGGCTGGTTCGATGCCTAAGTCGCGGACGGTGAGCAGTGGGGAGAATTTGTAACCGCGCTGTTCGAAGGCAGCCCTACCTCCCTCGAGGCGATCGATCACTGCTAGCACCCGAACCACGCGCAGTCCGAATTCCTCGGCCCGTTCGATGGCTTCGAGCGAAGAACCGCCGGTGGTCACGGTATCTTCGACAATCACGACGTCCTCACCGGGCTGGACGGGACCTTCGATGTACCGCAGCAATCCATGCCCCTTGGGCTGCTTGCGGACCATGAAGCCTCGCAGAGGGGTGTCTCGCAGTCCGGCCATGGTGACAATCGCGGCAGTGATGGGATCTGCTCCGATGGACATCCCTCCGACGGCCGCTGGCAGCGAGTCCCCGAGCAGGTCGAGCATGCCGGCACCCACGAGCGATGCTCCTTGGGAGTCGAGCGTGATTTGCTTGCCGTCCAGGTAAAACGTGGCCTTCTTGCCTGAGGCGAGCGTGAAATCGCCGAACTTCAGAGCCTTGTCTTTGACCAATTGAATGAGTGCATGCTTGTCGTACATCACGGCTTCCTCCAGAATCGCCCAGGTCGTTTTTTTTGGTATACCACACTTGGGGAAGGGCTGGGAGTCACAGTGTACAACAGTTGTCTCAACTGTTCGGGAAGCAGGGCAATGTAGAACAGTTGTCCCCAACTGTTCAGGAATCAGAGCAAACCTTTCCGGCAGGGAGTTTTCGATTCTACCCCATCCATCAGGCACAACCCTTTCACTTAGAATGACTTAAGGCCAATTGCAAAGAATGCCGAGTTAGCCTGCGGCGATGTATTTTTCTCCGGCATCCCCCTTTCGACCTCGCGGGCTTGGCAGTAGAATCCAAGGCTTGCTCATTACGGAGAACGTTCCACCCATATCGGGTTAATGAAAGGGTTTGACCAATGCCCAAGATGAAAACTCACAAGGGCACCAAGAAGCGGTTCAAGATCACTGCGAACGGCAAAGTGAAGCATCGCAGCTCTGGGACCAGTCACTTGGCAGCCCGCATGTCGCACAAACGGAAGCGAAATCTGCGCGGTACCACCGTGCTGAAGGAAGTGGAAGCCAAGCGGATCCACGCATGTCTCCGCGGCAATGGCTAACAGCCGACTGGCGGACAAGACCGTCTTGTCCACGTTGGCGTTGATTTTATCCGGGACGGGCAAAAAACGCTCGCGTTAGGCGAGGGCCTTGATCTCGTGAAGGAATGGACCAATGAGAACGACCAAAGGTGCAGCCCGCAATCGGGCTAAGAATCGGCTTTTCAAAAAGACGAAGGGTTACCGTGGAGGACGCAACAATCTGTTGCGAACCGCCAAGGAAACCGTCGTCCGAGCCGGTGTGTTTGCGTTTCGTGACCGTCGCGTTCGCAAGCGCGAATTCCGCAAGTTGTGGATCATCCGCATCAACGCGGCCTGCCGCCAGCGAGACTTGCGGTACAGTGAGTTCATCCATGGGCTGACCAAAGCCGGGATCGAGCTCGATCGCAAGACGTTGTCTGAGATGGCCATCCATGATCCGGTTGCCTTTGACGCCATCGTCGAGCAGGTCAAAACCGCTCTGGCCGCTTAAGCTTCGCGATCCGGCCGGACGCTTCCCACGCCGTTCCTCAGGAGCACCTCTGGTTGCGCCAGTGGTGGCTTTGTTGCTGTGCCGATTGCCGATTTTCTTAGCGACCTGGAAACACGATGCAAAACCAGGCTACCGATGCGTTCGTCGATGGGGCCAACGATGTACGCTGCGATCGAGCAGCTCGCGTCGAGTTTCTCGGCGCCAAGAGCGGCCGGCTCAAGGCCGTGCAAAAGGGGCTGGGCAAGGTCGACAAGGCGGATAAGCCCGCCGCCGGCAAGCGGTTCAACGAAGTCAAGCAGGCCATCGAGGCAGCCTTTGCCACCGCCGAGCGGACGTCTCAAGTCGGCGCCATCTGCCGGCAAGCGGGCGCGAGCACTTCGACATCCACCGTGCCCGGCTGTTGCCCGACGGCTTGGGTCGCCTGCATCCGATCACGCAGACGATCGACGAACTCGAAGGAGATCATGGGCCGCCTGGGCTTCACCGTGGCCGAAGGCCCCGAGATCGAAGACGAGTGGCACAACTTCGAGGCTCTCAACATTCCGGCGGCGCATCCGGCCCGCGATCCGCTGGAGAATTTCTACCTGGCCACGGCGAAGCCGCGGCGGCCGCGAAGAGGCACGCTCGGAGAAGCGCCACGGCTGCTGCTCCGGAGCCAGACCAGCACGGTGCAGATTCGGGTGATGGAGAAGACGCCGCCGCCGGTGCGGATCATCAGCCTGGGCAGGGTCTACCGGCCCGACACGGCCGACGCCACGCACTATCCGATGTTCCACCAGATCGAAGGGCTGCTGGTCGACCGGCACGTGACGATGGCCGACCTGAAGAGCGTGCTGCGGCTGTTCGGGATGAGCTACTTCGAGGCGGCGACGTGCACATTCGCTTCCGCCCCTCGTTCTTCCCGTTCACCGAGCCCAGCGTCGAAGTGGACATGCAGTGGGGGGACCGCTGGATGGAATTCGGCGGGGCCGGCATGGTCGATCCCAACGTGCTACGCCGCCGTCGGCTACGATCCCGAAGAATTCACCGGCTTCGCCTTCGGCCTGGGAGTGGAGCGTATGTGTGCCCGACGCCGACATCCGCGAGTTCTACAAGAACGATATTCGTGAGTTTTATAAGAACGATGTGCGATTTTTAGAACAGTTTTAGGAGCCCCTAGCCATGATCGTTTCCTGGAACTGGCTCAAGCAATACGTGACTCTCGACATGCCGCTGGCCGAGCTGGAGCAGCGGCTGATGATGGCCGGTCTGAACCACGAAGGGGACCGAAGAGATCGTGGGGACGACCTGGCCATCGATCTGGAGGTCACCAGCAACCGGCCCGACTGCCTGGGGCACATTGGCGTGGCCCGCGAGGTCGCCGTGTTGTGGGACACCGACTTGCACTCCCGGCCGCCCAGCCCGCCCAAAGACGCCGGCCACGAAGTCACCAGCGTCACGGATCACTGTCCTGAGCTGTGCCATCGCTACACGGCCCGCGTGATCAAAGGGGTGAAGGTGGGCCCCAGCCCGGACTGGCTGCTGCGGCGTCTGGAGACGATCTTTCGTCCCCGCGACACGGAAACCTCCAAGTGGCGGCCCGTGAACAACGTGGTGGACATCACCAACTACGTGCTGATGGAATGCGGCCAGCCGCTGCACGCCTTCGACTTCGACAAGCTCCGAGGGCAACGCGATCGTCGTCCGCGAGGCGCACGGCTGACGAAACCTTCGAGGCCATCGATCACAAGACGTACGACCTTCCGCCGGGCATGTGCGTGATCGCCGACGCGGCGCATGCCGTTGGTCTTGGCGGAGTGATGGGGGGCGCGGAGAGCGAAATCTCGGACGGCACCACCGACGTGCTGATCGAAGCCGCCGAGTTCGCCCCCCGCTCCATTCGAAGTACGGCCAGGGCCTTGAATCTGCATAGCGATTCTTCCTACCGCTTCGAACGAGGTGTGGACCCTGCCGGCATTGATTGGGCCAGCCGCCGTTGCTGCCAACTCATTTTGGAAACTGCTGGCGGAACCTTGGCCGCCGGCGTGATTGACGTCGGCCGCAAGAGCGAACCGGGCAAACCGGTCACATTGCGGTTCAGCCAACTGCAGCGGATTCTTGGCATCGAAGTCCCGGCGGACGAGGTGCGGCGGATCCTGACTGCTTTGGGGATGGAACCCACCAATAAGCCGGACTGCACCGAAGTCATTCCTCCCAGTTGGCGACGCGACCTGACTCGAGAGATTGACCTGGTGGAGGAAGTGGCCAGAATCCACGGCTACGATCAGATTCCCGAAGACGTTCGCGTGCCGATGGCACCCAGTGCCCGCAGCCCACAAGATCGTGTGTTGGAAAAAGTTCGCCACGTCATGACGGCGTGCGGATTCCACGAAGCGGTGACGGTGAGCCTGGTCACCGAGCAGTGGGTGTCGGTCTTTTGCCCTTGGACCAAGGGGACGCCGCTCCGCAGTACGATCTCCCCCATTGGCACAGCCAATTGTTTGCGGCAGAGCCTGGTCCCTAGCTTGCTGGGGATTCGCCGATCGAACGAAGCAGCGTCGAACCCGGAGATCAACTTGTTCGAAGTTGCCAAGGCGTACCTTCCGCAAGCTTCCGGCCTTCCGCAAGAAGTGCCGCTGCTCAGCTGGACGGCCGATGGCGATTACTTCACCGGCAAGAGTTTGGTCGAGGCGCTCCTGGACGAACTGCATGCCGAGGGGAAGCTTGAGATTGAAGACGTCGACGAGTCCGTCGTCGGAGAGTTCTTTGCACCCCAGGCAGCCCAACTTCGCCTGGGTGGTGAACTCCTCGGCTATGTGGGACAGGTCAGTGAGGCGGGGCGCAAGGTCTTTAAACTGCGCGGCAAGACCACGGTCGGCGAACTGCGACTCTCAGTGCTTGAGAGTCAGGCCAGACTGATTCAAACCTCGCAGCCTGTGCCCACTTACCCGCCTGTGCAGAATGACCTGAACTTCATTGTGGACGAGACACTCCGCTGGGGCGACCTGGCCGCCACGGTTCGTGCGCAAGCGGCTGGTTTGCTTGAGCACATTGAGTTTCGCGAAACGTACCGTGACAAACTTCTGGCCGGCAAGAAGAAACTGCTCTTCTCCTTCACCCTCCGCAGCCCTGAAGGGACGCTCACCGGTGACGACGTCGCCCGCGTTCGGGAGAAAATCATCACTGCCTGCCAGCAGCAACACGGCGCGGCATTGGACGCTTAAACGGCTCTCTATTCGTTCGCTCGCGGTGGCGCAAGTTCACGCCACCGCGAGATCCGTTGCTTGTCCAAAATTGGCTAGTGCATTGTCACGGCAAGGTGTTCGGATTCCGGTGGCGATTCTGACTCCACTTCACCAACTCGAAATCTAAGCGTTGACGCAGCACTACGTTAGTTAGCCAACTTTCTTCTTGACCTTGTCCAAGAGTTTGACGCACTCTTTGGCGTCGCTGTCGAAGCTCTTCACGGTCTTTTCGGCGGATGCGTACTCCGTCTTGGCTGCCTTGACCGCCTTGAGTGCAGGCTCTTTCCAACCTGGTCCAGACGCCTTGGCACGTTTCTCCAAACCCTTGAACTGAATCGTCATGGTCTTGAAGATTCCGCAGGCTTCTTTAGCGTTTGCGATGATGGTGTTGATCCGGTTGTTGCCGTTTTCATAGTCTCCTTGGACGTAGTCCTTATCTTTCTTCTTCTTGAGTGTCTTCAAGAAGAAGTCCGTGGTCCCGTTGGACTTGAGCCGGAGACCTTCGATTTTCTCTTTCTTTTTCTTCATCTTGGCCACGATGTTTTCGCAATCCTTGATGAACTCCGCGACTTCCACATTTCCCGATTTTTGGGCTTGGATGATCTGTTTGATAAACTCTTTGGCCTGCTTCTTGTACTGGTCGCAGCGATTGGTAAGCACGGGAATCTGCTTGCCGGCATTGATTCCTTTGACTCGCACTGCCAGGTAGGGTGCAATCTTTGACTTGTCATGCAGGAACCCGCGTGCCACATCCGGCCAACCGCCACGGTACTGACTCTTGAGGGCACCGTTGAGATCGCTGTTGTCCTTATGGATCTCATCCGTGTACTTGGCAATCGTGGCGGCCGAAAGTTGGGCCAACTTGACGTCCTCGTCTGTCGGCGACTTCTTCTTGGCCAATTCTGATATGACCGTGATGCGTTCCTTGCACTTGATCGCTTTGCCTTTGACGAGATTGGCGTTCTCCGTGATGTAACCTTCCGCCGTCTTCTGGTCGACGTCCAAGACGCGGGTGATCTGGCCGTCGAACGTGGACTCGTTGCCATCGTACTGCCCATTTGACTTGGCCTGAGTAATCAAGGCCCCCACTTGATTGATGTTTGTCGTGATCGGTACGAGGTTGTACGCCATAAGTGATTTCTCCTGGTTTGTAGTTTCCCGCTGCCTGCAACCAACCAAATGGGTTGGATCTACCCGCCAAATGTTCGGTATTCAAATCAGGCCAGCGGGATTCTGCTCGCGATGAGTTCGGCTACGTCGCCAAACTAAATGCCCTGCGGGTCTAACCACATATCCGCAATCGTTGAGATCGGGGGACACCGCTGTCTCTAGACATTCGCCGCAGCCCGGCTCTCAACATGGCGCTCTCGCGAGTGTATCTGACCGAGTTGGGACTACCTCTGCTCCTGCCGCCTGAACCCTAAGTTTACGGACCCGAATGCCTGGTGGCGTGGGAGGGGCGGAGCCTATCCCGATCCGCTGATCGCAAACTTAAGACTTCTGGAATACATCGTGGCAAACCGCACGGCTTTCGGCCAGAATAGACGCACTCGCTTTGCTTGACACTCGAGCGTTGGCCGTTAGAACCCTGGTAGGTGAGAAACGGTCAACCGAACGAGTGGAGTTTGGGTTTGCGAATCCGCTTGGTGAGTCGGCATTGGGGGATGCTGGGCCTGATCGTCCTTGCGTGCGCCTGTTATTCGACGGCGCCGTACGTATGTCATTCAAAGGCGAGGAATTGCCGTGGCGATCGAATGCCCTCATTGTCAGTTTGCTATCAAGATTCGGGATGCGAAGCCGGGTCGGTATAGTCCCAAGTGCCCCAAGTGCAAACAACGTTTTGCCTTGCAAGTTCCCACCGATCCCGACGCCCTGCCGGTGGCGAGCATCCAGCAGAAGTCGTCCGAGTCAGGCAGTTCTGCAGCCGCGAGCACTAAGACCATGCCCGGCGGGACTGAGGAAACCGGTGTCTGGGAGCCAGCGGGGTCTGGTGCTGGAAGCACCGAGGCAACACTTCCCCCCAGCAATACCAGCGACGCGAGCCCCAGTGCCGCTGATGAAACAGCCTTTGATCTTTCTCCTTCCGTAGATCGGGTTGAACCCCAGGGCAGCGCAGAACCGGCCGGAAGTGTCGATGAGACGCTGCCGCCAGAATCCCCACCTGCTGCAAGCAAACCGCAATCGGCCAAGACGTCGGTCGGTTCATTCGAGGAAACCGTGGCTCCCGAGGCAGATGTAGATGCCACCTTGGCGGCACCTGGCGCTCCGACCATGCCTGGCCGGAACAGCGAAGCCACGGTGGCCGGAGGAACCTCATCGTCAGGCGACAGCAACATGCCTGAGACGTTGGGGGGATACCGCATTCTCAAGGAGCTAGGGCAAGGAGCCATGGGAGCGGTCTACCTGGCCAATCAGATGTCGCTGGACCGGCAGGTGGCGCTCAAAGTCATTCAACCTCGTTGGGCCAAAGATCCGGCCTTCTTGGCACGCTTCACGCGCGAAGCCTACGCGGCGGCCCAACTCGTGCATCACAACGTGGTGCAGATCTACGATCTTGGCAATCAAAAGGAGATGCACTTTTTCAGCATGGAGTTCGTCGATGGCGAGTCCCTCAGTGACACCGTGCGCCGGGAAGGAAGACTCGATGTTGATCTGGCCGTGAGCTACGTGCTGCAAGCCGCCCGAGGACTCAAGTTTGCTCACGACCAAGGCATGATCCACCGCGACGTCAAGCCAGACAACCTGTTGCTCAACAACCAAGGGGTTGTCAAAGTGGCGGATTTGGGACTCGTCAAAACCAAGGGAGCGGTCGAGTCCAGCACCGCGGGACAAAGCAGCGAAGCCCTGGCCGCCGCAAGAGCTGACGTCACGCTGGCCCAAGTGGCCATGGGCACCCCCGCCTACATGGCACCTGAGCAATCTGAAGATGCCGCCAACGTGGACCATCGGGCGGACATTTACTCGCTTGGCTGTACGCTCTTCGTCCTGCTCACCGGCCGCCCTCCGTTCTCAGGCACAACCGCCATGGAGGTGATCACCAAGCACAAGATGGAACCCATGGTGCGTCCCGACGCCGTGGTGGACCGGGTGCCGAGCGAACTTTCTGAAATCACCTTGAAGATGGTGGCCAAGAATCCGGACGAGCGCTACCGAGACCTGAACGAAGTGATTGCCGCGCTGGAGAGTTTTCTCGGAGTGGCCACCTCGGGGTCGTTCTCTCCGCGTGAAGAACATGTCGAAGTGCTGGAAAAGTGCAGCGCCGGCTTTTACTCAGCCCCACTGGCCCGCGTCCGCTCGGCCATCACCTGGGGTTTCTTAGGACTTGGCAGCTTGGTCGTTGTCGGCAGTGTATTCTTCTCTCCGGCCGTGACACTCGGGACTGCCGGACTATTGCTGATTACCACCGTCACGTATTTCATCGTCAGTGGATGGAAAGAACGAACGCATCTGTTCGACAAAACTCGCGAGTTGCTGTTGGGCAGTAGTTGGGGAGACTGGCTCACCTGGCTCGTCGGTGGGTTGCTGTTGGGCACGGCGCTGTTCGTCCTGCTAGGGATCTCGGTGCTGCTGGCCGTCAGTGTGATTGGGATCGGCCTGGGGTTCGCCTGCTATTTCCTCATTGACCGCAAGCTCCACGACCAGCGGCAGTCCGACGTGGACGAGTTAGAAGAACTGCTGCGAAACCTCCGTCTCCGCGGTTTGGAAGAACAATCGCTCCGGCAATTCGTCTGCAAGTACAGTGGTGACCGTTGGGAAGAACTGTACGAACAACTGTTTGGCTACGAGGCTAAGATTGCCGCTCGCGAAGCTTGGGGGCGGGGGGACCGTGGACGCCGGCGGCCAAAGTTCCGCAGCTGGCGAGATCCCGTGGTCCATTGGATTGATGCGAAAGTCAAAGCCGTCCGCGAAGCCAAAGAACGCAAGCATCTCGAAAAGATCGAGCAGCAAGGGCTCCAGGCCACTGGCATGACCATGGCCGAAGCACGCCGCAAGGCCGAGCAAAACGCCGCCGCCATGGTGCACGGGGCCGCAGAGATTCGCGAGACCATGGCCGTAGGGCATGCCGAAGAAGACCCCGCCGCCAAACGAGCACGGATCAAAGCCATGCTGGCTGCCGCCCGAGATGGCAACGAGCCAGAACAGAAAAGCAACCAGGTGGCTGCCATCCTTGGCATGTTGTTTGGTGCTCGAGTTCGGTTTCTCTTGGGAGGTGTCCTGCTGGCAGGCTGCTTGCTGTGGCTGAACCAGAACGGTTTGCTGAGCCGTGAAACACTCGATGAACTCAAGCAACTTCCGGACGGTACACTCAGCGAGAACGTGACGAACCTCCTCCCAGCTAGCAAAACGACCGAGGACCTGAAGCTCCCGCTTGGCGGCCTGGTGAGTGGTCTCCATGCCGGAGTGGCCGGTTTGATCCTGCTGGCCTCGTCACTTTTCCCCGGTTTGCGGATGGCCCTGTTTGCCTTCCCCGCCGCACTGGTGGCATTGCTGGGTGCCCAACTAGGCATTCCGTCAGCTGGTGAGATGGTCCCAGCCACGTGGATTGCGTCGGGTGTGGGAATCCTGGTGATGGGGGTCGGTTTGTTCTTGGGACGTAAGTAGCCAGCAAGCTGATTTCCTGAGATTGTTCGAGTAAAACCGGATTTTTTGCATGTCATTCAGTCCAGTTCGTTTGCTAGAATACCCCTAGCAAGGGTGGACTGCGATCCACCCACTCAGGCACTTCCCCATCCCCCCAAACTGCAAGGCTTGGCGCGATGAGATCGAAGAGCAATTCAGAGCGTTCCTCTCTAAAGAGCGATCCTGCCAACGGTCGGGACAACCGGTCGACCATCGACACGCCGGGTGAGATCCCGATTCGCGAATCGGCCACTTCGGATCTCCAATCGACTCAATCGCATCTTGAACGAGAAGCCACCGCGCAGAACCAGGTGACGCAGGGATGGGTTGAAGGCGAAAATCTCGGCCAACGAGCCGGCGTGGCGGGTCCCTCGGACGCTGGGCAGGGATTGCCGCCCGACACTCTTCCTCTCGGTACGCAGTTCGGCAGGTATCGAATTGATGACTGTATTGGCCGGGGGGGAATGGGAGCGGTGTACAAGGCGTACGATCCGCAGCTCGACCGGATGGTGGCTCTCAAAGTGCCGCATCTGACCATGCGAGCCGATGGCGATTCGATCAAACGATTCTGCCGCGAAGCCCAAGCTGCCGCTGGCTTGCAGCATCCGCATATTTGCCCGGTGTATGACGTTGGGCAGTTCGAAGGGCTGCACTACATCACCATGGCCTACATCCATGGCCGCCCACTCTCGCAGTACATTCGCGCTGACCGACTGCAAGCGGTGGATAAGATTGCGCATGTGATCCGCAAGTTGGTTCTTGCCTTGGCCCATGCTCATCAACATGGAGTGGTGCACCGGGACTTGAAGCCGGCGAATGTGATGATTGACCGTGATCGCCAGCCGGTGGTGATGGATTTTGGTTTGGCGCGTCGCATGGGCAAAGCAGATGGCGAGCCCCTCACGCACAGCGGAGCCTTTCTTGGCACACCGGCCTACATGGCTACCGAACAGGTTCAAGGGCTCATGAATGCCATGGGACCTCGCACCGACATCTACAGCATGGGGGTCATCCTGTACGAACTTCTCACAGGCAGGTTGCCGTTTGTGGGGAATTTTGCAGAAGTCATTAGCCAGATCATGAATGACGATCCTCGCCCTCCGGTCGCGTTGCGGCCGGATGTGCCGGGGCCGCTCAATGACCTTTGCCTGCGGATGATGGCCAAACGGCCGGAAGATCGGCCTGATTCCATGGAGCAAGTGGCCGCCGAACTCACGAGTTTCTTAAAAGCTTTCGAGGCTGGCGATCTGCCGGATACGCGCAGCGGTTCGGTCCCTTCGGATTCGTCGGAGTTGACCGAGTTCGATTGCACCCAGAGCAATGACATACCCTCGCTACCCACCGCGGTGGCAACGCCTGTCCCGCCACCGGTAGGCACCGCGGTGACTCAAACAGAAACGGCTCCCCCAGCAGACACGCAACTCGCAGCAGTTCGGATTGAGACAAACCGGAGCACGCCACGAGGGCGTCGCCGACGTCGCTGGTTCGTGGTACCAACGGTCGTGCTAACCGGCGCACTAATCGTTGCGGCTGCCGTGTTCGCGATCCGCCCTTCGTATGGAATCGTGGTGGTCGATGTGCGTGACCCCAAGATCGGTGTTGAGATTGATGGGGAGGACTTCAGCTTTGCTCGACTTGGCAGCCGTCCCTTGGACCTGACCGTTGGCCGCCACCAGATGCGTGTCACGTATCAGGGAGAAGTGGTCGAAACCAAAAATTTTGACGTCGAGTCAAGCGGTCAAACGATCCTCAGGGTGGAGCATGAACCGGCTCCCATGGCACCGGATGATGTTGCCGCCCCAACCATTGCCACCCCAAGAGTTGCCGCTCGGCCAACCGTCGAACCGACCGACGACAGTCCACTTCCAGGGGATTCGCCAACTTCAGGCCAAAAGCTGGTGATGGAGAGTCTCGCTTCTCGGCCTCCTGATGAACCGGAGGTCGCCCGACCTGAGCCGCAGCCAGGGGACCAGCAGTTGGGGGACCAGCACCCGCCGGGACAGCTAGCGGAGTTGCAACATGTCCTCACAGCGCATGTCGGGCCTGTTCACAACATTGCCTGCTCTGCCGATGGCCAGATGCTTGCTAGCGTGGGGGCGGACCAAAGTGTCTGCCTATGGAATCTCCAGACCGCCGAATTGTTCCACCGATTCGAAGATCACGCGGTGCCGGTGTTCGACGTTGCCATTTCCACCGACCAATCCTGGATAGCCACCTGTGGCGTGAACGATCGTCGCCGGGGCGAAGTCATTACCTGGCACACCAGGCAGCCAGGCAAACGCTCGCATATATCCTGGGCCCCGGGTGACTACCTAGCCGTGGCGATTCCCCCGGTTCAAAAGAATCTGGCAATCGCCAATCGGTACGTCATTGCCGATGGCACCGGGCTCGCTTCGCCCAAGCTCACCGGCCATACCGGACACATCAACACGCTCCTGTTCCTGCCAACCTCCGGCATCCTGGCCAGCGGCAGTGATGACGGGACGGTGCGTCTTTGGGATTTTCAGAATCACCAATCGCTGGAGGTCCTCAATGTTGGCCAGCCGATTCACCGCGTCGCGTGCGATGTCGACGAGCGGTTTCTAGCCGCCGGTACATCGGACGGACAGGTCGTGACTTGGCGGTTCGAGCCTGGGAAGCATGAGCCGACTGAATTCCGGCGGTTCCCTGAAAAAACGCTTGCCAAGAACCATGTTTGCCTGGCGTTTTCGCCAGATGGAAAACACCTGGCAACAGGCGTCTCTCGAGGGCTATCCACAGACCAACAAGCCCCGCAGCCTAAGAAGAAGGCTGGCGGACGAGGGGGCGGTTTCGGTGGTGGTGGCTTTGCCGGAGCAGGTCCCAATCGTGGCAAAGTGCCACGCCCCAAAGAACCGAACCCTGAGCCGCAGGCCAAACCGCCGGCGAGCGCGCCAGAAGAGACGCTCGAATCACCGGCCGATTCAGCGATCAGCGTTTGGTTGGTGGAATCGGGAGAGCTTGTGGCTCAGCTTCCTGGCCATGAGGGAGGAGTGTACGGTTTGGCGTTTCTCCCCGACGGCCGGTTGGCTTCAGCCGGAGGAGATGGCACGGTGAGAATCTGGAGGGCTGGCGAATCGGCAGAAAAGTGACCTCATGGCTTCCTAAAGCTTGAATGCGGCAGATCGCGTGATTAAGGTAGCCGCTAAGAGCATGTCAGCTCGCAAGATTACCTATTCTACCAAAAGCGTTTGTCTCTGGTCGCTGGCTTGTGGAAAATGAAGATCTTATGGAAACGAACCCTAGACCCGCGTTTACGAGCGACTAGAATTGTCAGGTTGAAGGGGAGTTAGCATGAGCGAGCTCTCTGCGACTCTACATGGACGAGCCATCGAACAATATCCAAGTAACTCTCAAGGCCGGTGTGACTCCGGCTCCAACCTGAGGTTACAAAGCGCAGGGTGCCGCCAGCACCTAGATAAACGGCAAAGCCCGTTTGAGTCGAAGGCACGGATCGAGAAGAGCCGCACCACACCAGCTGCCACGAAGGCGACCTGTGGATTGGGAAGCGAAAGAGTGCAACCCAATTCGAATAGGAAGCAACTGATGAGTGAGGAAGATTAGGGCGAGTTGGGCGGTGTGCAGGATGACAGGCTTGTGGCAAGGTAGCCAGAGTTAAGAAGGCAATCAGGCTGAGATGGTTTTTGCGGTTCTGATTGCGCTGTGCCGAAGACAGGCATGGACACGACATGGTGTCAACCCATGCCAACAACAACACTTGGATGTGCGCTAGGTTTCACAACAGCCGTAATATTTTGCCAAATGCGGCGTCAAGGCAGCCCTGCGCAGGACCGGTGGTAGACTATGTTTGCTTTCCCATGGCCTCGATGCCAACAACTTAACGTTACAGCAGGTGGTCTTAAAACAGGCCACTTCGCGCGCGCTTTGTACATGCTGCAGACTTGTAGAAATTCCCATCACAGGGTTGTTCGATTCAACCCGTGGACATGCGGAACTCGACCTGCCCGGCCAAGGCGGCATTTTGCAGCGCGGCGAGTCTTCGTGGTTGCTCCCCATTCACAGAAGCTCACCTGAGGAGGTAGAGTTGTACGACGCACTTTTGGACGAACTCGACGACGAGCAGACACCCAGTCCCGAAGACGCGGTCGAAATTGTCAATAAGGAGGACGCCGATGACGACATCGACGACAGTGATTCCTCCAACGACAATGACGGCGCTGAAACCGAGGATACGTCTCCGGACGAAATGCTCGCTGGCGAAGACTCGGAATCCTGGTCCGATGATCCGGTTCGCATGTACCTGACGCAGATGGGCGAGATCCCCTTGCTCACCCGCAAGCAGGAGATCGCGCTCGCGAAAGAAATCGAGATCACCAGAGCCAAGTTTCGCCGCAAGCTGCTGGAGTGCGATTATGTAATGCAGAGCGCCTTCAAAGTACTGAAGCGCGTGCATCAGCAAGAACTGCCGTTCGATCGGACCGTGCAGGTCTCAGTCACAGACAGTCTTGAAAAAGACCAGATTCTGGGCCGCCTGCCACACAACCTCGGTACCCTGGATGTGCTGGTCAAGCAGAACCTGCGAGACTACCGTCTGGCCACGAGTAAAAAGTTCCGCATCGCCGAACGCCGACAGGCATGGCGCGCACTCGGTCAACGCCGACGTCGGGCAGTACGCCTGGTGGAAGAGTTGGGCCTGCGGACACAACGCATCGAACCGATGATTCGCACGCTGGAAGATTTCAGCCGGCGCGTCGATGGGCTCAGGATGCAACTCAACTTGATGAAGCTGGAAAGGGCTTCTGCCGCAGAACGAGAGCCGGTCCTGGCTGAGTTCCGCAGCATCCTCAGGGCTACCCAAGAAACCCCCACCAGCTTGCGGCGAAGAGTCGCTTACCTCAAGAAAGTCTACGCCGAGTACCAGAAAGCCAAGCGAGGGCTCTCCGAAGGCAACTTGCGGTTGGTCGTCTCCATTGCCAAAAAGTACCGCAACCGCGGACTCAGCTTCTTGGATCTCATCCAGGAAGGAAACGCCGGCTTGATGAGGGCGGTCGATAAGTTCGAATACCGCCGCGGATTCAAGTTCTGCACCTACGCCACCTGGTGGATCCGTCAGGCCATTACCAGGGCCGTGGCTGACCAGAGCCGCACCATCCGGATCCCGGTGCACATGGTCGAAACCATGAGCAAGGTCCGCAATGTCTCGCGACAACTCCTGCAAGAGTTGGGACGAGAACCTACCATCGAAGAAACGGCACTGGCCGCTGGCACCGCGGTGGACGAAGCCCGACGCGTGATGGCCATGAATCGCTACCCGATCAGCCTCGACCGGCCAGTCGGTAACAGCGAGGACAGCCACTTTGGCGACCTGCTGCCAGATACCGATGCCGAAAACCCGGCCACCGGAGCTGCTCAAGAAATGCTCCGGACCCGGATCAACAAGGTACTCAAGACCCTCAGCTACCGCGAGCGAGAGATCATCAAGCTCCGCTACGGCTTAGGAGATGGGTACAGCTACACCCTGGAAGAAGTGGGACACATCTTCAAAGTGACCCGCGAACGTATCCGACAAATCGAGGCCAAAGCGGTCCGCAAGCTGCAGCAACCGAGCCGCAGTCAGGAACTTTCTGGCTTCCTCGATTAACCCAACGGTTTTTTACTCCGCGACCCAGACGCGAGTTCGGTCTCGTCCTTTGACGATGACCGGACTCGCGTTTCTTTTTTGCCGCGGTGGAAATGAGCAGAGGTTGAGCGCAGCGAAGATTGACGTAAGGTCAAAGCACTGGCAGACAAGTTGCCAGTGGCACCCGAATTCTCAGGCGTAACAATGCGCTAAGCCCCAAGGCTGTTCACTTATCCGATGAACCTCATGCAACCTGAGATTTCAGTGCGGCCAGGGCGGCAGCGTAGTCGGGTTCGGACGTCACTTCGCTGACGCACTCGGCGTAGACCACCTTGCCATCGGCATCCAGCACGAACACCCCCCGAGCTAGGATTTTGAGTTCTTCGATCAGCATTCCCCAGTTCTGCCCAAAGCTGCGATCCTGGTAATCGCTGGCGACCTGGATGTTCGAAATACTTTCGGCTCCGCAGAAACGGTTCATGGCGAACGGCAGGTCGAGACTCACCGTCACCGCGTTGACCTGATCTCCCAGGCCGGAAAGCTCTTCGTTGAACTTCTTGGTCTGGGTGGCACACACTGGGGTGTCCAGCGAAGGGACCACGCTGATCAAGGTGGCCTTGCCACGCAAGTCTGCCGGAGTCAGTGTCTGCATGCCATCTTTGTAATAATGGATCTTGAATTCCGGGGCAGGTGATCCAGCTTGGACAGCTTCACCGGCCAAGGTCATGGGATTGCCTTTGAACGTGACAGCGCCAGATCGAGACATGAGAAGGACCTTATGGAGCGTGAGTTTACGGCGGAATGAACAACGTTCGCCAACGGTGCCGTGAGCACCCCAGCGGTCCCGGTAGTATGTCGAAACGGCACCGCGACGCAAGTGGCCAACTCGACAATCTCTGCCGGCCACGGCGGTCCCCGGCTGCCAGATGGTGCCGTGAGTTGTCAAGATTTTCCTCGCCATCACGAACTACCGGTGGAGCGCTAAGCGGGAAGATTGAGACTGCCTGAAGGCAGGATCGCAGCCACCTCAACAAGGTCCGTGGACCCACTCCCCTTGCCTGGCAAGCCAGGGGGTCTATGGTTCATATTACTAGACCTGCTTGGAGAGGTCGCGGTGACTCGCATCCTGCATCTGGCTCTTGCTTCTTGTCTGATAACCTGACAAGCGCGGATCACCTTGCATCACCATTTCGACGGAAGAGATAGATTGATGAGTACCGGATATACGGAATCTCACTCGACGACGGTTGGTTACGTATTATGGATCTTTGGCTTTTTCGGCATCCATCGGTTCTATTACGGTAAACCGCTAACTGGGGTGCTGTGGTTGTTGACGCTCGGCCTGTTGGGGATTGGTTGGATTATCGACTTCTTCCTGATCCCTGATATGAACCGTGACGCGTGTGCGCGGTACGCGGCAGGACGCGTGGATTATAGCGCCACATGGCTCTTGTTGATCTTCCTCGGCCCGCTAGGAATTCACCGTTTTTTCATGGGCAAGCTACCCAGCGGCATCTTGTATTTGCTGACCGGAGGCCTGTTGGGCATGGGCGTTCTCTATGATTTTGCCACACTCAATGAGCAGGTTCATGAAGTGAATCTTTCTGGATGAATTCGATGGGCGAACCGCCTTTCTTATGAAGTAGCGCGGCGTGTCACCGGTTGCTATCCCCTCCGTGGTGGCTGTTTTTGATTGCGCAAGCGGGAAATTTTTAGTTTTGATGAAAATCAGAAAACGATAATTTCCTAGCCAGGCATCTTTCTGAATTTCGCCTGCTTCCGTAGACTACTGATCCCGAAGCTGTTTTCACCAATGAGTTGACGCATCGCTTTGCAGGTTGGCCCGCGTCGCAGCTCGGAGTTCTCTATTCGGAACGCTCGCGATGGCTGGACGCTGCCGCATCGCTGGATGCTATGCTGGTCGAACAGCGTGTCGTCACGCCACTACCCTGCCGATAATTGACACGTAGGCGCTACAGGGGCATCGTTACCAAACTTCCACAAGAAGTAGGGATCGGTTGATGAAAATACGAGTGTTGGTGGTGGATGACCATGAATTCGTGAGAGCCGGGTTGGCCACTGTGATCTGTGGTGACGATTTAGAAATCGTGGCAACTGCCGGAGATGGCAAACAGGCGCTCGAGGCTGTCCAGGAGTTTCAACCAGATGTTGTCGTGCTCGATGTGCGCATGCCTGAGGCCGATGGGCTTTGGGCTCTCAATGAGATTAAGCAGGCACATCCCCAAACTCGCGTTGTGATGTACTCAGGCTATGACAACCCCACGTATCTCGCGCGTGCCGTGGCACTGGGTGCGGATGAGTACATGGTCAAGACCGCTCCCATTCAAGAGATGGCAGAGACCGTACGGCGTGTCAGTCGAGGTGAGGCCAGCGAGAACGGAAGTTTGATTAAGTCCATGCGAATGAACATGTGCAGCACCCAGTCGACCCCTGGCATGGGCGTCGAACTGACCGGTCGCGAGCACCAGGTGCTGCGGCACGTAGCCCTCGGTTTGAGCAATCGTGAAATTGGTAGGTCGCTCAATATCAGCTACGATACGGTCAAAGAACATGTGCAAAATGTCCTTCGCAAATTGAATGTGAAAGACCGCACCCAGGCCGCGGTTTGGGCTCTCGGCAAAAAAGTGATTGATTGAAGCCCAGGCGAATCGCCTCGTCGTCCGTTCTCCTTCGCGCGGGGAAGCCTAACATGAACAGCTTCGAAAGTGAGCATCTCCAAGGCTTTCCCGAGGTGGTCTATCTGCCGGTCCAGTGGGGAGACCAAGACGCGTTTGGCCACGTCAACAACGCCATCTATTTCCGCTGGTACGAAACCGCTCGAATTGCCTACTTCGAGCGGTTAGAGGTGGCAGGCGACGCCAGCGCAGACCTCGCTCCGATTCTGGCCAGCATTCGCTGCGACTACCGGCAACAACTACTCTTCCCGGATACCGTGGCCGTCACCGCCAAGGTATCCAGGATTGGACGCAGCAGCCTGGTCATGCTGCACCGGGTGGTCAGTCCACGCTTGGGCATCGTGGCCGAAGGGGACTCGACCATCGTCACCTTCAACTACGTTGCGAACCGGTCGCAACCCGTCCCCGCCGAACTTCGCGCCAAGATCGAATTGCTCGAGGGTTGCAAGTTCCCCCCTCCTGAACCAAAGGGCTAACCGGCTAACCAGGCAGGACCTTCGGTTCCCCTCTAGGTCAGGCTCCTGCCTGACTTCCTCGTCGGATGCTCGTGGAAGCAAAGAAGGCTGGCTGGCGATGTCGCCATCCCCGTTTCCTCGCTCACGCTCTCAAGCTTCGGGTTATGATTGGCAAAAAGTTATCACGCTCCGTCGTGATGACCGTGGCGATGTCGCCGGTCATGCGTCCTCGCTGACGCTGGGTTAGGATTGATAAAGCGGTAGCTCAAACTGGTTCGAGACCCTACCTCGGTAGGCATGTCCCAACGGTTCACCTGCAGAAGGTGAGCGAACTGTGAACCGAACCCACCCGAAACGTTGTTCGTAGCCCCTGAACCGTTGAGACAACTGTTCTACATTGGAAACACCTTATGCTCTCAATGCGCCCGTGGTTGGTCTGCTGGTTGGTCCTTTTTGTAACGCCGGGGACGGCGCAACCACCCGTCGAAGGCGAGTCACTCAAGCCTGTCTTGCCATCGGTTTTCTATGCCGTGGTTGGCGTGGAGATGAGCGTCTACTTTGACAATGTGGTGCTCACGAAAACCCCCGAGGCGTACCAGTTCGAGGTAACCTGCGAACTGGGAGAGTCCCAACGGCGGCGCTGGACCATCACACCGGTTGCCGCAGAGGTGGGCGATCACCGATTGACCATTCGAGTCCGCGACATGGCCGGCAATTCGCTGGGGCACGCCGCCACCACGTTGCGTGTGATCGCTGCGGATGCCGGCGCGCAGCGTCCACTGGGCTTGCTGATTGTCGGTGATAGCCTAACCCACGGCACTTTGTACCCCAACGAATTGGCAAAATTGCTGTCCACGCCAGGCAATCCGAAGTGGAGAATGCTCGGGACGCACCAACCACCTCAGGCAGCCAAAGGCGTGGCTCACGAAGGGTACGGAGGTTGGACGTGGCAACGGTTTGTCACCAAGTACGAACCAAATCCAGATGGGACCCATCGCAAACGGAGCAGTCCCTTTGTCTACCTGTCCGCCGCAGGCAAGCCGACGCTTGACGTTGCCAGGTATTTGCGAGAGCAGCAAGACTTGCCAGACATGGTCATTTTCATGCTTGGCATCAACGATTGCTTCAGCGCTCCGCCGCATGACAATGGGGCCATCGACGCGCGCATCGACAAGATGTTCGAATCCGCAGATGTGTTGCTCGATGCGTTTCGCGCAGCGGCACCTTCTGCTGAACTGGCAATCTGCCTGACGACACCGCCGAACTCGCGTGATGCCGCGTTTGAGTCGAATTACCAAGGAGCGTATCATCGCTGGGGTTGGAAACGGATTCAACATCGGCTGGTCCAGCGGCAGATGGAACGGTTCGATCACCCGAAATCCCAAGTGCTGGTTCTGCCCACCCAACTCAACCTGGACCCAACGGATGGATACCCGATTGGCAACGGCGTCCATCCCAACGCGCAAGGATATCGGCAGATTGCCGCCAGTATTTACGCTTGCATCAAATCCCGCCTGAGAGATTCCCGGCAAGAATAGGCAGAAGCAAAAACCAGACGAACTCGTACGAGATAGGACATCGAGCCTGCGTAGAACAGTGTCCCAAACTGTTCGGCTGCAGGCCGAGCAATTTTGAACAGTTAGTGCAACTGTTCTACACCAACCCAAAAGGTATCCGATGAACGCCACACTTATCCGACTTGTGACCGGTCCGCTCGGTGGCTGCTTGGCCGTGCTGCTGCTGGTTTTGTCAGACGGTGTCCGCAGCCTTGCCGAGGAACCGATCGCGACCATTGCCGTGGCGTCCAATCCGTACGTTACGACACTGCCCGCAGATCAGATCAAGGACGAACGAGGAAGTCCCCGCGGTTTTTTGGCCACGACAGCTCCCGAAGGGATGGCGAAGGCCGTGTCCTTGGTCAATGCCATCCGCCCTGACGCGTTCGTCATCCTCGGTTCGCTCACCTGGACCGGTTCTGCAGACGACCGCCAAGCGATGCTGAAGTCTTTGCAGCAGGTCGAAGTGCCAACCTATGTGACTCCGGGACATCGAGATGAGCTAGCAGGCTCGATCGAACAGTTCCGCGAGGCGTTTGCGAAATACAACGCCGAAGGCACGACAAAGATTGTGAATGGAGTCTCGCTCGCCTTTGCAGGCGATTTGGATAGCGATCCCGATCTGGCAACGGCACGCCTGGCAGATCAACTCGCAGCGAATAAGGATTCCAAAGCGGTGTTGCTGTTCACGGGGCTGAATCGATCAGGCCCTCGCTCCAAGCTGACAACAACGCATGAGGCCTTTTGGCCACTTGTCGAGCAGCAGAAGATCGCCGTACGGTTTGATCCGACCCGCTACAGCCATCAGACCGGATACACCAACACGCTGCCAGACTGGAGTGTCGGCTCCATCGGTTGGGCCACTCGCGGCGCGGTGACGGTAGCCCGTGTGTTCGCTGATCGGGTTGAGCTCGCGCAGATTGCCAACCCGGCTGAGTTGGCGTTCTCACTGACGGTGCCCAACCCCGTCCGCGCTCCGCGAATGAAACCTGCCGAAGCGGACCCCTATGGATGCCCCACCTACACACAAGATCTGGCCCTCAAGCCAGACTTCACCTTTGCTTTGGTCTCGGACCCTCAGTTCGATCGCGAGACGGGTCGAGACGTGCTGATTCAAAAAGCCAAGGCTGCCATCGAAGATTTGAATCGCTTGAATCCCGCGCTGGTGCTTGTGGCCGGCGATCTGGTGAACAACAACTTGCCAGAAGAGTGGGAACTGTTCAACAGTACGTTCGCCGCGCTCAAGCCACCCAAGTACGTGGTGCCAGGCAATCACGATGTCCTGTTCAATTACGATTTTGTCGAAGCGTCGTACTCATCGGCACCGAAGCAGAAGCCCGAGTATGCGGCCATTGTGAAGCAAGCGTTGGCCGCTGCTGAGAAAGAGGGATTCACCGGTTCCACGGCATTGTATGAGAAGTACACCGGGAGCAAACCGCGTCAGGTGTTCGAACATGGCGAGTGTGCCTTCGTCACTGTCCCCTTCCTGACCCAGCGAGCGGACGATGAGCAGATCAAGTACCTGCGTGATCAACTCAAGTTGCTGGACAAGAAGCAGCACGTGTTCGTGGTGGCCCATTACCCATCGCTGCCGGCCTTTGGCAACAATTTGCAACCGCAGCTCGGAGGGAGCGACGTGCTCGCCCTGTTGCACCAGCATCGGGTGACCGGGTACTTGTTCGGACACCGGCATCGCAACGGTTTTCAAATGCACGAACGGACGGCGCATGTCCTGACGGACAATATGTCCACCATCCACCTGCTGCATGTCTTTCCGGACCGGATCATCGTCGGCCGCAAGGCGGTGGGGGCTCCGCTGTATGAGAAGTTGGTGATTCCCTCGCCACGAGGGTGACGTGTGAGGACTTGCAAGCCTTCGGACTTCGGAATTCCCCCACCTTCTTGTTTGTTGCCCTCTGCGATATGATAGGCAGCACTGGGTGTTGGCCAGTGGCGGCCTGGACCCCAAGATGGATGCTCTCGAATTCTCTGCCAAAGGCAAGCAAAGCACGATGAATGAGTACGACGGACCTGGAGACAGCCCCCCTTCTCCTTCGGAAGAACCTGCGGCCGAGCGACTGAATTTCATCGAGCAGATCGTCCAGCAAGACCTGCAATCCGGCAAGAACGACGCCCGCGTGCATACGCGATTTCCGCCAGAACCCAACGGCTACCTGCACATTGGACACGCCAAGAGCATCTGTTTGAACTTTGGCCTGGCGCAGAAAGTACGGCGGCAAGTGCAACCTCCGGTTTGACGACACCAACCCTAGCAAGGAAGAGGATGAGTTCGTCAAGTCCATCCAGGACGATGTCCGCTGGTTGGGATTCGATTGGGAAGACCGCTTGTTCTTTGCCTCGGATTACTTCGAACAACTGCACGATTGGGCCGTGCAACTGATCGAGGCAGGCAAGGCCTACGTTTGCGACCTCTCCATCGAGCAAACTCGCGAGTACCGCGGCACGCTGACCAGTCCTGGCCAGGACAGCCCTTTCCGAGATCGCACACCGGAAGAAAACCTAGAACTCTTCGGCAAGATGAGGGCTGGCGAATTCCCTGACGGTTCACGAACGCTGCGCGCCAAGATTGACATGGCTTCGCCGAATCTCAACCTTCGAGATCCTGTCCTGTATCGGATCATGCGTGCCCATCACCACCGCACCGGAGACAAGTGGTGCATCTATCCCATGTACGACTTCACGCATGGGCAGTCGGACTCGATCGAGCGAATCACGCACTCAATCTGCACGCTGGAGTTTGAGAATCACCGCCCCCTGTACGATTGGTTCATCCAGCAACTCGGCATTTATCACCCCCGCCAGATTGAGTTTGCCCGACTCAACCTGACGTATACGGTGATGAGCAAACGGCGGTTGGCGCAGCTCGTCCAAGACAAACACGTCAACGGCTGGGATGATCCACGGATGCCAACCATCAGTGGGCTGCGGCGGCGCGGTTACACGCCGGAGTCCATTCGGAAATTCTGCGAAACGATTGGAGTGGCCAAATTCAACAGCACAATTGATATGCACGTGCTGGAGAACTCCGTCCGCGACGACCTCAATCGTAAGGCTCCGCGTGTGATGGCGGTTACCGCACCGCTGAAGTTGGTGATTACCAATTTTCCCGAAGACAAGACGGAGATGCTACTTGCGGTCAACAACCCTGAGGACCCCACCGCCGGCAGTCGCGAGGTGCCGTTTAGTCGGGAGTTGTACATTGAGCAGGGAGACTTCATGGAGAAACCCCCCAAGAAGTTCCATCGGTTGTCCCCTGGCAAAGAGGTTCGCCTGCGGTACGCCTACATCATCAAGTGCGAGAAGGTGATCAAGGACGGCGAGGGGAACATTGTCGAGGTCCACTGCACGTACGATTCCCAAACCAAGAGCGGCGGGTCTCAGGCAGGTCGCAAGGTCAAGGGAACCCTGCATTGGGTGTCCGCCCAACACGCGCTGCAAGTCGAGGCCAGGCTCTACGACCATCTCTTCGCAACGCTTGATCCGGATGAAGTTGAGGAGGGGAAAGATTGGCTCTCGAACCTCAATCCAGATTCGCTGCAAACCGTGCAGAATTGCCATGTTGAGCCCAGCCTGGCAGATGCCCAGCCTGGCGACCGTTTCCAGTTCGAGCGGCAGGGTTACTTCTGCGTCGATCAAGATTCCCAGCCCAACCAGTTGGTGTTCAACCGGACGGTCTCCCTGCGTGACAGTTGGGCCCGGATGCAGCAGAAGGATCAACAGAAGGGTCAACAGAAGGGTCAACAGAAGGGTCAACAGAAGGGTCAACAGAAGGGTCAGAAAAAAGAGCCTCGCACCGGCCGATAGCCTCGGTGGAAACTCGCCGTCTTCTGGAACCATTGGGGACAGCGGTTCGAGGACTGCGGTTCATTGGGATCTAGGGTGCCTTGCCTGTTCTATTGGCATGCGGTGATTGCTTTGTATGCAGGCGCCGGCGGGGCGGGGTAAATTCGGGAGTGCTGCTGTTTTTTATCTCCTCAGGCAGCTGGCAATGTGTAGATTGATAATCTACTGGGAGAGCGGGGATTTCGGCGATGCCACGCCCGGTGGAGTTTGGCGAGGCTTGGCAGTTTGCAACTACCGCATGTGATAGCGGTATGAAATTTGCGTAATGCGTGCATTGTTCGCAGGACGAATCCTGCGAGGGCCGTGGATGGGCTTGGAATTTTAGTCCCATTCGTTTGCACACCCAAAGCCGGCCCTATTGTCAGTTCGCCGCACCTGGCTCCTAGGTTGGAGCGGCATTTGAGAGGTACAAACTTGTGAGCGCGATTTCTAAGACTGGTGTTTCTGGAGAGAGTCGGGCTGCGTCTGGCAGCGGAGCCAAAGGGGCTTCGTTGGGCGCAACCACCCGGATGGCTGCCATTTCGGCAGTGACCAATTGGCAGTCGTCTGGTCCTCCGTTGAATTTCGTGGAAACCCCCACCCGCGAACTTTTCGGCTCGAATGTCTTCAGCCGATCGGAGATGAAGGACCGATTGCCCAAGGCGGTCTTCGCCTCGGTTGCCAAAACCATGGAAGCTGGCGAGAAACTGGATGACTCGGTTGCGGACGTGGTCGCCTCGGCCATGAAGGATTGGGCAATCGAAAAGGGTGCCACGCACTACGCCCACGTCTTCTATCCATTGACCGGTGCCACGGCGGAGAAGCATGACAGCTTCCTCTCCCCCGACGGTGAAGGGGGAGCCATCACCGAGTTCAGCGGCAAGCAGTTGATTCAAGGCGAGCCGGACGGTTCGAGTTTTCCCACCGGCGGCATCCGACAAACGTTCGAGGCTCGTGGCTATACCATCTGGGATGTGACCAGCCCTGCCTACATCTTGGAAAACCCCAACGGTGCTACGCTCTGCATCCCCACCGCCTTTGTGTCATGGACCGGCGAGGCCCTGGACAAAAAGACCCCGGTGCTGCGGTCGATGCAGGCGCTTAACACTCAGGCTCAGCGGATTCTGAAACTGTTTGGGCATTCGGACAACGCCTTCGTCTCCTCGACGGCCGGCCCTGAGCAAGAGTACTTCCTGGTGGATCGGCACTTCTACTTTGCCCGTCCTGACCTGCTCAACGCAGGGCGGACATTGTTCGGTGCCCAACCTCCCAAAGGCCAGGAGTTTGACGACCACTACTTTGGTGCCATTCCCGAACGGGTTTTGGCCTACATGCTCGAAGTCGAACGTGAGCTGTTCAAGTTGGGCGTGCCTGTCAAAACACGCCACAACGAAGTGGCTCCCGGCCAGTACGAAATTGCTCCGGTGTTCGAATCGGCCAACCTGGCCACGGACCACCAGCAGTTGATGATGATTGCCCTGCGGCGCGTGGCTGAGAAGTACGGCATGGCATGCCTGACCCATGAGAAGCCGTTTGCAGGGGTCAACGGATCTGGCAAACACGTCAACTGGAGCCTCGGCAGCAAGTCGCAAGGCAACCTGCTGGATCCAGGAGACACACCGCATGACAACGCTCAGTTCCTGGTGTTCTGCGCCGCGGTCATTCGAGCCGTGCACAAGTTCCAAGGTCTGCTGCGTGCCGTGGTAGCGTCGGCTGGCAACGACCATCGCTTGGGTGCCAACGAAGCTCCTCCGGCCATCATCTCCATCTTCCTCGGCGATCAGCTCACGGACATCTTTGAGCAAGTCAAAGCTGGCGGCGCCAATACCTCCATCGCCAAAGAGAAGCTCACCGTCGGCGTGGATGTCCTGCCTCCGCTGCCGATGGATGCTGGAGACCGCAACCGCACAAGTCCGTTCGCCTTTACCGGCAACCGATTTGAGTTCCGTGCGGTGGGTGCCAACCAGTCCATCGCAGGACCGCTGGTAGCCATGAATACCATCGTGGCTGAGTCGCTGGACTTCTGTGCGACCAAGCTCGAAGAAGCCACCGCTGGCAAGCCGGACGATTTGCACGGTGCCGTGCAGAATCTGCTGACTGAGATCATAAACGAGTGCGAGTCGGTGATCTTCAACGGAGATGGATACTCGGCAGCCTGGCATAAGGAAGCCGAGGTGCGCGGCCTGTTGAACCTCCGCAATGCCACCGATGCCCTGCCGGTTCTCGGTTCCAAAGAAGTCTCGGAACTGTTCGGCAAGTACAACGTCCTCTCGGTCCGGGAATTGCAAAGCCGGCTGGATACCTATCTCGAGCAGTACTGCTTGACGATCAAGGTCGAAGGCAACTTGACGCTGGAAATGGCCCGGACCATGATCTTCCCCGCCGCCGTTCGATACCAGAATGAGTTGGCGTCTACGTGTGCCAATCTCAAGCTCGTTGGGTACGAGTTTGACACCGACACGCTGGACAAGGTTACCAAGTTGGTCAAGTGCCTCCAGGATACCTCGTCAGCCCTTCAGGTGGCGTTGGAGCACGAAGGAAACGGCGACCTGCTGACCGAAGCCAAACACTTCTGCGAGACCGTTTCGCCCGCTATGCAGGCCGTGCGAGAATGTGCCGACGAATTGGAAGGTTACGTGGCTGACGATCTCTGGCCGCTGCCGACCTACCAGGAAATGCTTTTCATCAAGTAAGAACCGTCACGCCGAAGTCCGGCGGTATCGATCGTTATGTGGGTTGCGGAAGACTCGCGCTGGCAGCCAGGGAGGGCTGGCCCACTGACGATCGGTTACCAATCCAGCAGGCATCCCAAGACGATGGTGAGGATCGCCGATACGAGTGCCGTGAGATAGAGCCATACTGGGACCAGGACAACTCCCAGGATCAACGCGCTTCGCAAATAGAAACCTCGTAGCCAAACGGTGATGGCATAGAGCCACATTAATTTCGAAGCACCCAGGCCGAAATCGCCAACTCCCAAGCGGGACCCCGCAACCGCAGCGATCCACACCACAGGCCAGGCGAAAGTTGCCATCAGCGCGCAATGGAGTAGCGTGTTGGGCCAGACAACTCTTAGCAACCAGTTTCGCTGCTTAGCCGCCTGGGGAGCGGCGCATTCGGTCGTCGGCACTTGTTGCGAATTCGTTTCCATGGCAAACCCATGGTATCACTTGCCGGGAGCTTCTGCTTCCCGCGATTCGAGGTCGAAGAGGTCATCGTACTGCGTTCGCGCCAGGCGAATCAGCAGCAACTTGTGCTCGACAACGCCGTCGGTCGTTTCTTGAAAGAACCACCGACCCATGGTGCCGGGACGTTGCGAAACGGCACCGACCACCACCATGTCTCCCGGCGCGAGCTTAGGGCTCAGCGTCAGCTCCGTAAATGCCTGACGTGGCCGGCTGGTCTCAAGTTTCCAGACCCCGTCCGCTCCTGAGAAGCGTCGGGTGGGGTCGCCGTGGTGCAGCTCAGGCACCAGCTCCAATCGGGCGGAACCGTCCCCTTCAGGAAAGGGAGTCACGCTAAACATCGACTGGCATTTGTGCAGCGTCTTGCCGCAGACTTCGCCGTTGGAAACTTGCAGCAGCGGGAGTTCGTCAAAAATATTCGAGGCAATGATCTCCCCTCGGCGACCTGAGCGGATCTGCAATTGCCGCAGCCGCACCAACGGTCCTTGCCCTAGCGTCACCACGCTGGCAGCGGCCACCGTTGGGTCGGCATTCTCGCCAGGCGTGGCCAACTCAGGCGGGGTCTCAGCGACGGGCGCAGTTTGCGTCTCCAGCAACTGCTGCACTTCCAGCGGAAGTTGCCCGGCGAGGACACCTGCCCTAATTCCCTGGTCCGCTAGCTTGCGGCGAAGGTCGGAATCGAACTTCTGTTCGTCAATCTGTTCCCAGATAGACTCGCCCAACGAGCGATGATCTTCCGTATACCGGACGAAGAAGATTTCCAACATCACGCTGTTGGGCGACATCGTTGGCTTAGAAAGAAGCGCGTTCGCCTCACGACGTTCGGGACTGGTAGCGCAGCCGGATCCGACGCATAGCATCGTCCAGACCACGGCCAGGATTGCCATCGGTCGTTCCATCGTCCGCACCAGCAATTGGAATTCGGTCTACAGTTTAGCGAAAGAAAACGGTACTCCGTCGGGGGCCCCTGTCCCTAGAGCGAGGCGTACCCTAGAGACCGCCTGGACTCTCGTCAAGGTCAGCAGCCAGCGAAAGTTAGCGTGACTCGTAGGGTGGGTCGCAACGCACCATCGCGTGGAAAAGGTGCGTCACGACGCACGCTACATCACTCAGCCCAGTCGATCGAACAATTCGGCAAGGCTCGTCTGAGCCACTCGACGTTTTCCTTGCTGACGTCAGTCTCTGTGAGGTCAAGGTGGACCAGGGACTTGAGGTTTGCTAGCGGCGCTACATCACTGATACGGCACTGCGTCAGGTAGAGCCAATTCAGTTCTGGTAGTTCCTGTAGCGGTGTTAGGTCACGGACGCTCGTATGGCTAAGGTCAAGAAATTCAAGCTCCGTGAGGTTTGCGAGCGGAGATAGGTCACGAACCTCCGAGCCATTCAATCGAAGCTCTCTAAGTGAGGTGAGCTTTGCCAGCGGAGCAAGATCATCCAGTTTCAAGTCTTGAAGTTCAACCAACTCCACCCAGTTCGAAACGTCCGGCGGATCGTCGTAAGACCCACGAGTCTCCCCGCCAATTTCTTGCACCCATTTCGCCGCCTGCGTCTCACTCCGGAGTTGGACGATTCCCCAGACGGCCAGCATGCACGACGTGGTGAGGAGAACGAGCAGCGTTCTCAGGCAGCACTCCCAGAGACGGCGTCTCAACTCTCGACGCTTTCTGTCATTGTCGTAGAGGAGTTGTCGCTCCTCATCCTCAAGGACAATGATATTTTGGATTGCCTCGAAGTCCTCTCGCGATGGACGCGGGTACTCAAGCGTGCGTGAGTAGCTTCGCTGGAGAGTGGTCGTCATTGGCTCAGCCGATCCAGGGATTAGTGGACGCTGGCCTTGTACCTGGTTGTGGTTGCTGATGCCAGATCAGCGAATGAATGTCGCCTGCCACCATCGCTTGGACAGCAACTACTCGGCGTCGTTGAAGCCTGGCCAGAGATCCAGCGGATTCAAGGAAAGGACCTTGGCCAAACGCTCAACGGTTCGACGTTGCGGACGGCACTGACGATTGAGCAGATTAGAAATAGCAGGCTGGCCAACGCCAATCTTCTCTGCCAATTGCGAAACTCACCGCGATGTCAGACCGCCCGATTGCTGATGCTCTTCGACAATCTGACCGAGGTAGTTGCCGTAATCGTTGCCGGCGCTGGCCAGCGTTGCTAGCTGCTCGAGGTTGATAAAGCCTTTGCGAAAAGCAACTTCTTCCAGGCACGCAACTTTGAGCCCTTGGCGGAGTTCGATGGTTTCGATGAAGTTCGCGGCTTGCAGCAAAGACTCCGGAGTGCCGGTGTCGAGCCAGGCAAACCCTCGCCCAAGTTGTTCGACTCGCAGCTTGCCCTGCTCGAGATAGATCCGGTTGACGTCCGAGATTTCGAGTTCTCCCCGAGCCGAAGGGCGCAGGTTGGCCGCAATCTCGGTGACTTGCCGATCGTAGAAGTACAGGCCGGTGACCGCCAATCGACTCTTAGGCTGACTCGGCTTCTCGACCAGCGAGACGGGACGTCCAGTTCCATCGAGTTCGACCACACCATAACTTTGCGGATTATGAACCGGATAGGCGAACACCGTGGCCCCTTCGGTATGCGCTGCTGCACGTGTCAACGTGGCCTGAAATCCATGACCGTAGAACAGATTATCTCCCAGGGCCAAAGCCACCGCGTCCTGGCCAATGAAGTCGCGGCCGATCAAAAACGCCTGAGCAATGCCTTCGGGCGCCTCTTGTACCGCGTAGCGAATCTTGATTCCCAGCCGCTGACCGTCTCCTAGCAATCGCTCGAACAGCGGGCGGTCCTGCGGGGTCGAAATCAGCAAAATCTCCCGGATCCCGGCCAGCATCAAGCTCGAGAGAGGGTAGTAGATCATCGGCTTGTCGTAGACCGGCAAGAGTTGCTTGCTGACCACCAGCGTCATGGGATGCAGACGTGTGCCGGAACCACCTGCCAGGATGATTCCTTTGCGAATGGCAGTTGTCTCGTTGGGTGCAGTTGCATTCATGAACTTGCCTTCGGCATGGATCCCTAAACGTTAATTCCCAAACGCTGCCGGCGATACACGCCTGAGGTGACCCGTTCGATCCAATCCGCGTGGCTCAGGTACCATTGGGCGGTTTGACGCATGCCAGTTTCAAAGTCGCACTCCGGTTCCCAACCAAGTTCCGTTCGAATTCGCGTGGCGTCAATGGCATACCGCCGGTCATGACCGGGGCGATCTTGGACGAACTCGATCTGTTCCAAGGCCGAGCCCTGGCTGCGCGCGGGACCAAGTTCGTCAATGAGATGACAGAGAGTCTCAACCACCTGCAAGTTCGTCCGTTCGTTCCCACCGCCCACGTGATACACCTGGCCGGGCTGGCCGCGTTCGAGTACCAGTTGCAGGGCCTGACAATGATCATCGACGTGCAGCCAATCTCGTATTTGCTGGCCATCCCCATAAACCGGCAACGGGCGACCTTCGAGCGCGTTGAGCAACATCAGCGGGATGAGCTTCTCTGGGAACTGGTAAGGTCCGTAGTTGTTGGAGCAATTGGTCGTCAGTGTGGGCAGCTGAAACGTTTGGTGATACGCCCTGACGAAATGATCGGCGGCCGCTTTCGAAGCTGCATAGGGGGAGTTGGGCTCATAGCGAGACTGCTCAGTGAAGAGTCCCGAACTGCCGAGGCTTCCGTAAACTTCGTCGGTAGAGACATGCAGGAACCGAAACGACGTGGCGCTTTCGCCAGTAAGCTGCCGCCAGTAGGCCAGGGCCGCATCGAGCAGCGTGCAGGTTCCCAAGACGTTGGTTTCGACAAACGCCCTGGGGCCATCAATCGAGCGGTCCACGTGAGACTCGGCAGCCAGGTGTACGATGCCAGCAGGGGTGTGCTT
Organism: uncultured Planctomycetia bacterium; assembly: GCA_942492195.1. Lineage (GTDB taxonomy): Bacteria > Planctomycetota > Planctomycetia > Pirellulales > S012-138 > CALOEH01. The sequence continues at coordinate 32,758 of CALOEH010000250.1, read as the reverse complement.
CTCCAACAGGCGTGTCACCAATCCAGCGTCGTTGATGTCTCCTTCGACAAACAGAAACGCCGGATCGCTGGCCACCGGAGCCAGGGAATCCAGGTTTCCGGCGTACGTCAGCTTGTCCAGCACCACCACGCGATAGTGGCCTGCGCGGACCAGTTGCCGCACCAAGGCACTGCCGATGAACCCGGCTCCACCGGTGACGAGCAAGCAGGGAGCGATCTCGGCTTGATTCATAGGGGGTCATCCTGAAATGCGCCAACGGGACAAGCGTCTCGTTGCTTCGGGCAAAGGGCCTGGGTAAGTATAGCGTGCCAGGTGGGCTGGCCCAGTTCTGGTTGGGATCATTTGGACCAATTGTCCCGGACCGATTGCGATTCTGCCGTTTCCGGCATACCATGAAGGGTTGGAGCGAAGGGCTTGAGGCTGGCAGGGGACACCGCAGTGACGAGGATGACGGTCCATGGCCGAACTGACGGCTGAGCGTGTGGCTCAGCACGCGCTCGACCTGGAATTGGTCGATCAATCAAACATGCGAGCTGCGTGGGAGGAACTTGCTGACCGCAACGTCCCCCCCCAGGCGCTCCTGCAGGCGTTGGTTCGGCGCGGATTGATCAGTAACTGGCAAGTGGACCGGCTGCTCCGTCTGGAAACGGACGGGTTCTTCTATGGTGATTACAAGGTATTGTATCTCGCGGGTGCCGGTACGTTCTCCCGCGTGTATCGAGCCGAGCACCGCACCACCGGCGAGACCGTAGCCGTCAAAGTTCTCCGGCACCGCCACACGTCCGATGAGGATAAGGTTCGCCACTTTGTCCGCGAAGGTGAGATGGGACTCCGCCTGCGGCACCCCAACATTGTGCCGGTCTTGGCATCAGGAACCTTGGGCAGATCCAATCACTTCTTCGTGATGGAGTTTGTCGAAGGGCAGAGCTTGCGGAACTTCATCAAGATTCGCCGCGAGATCTCGCCTGCCGAAGCCACCAAGATCATGATCGACGTCACCGGTGCGATGCGGTACGCCCACAAAATGGGGATCACGCACCGTGACCTGAAACTCAGCAACGTACTCCTGGCCAGCGACGGGAACGCCAAGCTGATTGATTTTGGTCTGGCCGCCGATAGCAAGAAGCCGGATGAAACGCTGCCGCGCACCGTGGACTATGCAGGTGTCGAGAAGGCAGGGCAATCGCCCCGAGATGATTCACGCACCGATATCTATTTCTTGGGCGTCATCTTTTATGGGATGCTGGCCGGCAAGAGCCCGCTGGGCGAAACGCGGGATCGTGCCGAACGGGCCGCCGTGGGCCGGTTCCTCAACGTCACACCCGTGGAACGTGTCGCCAAAGGAATCCCTGCCTACGTGGCCGAGGTGGTCAATCGGGCGATCCACCTCAACGTTGCCCGCAGATACCAGACCTGTTCGGAAATGCTGGTCGATTTGCAGCGAATTGCCGGGCGGTTAGCCACCGCAGGGGACAGCCCTGATGCCGAGAAATCGGCCGATGTTCCCCGCAGCGTGATGGTGGTGGAGTCCTCACCCAACATGCAGGACGCCATGCGCCAGGGTCTGAAAAGGGTTGGATTCCGAGTGTTGATTACCACCGATCCAGAGCGGGCACTCAGCCGCTTTGAAGACGACCATCACGTCGCGGACTGCGTGATCTTTTGTGCCGGAAGCTTAGGGCAAGCAGCCGTAGACGGATTCAACACGCTCGGCGAACAAGAGCACACCAAGAACGTGCCGGCACTCATCTTGATGGAGCGGAATCAGCAAGAACTCCACCGGCAAGCCAAAGTCGGCAAGCACCGCGCGGCCTTGCTGCTTCCTCTCAAGATGAAACAGATCCGCGCCGCCTTGGCTCATTTGCTCAAGTAGCATGTGTCGAACAGTTGTCTCAACTGTTCATGAACCACATCAATGTTTCGGCGGGTGGCACTGCTGGATAATCCGCTTGCGCTCCAGCATGCCCAGGCAAGCGAGGGCAAAACTGGACTCAGATGGAACGACTTCTCTCCGTCGGGCATCTAAATGAACAATGTCAGCAGTGTCAGGCTGCTGACGAACACCAGCAGCCCGATGTACCCGCCACGGGCCCAACTGCGGCAGCAGGCATCTTCGTGCAGGGCGTCGGATGTCCAGGAGAGCATGTTCTGCATGTCAATCAACTGCGGCATCACGCCGGCCACAAAACCCTGATCGCGAACCACATCGCTGCCTGTGGCACCGAGATAACACCCACCCAGCAAGCCGGGTTTGGTTCCTTCCGCGCAGATCCCACGTTTGAGGATCCGGCTGATCCGCTTCTCGCGCTGACGGATTTCGTGCAGGAACTGATACAGGTCCACGTTCCCTTGCTGCACATGCTCAGCGTGCCGGTCTTCAGCAGGCGAGAGTTGCAACAATCGGTAGATCAGCGGCGGGAGCAACTCTTGGCACATCCAGCGAATGCCTTCGTCCACCACAGCCGGAACCGACGCGGCATCGCTTTCCGCGACAGGTGGGAAGTGTACGCCCAACCGACGCCGACGCTGTTGCTCAGGGAAGCGGCGGAGAAGTTCCTGGCAACCTGGTACCTTTTCCGTGTCACAAACCAACGCAATCAGCGGGCATTGCACCTGCAGCACGGAACGCAAGGCGACTAAATCTCGGTTGGTAAGCACAGCGGCCCGATTCGCATCTTGATCACTGGCTGTTGCCGCATAGGGGATCAGAACCAGTACGCCGTTCAGAGGGCAGTAGGGACGGCGGTCTCGCGAGAAATCAACTGAGAGAGATGCCGCAGACGCCCGGTAACGCGCTGAACCTGCTCGGCATTCTTCAACTCGTTGAGATGCTGCTTACGTAGGTTCTTCCGCGAAGCGCAGCTTCCACATCCGTCAACAGCGGGGCATCACCTCTGTGTTCCTGTTCGACCAAGTCAATTCCTTGTTCGAGCAAGGCGAGTCCTTGCTCGGGGCTACGGGTGGCAACTTCCCGTGCGAGGGTTCCCAACTAGACGCTTCCTCGAAACGCTGCTGACTGCCGAAAGCAAACACGTCCACGTCCGAATCGCGAGCTACATGGAGCGGCTGGTTCTCGACACCTGCCACAGGTGTCAGGTGATGCTCGGGTTGCACGTCCGCAAACTCGGCGAGTACGGCTGCCAGGTGACTCAACAGAGACACGTCGGCGCAGGTGACGTAAATGGCTTCGTTGTTGGCGCAGACGCGGACCGGGGCCGTTTCGCTGCGCGGCACCTGCGGAACCGTAAAGGGAAGACGTGTGGCGTTGAAGAAGTCTGTTTCTGATCCGCTCGGACGCCCCAGCACCAAGAACAGCGGCGTGTGGGTGATATCAATCCCTGCCTGCTCGAGCGCGGCCGTTGCTTCTTTCCAGGCCCGATCAATATCCGGATGTTCTGACACGGCATCGGTGGTTCCCAACAATCGCCACAACCACCAGCCGACCCACGTCAACAGGTAGATGGTGAAAGCCAGCAAGGGCAGCCAAACCTGCCGCAGCAGCGGGAACGGAACTCGCAACACTTTCTCGAGCTCAAACGTGTCGTTCAAGTACCACAGCCCTAGCAGTGCCAAAGCCACGCAGGCAAAGTGCAGCGACCAGCGCACAAACTGCCGAACTCCGCGCATGCCGCGTAGCTTGGTCACCGGCAGAGCGATGAGCTTGAAGAGCCATTTGGCACCGTTCCAAAGCATGGTCATCATGGGGAAGATCCTATAGCCGCCGGAGGGGCAGGCGAAGTTATTGAGTCAATTTGTGAACGAGGAGGAACGCCGCGGTCGGAATCATCAGCAAGGTGCACACCCAACTGGTCAGCACCATCCGCCGAAGTCTGTCTCGACCCCGCAGCGGGGGAACCCGGGTTGGTGGATCCAGTTCGGTGGCAAACGGCCAATCAATCTCGTGTACGTTGCCGAGTCGCAACTTGGCCGTGGCAATCCAACTGTTCAGGTCTTCGGTGCGGTCTCGCAGACTCACCCCGGAATCCAAGCATCACGCAGAGAAACATGACTTCGAGCGCTTCGCTGCCTGGTCGGGCTTGTGCCAGCCGTGCCTGTTCCCAGAACTTCCAGGCTCGATCATTGGTGCCGTACAGTTCGACTTCGAGCTTTTGTTCATTCCAAAGTGCCGCCCACGGCGAGTCGCAGGTGAAGAGTTCGTCCAACCAGCCCACCAAGGCATAACGCACACCGAGAAAGTGGTTGCCGATGCGTTGGCCGACGGCTCGGTGTGAAACGGACGGTTCGCCCCCGCGTCCAAAGTCGCCACCGTAGTCCGTCCAGCGCCGGGCTTCGAATTCGCTTAGCAGCAGGTCTTTGAGAATCGTTTGCTCGTGTTCCAGGTTGGGTCGAGCGCCGGACTTCAAGCGTGCTTGGAGATCCAGCCCATACGAGATGACCGGGTGAACCAGATTCGCCAATTGAGATTGCATGGTGCGTTCACTCTAAGGGTGATGAGCGGAGCGTCTGGGGAAGTTCCCTCAGGGGGCGATGCACCAGTGCGGTAACTCAGCGCAAAACCCTACAGATTCATAGGATATTCTGCGTCTCCAGCCCTGCTTGCCCAACAAAGTTTCTTCATTTTTGCCGCGCTCGTTTAATGACCTATCTTCGAGTTAGTGCCGGCTCCAAAGCGGAGTTGGAACAAGCCCTCAACGGGGCGATTCGCTGGCACTCCAGACCACCATGTCTGGAACCCTGAGATTGAGAGCACTGAGAACGAGGATCCTGGGCTTTGAGTCGTGCCACCGTCGAACCGAACGCACCCGATACGGCCATGCCGCAAACTGTCTGGCCCCAGGTCGATGCACTGCTGGCACCGATCCCCGGTGAGCATCCTGAGGGAGATGGCTCGGCGTATGCCTACCACCTGCGTCGCGAGATCGAAGAACTGCGACGCGAAGAACTCTCTGAAGACTTTGATGATGCCACACGCCCTGCCGAACTCAAGCGGGCAGATTGGAAAGCTGTGGTCGAGCGTTGCTCCCACGCGCTTTGCGAAGTGACCAAAGACCTCCGGGTCGCTTGCCACCTGATCGAAGCCTGGGCTCGCACCGAAGGTTTCTTGGGACTCCAGCGCGGGCTGGTGTTGCTAGAGCGTTTGGTCAGCGATTGCTGGGACCGGATCGTGCCGGATATTGACGATGGCGATCTCGATGCCCGCGGTGCCCCTTTGGCCAACATGCTGGATGATCCGATGCGGGGGATTCGATTCCCGTCTACGGTGCGGCAATTGCCGCTGATCCGACGCGGCTCCTCTGCCATCAGCATGCTGGAGTGGAAACAATCAAAAGGGTCGGCGGACGCGGACCTTGCCGAAACGGCCAGCCGTGTGCTGGCAGGCGTTGATCCTGACTCCATGATGGTCACCCTTGGGCAACTTACTGGCTGCCTAAGCGAGATTGACAAGTTGGTGCCGCTGCTCGACGAGAAATTGCAGAAGGCCTCGCCTGGCCTCACCTACTTGCGTGAAGCCCTGGCCGAGTGCCATCAGGCATTGAGTGACGAACTCACCCGCCGCGGGGCAGATCATCATCATCAAACTGGTTCGCAGCCTGAACTCGAACCGGAGTCTGGCAGCGAAGAACTTCCTGCCGCGCAAACCACCATCTCAGCAGAGATCACCTCGCGTTACGAAGCCTACCGGCAGTTGACGCGGATTGCTGAGATTTTGCAGAAGCTGGAGCCGCATAGCCCTGTGCCCTTGATGGTCAAGCGGGCTGTGCGACTCGGGCGACTTCCCTTTCCCCAACTGATGGAAAAGTTGGTTCGTGATAATAACGTCCTCGCCGAGCTGAATCGTGAGGTGGGGGCGGATGAAACGGACGAATCGGCGGATTAACCGATTCGGACAAACTCCCCTTTGTTCCCTGTTTGACGCGTCCGGCCTCAAGGGTTGCCACGCGATTGGATAGCTGTGTTCTTTTGTTGCCTAACTTAGTTCTCTATCTCTCGAAAATTTGCACAAGCTTGATCGCGTGCGTCGCCCCCGCGTCCAGATCACCTACGATCGTCGAAACCGGCGGAGCGATGGAAAAGAAGGAACTGCCCTTTGTGGTGGGTGCGATGGCCGACCTGTCGGGCCAGCCCAAAGAGCCGCAAAAGGCGCTCAAGAGCGCAAGTTCGTTCCGATCGATCGCGACAATTTCAACGACGTGCTCGAGAAGGCCGCCCCTCGTTGGCGTTCAAGGTCACCAACACGCTTGACGGACGACAACTCGAAGCTGCCCGTCGAACTGAACTTCAAGCAGCATGGACGACTTCGAGCCGGCCGCAGTGGCCGAGCAAGTTCCTGCCCTCGAAGGAATTGCTCGACATGCGTGGTCGGCTTGACCAGTTGCTCACCAAGATGGAAGGCAACGACAAGCTCGACCAGCTCCTTTCCGAGGTGCTCGAGAACAGCGAGAACGCCAAAGAACTCGCTGGCCAGCTCGGCATTTCCGGACTGTCGGCACAGCGAAAGAAGAATGGCCCTCAAGATGGTGGTTCGGGAACCGGTTCTGAGCAATCGACGCCTATTCGCGCAACGAGACAACGAAATCAACTCTCTCGCGTTGGAGATCAATTCATGAGTAACCCTGAACTGCTGAACGAAGGTGGGGCCGCCGCGGTGCCGAGGAAGCCAGCCTATTGGACAGATTCTCGATAGCACTCGCGCCCTGGACGACCAACGAACGCGAGCAGAACAAGACCTACATCGAACAGTTCGTCCAGAACGTCATGGCCGGACAACAAGTCGTGTCCAAGGACGTGGAATCGCCAACATCAAGTACTGGATCGCTGAGATCGATAAGAAGCTCTCGAACCAGCTCAACGAAGTCATGCACGCCCCCCAGTTTCAGAAGCTGGAAGGAACCTGGCGTGGTCTGCAGCATCTGGTCCTCAATACGGAGACGGGCACGCTCGCTGAAGATTCGCGTGCTCAACGTCAACAAGAAAGACCTGCTGAAAGATCTCGAAAAGGCTGTCGAGTTCGATCAGAGTGCGTTGTTCAAGAAGGTGTACGAAGAAGAATACGGTCAGTTGGGTGGCGAGCCTTACGGCATGCTGGTCAGCGACTTCTCCTTCACCCGGCACCCTGCCGATATCAACCTGCTCACGTTGATGTCGCAAGTTGCGGCTGCCGCGCATGCTCCGTTGGTGTCGTCTGCCGACGCCAAGTTGCTCAGCATGGACAGCTTCACCGAACTGGCCAATCCGCGCGATCTGGCCAAGATCTTCCAGAGCGTCGAGTACGCCTCCTGGAATTCGTTCCGCGAATCGGAAGACTCGCGCTACGTGGCACTGACCCTGCCCCGCGTGCTGGGTCGCCTGCCTTACGGCGAAGAGTTCAAACGCGTCGAAGAATTCAACTTCGAAGAAAACGTCGACGGCAAGGACCACAGCAAGTACCTGTGGACGAGCGCCGCCTGGGCGTACGCCGCCCGCGTGACCGACGCCTTCGCCAAGTACGGCTGGTTCGCCAAGCACCCGCGGTGTCGAAGGTGGCGGCGTGGTCGAAGGGACTGCCCGTGCATACCTTCCCGACCGACGATGGCGACATTGCCATGAAGTGCCCGACGGAGATTGCCATCAGCGATCGTCGCGAATTCGAGCTATCGAACCTGGGCTTCTTGCCGCTGGTTCATGCCAAGAATCGCGACTTCGCCGTCTTCATGGGCTCCCAGTCGTGCCAGAAGCCGAAGACCTACTTCGACCCCGATGCCAACGCCAACGCCGAATTGTCGACCAAGTTCAACTACCTGCTCTGCGTCTCGCGGTTCGCCCACTACCTGAAGGTGATGGCTCGCGACAAGATTGGTTCCAACATGGAAGCCAGTGATTGCGAGCGTTGGCTGAACGACTGGATCAGCAACTACGTGTGCGATCCCGCCACCGCTGGCGACGAGACCAAGGCCAAGAATCCTCTGGCCGACGCTCGTGTCGAAGTTCGCGAAGTGGCTGGCAAGCCTGGCTGGTACGAAGCCGTGGCTTACCTCCGCCCGCACTTCCAGCTGGAAACGTTGACCAGCTCGATGCGTCTGGTGGCCGAAGTGCCCCAGAAGGGCTAAGCGGATTGAGTTTGTGAGAGTAAGTGCTTTTCTCGGGCGTATCCCGTCAGGCGGATGCGGTTCGAGTTTGGATTCGGCAGTTACGGCGGCGCACTCCTGGGGGTGCGCCGCCTGACCGCCACTCGCGGGCCTGTACTTTCATCATTCCAACATTTTCAGCAGACTACTTACAGGAGAGACGGCCGTGTCAGTTGATTACTTCTTGAAGATCGATGGCATCGAAGGCGAATCGCAAGATTCCAAGCACAAGAACGAGATCGAACTCGCTCAGTTCTGCTGGGACGAGCACCAATCGGGCACGTTCGCTCAAGGTACTGGTGCTGGTGCCGGTAAAGTGCGCATGAACGACTTTGCGTTCGAGATGCGCACCAACAAGTCTTCGCCCAAGCTGTTCTTGGCTTGTGCTACGGGTCAGCACATCAAGGACGCTGTGGTCACCTGCCGTAAGGCCGGTGGTGGGCAGCAAGACTACTACATCATCACCATGAGTGACGTGCTCGTGGCTTCGTACGAAACCGGTAGCGCCTCGGAAAGCGTCGGCAACGGCGAAGGGCGTGACGGACAAGGATACGACGAAGGCGTGCCCCGCGACCGGATCAAGATTAACTTCGCCAAGATCGAAGTTGAGTACCGAGCCCAGAAGGAAGACGGCAGCCTCGACAACCCCATCAAGGCCGGCTACGACCTGAAGTCCAACAAGACGGTCTAAGCTTTGTTGTTCTTTGCACTAGGTGCTATGGCCGCCCGCGTTGTGAAATGCGCGTGACGCGGCATACGCCTGATGCAACTTCACAACTCTCCGCTGCGAATCTCTACGGTAGAGCCCGCCGCGCGGACCATCCGTGACACCTGCGATTCCCCAACGGTTCGTGGTCCGCACGGCCGCCCCTACCGAACTCCCGCCTTTCGCTGTCCCACCTTCAGACTACGGAACTACCTGCCATGAGCGATTCCTCCATTCGCCAACCAGAGACCGATCACGAAAAAGCGAGTCGGTTGTTCAAATCAGGGCAGTTGGCCGCGGCTATCGAGACGCAACGCGCCGCCGTGGAGCAAACCCCCGACCGCCCCGAGGCGAGGCTGTTTCTGTTCGAACTGCTGGCCTTCTCTGGCGACCTGGAAGGTGCCACCGCGGCACTCTCCGCGGTCCGTTATGACGATATGCAGCGTGACTTTGCGGTTGCCCAATATGGTCAACTGCTGGACGCCGAGCGGACTCGTCGCGAAGTCTTCGCCGGGAACGAGGACCCCAAGTTCCTGTTGGATGTACCTGCCCACGTTGAGAAACGGCTGGAAGCATCGAAGGCGCTCGCAGCACAAGACATCGAAGCCCTTACGACGTTGCTGGACGAGGCACATGCCCTGGCGTCCGAAATTTCAGGCAGCAGCAACGACCGTCCCTTCAGCAATCTACGCGATTGCGATGACCTGCTTGGCACGGTGCTGGAAGTCATGCATCCGCAAGGGGGCTACTACTGGGTTCCGCTGGAGCAGGTGCAGAGCTTGGACGTCAAACATCCCAGGTTCCCCCGTGACTTACTCTGGCTCGAAGCCACTTTGGACGTGGTTGATGGGCCCAGCGGTCCGGTCTTCTTGCCAAGTTTGTATCCCAGCACCTACCAAGCCCAGGACGAAGTGCTGCGGTTGGGGCAGAATACGGATTGGCGGCAGTTCGGAGACGAAGGTCCCGTGCTCGGAGTTGGGTTGAAACTGATGTTGGCAGATGATGACGCCTTGCCGCTACCGCAACTGGGCCGGTTGACTATTGGGTAGAAGGTTTCGTACGGCCAGCAGTTTGTCAGCCCGGCGCGATTTCCCCTTCGCGCAACAGAACACCGCAAGGAAAGCCATGTCGTTTCGTCAATCGATTTCTTCGAAGGCACTTGTTCCATCGATGCTGGACCGGTTGGTGGATGCCAGTACGGATACCAACTCGCCGGTGGCCTGGTACGACCTGGAACAGTTGTTGGCCTCGGTGCAGCGTGATGTGGAAGAGCTGCTCAACACCCGCCAAACGCATGTCGGTTTGTGCGACGAACTGAACGAGGTGCAGCGCTCAATCGTGGCGTACGGCCTGCCGGATCCTGCTTCGTTGAATACCTCAACGCCGCAGATGCGAGACGCGATTGGGCTGGTGTTGGAAGAGGCCGTGCGGCGGTTTGAGCCCCGCTTGAAAAACATTAGGGCGACGCTTGCCGGCCCGCTCGATCACTTGCACCGCACGCTTAGGTTTCGGATCGAGGCGCAGTTGGCAGTCGAAGATGCCGCCAGCGTGGCCTTTGATACGACGCTCGACATGGCGACCGGAAAATACTCCTTGGAGTTGTCACAATCATGAGTGAGTCGCTTTACCGACATTACGAACGAGAGCTGGTCTTTATCCGGCAAATGGCCTCCGAGTTTGCCACGCGGTTTCCATCCGCGGCAGGCCGGTTGATGCTGGAACCCAACCGTAGTTCGGACCCCCACGTCGAACGCTTGATCGAGTCGTTCGCGTTCCTCACGGCCCGAATCCAGCAGCGGTTGGACGATGACTTTCCGGAGATGACCGATGCGCTGCTGAGCGTGCTCTATCCGCATTTCTTGGCACCGATTCCATCCATGGCGGTGGTCGAACTGCAACCGGACCCGGCCAACACGCAGCCGGCAGGCTTGACCATTCCGCGACATAGCCGGATGCACTCGCAGAAGATCCGCGGCACGGCGTGCCAGTTTCGCACTTGCTATCCTGTGACACTCTGGCCGATTGAGATTCAGGCGGCCCGAGTCCAAACGCCGCCGTTCTTGCCGGCATTGAACGCTCCGCCGAAGACCGCTTCGGCAATTCGTCTCAATCTGAACTGCCGGGGCGATGTCCGTTTCGAGCATCTATCGCTGAGCCAGCTGCGGTTCTATCTCAACGGTGACAATCAACTCACGGCCGAGTTGTACGAACTGATCTTCAACCATGTGATTCAGGTAGAGTTCATTTCGCGCTCTGGCAACAACGATGCCGAGTCGGTGGTGCTGCCGCCGCACCAGTGTCTGAAACAGGTAGGCTTTGACCATGACGAAGGTCTGCTGCCTTATCCGGAGCATGCGTTCTTGGGCTATCGGTTGCTGACCGAGTTGTTTGCGTTCCGCGAGAAGTTCTTGTTCTTTGACCTGGCCGGTTGGGAGCAAGCCTGTAGCAAGCCGATTGGGAACCAGATTGAAATTGTGCTGTATCTGGATCGTGCCTTGGAGAATTTGGAACACGAGGTGAACGCCGAGTCGTTCCGCTTGGGCTGCACGCCGATAGTGAACTTGTTTGAGAAAGCGTCGGAGCCGATTGCGCTGACGCAGAAGAAACATGAGTACCGGGTGTTACCGGATGTCCATCATCCGCTGGAAACCGAGGTTTACTCGATTGATAAAGTCACGAGTGCCGACCCCAACTGCCCTCGCGAATTCCAGCCGTTTTATTGTCTACGGCACAGCAGTGCCTGGCATCCGCAAGAGGAGAACCGGGCGTTCTGGTATGCGTCGCGGCGTCCTTCGCACCGCCCTGACGACAACGGCAGTGACATGTATATCAACCTGGTGGATCTGGATTTCGATCCGCATCTTCCGGCCGAGTCGGCTTTGGTGGTGCGCTCGACCTGTACGAACCGGGACCTGCCGGTAAGGCTGCAGCATCTGGGAGACTCGCTGCGTTTCGAACTGGAATCAGCAGCGCCTCTGAAGGGAGTTCGCTGCCTGCGACGTCCTACGGCCCCGCTCCGCCCACCACTGCGCCGCAAGGCACATTGGCGGTTGGTCTCTCACTTGGCGCTCAATCACCTTTCGATCTCCGACCCTCACGCGGCACGTGAGTCCTTGCAAGAAATGCTTCGTTTGTACGACTTCTCCGACCAGAACGCAGGGCAACAACTGGCCGCCGTGAACCGGCAGATCATTGACGGCATCACCGCCGTGAGTAGCCGTCGCGCGGTGGGCCGGATCGGTGGCCCTGGCGATGGTGGGTTTTGCCGCGGGGTCGAAGTCACCGTAGAACTGGACGATCAAAAATACCTGGGCGTTGGCCCTTTCCTGTTTGCCTCGGTACTCGAACGTTTCCTCGGCTTGTACGCTTCCGTCAACTCGTTTGCCCAATTGGCGGTACGCACGCAACAAGCTGATGGCTACCTGAAACGTTGGGCACCGCGTGCCGGAGAGACGCAACTGGTATGAGCGATATCACGCCAACATTTTCGAGTGGTATGGTGGTGCCGCATTCCGGCGATGCTAGCGGAGGCTTTACGCTGGGGCACGGCGGACAGCTGGCACCGGCCAACTCCGTGCAAGCGCAACTGTTCGAGCAGCCCTACACGTTCGACTTCTTTCAAGCGGTCCTGCTCTTGGAACGGGTGCTGCCTGAGTGTCGTCCTGTTGGTTTCGAAGGATCCCCGCGGAACGAAGTGGTGCGGTTCTGTGCCACCCACACCACGGCATTTCCGGCCAGTGCCGTGCATGACATCCATCTGGCAGACGAACCCCTCTCGCCACCGGTGATGCAAGTCAACTTTATGGGCTTGACCGGCCCGAGTGGTGTGCTGCCTCGGCACTATACCGAACTGGTGATCCGCCTCGAACGCCACGCGCGTGGAGCGGAGAAGCATGCCTTGTCGGCCTGGTTTGATCTATTCAACCACCGCTTGATTTCGCTGTTCTTTCGGGCGTGGGAGAAATATCGATTCTGCATTCCCTACGCTCGGGGCGAGTATGCCGACGGCGACCCTGATGCATTTACATTCGCGCTGCTGAGCACGTTTGGTTTGGGAATGCGAGGGCTGCGCAACCGCCTGGTGGTTTCGGCTTGGGAACCTGTCACCAATGACCCGGCCGATGGTCAAACCGAGAAGCAGCTCGCCAAGATCGATGATCTCTCTTTGATCTACTACAGCGGGCTGCTCAGCCAACGCCCCCGCACGGCCATCAATCTGCAAGCGCTCTTGGGAAGCTACTTCCGACTGCCCACTCAGGTGGCGCAGTTCCAAGGCCAATGGTTAGCGCTCGAAGATGCGAATCAATCGCAGTTGAAACCAGACGCGAACAGCGAACTAGGGCTTAACGCTGTGGTGGGCGAACGTGTGTGGGACGTCCAAAGCAAAGTCTGCGTGCGTCTCGGACCACTCTCGTACGAGCAGTTTGTGGAACTGCTGCCGGACCGAACCGCCGTTCGCGAACGCAAGACGTTCTTTCTGTTGGGACATCTAGCGAGGCTCTACCTGGGGCCAGAACTTGACTTCGACGTGCAGTTGGTCCTCAAGGCGGATCAGGTGCCGGAGATCAAACTGGACTCGTCCGAACCGGTAGGTCCCCGCCTTGGCTGGAACACCTGGCTGCGGAGCGATCCGTTTGAGAGCGACGCCGACGATGCCATGTTTGAAGGGGATGACGCCCGCTGGCTCAACACCCCGAGCCAAGAGTCATCCCTAGGCAGTCTTCAACTGCTCTAGGGCTTTGTCACGGCAAATTTTTCGGGCGCCATGCCCTCGCTTGCGGGGGCATGTTCGGATGCAGTCGTCGATTCTGGCTCCACTTCAGCATGGCCACGCGAGCCAGGCCATCATACCCGACCCGAAATTTAAGAGTTGACGCAGCACTCGTCTAGCCACTAGCCACTAGCCAGAGCTGGCGACACCTCTACCATGGTTTGGTCAACGGGCCGGTGGCAAGTGGGATACTCGCTGGGGTAAGCACACGTCCCTGGTACACGACGCCGACGGAGGTGGTCGCTTTCGGGGCCGTAAATACCAGCAGGTATCGCTGAGTCTTAGGTGCCGCAGTTAGCAGTCCTTTGGGAGAGAGGGGCAGAAACTGGACTTGCGATGACAAGAGATCCAACTTGATCCGCTCGGCGGCGTCTTCACTTGCATCCGCCTGATGAAGATCGAACTCGAGGTCCTCAGCAATCGCAAAGAAATCATCCAAACTCTCTGCGGCAGGAAACTCAACATCGACCCCAATAACCTTATTGTCTGGCTCAGGCTTAAGATCCAAGTCTGGGGAATCGTAATTGTCGTAGGCGTAATGGAGAGTCATCGTGGCTGGTTGCGCGGCTTCATCGTCGAGTGTCCCGGACCAGGCAGGGCCTTCGGTTTGCACTGCGATAGCGCTGTCGGGCGGCGTCTCGACTACGAACGGCCGGGCGTTCACCTGCTCATTGTTCGAGGTGGAATCGTTGCATCCCAACATGAAGCAGAGTCCAAGGATGCCACTTCCCCTTACAATCGCTCTCATCTGCTTTCCTTTCTGGAGTACGAGACGTGGGCAGAGAATTACACAGACAACTGTCCCAACTGAGGGAAGCCGCTGCCTGGCGAGTTTAACATCTCGTTGCACTCTGCCCTAATCGCTCGCCTGCAAAGATCCTTCGAGCAACAAACCTTCGAGGCGGGTGGCGGCGAGGCGGAGCTTGCGCTGGACCTCAAGGTGTGCGACGCTGGTCTCGAAGAAACTCTGCTGCGCGATGAGCAACTCCAGATAGTTGCGCTGCCCTTGCTGGTAGGCGAGGCGCACGAGGTCCAAGGCGCGGCGGGTGCGGGGGAGGATCTCGGTGCGGTAACGGCCCTCTTGTTGGCGGGCGGTTTCGTATTCAGCGAAGACGGGGGCCAGACGTTGCTGTAACCAAAGCTGTTGGCGGGAGATGTCCGCCTCGGCCGCGACCACACGGCTGCGCGTGTTGCGAATCTCGCCCTGGTTGCGATTGAACAACGGCAGCGGCAGCGCGGCCTCGACACTCGCCACGGCGTCATTGGTCGCATGATCGTACAGCGCGCCCGCCTGAAGCGTGACGTTGGGAATCGGTTCACGCAGGGCCCTTTGGTAGGCCGCACGAGTTCGTTCCGCCTCGGCTCGGGCAACCGCCAACTCGGGACTGGTGGTCAGGAGTTGCTGGAGGACGCCGTCCCAAGAATACGCGGCCAAGCCGTCCAGCAGGTTCCCATCCAGATGCGCCACTGGCAGATACGGCTGGCCGACCACAGCGGCCAGCCGTTCCCAAGCGGCCCGATGCCGATTGATGGCCTGGTCCAACGCGAGGCGGGTTTCCTGTTCGGCCACTTCGGTTTGCAGCACGTCCACTTCGCTGGCCTGGCGAGCCTTCTGCAGTGTGTTCGCAACCTGCACGCTTTGCTCGGCGGTGCGGACCAACTGCTCACTCAACTCAATTAGCTGTTGGGCCACCAAGACTTCGTAGAATTGCACCCGCACATCCGTGAGTACGCGCTGCCACAAAACATCTCGCTGGCGGCGGATGCGCTGCAACTCGTGAGCTGCCGTCTGCCGGTTCCAGTGCAGTTTGCCTCCGGTGACAAACTCCTGGCGAACCACTCCCCCTTGCATGCCAGCGGAGCCCAGGTTGCCGATCGCACGGCCCCGATAGAGAATCTCAGGGTTGGGATACAAGCCGACTTGCTTCCAACGCCCATAGGCGGCATCCACTTCGGCATTCGCCCGCAGCAGTCCTGGATGGTTCTGCCCCGCGATGGCCGCCAGATGGTCCAACGTCAAGCTGGCCGCTACATGGTTCGCCTGAGCCATGAGCGCCGGGTGTGGCGCATTTGCTGAGCTATCTACAAAGCTGACATGCTGCGCAGAACCGACCTCTGGCAGCCGGGCAGTCCGTAGTGGAGGGCCATCGGGGAGCGGCGGGGGTGGCAACAGCTGCCCTGCCGCCAAGCTGGGTAAGCCGAGAAGAAAGAGGAGAATTGGGAAGGCGAAGTGTTTGCTCATTGAGCTTCGAACCTTCACTCGCCGTCGGCGTCAGGTTGATGCAAGGCCGTGCTTCGCTGCGGTTTGCAAGAGGTGCTAGCACAGATTGCCGCGGACCAATCAAACGCCTGGCGGTCCATCAGCATGGTGGCGGCGCGCGCCGTCCGCACAAGGCTTACAATCGGCAAATTCCCTCAAAACCGTCATTGTTTCTTCAAATAGGGCAGAATGCCGACTTTTCAACGGCTGTTGCCTTCCGCTCAAGCCCCCCCGTTCCTAGAATCGCAGGTTTGTAACACTCAACCATTGTTGAATTGACGGCGGAGATACCATCTTGTTGCGGACGCACACGTGTGGCGAACTGCGGCCCGAACACGCAGGGCAAACGGCAACCCTTTGTGGTTGGGTCGATCGGACCCGAGACCACGGACGTGGAGGGTTGTTCATCGATTTGCGCGACCGCTACGGCCGCACCCAAGTGGTGGTGCACTCCGACGGCGATCCCGCGCAGTGGGAGCTGGCCCAATCGTTGCGGAGCGAAGACGTGTTGGCCGTCACCGGTGAGGTGGTCTGTCGTCCTGACGACAAGATCAATGACAAGCTGGAAACCGGCCAGATTGAAGTGGCTGCCCGGGAGATCAAGCTCTTGAACAAGAGCAAGACTCCGCCAGTGCAGCCCTCTGGCAAAGAGCTCCCTGGCGAAGACCTCCGGCTCAAATACCGCTACCTGGACCTCCGACGTCCCGAGATGCAGCGGGTGATGACCCTCCGCCACCGCATCATCAAAGGCATGCGAGACTATTTTGACGAACTGGACTTCATCGATATCGAAACGCCGGTCTTGGGCCGCAGCACGCCTGAAGGTGCCAGAGATTACCTGGTCCCCAGCCGTGTGCATCTTGGCGAGTTCTACGCCTTGCCGCAGTCGCCTCAGCTCTACAAGCAGATTCTGATGGTCGCAGGGTACGATCGCTACGTGCAGGTTGCTCGCTGCTTCCGCGACGAAGACCTGCGCGCCGATCGGCAACCGGAGTTCACGCAACTAGACGTTGAGATGTCGTTTGTGGATACGGACGATGTGATCGGTGTCATCGATGGACTGGTCGGCCGACTGGCTAACGAGTTGTTAGGGATCTCGCTCCCCGCCTCGCTGCCGCGGATGACGTACGACGAGGCCATGCTCCGGTTCGGCCACGACGCGCCCGACTTGCGATTCGGCATGGAGATTGTCGATTGCACCGACCTGGCAGCCGAGTGCCGACTTCCGCGTGTTTCGTCAGCGTGGCCGAAGCCGGCGGTCGCGTTCGGGCGATCAATGCGAAGGGGGCAGCAATCAGTATTCCCGCCGAGGGATCGACGAACTGACCGAGTTTGTCGCGGGCTATGGCGCGAAGGGCCTGGCTTGGTTCAAAGTCACCGACGAAGGCAAGCTCGATTCGACGATTGCCAAGAATTTCACACCCGAACAACTCGCCAAAATTGGCGAACGATTAGGAGCAGAGCCGGGCGATTTGCTGCTGTTCGTGGCCGACACGTTTGCCGTCACCTGCAAGGCGCTCTACGCCTTGCGGCAGAGGATCGGCGCGGAGATGAAGCTCTACGATCCCAAGTCGATGCATTTTTCGTGGGTCGTCGAGTTCCCGATGTTCGATTTCGACGAGGAAGAGAACAGCTGGGTGGCGATGCACCATCCGTTCACCGCCCCCCGTCCGCAAGACCTGGAACTCCTCGACAGCGATCCGGGCAGGTGCCAGGGCGAAGGCGTACGACCTGGTGATCAACGGCTCCGAAGCGGGCGGCGGAACGATAAGAATCCACGACGCAGCGACGCAGCAGAAAGTGTTTGGCCTATTGGGAATTGACGAAGCGACGGCGAAGGAACGCTTCGGCTTCCTGCTCGACGCGCTGCAATACGGGGCTCCACCCCACGGCGGCATTGCCTTGGGACTCGACCGCTGGGTGATGCTGTTCGGCCACCTCGACAACATCCGCGACGTGCATTGCCTTCCCCAAGACGGCAAAGGCCACGGACCTGATGACCGAGGCCCCCGGCACGGTGGACCCCCGTCAGCTGCGGGATCTTTCCATTCGCTTGGTTGACCCGCCCACTCCAAAACCTGAAAATGACCCTCAGTAGCTTTAGGTTGGATGAAGCTTCACAGGGGAGTGGACATGCAGGTTTTCACACAGGTTCAACGTTGCGCATGGGCATTCACCTTGGCGCTGATCGGGATTAGCGCGACGGGTTGCGAAGAGGCAGCATCCCCCGCCAATGCGGTGGGGAGTTCGCTACCGGCCCGGTCGGACAATCAACCCAACCCTGCCGAGACAGGGCATCAACCCGTACCTGCGGGAGTGGTTGCCGACGCCGCGCCCACTTCGCCAGCCTTGCAAATGCCTGAGGTGGTGATGACCGAAGCGCACGAGGCAACGTGTCGGGTGAAGCCAGGGGAGAAGGTCCCTGATGTCACGCTGGCCGATCTTCAAGGCAACCAGCAGCAACTTGCCCGCCTGACCGGCGAACGGGGTACGGTACTTCTCTTCTGGTCCGCTACGGTGCCGTACAGCGTTCATTGGTTGGAAGACCTGGCCGCCGACGTTGATGGCAAGTACCCGGGTGTGAACGTGGTGGCAGTGAACGAAAAGGACACGCTGGAAGAAGCCCAACAATTAGCCGCGGCTGCCCGCTTTCCCATTCTGCAAGATCCAGGCCAGGCGTTCTTCCATCAGGTGGCAACGGAGATCCTGCCGCGGATCTATCTCCTCGGGCCGGACCGAGAGGTCCTCTGGCTTGGCATCGACTACCAAGAAGGAACACGGCGAGACTTCAATACGGCCCTAGAATTCCTGACAAAGTAGGACTTTAAATCTCGTTGCGCATCCACAGTCTGGCACAACCGCGCCAGGCTTTTGTTATGCGCGGCCGTAAGCTTTCCCGACAAGAACCGCCATTTTGAATGGCGCTTGGGTAGGTAGTTTCGACTACAATTTGCCCATCATATTCTTGTAGGTTAGGGCAGTTCATGGATTCCACTTCGGCAAGTCTGTTGCGGCGTTTGCAGTATCCCAACGAGCAGGCAGCGTGGCAGCGGTTTGTGCAGCTCTACGCCCCGCTCATTTTTTATTGGGGCACCAACCACGGCCTGAATGGGACGGACGCCGCGGATCTCTCGCAGGACGTGCTGGCCACGCTCATCGACAAACTGCCGGAGTTCCAGTACGACCCCAAACGCCGATTCCGCGGCTGGCTGCGGACCATCACGCTCAATCGGGCCAATGACTTCCACCGTCGAAACGCCGCACGACCTGCCACAGGACTGGATGACCCCAATCAGGACATCAGCGTCGCTAGCGAAGTGGACCTCTTTGCCGAACAGGAGTACCGCAAGTATCTCGTGCAGCGGGCGCTCAAGGTGATGCGGGCCGAGTTTCAGTTCGAATCCTGGCAGGCATGCTGGAAAGTCGTCGTCGAGGGGCAAACCGTGCCTGAGACGGCTCAAGAACTGGGAATTTCTGAAAATTCCGTCCGGATAGCTAAATGCCGAGTACTCAACCGGTTACGAGAAGAGCTGCAGGGTCTTTTGGAATGAAGGTCCCATTTCTCTGAAATGAATCGGCCCCCTCATGCGTAGCCCGATTGAACGCACCACTTTTCCCGCTGGCATGGAATTGGATCAATGACCAAAGTCGTCTGCCCGGACCAAGCAACGCTGAAGCAACTTCTTCTCGATCAGCTCTCCGGCTCTCGCGCTGCGGAGTTGGAGGAGCATCTCCTCCAATGCGAGAACTGCATCCAGGCCGCCGAAACCCTCACCGACAGCGATAGCCTGGCGGCGGCGATCCGTGACTCACAAGACATGAACTTTGACGAGGACACTGACCCCGCCCTGGCCGAGGTTATTCAGCGTGCGTGCCAGATGCGTCCCCATGTGGAGACCCTGGAAACGGACGAAACCCTCGGCCTCGACCAAAGGGAGCAATCTCCCGCACCGCAGTTCGAGGCCTCAACCACGAGCGGTGCCGTCCCATTCGACCCTGGCGATTTCGACGAACCGATCGACTTCCTCCACCCCCCGCAGGAACCGGACGAACTCGGACGCCTGGGGGGCTACCGCGTCTTGCAAGTCATGGGCGTGGGCGGCATGGGCGTGGTCTTTCGGGCCGAAGACCCCAAGCTCATGCGGCAGATTGCGCTCAAAGTGATGAAGCCCTCGGCCGCTGCCAGTCGCTCAGCCAAGGACCGTTTCCTCCGCGAAGCGCAGGCCACGGCCGCTATCGAACATGATCACATCGTCTCGATCTTTCAGGTGGGCGAAGACGGCAATGTTCCGTTCATCGCCATGCAGTACCTGCGGGGCGAGTCTTTGCAAACCAGGCTGAAGCGCGAAGGCCAGCTCGATCAACAGGAGGTGCTGCGGATCGGCCGCGAAGTGGCTTCCGGTCTGGCCGCCGCGCACGAGCAAGGGCTGATCCACCGTGATATCAAGCCAGACAACATCTGGATGGACGAAGCTACCGGTAGGGCCAAGGTTCTGGACTTCGGGCTGGCTCGGACCGCCAAAGATGACTCCGGGCTCACCCGCAGTGGCACGGTCATGGGCACGCCCCGCTACATGGCTCCTGAGCAAGCGCAAGCGGGAGAGGTCGACCACCGCTCTGATCTGTTCAGCCTGGGCAGTGTGCTCTACCACTTGGCCTCCGGCCGGCCTCCGTTCAGAGGAGGCAACATCACCGCCACCCTGATGGCCGTGGCCCACGAGCAGCAGCAACCGATTGCCACGCTCTGCCCCAAGCTCCACCCGGAGTTCTGTGCCCTGGTGCGCGGGCTCCTGGCAAAGGACCCCGCACAGCGTCCTCAGAGTGCTGCCGAAGTTGCCGAGCGGCTGGCCGCTATCGAACTGCATCTCCAGACCGAACAGGCTCAAAGCACGGCGGAAGTCCTCCCGCCAGCGGTCGATCTGGCTGCCTTGCCGGCAACCGTGGAACTTGAGTCGCGGGAGGTCTCGCCGGCACCCCACGCCACCAGACGCCGCACGTTGCCCGTGGCGCTCGCTCTTGGGCTGTTTGCTGCCTTGGTGGCAGCCGCGATCTTTACGTTCCAGACTCCCAGCGGCACTGTCGAGATTGAAATCCCTGAGGGCGTTGACGCCAAAGACATCTCGGTGGCTGCGCTGCAAGGCGGCAAGGTCATCGAGGTTGCCGACGCTGCGAACGGCTGGAAAATCCGTCTCGAAGATGGCAAGTATCAGCTCGAATTGCGAGGTGGCCAGGACAACGTCAAGCTCGATGATCAGAGTGTCACGGTCACCCGTCGCGACCAAAAACGGGTATCCATCCACTACACGCGCCCCGGCGCACCCCAGCCGCCAGGCGCAGGGTCGAAAGTGCCGGACTCCGGGCAAAAACCACCGGTCGTCGGAGTAAAACCAGCAGACATCGGAAATAAACCCCCGGTCGCATGGCAACCCGGTCCGCCCCAACTCGGTTCGTTGATCCCGCGGCCGGCAGAGTTTCCGGGCATTCATCGCTGGCACGTAGCCGCTTCCCCGTATGAAACCCATGACTCGAAAGCCTCGCTCAGCCCAGACGGAAAGCATCTGGCTGCTTATTCCAAGAACGGGTTTCTGCGCGTCATGGATCTGGACACAGGGCTGGCTAGCTGGAGTTGCCGTGGTCAGATTTTTGCGGCGTGCGTTTGGAGCCCTGACAGCAAGTGGATCGCCACGTCGGAAAGTCAAGGGGGTGAACAGGTTGTGCGGTTAATGCAGGTTGGCACCTCAAAATCGCTCACGCTCAAGGGGCATACTAGCTTTATACGTTCCATAGCTTGGAGTCCGGATGGGTCGTGGGTTGCCTCGGCGGGCGACGATAAAACCGTTCGGCTCTGGCAGCTCGACGGCACGCCAGGGCCCATGCTCCAAGGGCATACCGATCATGTGCAGGCGGTCACCTGGAGCCCGGATGGGAAATGGATTGCGTCGGCGAGTATGGATAAGACGGTACGACTGTGGCAGATTGACGGAACTGCGGGACCCGTGTTTGAAGGGCACACCGCTGCTGTCCTAGACGTAGACTGGAGCCCGGACGGCAAGTTGCTGGCCTCTGTAGGCCACGATCACGTAGCCCGTATCTGGCAGCCGGATGGTGTCAGCGGGCCTGTGATCAAGGTCCCAGGAGGCTTCATTCACGTCGCCTGGAGTCCGAACAGTTCCTATCTTGCCGTGGGGGGCGGAGTAGGGGTCGTCAATATCTACTCGAAGGAGGGTAGGCCGGTTACGGAACGGCTTATCGTTTCACGATACGGCCTAAGTTCGCTAATTTGGAGCCCTGACAGCAAGCGGATTTGCGCTGCGGCGAGTGACTTGACCGTAAAGTGGTTCGATGTCAACGGCAAGCTCGGCGCCGCAAACAAGCTGCCGTCAGTCGTTACTTCTTATAGCGGTTACAATCGTAACCCCGTGGCTTGGACGCCCGACGGAACGTCGCTGGCCTTGGGCTGCTTGGACGGAACGGTCCGAATACTTGCTACCCACGGGATGCAGCAACGTCTTCTGCAAAGCCCAGTGGGTTACATGGGTCAAGGCCCCCCTGTAAAGTGGAGCCCGGACGGAAGGTGGCTTGCCGTAGGACAAGACAATCCGGGTTCCAAGCTAGCCGTGCAGTTGTGGGGCTCTGATGGCGCGAAGGGGCCATCGCTGACGATCGAGGAAAGGAGCGGCCCAGCGATCCTTGCCTGGAGTCCGGACAGCCGCTGGCTTGCCCGCGGCGGTACGGACGGCCGCATTGGACTTTGGGAGGTGGATGGTACTCGCGGGCCGGTTCTTGCAGCTCACGAAAGTATGGTAAGCGGTTTGGCCTGGAGCCCAAGCGGAGATCGACTGGCCTCCGTCTCAAGGAACGACAAGTTTTTGCGTCTCTGGCAACCGGATGGAACCCCAGGCCTGTCCACAGAGTTGGACAACCCGGGCTATGCAGTCGCCTGGAGTCCCGACGGGCAGCAAATTGCAACACTCAATGGACAGAACATACAGATCTGGCAATCCGAGTTGAAGCTCGTGCGGTCGATTCCCGTGAGGGGCCTGAACTACACGATGGCGTGGACTCGCGACTGGAGTCGTGTTGCAGTGGGGCATCATTCTGGTGTTGCAGGTGGTGCCGTGTACGCAGCCGATGGCAGGTTACAAGCCAAGCTGTACGGAGCTGTGGCGTCTCTAGCCTGGGATCGATCGGGCGAACAGCTTGCAGCGGTAATCGCCAATGAAGCTGCAGAGGGCATAAAATCCTTACAAGTCTTCCATACACCCCAAGGTAAAGTGAATCCCCAGTGGGTCGCCCTGCCATTCTCCGATGGCGAGACCCTCGTCTTTAGCCCTGCTGGTCAATTGCTGCACGGCCCAGACGACGTTGACCGCCACGTCACCTACGTTGTCGAGAAGCCAACCGGCAAGCTGGAGACGATGCCCCATGCGGAGTTCCTCCAGCGCACGACTCTCGCTGCCCATCCGCGGGCGGTGAAGTGCGTGCTCGACCTAGGCGGCACGATCAAGCTGGCCAACGAGGATAAAGTCTGGACCGACGACGACGTGCGGACCCTTGAGGACTTGCCCCAGATCGACCACGAGGCCGAGGTCGATTTGCATGACAATAAGCACCTCGACGACGCCGCCGTCGCGCTCATCGTCGAGATGCCGCAACTGGCCCGCCTTGATTTGAGCGGCACCCGGCTGACCAGCAACGGTCTGAAGCACTTGGCCGCGGTGACCCACGCCAAGCACCTGGACTTCAGCAACACGTCGATCAACTCTGCCGGACTGGCGTACCTGACGGGCCTGACGAAACTCGAAACGCTCGCTCTTCGCAACACGCGCATCTTTGGCATCGCGGTCGGACACCTCCGCCAGCTCAAAACCCTCAAGCACCTCGACCTCCGCGACACCGACTTTGTAGCCGCCGAGATCGAGGAGTTGAAAAAGGCGCTGCCCGACTGTCAACTCCTCACCGGTCCCAGCGCAAAGCGTTAGCGACTCTCGCGGTCTGCGGGGCGTGGCACCGGCCGAATCGGCCCTGCACAACCTCACTTGCAGTCGTTCACTACCTCGTCGGGCTTGCCGGCGAACGAAGTCTTACGCGTCCCGCGGCTGGGTGGCCAATGTGGTCACGGTTGGGTAGCGGGTCCCGGTAGTTCCGCGGCTTGGATGTTGCGGAACGAAAGATTCGTGGTGGGGTCATGCCCTTGAATTTGCAACGTCCCGGCTTCGCGGCGAAGGCCCTGACGGGGGTTCTCGTTAGGTTCTCGGGTGTCGGACCAGTCGCAGACCGGATACCCGTTGACCCAGGTCGCCATCCGATTGCCATTGACAATCAACGTTTTTGAGAACCACTCAAAGTCATTGGGCATCACCAGCCTGGCATCTTGGCGGCGGTAGAACCCGCCGGTGCCGCAGTCGAGCGGCTTGGTCCGATCTCCATCTTTAAAGCCGTTCTGGATCTGGCTTTCGTACCCTTGCCAGAACTCACCCGGTATGCTGCGGAAGAAGATCCCGGAGTTCAGGTGCTCGCCTGCCGAGTAGATCTCCACCTGCAAGACGAAGTCAGCAAACTGCGCTTCGGACTCCAGGGCACCGTTGCCGTTCTTGACGTTGATGGTTTCGTCCACCACCTGGAACTCGCTCTTGTGGTCCGGTAGCACGTTCCAGCCGGTCAGGTCCTGGCCGTTGAACAGACTCACAAGCCCTAGGGGCCGCAGCTTGATGTTGCGAAACTCAACCGGGCCGCTATTGAGTTGGAGCCCAATCGGCCCTCGCAGGATGGGCTTGGGGTCGGTGTAATCCAGCACTTCTTGCCCATCGAGCGAAACGCGGAAGTGGCCTGCTTCGGCCTTGACGTGATACGTTTGCCAGCCGTCGGTGTCGTACTCCCCCGGCTTGGCCTTCTGGCGGCCTACAAAGCTACCAGTGGGAAATTCGCTGGTCCCCGCGTCGGCAATGTTCAGCTCGTAGCAGTCGATGGCCGGATCTTTGGGGGTCCGACTCGTGCGGAGAAAGATTCCAGAGTTGGTCTTCGGCGGGCTGCGAAAATCCACCCTCAGTTCGTAATCGCCAAACTCGGTGGTGGTGCAGAGCAAACCAGCCTCGCCGGCATCCACTTGAATCACGCCGTCCTTTGCTTTCCAGTCCGCTTGCGTCTCCGGTTCCCAACCAAAGAGGGTCTCGCCGTCGAAGAGCAAGATCCAACCGGCGGACAACTCGTCAGGTGTCAACGTGTTGGCACCAGCGGCCGTGCCCGTTGGCACGCTGCCTGACGACTCTGGCGACGTATCGGCAGCAGGCGTCTCATCAGCAGCAGCGGGTGTTGACGAAGTGCCCTCTGCCGGAGCATCCACCGCGGGGGCTGATGCGGTTGCGGGCCCACCCGGCTTGTTCTCACAGCCTGCCAGGATCAGGCAAACCGAGAGTGTTAAGCAAATGCGAATCGAGATAGATAGGCGAGACAGTCGGAGGAACATCCCTGCTTTTCCTTAATTGAGAAACGAGCTGGCACTTGTTTGGTAATGCACGAAAAATAACTTCGGGTATGACTCGACGTCGCGCTAGAAATCGGCGGCTAGCGCCTTGCCGCTCAGTGTTCATCCGCGTTGTGCAATCACGTGCAAGGACCAAAGTGATTGTTCGTGCGATGCTATTAGATTGGCACTCCGTCCCAGCGGACGAAGGCTTCCATGGCGAAATACTCTGGCAGTCCAATCTGGTTGTAGAGATCAGCCGTGTGTCGGTTGCGATCTTCGGCCCGTTTCCAGAACTCGCGTTTGTCATGACCGGGGAACAGTGCGGCATCCTTCTGCGATTCGTGGCGAAAGATAGCGGCTTTCTTGCGATCCAGGTCGCGAGGGCTGAGCGGCACGGCGATCTCAATCTCATGTGCCGGCCATTCCTGCCAGGCCCCACGATACAACAACGCCTCGGGGGGCGTACCGCCAGACTCTTCGATCTCCCGCAGTGCCCGAAAGATGGTTTCTGCACATTGGCGATGCGTGCCGTGCGGGTCAGAGAGATCTCCGGCAATGTACACCTGAGCCGGATTGATCCGTTCGATCAGTTCGCGCACCAGGCGGGCGTCGTCATCACCGATGGGGTTCTTGGTGATGGTGCCGGTGCGGTAGAACGGGAGATCCAGAAAATGCAGGTGCTCTTCCTTGCAGCCAACCACCATGGCTCCCGCCTTGGCCTCGCTCCAGCGAATCAACGCTTTGATCTTGAGTACCGTTTCACTGTCTGCTTCGCCAGCGGTCTTGTTGGCCAGCGAGTGCATCACGTTGGACTCCACGTCCAGCGACATTTCGTTGTCAATGCTGAACATCCGGTTGTACTCGGCCACCAGGTCCGCCACCCGGCGGGCGTCATGATCAAAGACGGCAATGTTGCCGCTGGTCATGTAGGCAATGTGCACCTCGTGCCCATCTTCGTTCAACCGAATCAACGACCCACCCATGCTGATGACATCGTCGTCTGGGTGAGGGCTGAAGCAGATCACTCGTTTTGATTCACGGCCACCGGGGTGATAGTCAATGGTGTCCATCATCCAGCGGAACACCCGATGCGCCACCTGTTCGGCCGGTCCGTGCTCTCGCAACAGTTGGTGCAGACCATGTTCGCGGAAATCGTCATTCTGCAGCTTCAACAGGGCCTTGCCGGTCTGCTCGCACAGCCACAGGATGGCTCGCTTGATCAGGCTCTCGGTCCAATCCACGTTTCCCTTGAGCCAGGGAGTGGCGATGCCGGTCAACTGCGCGGCGGCGGCTTCGTCGACCAGGAACGAAGCATCCGGGTGTTCTCGCAAGAATGTGGCCGGCACCCGATCCGTAATCGGTCCTTCGGACGCCGTGCGAATGATGTTCGCCTTGTGCTCCCCGAGCGCCATCAACACAATCTTGCGGGCGTCCAGGATCGTTCCGATGCCCATGGTGATGGCTTGAGTCGGGACGTTTTCTTCGCCAAAAAAGTCGCTGGCCGCATCGCGTCGGGTGACTGGATCCAGCGTCACCAATTGGGTGCGACCGTTGCGTTCGGAGAAGGGTTCGTTGAAGCCGATGTGGCCATCTCGCCCGATGCCGAGCAACTGCAGATCAATTCCACCGGCTCGTTCAATAGCCAATTCGTACCGGCGGCAATACTCTTCGACCTCTTGCAGAGGTACGGTTCCATCTGGAACGTGGATGTTTTCCGGCAGGATGTTGACGTGATTGAAAAACGTCTCCTGCATCCAGAGTCGGTAGCTCTGCAATTGATCTGGCGCCAGTCCGTAGTATTCGTCGAGGTTGAAGGTGACCACGCCTGAGAAGTCCAAACCTTCTTCGCGGTGCATGCGAATCAACTCGCGATAAACCCCCACCGGCGTGCTGCCTGTGGGAAGTCCCAACACGGCCCTCTGGCCGAACGAGTTGCGTTCGCGAATTACAGCCGCAATGCTGGCTGTAATTCGCAGACACAACTCATTCGGCCAGAACCTTTCCCACGGGCAACGCCGTGGGGAACATCGCGGTGACATGCACCGCGACGGACTTCTCCGTGGTCCTCGACGAGTACACGGATGGCCTTGGATCGGGTAGGCTACCGACCTCTGGATGCGGGACGATTTTTCAGCATCCTGCCGGAAAGCCACGTTCAAGATGGAACCCGTACCTCTGCAAGGAAGTCGAGAATTGTGCCCGCCGTACGAAATTGGTATTGAACGAGCCCATTGAAATTGATCTGCGGTAGCAAGTCGGAGCGAGATGGCCGCATCGGCTTCAACGAACCCTTCTCCGAACGCGGTGCTTGGTGAGCAACGCTGAATCCGCCCCGACGATGCGATAACGGCGAGCGTCCCGACAAGCCATCACCATGGGCATCGAACGGTCCTACGGACGCCCGCAAGGTGGGGAGCGAACGCATCGACGGCGGGGCCGTACATTCTTGAGATGCTGGATTCCTACACGAGATTGACCGGCATCGCCACTCGCAACCAGAGAACGTTGGACCGAAACTGATCAAGCTGAACATGCCGTGCCGGCAGAGCCCTGTTGAAGCTGCAGAGTGGTGGCGATGGTCTGCACCAACTGTTGCGGAGCTTTAGACCCGGCCGAACAGGGTGTCGGACACCATTGATCGCGGTGGCCGTAGTCAAACGAAGTGATCTGCTTCGGCCCTCGCGAGACGACGATGTCATCGGCAATGGAATAGTCATTGATTCGGTTGAACGAGATGGCACCGAATTGCACATTTACCGTAACCAGCGGCAACATTGCAGATCTTTGATGACATGGAGATGACGGACCTGGTGGCCGAGCAGCCGGATGTTCAGCATTGTAGCAAGTAGTCATGGACGTGGAGTCAACAGTAACAAGACGCGGCGGGGACACGTGAAGCGGTACTCAGATCAGAGCGTTGATTCATCACGGAGCGAGACGGGGTACCATGTGGTGCAACTGCGGCGCCTGCCTGGATCTCCCGTTCTGCACCGGCCTGCCGGCTGTTTTCCGCCTGGTGCGAGCTGTCGAACGGTCAGTCCGGCTCCTGCCCGTTGCCGAGTCTGACCCGCGACGTGTGAAGCCTGCTCGGGCGCTGCGGGAGGATCGGTCTGGCGGCCGCCCCGAGGGCGACCCATGGTGGGGCCTGGCGATGGCCGGCGTTGAGATGGATCGCAAGAAGCCGCTGTCGTTCGCCACGGGCTGGGAATGCCGCACTGTTCCCCGAGTCGCGACAAACGCGAGTTCGACGGGCCGAAGGTCGCCGACCACGTGATCTACAGATGCAAGCCCGTAAATCCCTTGGAGACGGTGCATATAGCATCGCACGAACAATCCTTTGCACGTGATTGCGCAACGCGGGCATTTGCTAACACTCTCGGTTTGTAACTCTGTAGTCGAATTGAACCCGCAACCGTCAGCCCCGCGGTGGATGCTCCGGCAGGGCGCCCGCGCTGCGATGGACGCCTGCTGCCCGGTAGTCATAAGTCGTCGGGCAACGTGCCAACGGAGCACGGCTGCCGAGTACTGTACACGTTGACACCTGACGGAGTTGTCCGCCGGTTGGCGCGCTGCTCTTCGACGGCGAGACTACAGTTGGGAACCGGAGACGCAGAGCGGGACGGCGTGACAAGTGGATGCCGGCGAGACTGGTTTGCTCTGCACCACCACCGAGTTTGGCGATTTTGGAAACTGAGTGGAGCACGCAGCCGCCGAGATTGCTCTGGAATCTTTCTCCGCGCAGTCGGACCCCCAATCATTTTGTAGGCATTGCCGACGCGAGCACACACTGGTAAACTGTAGGCCGCCAGAGATGCAAGCCGGAAATTTGCCGACGGCTGTAGGCGTATCCTCCATCAGGAACGGCAATTGCTCCACGTTGACAGGATGCTGGACCACACCGACCCATCACATGCGGCGGGGAGCGCGGAGCTCAACTCAATAGCGGCAGTTATTTTCGCGAGCATCCTGCGGTGTGAGTCTGTTCAACGGCCAGGACCTGACCGGCTGGAACGTGCTGCCGGACCACAGAGTCCGGGTGGTGGACAGTATCGGCGTGGAGCAGCGGCGGTGCCTGGGTTGCAGCCGCAGTTTTGCTGACTGGGTACGGTGGTCACACTCGGCGTAGCTCGGGATCTTCGCAGCGGGTGAGTACAGCCAGATCAAGACGTGGAGATCGGACCAAGCCTGCGACAGTTACTACCGCAAGTAGGAACAGTGATGGCAATGACTTGGTGGTTCTCAAATGTCGGGCGACCTAGTCTGCGACTGTTGCCGACACCCGGAGCAACGGGCCGACCTTCGCCACGAGCCGGGACGTTGCAAGATTCAGGGCGATACACCACCTAAATTCCGCAAGCCGCGGACTACAAGGACCCGCTACCCGAAGCGGCGTGGCCACCCTTCCGCGGGACACGTAGGCCTAGTTGCCGGCAAGTAGTGGGCGACTGCGAAAGTGAGGACGGTGCAGACCCATTCGGCCCGCGCCCCGCAGATCGCTAGCGCGCTGCGCTTGGGACCGGTGAGGGGAGTTGACAGTCAGGCAACGCGCTCCTCGATCTCGGCGACTACAAAGTCGGTGTCGCGGGGTCGAGGATAACGGGTTTGAGCGGCGGAGGTAGTGTTGCGAAGCGAGTTTTCGAGTCGAACCCGTCGGAGCCATGTCCGGCAGAGTTGATCGACGTGTCCGGGTAAGCGTCAACGCGTGGGAAATTGCTCGAACCGCTAACAATCAGCCGAGTGCTGCTCAAATCGACGGGTATTGTATCTCGACGATGAGCTACGACGGCGGCGTCGTCAGGTGCTATTATCATGCAAATCGACCTCGGCTCGTGGTTCGACTCCCGCGCCCCGTTTATCCTCGTTGGCCCAGCACCTGATGCGTGCCGCCTAGGTCGAGCACGCATGCCGCCCGCGGAGAGGCGGCGAAGATCGTGCGGCGGAGGAACTCCGCACAGGACATCGTCTCCAGCCTTGGTGGCTTCTCGACAACGTGGAGTGACGTGAGCGGTCAACGATGCTGGGCCGTGCGAGACAACGGGAGCGGTCATCGCCGTCGGAAAGAACGGGCGACCCTGGGGATTCCTTTACCTTGGGGTATGGAGACTGTAAGGATTTGCCCTCTGCAGCTTCGGTGGCGATTGTAAAGCTGTTCGCCTGACGATCCCGGGCAAGACGCCGCAGCTCCGTACAGCGGCTTGTAACCTGCCATCGGCGTACCTTTTGTGTTGACCCGCTGCGCGCGTCGCGAGTCCCGCCGTCGTCGGGCCCCTCGTATGCAGCTTCAACTCCGTATATTCTGTCCATTGAGTGTTACTGCCCGTCGGGGCTCCAGGCGACTGCATAGCCCGGGTGTCCAACTCGCAATGAGCCTGGGGACATCCGGTTGCCAGAGACAAAAGCTGTCGTTCCTTGCGGAGAGCCAGTCGTCCGCTTGGGCTCCAGGCGCCTGCGAGCTGCAAGCCTGTCCCAAGATGCGGCCGTCCGTACCGCCGCGGAGCGGGGCGGCTGTAGGACTTCGAACCCCGACTGGGCCGCTCGCTCCTCGATGGGACGCTTGTCTTCGCGCATCAGAGCCCGCAGCTTCCGCGGCTTAGCTTGGAACGGGTTATCCCAGTCACCACGGCAATACCTTCCGTGACCTTGACCCCGCTGGAGCTGCGAAAACGTTGCTGCATCCCGTGGGCCCTTTTAAGTATTCGAACCGTTCCGCCAAGCGAAAAAGGCGACGTTCCGTCGGGGCGTCCAAGCCGCGGGGTTACGATTGTAACCGCTATAAGCTGGCGACTGACGGCAACTGACACGACGCGAGCTTGCCGTTGACATCGAACGCACGTGGGGTCGCAGCGTCCGCTTGCTGTCAGAGACTCCAAATGAGACCGTCGTGAGACGATGGCCGTTCCGTGCCTACCCTCCTTCAGTAGATATTGACGACCTAGCTCCGCCCCCACGAGATAGGGCTGTTCGGACTCCAGGCGATGAACCCTCCTGGGAGACCGATCCTGAGCCCGCTGACACCATCCGGCACAAGATACAGGCTGGAAGGCAGCAACTTGCCGTCAGGCCCAGTCCTCGCGGTGTGCACAAGCACGGGTCCCACAGTTGTGTCTGCCACAGTCTTACAATCCATACTGCGGCCTGTCCGGACATCGAGAACCAGGTGTACCTGCACATGACATGCCCCGCTGGGCACGGGCCCTGGCATTGCCATCGGCAAGAGCCGAGACTTGACATCGTCGCCGCCCGAACAGCCTGACAAGCTATGGAACGTAATAAAGCTGAAAGTATGCCCCTTGAGCGTGAGCGGTTACGAGGTGCCAACTCATTAACCACGCAACCTGTTCACCCATGTCCGACGTGGCGATCCATAATCAGGATAGGCGCACGCCGCCAAAATGTACGCTGCTCCAGATCCGGCAACGCCGCCCGTTCTTGGAATAACAACCAGATACTTTTCAAATATGAGCCGGGCTTTCGATCATGGAGTTTCATACGAGGAAACACGTGCCAGCGCGGGACCATCAACGAGACCGAAGGAGCGGCCAGGGTATTTCCGATGTCTACAGTTTTGCTCCGACGACCGGTGGTTTGGAGTCTTTCGACCGCTGGCGGCTGGGGTGCAGGGCGCGTGTAGTGGATGGATGCCATTTTTGTCGCGACGGGGGTGATGTTTCTGATCATCAGCTTGACGTTGTCCTGGCCACCTCGCGAGTTCAGCTGATACTTGCCATCTTCGAACGAGATTTCCAGCCGTTCGCAGCGTCGTGGCCCTCGATGACCGCACTTACTTTTGCGGCTAAACCGCCGAGATCTCTTTGGCGTCTTTCCTTCAATCTCGACAGTGCCGCCTGAAATCTGGAACGTAAAGATGGGTACCCAGGCAAACAACAGAGCGAGCGCTACGGGCAACGTGCGGCATCGATGGCGTGGGGTGCCCTCCCGCGACTCAAGTTCCGGACGCGGCAAGGCCGGCAAGTGCTCCGCCGTGCTGAGCTGAGCCTGTTCGATCTGGAGATGCGGCCCCGGCCAGCTCGGCAACTTCGGCGAGGCACTCTGAGGACGCTGTGCAGGTCGCGCGCCAGCCGCCAGAACGGGAACTCCGGGTGGAAGAACGTGGCAATCGGGCCGCGACAGAGCGTGGTACTCCTCTGAGACAGAGCCGGAAGGAGTGGTAGAGCACACTGCCCGGGCTGAAGACAGATCGGAGCGGTGCCGCTGCTCAGAGGCCATGCACGCGGGAGCGCACATGATGTGCCGCTCTGGCCTACCGGCAACTCGTCCCGAGATGTTGGTCTGGCAACCTGTCCGCGTGGATCAGCCCTTGCTCATTGCGCATGAAGCCCTCGCGGCCGACCTCCTGGGCTGGCCTTCCGCAGCTGCAAGTCGCCCCGCAGGTAGGTTGTGCAGGTCTTCTACCTGGGCGGGTGATCATGTTCGGCCGTGGCCTGCCGGGTCGCGGAGAGCGTCCTTAGCTGAGCGACTGGCCTGTGAC
>CALOEH010000249.1:0-86562 GCA_942492195.1 uncultured Planctomycetia bacterium | reverse complement strand
CAATTCCGCATCGGTCATACGAATGTCGTACCCTTCGTCCGGCATGACTCCCCATTCATCGGTTTCTTTCGAGTCCGGGAAACGGTGGATGTTCTTACCGCTAGGGCGTTTGTAGCCGGCCGTGGTGAGTTTCAAACGCACTGCGGCCCCCTTCGAGTTCGATGACGTTTTGCACACTCTTACCCCAAGTTCGTTCGCCAATCACGACGGCCCGTTTGTGATCTTGCAGGCAGGCCGAAAAGATCTCGCTGGGCGCTGGCACTGTAGCGATTGACAAGAATGGCCAAGCCGAAACCTTCGTAGGTGCCAGGAGCGGTGGCTTCCCAACTTCGCTTGGGGCTGTTGCGTCCCTCGGTGCTGACAATGGCTCCTTCGGAAATGAACATGTCGCACATTGTGATGGCGGCCGATAGCAACCCACCTGGGTTGAAACGGAGGTCGATGATGAGTCCCTTCATGCCTGCCTTTTTGAGCGACTCGACGGCGTGCTTGAGTTCATCGGGCGTCCGGCGACTGAAGGCAGAGATGCGGATGTAACCGATCTTTTGCTTGGGATCCAGCATGAAGTCCCATTGGTCCTTTTCGCCACGGTGGTCACCCAAGACCGTATCCAACTGGATGACCTCACGGTCAATATCCACTTTCTCCTTCTTGTCGGAACCGGGGTGAATGACGGTCACGTTGACCTTGGTGCCGACCTTGCCTTTGAGCTTCTTCACGGCATCTTCCATGGAGATGCCTTTCGTGCTCTTCCCCTCGATCTCGACGATCTTGTCTCCAGAAAGAATGCCGGCCTTGTAGGCTGGGGTACCGACCAAGGGGCTAAGTACTTTGAGTTGGCCCCCTTCCATGGTGATTTGAATGCCGATTCCGCCGAACTCGCTCTCGACGCTGGTTTTGAATTGGCTCAACTTGCTGGGGGGGATGTAGTTGGAGTAGGGATCCAGCTTCTTGATAACCCCTTCTATAGCGGCTTCGATCAGCTCGCGACGATCAATGTCTTTGACATAGTCCCGCTCGACGTGGTCCAGCGTGTCCGCCAGGACCTTGTACAGCTCGTAGTATTCGAGGTGTTCGTCAGGCTTCTCGATACCGGCGGGGTTGGCTTCGGTGGAGGGGGCTTTCTCGGCAGCCTGCGTGGGCAGAGATCCTGCCAACAGGCCCAACAACGCAAACCACACCCAGGACTGGGGAATTACCGAACCGCGCGACCGCAACACCTGGGGCATGGATGCCTCTCCTCGATCGAAAAGAAATACCAAAGCTTGCCTGTTTCCCTGGAGTGACTCCGCTTGGAGTTCAGGTAGGGCCTTGGTGGGGAGTTCCGTTCAAATTGCCTCGCTTGACGTTGCCATCAAGCCGGGCGGCCAACTTCAAAAAATCATAGGACTTTAGCCAACCCTGAGTATAGACCGCTGTGGAATAGGCGGCAAGTAAATCGAAGTGGCTGCAAGTGGCTGCCACCGGAAACCGTGCGACACTGCGTAGCAAGCGGTTGTCGAGGTTCCTTGTACCATTGGGTTCTTTTTTGGACGCCTGGGAATACTGGCGTACCGGCAGTTCTTGCGTTACCATGCGCTATGGATCTGTGTCTGTCTACCTACCTATGCGCTGCACGAATCGGGGGATTGATCTACCCAACGGGTGTCCATGTGCACCCTCCGTGCAGTTTCCAGAAAGGAACTGCTGACGATGCCGTCACTTAGACGAATCTGCCAGGCTCGCATTCTACCTACCCGCAGCCTGTTGGCTTGGTGTGGAATCTGTCTGATCACGTTGACCAGTTGTACCCGCGGTGAGAACGGCACCGGCACGGCCGCCAGCGGGCGAAGAGTCAATGTCTCACTGGGAACTGCCCCGGTGGGTGGAGCCTTCCCGGTGGTAGGCGGGGCCATTGCCGAAGTGCTGAACGATCACAAGAGTGAGGTCATTGACTGGAAGGTCCAGGCCAAAGGGACCAAAGGATCTCAGGAGAACATTCGCCGTTTGCAGCAGGGAAAACTGGAACTGGCCCTCTCCAACGCCGCCATCACGTACTTTGCCGTTCGAGGTGAAGAATCTTGGGAAAAGCCCTACGACATGCGGGCCGTTGCCACCATGGCACCCAACGTGGCCCTGTTCGTCACACGTTCTGACTCCGGGATTCGGAGCATCGCGGATCTGAAAGGGAAGCGGGTAATTGTCGGACCTGCCGGGGCCGGCTTCGAGATGTTCGTCAAACCGCTGGTCGAAGAACATGGCGTCCAGTGGGATGAGTTCACGCAGTTGAACGCCACGCAGAGTGGAGCCGTGGACATGCTCGGCGACCAATCGGCCGATGCGGCCTTCTTGGGTGGTGCGGTTCCGACCGCTTCGATCACCCAAGCGGCGAGCACCTTTGACGTCTTCTATATCCCGTTTGATGAGGACGCCCGGCAAAGGCTGATTGAGAAATTCCCATTCTTCCATGATGCGACGATTCCAGCCGGTGTATACAAGGGTTTGGACAATGATTTTCAAGGCTTGAACGTCGGTTCAATGCACCTGATTACATCGGCCGATCAAAGTGAAGAGTTGATTTACGAGTTGACCAAAGCCATTTGGGAGAACCGCGCGGAGATTGCTCAGAAACATCCTGCCGGAAAGGCGCTCAATGAGAAAAACGTAGCCCGCAATACCGGCACGGAGTATCATGCTGGCGCCGTTCGCTATTACAAAGAGATCAAAGTCTGGCCAGAAACTGGGAGTGCCGCAGGCGCTCCTGCTGTGGAAGCAAAGAGCGAATAGTTCAACTGCCAAGAGATCGGGTGGCACTGGCAACTTGTTGCCAGTGTCATTGCGGCCGACGAATCGTCGGGGTTGGTCAATCACTTGATCTCTCGGCAGCGGATAAATCACTGGCAGCCAGTTGCCAGTGGCACCCAACCGAACCTCCCAGCCACGTGCCTCGACGGCCTTCCCTACGCACTCCCTAATTCGTCCCACCTGAAACCTATACCCCATTTCATCTAATCGTCCGCAATGCGGGGAGCCCTGTTCGGTGTTCGATTTCAAAAAGCACCTGGTCAAAGGGTTGGGGATCTTCCTCTGCCTCTACACGTTGTTCGAGGTCAATTACAACCTGCTACAGCCTCAGTCGGCGTTGGCGGTGTTTGTCGGCGTTGGCCTGGTGATGTGCTATTTGGTCTACCCGATCCACCCTCGCTGGAAAGATGCTACTTGGGCCCAAGCCAGTGATCTACTGCTCGCCGCCTTGTCCGCGATGTGCTGCGCCTACGTGGTTGTGCAGACCGAACCAGCCACCAAACGCTTTTGGGCTGATGGCCTGTCGTTAGGAAATCGGGCGGGTGCCGAAACCACCACTGATTTTGCCATGGGCCTGATTGGGCTGGCGGTGGTGTTCGAAGCGACGCGACGAAGCATCGGTTGGATTGTGCCAATCCTGGCGGCCTTCTTTGTCTTCCACTCCTGGTACTGCTATGCCAGTTACGAATTCAACTGGCCGATTCTGCCGGACTGGATGCTCTCGCACGGCGGACAAAACCTCAAGGACATCGTGGCCACGACGTTCTTGCAGTCGCTGGGAGTGTTTGGTCAGGCGGCCACGGTCATGTTCGTCTATGTCTTTCTGTTCGTCGTGTTTGGTGCTTTTCTAGAAATGTCTGGGGCGACGCAGTTCATCATTGACTTTGCCACCAAGGCGTTTGGCCGGGTCCGCGGCGGTCCGGCCATGGTCTCGGTCTTGGCCAGCGGGTTGATGGGGTCGCTCTCGGGCAGCGCGGTAGCGAATGCCGTAACCACCGGCACGTTCACCATTCCGATGATGCGCAGCGCCCGATTTCCCAACCATGTGGCTGGTGGAATCACCGCCGCCGCGGCAACGGGCGGGGCGTTGGTCCCCCCGGTGATGGGTGCCGGGGCGTATATGATGCTTGAGTTGGTCCAGCCCAAGGGGGGCTTTCTGGCCATCATGCAGGCCGCTATCCTGCCGGCGGTTCTCTACTACTTCTCGATCCTGGCCATTGTCTATCTCTACTCACGCAGACTGGGCGCAGGGCTGGCGAAGCAAGAACCGATGACGAAGAAGCTCCCCAAGTTCGAAGGCATGGTCTTCTTCGGGGCGCTTGGCACCTTGATCGCCCTGCTGATTCTTGGGTTCTCGGCATTCAAATCAGTCACCGGAGCGCTGGCTGTTATCCTGGTCTTCGCCACGCTCAGGCGGCAGCTTGATATCAGCCGCCCGGCCCGGTTGATGGCGCTCGGTAGTTTCTTCGCGGTGCTCTTGCTGCATCAAACCACCGTTTTCTTTGCCAGTTCCATGCCAGCTTGGTCCGCGCGTTTCATGGCCACCTCGTGGTTCCATCCGGGGACGGAGCAACTGACCCTGAACCTAATGGTGGCCTCGGTCTTGAGTTCGGCCATTGTCGCCATGTTCGGCCTGTTGGTCTTCGGTCTAATTCATCCTGCCTGGCGGCCTGAAATGTCCAAGGCATTCGTCAAATCAGCCAAGAACGGTATCTCGCTGGTGGCCGCCAGCGCCTGCGTCGGCGTCATCATTGGAATTGTGCAGCAGACAGGCATTGCCAATGATTTTGGTGCGGTGATCAAAGGGGTCGTCGAAAGCAATCTCTTCCTGGCACTCACCGGCATCATGGTCTGCTCGCTGATCCTCGGCATGGGTGTGCCGTCGGTGGTTTGCTACCTGTTGATGGCCACGCTGATGGGTTCGTTGCTGCAAGAATTGGGCGTGCCGCTGCTAGCCGCGCATCTGTTCATCTTCTACTTCGGCATGATGTCCATGGTGACACCCCCGGTAGCATTGGCCGGATACGCGAGCGCGTCGATTGCCGAAGCCCCAATCATGCAAACCTCGTTTGCTGCGTTTCGCTTCTCGTTGGTCGGCTTCACGCTGCCGTTCATGTTTATCTACCGACCACACCTGCTGCTGATGTACGGGGTAGAGACTGAGGTCAACGGCGAAACCAAAACGATTTGGGAAATGATCACCGCGGCCAATCTCGGAGCCCAGGCACCTGCGCTCGCTGTGGCCTTAGGGGCCGCCGTGCTAGGGATCATCGCCCTGGCTGCCGGGATCGCCGGGTTTTTGTTCAGCAAAGTGAACTGGCTAGAGCGAGGGCTGCTGCTGATCTCGGCAGCCTTGCTCCTTTCTCCCAGAGTAGAGTGGAACGGAGAGCGAATCGGCGTCTGGGTGAATCTTGCCGGGGCCGTGTTGCTGCTAATCTTGGCGGTGGTGAGTTATCTCAACTCCGGCCGACAGTCTGCCGACATAGAATCGGACACCTCGCCAGATGGCACTCCACCCCAACCGGCGGTCAGCCCAAACGAGGCTTCCTGATCACCAACGCCGGCATGGCAGCGCGAAAAATAACTTTGAGTTCGAACCGGAACAGCAAAGCTCACCGCAGAGATTCGCAGAGGTAGCTCAAATTGGCTCGAGGTCCTACCTCGTTAGATTTCATATCGGAGAGAACTCGTTCAATTTGAGTCAAGTCTAGCGACCAACGGGAGCGGGTTCGTGCCTGTGAACGGTAGCTCAAACTGGCTCGAGGTCCTACCTCGTTAGAAAGGGCGACACATGAGCGATGGCTGGGAAGACGAAGTGCTGCAACTTCTTGCCGCGGGACGCAAGCTGGATGCGATTGCGTTGATTCGCAGCGAGACTGGGATGAGCCTGGCTGAATCGAAAGCGTTCGCCGAGTCACTGGTGGAGACCACAGCGCCGCAGGCGTCGGGCAATGTTGATGAGTTGGAGCAGGAGGTGATTGCCCGAATGCAGGAGTCAGGCAAGATTGCTGCCATCAAGTGGTATCGCGAACAGCGCAACGTAGGTCTCAAGGATGCCAAGCTGGCCGTCGAAGAGATTGCCACCCGGCACGGTCTCCCAACCGGATCGGGTTGTGCCGGCGCGCTCCTGTTGGGCTTCGACCCACTCGCCACATGGTGGTTGTGTTAGTACGCCAGCCGCGTAACCATCACGGCGCGCGGGTCCGCGGCACCGAGGCGAGCTCCTGACGCTGGGTCAACCATGACAGATTGCCCACCGCCGACAAACATGGAGTAGTCTCCCAGCGGTTCGAGCGCGTGCCCCCTGGCGACCAGTTCCTGACGGGTCGCTTCGGCAATCCGATCTTCAATTTGCATGCGGGTTTCTTCGTAAACTCGAAACCGAGGAGCATCCAGGGCAAGTTGCACGTCGGCACCAAACTCAATCACGTTGAGCAGCATCTGTACCGTCGTTTGCAGGATGCCATAGCTGCCAGGCGTAGCCATCGAGAACCAAAAACGCCCCTCGGCATCGAACACCTGAACCGGTGACATGCAGCACGCCCAACGCTTGCCAGGGGCAATCAGGTTGGGCGTGGGACAACTGGGATCCGTCTCCGTCCAGAAGACGAAATTGTTGAGAATGATCCCGGTCTCGGGAATCATCACGCCGGAGCCAAACCCGTCACCGAGCGACTGCGTGATGCTGGCCACATTCCCGTCTGCATCCACGGCGGTGAGATGCGTGGTCAAACCATCGACTTTGCCAGGTGCTACAAAGTTTGAGCCGCGCGCTCCTCGCCACCGCTCTCCTTCGCTCAGCGACGCAGTATGGTGATTGATCTCGCCACGTCGCTTCGCCGCATAATGTTCTGAGAGCAACATGTCCAGCGGTACAGGTTGGAAATCGGGATCCCCGCACCATTGGATTCGATCCGCCGTGGCGAGTTTCATCGCTTCGCTCAGCAGATGGATGTACGAAGCCGAGTTATGCCCTAGCGAGGCCAGATCGGTGGATTCGAGCAGCTTTAGCGTTTGCAGGATCTGGAAACCTTCGCAGTTGGGCGGACAGGTCTTGATCTGCGACGTGCGGTAGTTGATGGAAACCGGCTGTTGCCACTGAGGGCGATAGTTGGCAAGGTCCTGGCGCGTGAGCAAACCGCCCTGCGATTGCACATGGTCGGCAATCTTGTGTCCCAATTGGCCTTGATAGAAAAGGTCCGGTCCCTGGTCGGCCAACGCCTGGAGGGTGCGGGCCAAGGCAGGTTGCCGGAGGATCTCGCCAATGCGCGGTGTCAAAGATCCAAAGACTTGCTGGCCTGCCGGGTTCAAGCGCGGTCTGGCTCGTGCAATCAGCAGCACATTGGTGGGATGCAGGGGGAAGCCTGCTTCTGCGAAGCCAATCGCCGGGGCGAACAGTTCAGTCGCCGGTCGGGTTCCATAGCAGCGTAGGGCCTCGAACCAACCAGCAACATTGCCGGGGATCAAGCAAGACCGCGAACCTAGGGCACTCGTTTCTGGAGTGAATTTTTCAGGCGCTGCGTCAGATGGCGTGTTGCCGCTGAAGTTGAGCGTATGCGTGGTTCCATCGGCCAAATGAAGCAAGAGCAGGCCCACTCCGCCGACACCGCTCATGTAGGGTTCGACGACATTGAGCGCAGCCGCCATGGCCACGGCAGCATCCACGGCATTCCCGCCCGACCGCAAGACATCCAGCCCCGCCTGACTCGCCAGCGGATGTGCCGAGGCTACGGCTCCGTGCATGCCTGCCACAACCGGCCTGGTTCGATTTCCGATCATGGGCCGCTGAACCTTCTGCCGCCAGAGAAAGGGACTTTGGAGTCAAGAAATCACGTCTGGGGGTCTCAAACGGGTTTCGAGGTCCTAATCATTAGGTATCTAACTGCCGCAAACGTTGCCAGGTGTAGAGCCCGGTGTTGTGGCCGTCAGACCACTGAATTCGCACGGCATAACTCCCCACATGCTGCATGGACTGGATCGAAATATCCGAGGGTATGGTCTCTGGATCCAGCAGTCGTCGTCCCGTGATTTCGTCCACGCAGACGGCGCAATTGCATTGCTCGCGGAGGTACTTGAGTGAGTACCGAACGAGCTGATCGTCATCCCAAACCACTTCCAGCACGCCAGCGGCGGTATCTGCCTTGAGACTCTGCGGGACATACATGGCGAACCTGCCGGTGGCCGAGTGCTTTGCGAGACTACGAAGAGACGTCCGCCAGCAGGTCATCGGTGATGTAGCCCAAGATGTCACGGACGGAGATGATTCCATCCACTTTGCCGGTGTCATCGACCAAGGGAATGTGGCGGTAGCCTCCGACGTCCATCTTGTGCAGGGCGAATGCGATCTTGTCGCTCGCCTTGAGCGTCTCTGGGTTGGGGGTCATGAACTCCGAGATCGGTCGATCTCCAAACTCACTGGCCGTGGTATTGAGACGGAACAGAGCGTCCCGTTCGGAAAAGATGCCGACCAATTGGTCAGCCTTGACCACCAACACGCAGCCTAAGGACTTTTCGGTCAAAAGTGTCAGGACCTGGCTACAGGTCGTCTCGGGAGTCACGGAAACCGGCGTGCTGGGGCGGAGGATCTGGATCCGGTCCTTGAGCAAGCTTCGCTCGATTTGACTCTTCGGAACAGGTTGGCTGAGGAAATCAATCGGCTGCTGGCATTCCTCGCAAACGTCCGCACCTTCGATATTTTCAAAACCACAGTGAGGACAATTCATGTTCGCCGGTCTCCGAATAGACGCGTCGCAGGAAGGCACCCCAGTTTGCGCTTCCGCGCAAACGTCGCCGCCGTTGATCGCTAGACGTTAATTCTCTTGGGGGGCTGAACGACTGCACGAATGTGCGTGGCCCACCCAGTTGCCTGCACGATATTCTATCCCACGCTACCTTATTCTACGATCCAGGTGTCGCCTGAGCAGAAGAGTTTGTCCAGGTCTCCGTCTCCCCGTTTGGCGCGAGCCTGTTCGACCTGGTCATTGAGCATCTCATCGTACTTGGGCCGATCCACGGCACGGAACACCCCGATGGGTTCGGGGAAATGCGGATGGCTCATCCGACTGAGCAGGTAGGCCAAGGTGGGTTCTGGAGCTTTTTCGTCGTGGAACAGGAGGTCGTCCTCGGTGATTCCTTTACCCAATTCGACCACTTCCGGTTCGATTCCGTTGAGCCGGATCCCTTTGTCTCGGTTCTTGCCGAAGATGAGCGGCTTGCCATGCTCAATCTCCACCACGTTGTCTGCCTTGGTGTCACGGTCCGTGGCGTAGCTGAAGGCACCGTCATTGAAGACGTTGCAGTTCTGGTAGACTTCTACAAACGCAGTGCCACGATGCTCGGCGGCTCGCTTGAGCGTCTGCCCAAGGTGCTTGATGTTGACGTCGATGCTGCGTGCAACAAACGTGGCTTCGCAACCGATGGCAATCGAAAGGGGGTGCAGCGGGTTATCGATGGCCCCCATGGGCGTACTCTTGGTGATCTTGCCTTGCGGCGATGTCGGCGAATACTGCCCTTTGGTCAAACCGTAGATCCGGTTGTTGAAGAGCACGATATTGACATCGAGATTGCGGCGGATCGCGTGCATTAGATGGTTGCCACCGATGCTCAGCGCGTCGCCATCACCGGTGATCACCCACACCATCAGGTCCGGCCGGGCAGACTTGAGCCCGGTGGCCAGGGCGGGAGCCCGACCATGGATCGAGTGCACCCCATAGGTGTTCATGTAATACGGGAATCGGCTGGAGCAGCCAATGCCCGAGACGAACACGGTCTTCTCACGAGGCACGCCGAGCGATGGAAGCACCTTCTTCATCTGTGCCAAGATGGAGTAATCGCCACAGCCAGGACACCAGCGTACTTCTTGATCGCTGGCAAAGTCATTCGGTTTGAGAACCGGTAGTGAAGTTTCAGTGCTCATGACGTTGTGGCAATCCAATCAGAGAGAAAGCAATGGAAGAAGGATGGCTCAGGCGTGCGTTTTCAAAAATTAGGATTCGGGGAGATGGGCCATTATCCGGCGACCAACACCTCTTCAATTTTTTCCATGACTTCAGACACGGTGAAGGGCTTGCCTTGCACTTTGTTCAAACCAATCGTGTCGATCATGTATCTATTACGAATGAGCAACGACAGTTGCCCCATGTTCAATTCCGGAACCAAAACCTGTTTGTAAGACTTAAGCAAATCCCCAAAGTTCGACGGGAACGGGTTGAGATACCGCAGGTGGGCATGTGCCACGGACTTGCCTTGGGCAATCAGTCGGCTGACGGCGGTCGAGCAGGCTCCATAAGGTCCGCCCCAACTGACAACCAGCACATCACCACTTTCCTCCCCTTGAACGGTTTGGGGGGGGATGGTCAACGCCACGTTGGCCACCTTTTGGGCTCGGGTATCAGTCATGTGCTGATGGTTGAGGGGATCGTAGCTGACGTTGCCGGTGATATCGGCTTTTTCCAGTCCGCCAATCCGATGCATCAGGCCAGGTGTGCCAGGCACGGCCCAAGGGCGCGAGAGGTATTCGTTGCGTGCGTAGGGTTCGAAGTCAGCGCCATTGGCGCTGGGATGCTCGACGTGAATCTTGGGTAGATCCGCGGCTTCGGGAACTCTCCAGGGTTCGGATCCGTTGGCGATGTAGCCATCGGACATGATCATGACCGGCGTCATGAACTGCGTGGCAATCCGCCATGCCTCGAGCGCCACGTCGAAACAATCTGCTGGACTCGAAGCGGCGATAATCGGCAGCGGACACTCACCATTGCGGCCAAACATGGCTTGCAACAGGTCGGACTGCTCGGTCTTGGTGGGAAGTCCCGTACTCGGCCCGCCACGCTGGACATTGATGATCAACAGCGGAAGTTCGGTCATCACGGCCAGACCGATGGCTTCTCCCTTGAGCGCAATGCCTGGTCCGCTGGAGGTGGTGATGCCCATGGCCCCCCCGTACGCGGCACCAATGGCGGACGTCACCGCGGCGATTTCGTCTTCCGCCTGAAATGTCCGCACGCCGAAGTGTTTATGCTTGGAAAGTTCGTGCAGGATGTCGCTGGCAGGGGTGATCGGGTAACTGCCTAGAAACAGTTCGCATCCGCTTTGCTTCGAGGCGGCAATCAGCCCCCAGGCGAGGGCCGTGTTGCCCATCACGTTGCGATAGCGGCCTGGCGGCAGTTTGGCTTTGCTGACGCGAAACTGGCTGGCCAGAGCTTCGGTGGTTTCGCCGTAGTTGTATCCGGCGGTGAGTGCTTTGCGATTGGCCTCGGCGACATCTGGCTTGTTGCCAAACTTGGCCTCGATGAACCGGAGGGTTGGGTCCAGCGGACGTCCATACAACCAGAAGACCAGGCCCATGGCAAAGAAGTTGCGGCAGCGGTCGCTCTCTTTGACCCCCAGGCCGCAGTCTTCGACCGCCAGGCGGGTCAAGCGAGTCATTTCCACCTGGAACAACTGGTAGCCGGCCAGGCTATCGTCTTCCAGGGGATTGGCTTTGTACTGAGCCTTCTCGAGATCTTTCTTGTCAAACGCATCCTTATTGACGATCAGAATCCCGCTGGGCACCAGGTCCGCCAAATTTTCGGACAGAGCCGCGGGATTCATCGCCACCAGGGCGTCGACCGAATCTCCAGGCGTAAAAATCTCCGTTGAGGAGAACTGGATCTGGAATCCACTCACTCCGGCGCGTGTTCCGCGTGGAGCCCGAATTTCTGCGGGAAAGTCGGGGAGCGTCGCAACATCGTTTCCGACCAACGCCGAGGTGTTGGTGAACTGCGTGCCGGCGAGCTGCATACCGTCGCCAGAGTCGCCGCAGAATCGAACTGTTGCAGAGACGAGATCGTGAACCGGCTTCGAAGTCATAGTGGAGGCCATCGTAG
The DNA here is from genome assembly GCA_942492195.1 of uncultured Planctomycetia bacterium. Lineage (GTDB taxonomy): Bacteria > Planctomycetota > Planctomycetia > Pirellulales > S012-138 > CALOEH01. The sequence goes on along the minus strand of CALOEH010000249.1, from coordinate 74,914 downwards.
CTTAAAGCGATTCTCTAACGGGAGGGCGGGAGGAAGGACCAGCAGGGGGTGATCGCTGTATCGGTGGGATTGCCTGTACATTATTGGCAAGCGAAGGCCCTATTGGCAACTGATCGAAAGATGACTCTTTCGGAAGTTTGAAGAACCGCCACGAGTCCGACTCGCCAACTGCGGCCCTAGTTTCATCGTACACCGTCTTGCCGAACCGTTTCGTTCGTTGCAGGGAATCGTCGACAAACTTTTGTTTCCAACCCCTACGTTTTGTCAGCTTTTTTGTTTCTTGGAAAGGACACATGGTAACGCTTGTCGAAGCAATCTTGTCGAAGCAATGTCCTGTGCAAAAAACTGCAGATCAAGCTCCTTCTCGCTCTTGCACCATCACACCAGGTTGTGGCGGCAAGTTGTACACCGTCTGGGGGAAATGATCCACCAGGTAATGAACAATGTCCGTCACCGTGATGATCCCTACCGGAACCTGGTCTTGATCAACAATGGGAAGCCGACGGTATCCACCATCGGACATCTTCCGAATCGCCGTCGCGAGCGTGTCCGTCGCGGCCAACGTGACCGGGTCAGCAACCATCACGCTTTCGATCGGACTGTCCAGGCTGGTGTTTTGAGCCACCAAACGCAAAGCGTCTCGTTCCGTGAAAATACCCAGCAAACGATTTTCACGCACTACCAAAACACTCGATCGACGGTTGTCCTTGAGCTGTGTCAGGACATCACGCACCGAGGTGGAAGGTTCCACACAGACGGGTTTCATCATCCCGGCTGTGCTTACCTGTTCGGTATTCAGATTTAATTCGAACGCCACAAGCATCAACCTCCGCCAAGAAAACGAAGTCTTTCCACGCAATGTACCATGGTGCCGCAATCCTTAGAACCTCCCTCCGTGGAAAATTCGTCGCTTCGTCCTGCTCTGTCTGGGACTCGTGCTTTGTCACGGCGAAGTTTTCGGGTGCCATACCCTCGCTTGCGTGGGCATGTTCGGATGCAAGTGGCGATTCTGACTCCACTTCAGCATGGCCACGCGAGCGAGGCCATGGCACCCAACCCGAAATTTAAGCGTTGACGCAGCACAAGGCGAACTGCCGGCACCTTTACCATAGCCCAAGCCGTGGACCAACAACGCTAGATTCCAGGGCGAACGCGTGTTGTCTGTTCGACTGGGGAGTTCTCTCAAGAGGTGTTTGCCCGAGCGTGACTACCTGTGCCGAGATCACCCCTCGCCAAGTCTCAGGGGCCAGGGCAAAGCGTAATCAGCTGACCATTCCGAAAAGTTTACCGACAGAACGGCCGCTTTTTGCTATGCTCGCGTTCACCTTTAGGCACCACCTGGGTATGGTTTCGGCACGGACGTAGGTGTGTCTCATCCTTATGAAATACTGTCGCGGTACGAAACGGACTGCCATGCAACCGCTGCGAACCATTGGCCGTTGGCTCGAACATCGTTTGCAGCTCGGCCAGACACTGCTGCCTGTCCTCAAACACCCTGTGCCTGCGGCACTCGCAGGGCCTGCCGGGTGGTGGTACGTGTTCGGCAGCATGACCATGACGCTGTTTGTGGTCCAGGTCATCACCGGCATTTGCCTCTCGATGGTGTATGTCCCAGCCGCCGACGAGGCCTATAACAGCCTGTTGTATCTCAACTACCAGGTGCAATTTGGCTGGTTGATTCGGGCCGTCCACAACTGGTCCGCCACCGGCATGATCATCATGCTGGCCGTCCACATGACCCAGGTGTTCTTGATGGGGGCATTCAAATACCCTCGCGAACTCACCTGGCTTGTCGGCGTGGGACTGCTGGTCGTCACGCTCGGGCTGGCGTTCACCGGCCAGGTGCTCCGGTGGGATTCTGACTCTTACTGGGGCGTAGGCGTGGGAGTCTCGGCTCTGGGAAGAGTCCCGCTGATTGGAAACGCGCTGGTCAAGCTGCTGATGGGAGGTGAGTTCATCGGCAGCGCCACGCTGTCTCGATTCTTCTCGCTTCACGTGTTCGTACTCCCCGCGGCGTTGATCGGATTGCTCGTTGTGCACCTGTATTTGGTGGTTCGGCAGGGTGTTTCCGAACCGCCGGAATCCGGCGCTCCGGTCGATCCGGACACGTACGATGAGAAATACGAAGGGCTTCTCCGCCGCGGGATTCCATTCTTTCCCCATGCTCTGTATCGAGACGGGGTCGCCTGTGCCCTATTGGTCTTGGTGGTGCTGACGGTTTCGATCGTGGTCGGGCCCAAGGGACCCGGCGAACCCCCAGACCCAACGCTGGTACACGCCGAACCCCGCCCTGACTGGTACTTCTTGCCGGCGTTTGCGTTGCTGGCACTCTCTCCTCCTGCCATGGAAACCCTCCTGCTGTTTGGTTTGCCTGTGGTGGGACTCGGCGTCTTGTTGGCCGTCCCCATCCTGGCAGGCAGGGGGGAACGAAGTCCGCGGCAGCGTCCTGTGGCCGTGCTGTGCGTGATCATGGCCTACACGCTGTTCGGAATCTTAGGCTACCTGGGCTACACCGCCCCTTGGTCTCCAGAACTCAATGCTTGGAGCGGCAAGCCTGTGCCCCGAGAAATTGTGCAGGAACTGACGCCTGTCGAGTTGAAAGGGGCGGTTGTCTTTCAATACAAGAGCTGCCGCAATTGCCACTCGCTGGACGGTGTGGGAGGGCATCGAGGGCCGGACCTTACCGACGTCGGGGCCCGACTGAACCAGCCAGATTTGAACCGCCAGGTGGTTCAGGGAGGGGGGAACATGCCGGCCTACGCACAGCAATTGTCGAGCGATGAAGTAGACGCACTGGTGGCGTTCCTGGTTCGCCTTCGTCCCGAAGGTCAGCCGCCGGCACAGGTGCCAACGCCTTTGACAGGCACAGGGTCATGAACTTCTCCGCGCGCGGCACTTGGGCCGCCGCTTGGGAAGTCTCCCCTTGGCTGGTGATCGCGCTCACGCTCCCTACCCTTTGCTACCTCACCGGATGGTGGCGACTGCGGAGGCGGCGGGCACCTGCGGATGACGAGCGGCACCTCAGCCCTGCAAACCGGGCCACCGCCGAACATTTCACCAGTATTCAGTTGGCGTATTTTCTTGGTGCCATCGGAGTGATCGCGGTGGCGTTGATGTCGCCACTGGATGCGTTGGCCCCGTTGCTGCTGCTGGTCCACATGGTGCAGCATGTGCTGTTGCTGTTTGTGGCGGCCCCGTTGATCTGGCTCAGTGCTCCGATGCTGCCGATGGTGGCCGGCATGCCGGTGGGAGTTCGCAGATGGGTGACGCCGCTGTTGCAATGGCCGGCCCTGCGCGGCTTGGCCAACTGGCTTTGCCAACCTCCCGTGGCCTGGCTGGTGATGGTCGGCACGCTCTGGTTCTGGCATTCCCCTGGCATGTACCAACTGGCCCTGGAGAACCGCACCTGGCACGAACTCGAGCACGCCATGTTCCTCACCGCTGCGCTCCTCTTCTGGTGGCCGGTGATCCAGCCTTACCCCTCTAGGCGGACTTCAGCCCGCTGGAAACTGGTTCCCTATCTGTTTTTGGCCGGAATTCAAGGGACCGTGCTCTCGGGCATCCTGGCGTTCTCAGAACGCGTTCTTTATCGCCACTATGCCGACGTGCCACGGTTGTGGGGAATCTCACCACTAGTGGATCAGGCCATGGCGGGTGCCTTGATGTGGGTGCCTGGCTCCATTGCCCTTCTGATTCCGCTGGTCTTCGTGGTGCTGGAATTGATCACTGGTGAAATGAATCGCCCAAGTTCCTTCCGCCAGGCTGCGCTGGTGGGGCATGCTCCGACAGTTTCCCGTTTGCCGACAGCGGCACCCGTGGCACAGGGGGCGAAGCTGGAACAAGGCAGATGGATGCTGCCGGTGCTGACGCCGGAGCCGAAACCTGCAGCCGAAATTCGCCGTTGGGATCTCTTGCAAGTGCCGCTGCTGGGCAGGGTATTGAAAAGTCGGCGATGCCGGTGGACCCTGCGCTGCTGCTTGCTGGTGCTGGCCGGAGCAATTGTGGTAGACGGTTTGCTCGGTCCTGCCATGACCCCCTGGAACCTGGCAGGCGTTCTTCCTTGGACGCATTGGCGTGGCTTGCTGGTGCTGACGCTGTTGGTTGCCGGCAACTTCTTCTGCATGACCTGCCCTTTCCTGGTGCCACGGACGATTGCCAGGCGTTGGCTGCCGGTCGGTTGGCAATGGCCGCGACGGCTGCGTTCGAAATGGCTGGCGATTGTGCTGTTGGTGTCGTTCTTTGTCGCGTACGAAGCCTGGTCGCTGTGGGATTCTCCTTGGTGGACCGCGTGGATCATCGTGGGCTATTTCTTGGCGGCCGCGGTCGTTGATGGGCTGTTCCAGGGGGCGAGTTTCTGTAAATACGTCTGTCCAATCGGGCAGTTCAATTTCGTACAGTCGCTGTGGTCTCCCTTAGAAGTCCAGGTTCGCGACCTCCACCGGTGTTCGGATTGCCGCACCCAAGATTGCCTCCGTGGAAATCAAAAGCAGCACGGATGCGAACTGAATCTGTTTCTGCCGCGGAAGACCGGCAATCTGGACTGCACATTTTGCATGGACTGTGTCGATGCCTGCCCTCATGGCAATCTCGGCATCATGACGAGCCGTCGCACCGAGCAACTGATTGCCGACCGCCACCGCTCAGGCGTCGGACGGATAGCCGGCCGCCCTGACGTGGTGGTACTGATGTTGGTTCTGGTGGCCGCGGCCTTCGTCAATGCCGCCTGGATGATTGGGCCGGTCATCGCGTGGGAATCGCGCAGCATGGCCTGGCTGGGGATGACGCACCGTGCGGAGTTTGTCATCGTTGGTACGCTGTTGGGGATGCTCGTGATTCCAGCCGGGCTTGTCGTTGCCGTGTCGTGGGGAAGTGCCAAACTTGCCGGTCTTGGCAACTGGACCACCGTCTCCCTGCGATTCGTCCCTTGCCTGATCCCGTTAGGGCTGGGGATGTGGACGGCCCACTTTGGGTTCCATCTATTCACCAGCTATGACACCATCATTCCCGCTGTCGGCCGGTTCGCGCAGCAGTGGTCAGGCGGACCGAGTGCAGCACTACCACTCTATTGCGGATGCTGCACCGCCACGGCCAACTGGATCTTGCCAATCGAAATCTTGCTACTCGACGCCGGCTTATGCGGTTCGCTGCTCGCCGGATACCGCACCGCCCAGCACGACTGCCCGACACCTCGAAACGCCCTGGCGGCATTCGCCCCCTGGGCCCTGCTCATGCTGGCCGTATTCGTACTCGGGATTTGGATCTTGCTGGAACCGATGCAGATGCGGGGAACCATGTTGGCCGAGTGAGGAAGGGACATTCAACCGCGGCTGTAGCCCGCAACATTGCCAGGTCAGGGCAACCCTCAACCGTGTACCTCGCCAATTCCCCGAACAATTTCGGCATGCGGCAATTCTCCTCTCCCGCCTTTCCTGTCCGGCGGACAAAGCTGGAGCCCCCGAGCAACGAAGTCTACTGACTACTTACGGTTGCTCAGGTTTGTCCTCCACAAATACTTCTAAATCTACCAGAAGTATTTCGGCGAAATCAGAGAATGCGTTGGCGACGACTTGAATGTTGCCAGTCGTATCGAAGTATGTGTTCTGCTCGATTTTTCCAGAAGGAATCGAAAGTACATTGCCGTCGTCATCAATTGCGAAAAGTGTACCGCTTCCGCTCGATCCGATGACTGTGATATCGTATTCGGTGGGTCCACTCACTCGTACAGGATCATACTCGTCTTTCGTTTGGCCAATGTCCTCCCGCTGGTTGAGAAAATATCCGTCCTGAACGTCAGGCCAACTCACTCCGTCGCATACCTCGTAGAAACTCCGCAACTCATCAATTGACTTTGCATTCAAACGACTCTCGTCGGCAAAAGATGTTCCCGGGGCAGTTTTGGTGAACCATGTTTTCGCCGAGAGGGTAGCCAAAATCAATTGCCTTAAGTTGGGATAGCAGTCGTTCTACGCTGGATTTCCAGTCAATAAAGTCCATTGTGCCTCCCGGTTTTTGTTGGTTAGAACCAGCCGTAGGAAAGTCTCCAGTCGGCCCTCCTTTGGGAGTGATGTCGAGTTCGACTTCGTTGTATGCCGGACAGGAACGGCAGAAAGCGGAGCCTGCCCTGCGGTTGACCTACTTTGTGCTGCCCACACTTTTACTGCTCTCGGGCATTGGAGGCCAGTTTGGCGGAAGCGCCCTGCTGCGGCCTCACTGGGCGACAAACACCGCGACGGCGGCAATGATGAGCCCCACCAACACCCATCCGAGTAAGAAGCCGGACAATGCCCAAGCGGTGGGGATCGGGATCTCGAAGCTGGAATTCGGCATGAAGACGCGGCGTGGCGGTACAAGGGTCTCTGGTGGCAGTGTGCAGGGAGTTTCGATCTCCTCATTCGGCCCAATGGGAGTCCGGAGCAGTGCATAAAACCGATCGAGCTTCGCCACGTCAACCATCGGGGTGAGCCAACTCACCACCACCCCCAGCGTCAGGCTGACGCTCAGGTAAGAGACCATCTGCCAGGGCAAGTAGACCACCCAGGTGCCGTCTTTGTCTTGGACCACAAACTGGTAGGTGTGTGCCCAATCGAACTCGGCCAATCTTGCGGAAATTGCTGGTTGTTCGACCAATCCCCAAACCGCCACGGCACCTAGTGTGGCGGCCCAGGCACCAGCAACCGTTGCCCTGCGCCAAAAGAGTCCCAACCAGAAGGCCATGCCCATCATGGCGCTGACTTTCCAGAGAACTTCCAGTCCGCGGATCACGTTCTCTGCCCAAAATGCAAACGCGACGCCGCCGGCGACCACAAACAACGCGGAGATTCGGGCGACCGCCAAGTAGTGGGCTTCGGACTTGTTACGAACCACTGGCTTGTAGAGATTCTCCGCAAACAGCCCACTGGCCGCGATCATGAATGAATCGCAGCTTCCCATCACCGTTGCCAGCAACGATGCGATGAACAGTCCCAACATGCCGGGTGCCACCAGCGGTAGAAAGTCACGCGCGATCCGCCCGTAGACCAGGTCTGGTTCTTCTAAGTTTGGGTAGTACGCCACAGCGGCCAGTCCTGTCAGGCACCACGCCACCGTGCAAATGCGTTTGACGAACATTCCCCCCATAAAGCCGACGGCACCTTCCACCTCGGTTTTTCCTGCGGCGCAGGTTCCCATGTTCTGAGGTTGAACCACCACACCAATCAGCGCGTTGAGCGCAATCATGGCAATATAAAACACGCCGATGTTGCCGGGAGCGACCAGGGAGAACATGTCGCTACGGCCGGTCACCTCTGGCAGTGTTTCTTGCAGCTTCGCGAATCCGCCCACGGCGTTGAGTACCAACGGGAGGAGCATGAATGAGAAGAAGATGGTCAGCACACCTTGAACGAAGTCGGTGACAATCGCTGCTCCCAGGCCGCCAGCGACGCCATAGATCAGGAACAGAAACGTCATGGTGGCAATGGCCCAACGGCTATCGAACGCGCCGCCTGTGCAAGCTTCGATCACCGCCCCGGCCCCCAGGAGCATGGTCCCGATGTTCACCATGAACTTGAGCAATCCCAACAGGCTGAACAGCACGGCGACCGAGCGATCGTAACGAGCCTCGAAGACGTCGGCGGTCGTGAGTGCCCTGAACCGCCGCATCATTGGGGCAATCCACCAGAAGAACGGGGTGGCGAACAGCCACATCCATTGGTACCAGATACCGGATAGCCCGCTGGTGAACGTTTTGGAGGCTACCGACACGGCTTGATCGCTATGCGTCGCCGTGCCGAAGCCGTGCATCAGCATCATCAGCTTGCCGAATCGGCGCGGCATGATAAAGTTCGAGAGCCCCGTGACATGCCGGCTTGCCCACAACCCTAAGGCGGTAATGAGCACGAAGTACAACAAGAGCACGGCCAGGTCGGCACCCGATAATCCCAGGTTGAAAATCATGTTGGAATACCTGATTCGTGCGTCGTCAAAGTCAATTCATGGCAGGATGAGATGGGTACCATGCCCTCGCTTGCGTGGGCATGCTCGAGTCAGGTGCACCCGAAACTGATGCAACGTCGCACCTCTCCGACGAACTATCCCAGCAGCACCACCGTCAGCGAGCGCGGGCCGTGAGCTCCGATGACCAGTGATTGTTCTATGTCGGCCGTCTTCGAAGGGCCGGAAATGAACAGCCCATAACCGGCCTTGTTGAACTCCAGGCGCTGGTACGCCTCGTGCATATTCTGCACGACCTGGCTGGCCGGAAGCACCAAGACCAGATGTTGGGCAATGAAGTAAATGACCCGATGCCGCAGATGTTGGTCAGTGACCCACACCGCTCCGTTCTCGGCCACGGCAAACTCGGCCGGCAGGATGGCCAGGTCAATATCGGCCAGTTGGTGGGGGTCTTCGACTTGGGAAAGCTCGATGTTGCTTGTTGCGGCGTTGCTTGTTGCCAGGCTGCCTGTTTCAACACTTCCGACTTCAATACCGGATACTGTGGAAACGATTTTCCGAGCTTGTTCGCAAGGTGGAAGTTGTTGAATCAGCGATTGTGCCTCGGCCGGATCGCTCGCCTGCAGGACCCGGCCGCCGACGGACTCCAACACCTGGCAAAAGTGCCGGAGCGGGTCTTCGTAGGTGATCCAGGCTTCGTCCAAGTCCGGTAGCGCCGTGGGCTCGAGCGTGTGTTGGCGAATTCGGGCCAGCATGTCAGTTTTGGAACTCATGATTTTCGCCTGCGAAATTCTTCGCGGAAACTGCGACTCGGCGGCTTGGGCAACTCCCGCTGTTTGCCCCAGGCGTTCCACGGTCCATAGATCAGCAGTCGTGGAAGCCACCGCAACGCCGTGCGGCCCACTTTGCCGGCGGCGGCGTACAACCAAGGACGGCGGAAAACGAAGGACGCGGCCTTCATGCTCCAGACTTTGGTCTTTGCCAGATGCCCCCGCGCGGCAACCTCCCGGCGACCAATGAGCAACTGTTCGTGCAGGTTGATCTTGACCGGACAAACGTCCGTACACGACGCACACAGGCTGCAAGCAAACGGCAGCGAAGCGTACGCCTCGGGGTCTCGTACGGGATTCAGGATCGACCCAATCGGGCCCGGTACCGTGGCTCCGTAGCTATGCCCTCCGCTGCGTCGATACACAGGGCAGGTATTCATACAGGCACCGCAGCGGATGCAGTGCAGCGAGCGGCGGAAATCGTCCCGCCCGAGAATCTCGCTGCGCCCATTATCCAACAGCACAATGTGCAGTTCGCCGTCTGGGGCAGGTCCATGAAAGTGCGCACTGTAGCTGGTGATGGGCTGTCCGGTGGCCGAGCGGGCTAGCAATCTGAGGAAGACCCCCAGGTCCTGTGCTCTGGGGATCAGCTTCTCGATGCCCATACAAGCGATGTGCAGCTTGGGGAGAGAGACCCCGAGATCGGCATTGCCTTCGTTGGTACACACCACAATGCCGCCGGTCTCGGCAATGGCGAAGTTGACGCCGGTAATGCCAGCGTGGCTTTCGAGAAAGACCTGGCGAAGGCGCTGCCGTGCGGCCTCGGCCAGGTATTTGGGATCGGTGGCTCCAGCGTCGGTGCCGAGTTTGTCATGGAAGAGTTCGCCAACTTCTTCCTTCTTGATATGGATGGCTGGCAGCACAATATGGCTGGGGGACTCGCCCCGGAGTTGGACAATCCACTCCCCCAGGTCCGTATCCACCACTTCGATCTCGTGCCGCTCCAGGAATGGGTTGAGATGGCACTCTTCGGTGAGCATGGACTTGCTCTTGGCCACCTTGGTGACCCCATGCCGCTGGAGGATGCTGAGGACAATCTCATTGTGTTCAGCGGCGTTGGCAGCCCAATGCACCACGGCTCCGCGCCGGGTGGCTTCGCGTTCAAACTGTTCCAAATAGTCCGCCAGGTGCGAAACCGAATGGGCTTTGATCGCCGCGGCCTTCGCCCTGAGCGTTTCCCACTCTGGCAAAGATTGTGCCATGCGGTCCCGTTTGACCCGCACGAACCACAACGCCTGATCGTGCCAATGCGCGCGTTCGTCGTTCTTGGCAAAGGCTTGAGCGGCAGTCGGATGCGAAGGGGGATGATGCGGACGGTTCATTGCGAAGGGGAAATCTCCGACGGTTGCCGCCCGATAAGGATCTCGGCGATGTGCATGACGCGAATTGGCAGCTTCTTGCGTACCGCCAAACCTTCGAGATGCATCAGGCAGGACATGTCGTTGGCAGTCAACACTTGCGTGCGTGCTTGGGTGTGATCATGCAGCCGATCCAGCCCCATCATACAGGAGACCGCTTCTTCATTCACGGCAAAGGTGCCACCGAAGCCGCAGCATTCGTCCGGTCGGGTCAACGTAACCAGTTCGATCCCGGTCAAGCCTTCCAACAGCCCCCTGGCTTTATTGAATGCAGGACCGACCACTTCGCTCGAACTTGCCAGGCGCAGTTCTCGCAGTCCATGGCAGCTTTGGTGCAGACCGACCCGATAAGGGAAATGCCCTTCAACCTTGTCCACCTTGAGCACGTCTACCAAAAACTCGGTGAGTTCGAACACCCGGCCGCGCAAACGCTCGTACTGGGCGTTGCCGTGAAAATATTCTTCGTAGTGGTGGCGAACCATCGCCGCGCAACTGCCGGAGGGGCAGACCACGTACTCGTAGTCGCCAAACAACTGCAAGAATTGCTCGGCCAACGGGCGGGCCTCGTTGACGCAGCCTGTGTTGGCCATGGGCTGGCCGCAACAGGTTTGCCCTGTGGGAAACTCCACCTCGCAGCCGTAGCGTTCTAACAGCTCGACCGTTGCCATGCCGACTTGCGGATAGAATTGATCGATGTAGCAAGGAATGAACAGGCCGATGTGGGGCATCAAAACGTTCGGTTTCTGGGGATGCTGCTGGGTATCGAGACGCTCGTCGGAGGCTGCCTGGTGCTTTGTCGCGGAAAAGTTTTTGGGTGCAAGTGGTGATTCTGACTCCACTTCAGCATGGCCACGCGAGCGAGGCCATGGCACCCAACCCCAAATTTAAGCGTTGACGCAGCACCAGGCGTACCGCGAAGGATTCTTTGAGTTCTGGCACTCACCGAGTATCGGCACCACCATCTCGCGCGACAAGGGGCTAACCGGTGCCAAGCCCTTCACGTATCTTCCAGTTGCTCGGGACTGCGTCGAACGGGAAGTTCCAGAGGCCATTCAAAAAAATCGACATTCGAGTAGAATCTTGCAAGTGCGGTGCCACACAGTTGTCACCGGCGCGCTCCATACTACTCGGTATGAAACGCGGGGGCTCACTAAGGCAGGTTATCTGGACAATCATTGTGACGATGAACGATGGGCAGCGCGCTCTTTCTAAGCGCGAACGGGAAGTCATTCGATTGGTATCTCTGGGGTGTAGCGTTCGGCAGATCGCTGCCATCATGGGACGCGCCGAGAAAACCGTTGGAAACCACAAGTCCAACGCCATGGGCAAACTCGGGGTCCGTCGCATTGCCACGCTGACCCGCCGTGTGCTGGAGCTCAAGATCTCCACGCTGGATGACGCCCTCACACCTGAGGAATTGCGCCACTGCCGCGGTCCGCATGATGGAGACGACGGTCTGGACGGGGACGTTTAACTCCGGCGGTTCCCTGGTCACGCTTTGACCGCTCTTGAGCTCTTGGGTTGCCAATCGAACTTCTCGATTTATCGCAACCTTCCTGTCTAAAACGCCTTGCGTCAATCCGGTAGCGCAGCTGTGCCGGCTGAGAATGAGTATTTTCGCGGCTCCAGCGGATTTCTGAGATCAACTTCCGTCATCTTCAAATTGCGTAACTGCATTGCTGGTGCAGCACTAGGGAAATGCCAGCGGACGCAATTCGTTCCCCGGGGGAAACAACAGTTGACGCCCCCGTCCGCATCGTTATCTTTGGGCCTCAGTGGGGACGCGTGGGGAGAAATGGTGAACCATGTTGCTAACGGGCAATTACGCTCGATCACTCGATGAGAAGCAACGGGTTGCCATCCCCAAGCAGCTCCGACAGGTGCTTCAATTGCCAGATTCGGCCGTGCTGTATTTGGCACCTGGGACGGATCAATCCGTTTCGATTTTCACGGAAGAGGAATTCAAGAAATTGGCGACAAGGCTGGCCAACAGCCCTCCCCAACAGAACGACGTGCGAGCCTATGCCAGGCTGTTTTATGGACTGGCTCAAGCAGCCGAGATTGACCGGCAGGGACGGATTCGAATTCCTCCCGAATTGGCGGAGCATGCAGGATTGAAGAAGGAAGCCATGCTGCTGGGGGTCTTTGACCACATGGAATTGTGGGACCTTGAGCGCTGGAATCGATATCGCGAGGAAAAGTCAGCCCAGTACGACACGCTTGCCGAAGGGGCGATGGGTCAAAGCTCTCAACCCCCTGGTCCGCAGACTTCGTGAGCAGGCAAATATCGAATCAAAGGAGTTATCGACCCGTCCGTCACGTTCGCTGTGGCTAAGAACCATACTTAGGAATTTGGCAACAACCCACGGCCACCGGTTGTGTCAGGGGCCTAACGGATCAGTCCGCACGATGCGTTCTGGTTGCGAACAGCGACGCTTCCCAAAACCACAGGGATGCGTTCGCACCGCCTATCTCATACCAAGGTGCACGGATGTGCCGAGGTAGGTGTCTTTTTTTTGCTTGCCAATCAACAACACTTCTCAAAATGGTTGCCTCGCGACATCCGTTTTTAGAACGGGTCGCGCATCCCACTCCTTCCGAAATTCCAACGGACTTGCAGCCATTTCGCACCCTCTTTGCGTTCGCCCAACGACACCGTCGGGTTGATTCGCGGCCATAGAATTCTCAAGAATTCGCAACTGGTGTCCCAGGTCGGCTGCCGGAATCTGGTAGAAACAGGGAATTCAAGACAGGCCAGTCTCACGCCAGGTGCCACCGGCAAGGTGCCGCGGTCCTTGTGCGATCACTGAATTCCATGCACCTCATTCATGGAACTAGGGGAAGCCATCGTTGAGCCGGACCGAATCAGATAAATTCTCCGATGGCCTTGAGCTCTCGATGGAGCAGGCGGACGACGCATGGCATGAGTTGTCCGAGCGACTCGAGGCGTTCATCGGTGCCTGGGAAAAGGATCCGTGTCCTGCGCTCGGCAGCTTCTTGCCTCCGGCACCACCGGCCCTGCGTAAACTCGTGCTGGTCGAACTGGTCAAGGTAGATCTCGAATACCGTTGGGCCCTGGGGTGTGGGCAGTTCTTAGAAACGTACGCCGACGAGTTTCCCGAGCTTCGTGGAAAGTCGGGAAAGTTGCCAGTTGACCTGATCTACGAAGAGTACCACGTCCGTCGCCAGGCGGGTGAGATGGTGGTTTCCGCCGCGTACTTCGATCGTTTCCCGTCGCAAGTCGCCGAATTGGAAGGGCTGCTCGGCTTGCAACAGCCCGGCAGAAGCACGGCCCTCTATTCCACCAGCTTGCGTGCGGTTGCCAGGCGGACCGATGCAACTCAAGTGGCAGATGGTCCTCCCCCCGAGCCGATTGAGGTTGGGGGGAAGATTGACGACTTTGATCTGTTGAACGAACTGGGATCAGGAGCATTCGCCACGGTTTACCTGGCCCGGCAGCGTTCGATGCAGCGATTGGTGGCCTTGAAGGTTTCCACCGATAGCAGCACCGAACCCCAAACGCTGGCTCAACTAGACCATCCGAATATTGTGCGGGTGTTCGACCAGCGCGAGCTACCGGACCGCGATCTTCGCCTGCTGTACATGCAGTACGTGACCGGAGGAACGTTGGAGGGTGTGGTCGAAGGGGTTCGAGAAATGGGCCCCGATGCCGGAGCCAAACCGCTGTTCCAAGCCGTGAGCGCCGCGCTCGAACGGCGTGGTGAGTCTCCCCCCGCCGAGTCTTCTTTGCGCAATCGACTGCAGCAAGCGACTTGGGCGGAAGTCGTTTGCTGGATCGGCGTGCGCTTGGCAGAGGCCTTGGAGTACGCGCACCGGCTGGGCGTGTTGCATCGTGACATCAAGCCGGCCAACGTGCTGCTCACTGGCGAAGGCAGTCCCAAGCTGGCCGACTTCAACATCAGTTTCAGCTCTCAGGTAGAAGGGGCTTCGCCTACTGCATTCTTCGGCGGCAGCGTCGCGTATATGTCGCCAGAACAACTCGAGGCCTACCACCCTGGGCTTCCGAAGAGTCCTGAGGAGTTGGATCAGCGAATCGATGTCTACTCGCTGGCCGTGGTGCTTTGGGAGTTGTTGATTGGCCGGCGGCCGTTCAACGATGTCTTCTTGCCAGATGGTTGGGAAGCCACGATCGAAGACATGCTGGCGCGGCGAGAGTTAGGGGTCCCCGACCAGTCCCGCGCCTTGTTGCCGCTCGACTGCCCACCAGGTTTGGAAGAACTGCTGCTCGAGTGCCTGGCGGCGAAGCCTGAGGATCGGATCGCGACAGCCGGTGAGATGGCACGGCGATTGACGCTCTGCCTGCAACCCCGGGCTCATCAACTGATGCGACCTGCCAAGACCAGTTGGCGGCGCAAGGCGTTGGGTTGGCCGCTCATCATGCTCATCATGGCCGGTTTGATTCCCAACGTGAGCATGAGTGCACTCAACATTTTCTACAACTGGGAGCGGATCTTGAAGCACATGCCGGTGGCGGTACAAATGATCTTCAAAGGGGTGCAGTTGGCCACGGTCAACTTGATTTGTTACTCAGTCGGGATTGGGGTGTTGCTATGGGTTGCCTGGCCGATGGTCTCCGCCGCACGTTTGGCAGCGCGAGGAAGCCCGCCCGGTGGCGAGACGTGGCCAGTGTTATGCCCTAGGGTTTTGCGAATGGGAGGGATCTCAGCGGCACTCTGTTTCGCGCTGTGGATTGCTTCAGGCGTGATGTTCCCGGTCTGGATTGATGCCGCCAGCCAAGGCGCGTTCACGATCGACCTGATGGGACACTTCATGGCTTCGCAGATCTTATGCGGAGGCATTGCCGCCGCGCTGACGTTCTTCCTGGTCACCTACGTCGACGTGAGCGTGCTGTACCCTCAGTTGGTACCGCTGGAGATTGAACACAAGCTTGATGTCGCCGAGCTCCGCCGCTTGGACCAGCGGGTGGGCCTGTTCTTTTGGCTTTCGGTAGCGGTTCCGTTCTTAGCGGTACTGGCGCTGGTTTCGATCGAACTGTTGACCCCCGTGATTCCTCCGGAGACGCCTGCGAATGTGGCCGTCTCGGAAGAGTTGGTGGATGCGAGTCGCCGCCAACATGACGTGATGGCCGTATTCGCCGTCCTGGCCGTCTTAGGCCTGGTGGGAGCGGGAGCCGGTTTCCGTCTGGCTCGCACCATCCGTGGCGACTCGCACGCCATGATCAATGCACTCGGTGCCGCAGGCAATTCCATCTCAGGCGGTGATCCCTACCTGAGTGAGTCACTGACCAGCACCCGCTGACGCGGATGTTGGGCTACACCAAACTTCCTTGGCAACTAGAGCCCGCTCCTGCGGTGCAGCCGAAGCAGTGCCGTCCGGTGATGATGCGGCGTGATGCAAGTTGCGCGAGGGCCTGTTGATCCAATGCCTTTATGTTCTGTGGGAATTGCGGAGCTAGCGCCAACTCGAGCATCTGATTGAAGTCGCAATCGAAGAGCTGCCCTTGCCAGTCAACGGACAACATGGTGCGGCACATCACGCCGGACGCTGCTACGGGGTTGAAGGCCTCGACGAGCTTCTGCATGTACGTGGCGTACTGACCTGTCTTTAACAGATCGTCCAAAAACCGGCTGATCGGCAGGTTGGTAATCGTGAACAGTTGATTGAACTGCACTCCGTACCGAGCCTGAAGTTCGCGGCGATAGTCTTCCTCCAATTTGGCCTGAGCCGGCGGAAGTGAGGGGCCGATGGGGTTGTAGACCAGTGTCAATTGTCGGTCGGAGCCAGGTTGCGCGTACCCTAGGGCATTGAGCCGCTGCAAGGCTTCGATAGAACTTTGAAACACGCCATCCCCGCGCTGGCTGTCGCAGTTCTCTTCGAGATAGCAGGGGAGCGAAGCCACGATGTCTACCTGATGCTGGGCCAAGAACTCCGGCAAGTCTTCGAAACGCGGAGCGCGCAGGATCGTCAGATTGCACCGATCAATCACGCGCCGTCCAAGACGCCGAGCCTCTTCCACCAAGCGGCGAAAGTTAGGGTTAATCTCCGGGGCACCGCCGGTGATGTCGAGTGTGGGAATGTCCGCAAGTTCTAACACCCGCAAACATTCCTGGGCCGTCTCTCGGCTCATGCTCTCTTTACGGTCCGGCCCCGCATCTACGTGACAATGCCGGCATGTCTGATTGCAAACCTTGCCTACGTTGATCTGCAGGACCTCGATGCCAGACGCCTGCAACGGCGGCAACCGATGCGCTGCTAACGCCTGGTCGAAGGTTGGCAAGTCATCCTGCGGCGAATTGAGAACGCGGAGTTGGCCAGCCGGGTCGGCAAGCGAACTTCCTTCACTCAACAGCGTCAATGTTTTCATGAATCGCTTTCTTCCGTTGGGTGATTAGAGTTCTCGAAGGTCTGGAGCAGCATGTTTCAACAACACGGCCCATCGGTGCCGCAACCCTCGGTGGCCGAGTCCGTAGTGGCGTCGTAATCCTGACCTTTGGATTCTCGCGCGTGGCGTCGGGCAGATCGGCGACAATCAAAGGACTCGGCGTCGTCGAGTGCGATAGGTTCGCGCGGGTCAATGGTTTCGAACATCCCAGCATACGGAGGGCTTTGCAGCAAATGGTACGTCTTGTCGCAGACCGCCATCCGCTCGCCCCGGTAATAGGTGTGCCCATCGTCATCTTCAATCTTCTTGAACGGTCCTCGGTAGACCACGGCCTGATTGCGTTCGAGACAAGGGCCTTGCTTCCCCTTGTAAGCAACGACAGTGATTGAGCGAAACTCGATCCCCGCCACGGTTTGCCACGGCTCGGCTTGCCGCTTGGCGATCTGAATACCGTGGAACCCTGCTTCTTCAAACGCCTGCAAAAATCGGTCTTCGCGAAACGCTCCCGAGATACACCCAGACCAAAGCGTGCCGTCTTGTTGCAACTCTTGCGGCACGTCTTCATCCGCCACGATATCGCTAATCGCTGCCCGTCCCCCTTTGCGTAAGACGCGAAAGACTTCGTTGAACAACTGCCGACGGTCTTGTGGGCGGACCAGGTTCAGGACGCAGTTGGAGACCACGCAGTCCACACTATCGCTGGCAATCATTGGCGTTTCGCGGCGCAGGCGCTCTTCGACTGATCGCAGCGCTAGCCAGTCGGATGGGTTGCTAACCGGCTGCTCTGCCAACTTTCCAGCCAGTTGGTCCAGGTCCAGCTGCAGGTCTTGGATCAGGCCATAACGAAACTCGACGTTCGCGAATCCGAGTTTCTCGGCCACGGTTTCTCGGTACTTGCGACTCAAGGCAAGCATCTCACGGTTGCAATCCACACCGATCACGCGACCTTGGCGGCCGACGCATTGCGAAATGATGTAGCAGAGCTTGCCTGCCCCAGAACCCAAATCGACGACGGTATCGCCAGGGCGAACATACGGGGTAGGGTCGCCACAACCGTAGTCTTTGTCCAAGATCTCCTCAGGGATGATCGAAAGAAATTCCTTGTTCGAATACTCGACGGGGCAGCAGAGAGCAGGCTCAACCGCTTGGGCCGCCTCGGCGTACCGTTGATACACGCTGGATTCTGGATCCTGAGTAGACTTTTCGCGAACGCTTGACAAAGTGCACCTCTGCGCGATGATCGAATCGAGTGATTGGTCGAGACAATTCTACCGCGATCTGCCCCATCTTGTATGTGAACTCCCTTACATTCCTTGGCAGATACCTCACCTGGCCAATTGCAAACGTCAAGATGGGTCGGTTTTACGCCTGGATCCTTCAAAAACAGTTGCAATCCATGCGGGCAACGGGGAAGATGGTTGAGCCCTGGGAGATTCTCCCGCCGACGTTTAGCAATCCCCCGAACGCCCCAGCCAATTTTGTACCAAGAGGATTCAGATATGCTGACTGTGGCAAGACTCGCGGTCCTCGCGTGCATGAGCCTGGCACCATGTGCCGAACTGCTGGCCGCCGAACCATCGGGCGTCACCACCGTGCTGTTCGACGGGACATCGCTCGATCAATGGAAGGCCAACGGATGTGAGATTGCCTTGGAAGATAAGTCGCTGCTGCTCCAGGCAGGAGATGGTTTCGTCCATACGCTGCACCCTTACGCAGACTTTGTGTTGGAACTTGATTGGAAGGCGCTCAAGCCCAGCGAGTATGACTCCGGCATCTACTTTCGCAGCGAGCTCCCGACCGATCGGCCGTGGCCCAAGCGCTACCAGATCAACTTGCTGCAAGGCAAGGAAGGCTATGGATTGGGGCTCCCTGGTGCCACCACCAATGGACTCATCAAGGCAGGTGATTGGAACCACTTCAAGCTCACCGCCGTGGGTTCCAAGGCCAGTCTTGAAATCAACGGTAAGTCTGCCTGGACCAGCGATGCCGTGGAGGCTGCGAGCGGATACATCGGCCTGCAAAGCGAAGTTCCGTTGGGGGGGCAGTTTGCCTTCAGAAACATTAAGGTCACCGAACTCGGGTTTGCGCCATTGTTCGATGGCAAGACATTGGCCGGCTGGGAAGAGACCAACCCTCAGGCACAATGTTGGGACGTGGTAGATGATTGCATCCACTGCAACGGCAAGAAAGGGTCTTGGCTGCGATCGAAAGAGCAGCATGGCGACTTCAACCTCCGTCTGGATTACAAGCTCGATCCCGGCGGAAACTCGGGCATCTACGTCCACGTGCCAGCCAGTGGAAATCACCACGGCAAAGACGCGGGCGTTGAGATCCAGGTGCTGGACGATCAGGCTGAGATTTACGCCAAGCTCAAGGCTTATCAGTACACAGGCAGCGTCTACGCGGTGGCACCTTCGCAAAAGCATGTTGGCAATGCGGCGGGCAAATGGAACAGCCTGGAGATTGATTGCCGCGGGGCCAAGTATCGCGTGATCCACAACGGCATCACCATTGTGGACGCCGCACCGGCAGAATTCCCCGAACTCAACCGGCGTCTGCAGAATGGATTCTTGGGACTCCAGAATCACAGCAGCGAAGTGTGGTACCGCAACGTTCGCCTGGGCCCTTCGCTTCAGTAACCTGCTTCGCACGTCCGGCATACCCGCCATGGGGAAGGCCGTTGAAGGATTCAGAATCGGTCGAGCAGAACCTGCCAGAGAATGTGCGCGCTCAAAGTGATTTGAACGATGCTCAGCCAACTCGAACCCGGTGGTGGGTGCTGGTGGGGCTTTGCGGCGCGGCTAGCATTGGCTACATCCAACGGAATTCGTTGGCTGTTGCCGCCACCACAATTCAGAAAGACCTCGACCTCACCAACGACCAAATGGGCTGGGTTCTGAGCGCGTTCTTCATTCCCTACGCGCTGGTCCAGATCCCGACCGGATGGCTCGGAGACAAACTTGGGTCGCGGATCGCGCTCGCCCTCTTCTCGGTACTCTGGAGCCTGCTCTCGGGCGGAATGGCCATGGCCAATACCTTGACCGGCCTGGCTGTGATGCGACTGGGATGCGGTGCCGCTCAGGCGGGGCTGTTTCCCTGCTCAACGCGGACCATCGCCACGTGGTTTCCCGTAACTTCGCGGGCCCGTTCCAACGGGGCATTAGGAGCGTTCATGTCGGTGGGGGCATTCGTTGGTTCCGTTGCCACCGGGTACCTGGTAACCGCTATGGGATGGCGGACCATGTTCTTTTGGTACAGTTTCCCTGGAATCATTTGGGCCGTGTGGTTCTTTGCCTGGTTCCGCGATCGTCCTGAAGATCATTCCAGCGTCAACCCTGAGGAACTCGCTTGGATTCGCAGCGCGCAGCCGACCAACGATGAGGAACCGCAGGCCACTGAGCCAGCAAAGCCCGACGAGGAGGACAACGAGGGAACTCCCTGGCTGGGGCTCATTTCCAGCCCTGCGATGTTTTGGATCTGCGGGCAGCAGTTCTTTCGCGCGGCCGGGTACATGTTTTATGCCAGCTGGTTTCCGGCATACTTGGAGAAATCACATGGCGTCAATACGGCCGAAGCTGGAGTGCTCACCAGCTTGCCGCTGTTGGCAACCGTGCTGGGGAGCCTGTCAGGCGGCGCGGTCTCAGACGCCATCTATCAAAGAACACAAAGCCGGCGTTGGAGTCGCCAGGCGGTTGGCGCGGCAGGAATGTTTGCCTGCGCTGCCTTGATCTTGTTGGCCTTCTTCATTGCCAACGCCACGCTTGCCGTGCTCGTGATTGCTGCCGGTTCGTTCTGTGCCGCCGTCGCTGGACCGTGTGCTTACACCATCACCATGGACATGGGGGGGCGACACGTGGCCACCGTCTTTAGCACCATGAACATGTGTGGCAATCTGGGGGCGGTGCTGTTTCCCTTGGTCGTACCAAGCGTAGTGGCTGCCAGCGGTTGGGATAGCGTGCTGATCCTGTTCGCCGGTCTCTATGTGGCGGCCGGCCTGTGCTGGCTGTTCTTCAATCCCCGGGGTGACGTCTTCAGTCAATCGCTAATCCGACGTAGCTAAGACAAGCATCCATGGGAATCTAACGATGTAGGACTCGAACCAATTTGAGCTTCGCTTTTTCAATCTCAACCCGAAACGTCAGTGAAGAAGCATGACTGGCGATGTCCCGCGGTTGTCATCACGTTGGTCACCTCGAAACTTGACTCTGAACGAGTTCTTTCCTGTAAAGTGTCTAACGATCATATCTCCCACTCTGTGAGCAAGACGGCGCTCGCCGCCGATGGAATTGGGAAATCGCAACGACACACTGTCGGCTACTGCCAAAACCGCTCTTACTCAGGCGTTTTCTTGTTCGGCGTGGTGTTGTTCGGCATGGTCTTGGAAAAGTCTCCGTGCATCACTCGATACGTGTCCCCGGCGGTGAGGCGATTGTTGAAAAACATCAAGTCGTCGATCAACCCATGGGCAGGAACGAGATTGCCTGCCTGATCACGCTGAGGCGGTAACCAACGCAGTTTGGTGGCTCGTGGAGTCGGGTGGTCGGGCGTGTACCAAGGGGCAAAGGCGACCCGAACTCCCTCGACATAGAGTTCAACTGCCGAACGCCCTCGGTCTTCGGCATCCCAGGTGACCAAAATGTGATGCCAGCGGTTGAGCCCGGTTCTTGGATTCATCTGATGTTCAAGCGAACCGTGGGGGGCACGCACAGCAAGCTGACCTTCAGCACTCAACGCAAGTTGCCAAAGCGCCTCCTCGCTGGTGCCGACCTCCCAAAGAACTTGTTCTGGTGTCCAGCTTTGCGGGTGGTGCCACATGCTGATCGCACCTCGAGGCGGCATCTCGATCGTCGTTTCGATGCCTGACTGCAAAGCCGCGGCCTTGAGTCCCTTGCCGAAAACCCCTTGCACCCAGTCGGTCGCCTCAACTTTGAGCGGAGTCCCTTCGCCCCCCTCACGCTGTTCCCGTTCGCCATCTAGCGGGTGATACTGCACCACGTGTTGGGCAAGTTCCGGCGTTAGCAAGAACGGACGCAGCAGGTCTGGGCGATCTGTGGTGAGTGATGCCCCGCCGAGTTTCTGCAAACGCACGGCTTCGGCACCGTCATTGACCGTCCAGTTGTGCAGAGACAGGCCGCGTTCTCGTAGGCGTTGGGCCAGGAGCTCATTGACTGCCTGGCGGTGCGATTGGCAATCGAGCCCATCCGCCCGAAGTTCGCGGAGTGTTTCGAGAATCTCGTCAGCCGTCGGACGCCAGCGGTGTTCCGCATCGCGGCGAAACTTGGTAATCCAAAACGCCTGGACCTGCGGCATCTGCTGCTTGCAGTCAGCAATGACCTGGCGATCAAAACTGATCACATGCATCTCGATTTTAGAGAACTCCTCCCGTTCGACCACGAGCTTGAGATAGGGCACAATCTCCGCTCCCGACTTGATCTCAATCAACATTGTCTTGCCGGCGGGGACCGTCTGCAGAACTTCGCTCAACGTAGGGATTCGCTGACCGCTCCAACGGGCATGCTTCCAACTTCCCGCGTCCAGTTGCTGGAGTTCGGCCAGCGTGGCATTGGCGACCACTAGGTTGCCGTTGGTTGTGCGAGCCGTTTGGGCATCGTGAAAGCAGACAATCTGCCTGTCTTTGGTGAGTCGAAAATCTCCTTCGACCCCATCGGCTTCCAGCTTCCAGGCGAGCTCGAACGCGGCCAGCGTATTCTCCGGGGCAATCTCCGACGCCCCCCGATGAGCAATGATCTTGGCCCGATCCGCGCCCGCCGCCATCGCCCCAGGCAAAACAGCCGCAACCCCCAAGGCCAAACGCAACGCAGTTCGGTGCATGATCGGTATCTCGAATCAGTGGATTTTGAACGGAAAACAGGGCAATCAAGCCAGCCAGAAGATTGTACACCAACCCCTGCCGGTAGGGCAGACAACTGAACGTGCGGGGGGCAGATTGCTTCGCTGACTGAATGATTCTGACTCCAAAGACAATTCACCAAGGGAAGAAGAGACGGGTCAGTGCCGCCGGACGCAGGTCTTCCTGAAGCCATCGGCGTGGGCTGCCGAGCGTACGCAGGAGTGCCTCGGCCGCGAGATAGCCACTACGGACGGCTCCTTCCATGGTGGCGGGCCAGCGGGTTTGCGTCCAGTCTCCGGCCAGCAGCACATTGGCAACCGGCGTCTGTTGCCCAGGACGCAGCGCGTCAATGCCAGGCACCACCGAAAAGACCGCCTCGGGTTGGGTAATCAATTGTGAGGCTAACAGCTGCGCGGAGCGAGACTCCGGCAGCACGGCGTGCAGGTCGCTGAGTACTTCGTCGACAATGGCCGTAGGAGTTCTCTCTTTGAGGGCCCGAGAGGCGCTGATGACCACTTGGTAGTAATGCCCTGCTTGTGCTTGTTCGTTCGATCTGCCAGGCCGGCGAAAGATCCACTGGCTCAACCGGCCCGTCAGCACAGCATGGGGAAGTTGAAGGATGGGACGGTCGAACCAGAGATGGACGGACGTGATCGGCGAACTGGGAATTTGCTCCGCTTTGTGCAGGATGTCTCGCAGCGGCGATTGCAACTCGGGGGAAAACAGTTTCACAACGGGGCGCCAGGGAAGTGCCACCACCAGCCAATCGACAGGGTGTGCCGCACCCCCAGCCAGCCGGAGGGTGGTGGCCTTCGCGGCGTTCCCTTCAATGGCCTTAACCGGTGTCGCAAGTCGCAGCATGACGCCTTGCTGGGCCAACCAGTCCGCTACGCGATTGCCATACAGTTCGTCCAGTGGGACCTTCGGCAAGGCCAACACATGCGAGTGCCGAGTGGTGAGAAACCCTTCTCGCAATACCTGGCGCGCGTATCGCGTTGAGATGCGATCCAAGGTTTCGCTGAGTGAACTGACCAGCACGACTTGCCACCACCGCTCAATGGCCGATGGCGTTTGTCCGGCACTCGCCAGCCATGCCGACATGGGCTGCGTGTTGTCGAGCTGTTCGGGACGTGTGCGGACCAGCTTCCCTACTCCGCGAGCAATGGCGTACCGGTCACGCCAGCTGAGGTCTGGCATCTTGCAGAACGAAGGGAACAGGTGCAGCGGCGCAGGCAATCCCCAGCCTGCCTTGAGTGCCGTCGCCGTTCCGGATTCTGCCAGGAACCAGACGGACGGAAAGGTTTCGAAGAGCGCAGCGGTCTCAGTCAAGGTGGCGAAGTGGGCCAGGTTGGTACAGCAGCCCATGCTAACATGCTGGCAGTGATCCAGGGTTTGCCCTTGGTGTTCGAAAGAGCCGGCTCTGCCTCCCAAGCGGCTGCGGGCTTCGAACAATTCTACCTTGCAACCAGAGCGGACGAGTGCCGCAGCGGCGGCCATGCCGGCGAGCCCTCCGCCAACCACCGTGACGCGAGCAGGTTGATTCTCGGAATTGGTACGGCTCACGATTCTGGCGAGCGGCTAGGTGTTTGCGGCGGGGACCATTGTGTGGGGCGAAACATGCTTCGGGCGGCAATGTGGATCTTTTGCCAATGGCTCAGCTCGATTCGCGAGCCCAAGACGCCGCCGCGTAGTCGTTTGACCTTCATCAACAGACCGTGGTAGGTGCCCAGCATGGCATTGAAGATTCCTTGCCCATCTCGGTGGAGCCAGCGGCGCAACTCGGCCCCTTGCCGGTACAACTCTTCTGCCCTGGCGACTTCGAAATCAATCAGTTCGGCGAATCGTTCGTTGACTTCACCCTGCAAGAGCTGATCTGGATGGCAATCAAAACGCCGGAGGTCATCGGTTGGAAGATACACGCGCCCGGCCTCGGCATCTTCCTTGACATCTCGGAGGATGTTGGTGAGCTGAAACGCCTGGCCGCAGCATTTGGCCGGTTCGTAGGCCTCGTCTCCAGCGAAGCCCCAGATGTGGATACAGGCAAGCCCTACCACAGACGCCACATGGTGGCAGTAGGTGCTGAGATCTTCGTAGGTGTCGAAGGGGCGTGGCTCCAGGTCCATTTCCACGCCGCGGATCACATCAAACAGGTACTCCGGTGGGATCTGCCAACGGTTGATGGTATCCACGAGCGCCGGCAGTGACGGCAGATCAAACTCTCCTTCGAGTCCGCGTTCTAAAGTTTCGCGCAGTCTCTTGAGTGCGTTGCGTCGATAGGCCAGGCTCATGCCAGGAGCATCGGCCACGTCGTCAATTCGCCGTAGAAAAGCATACAGGGCGTACATCGAACGCCGCTTGGCTCGTGGCAACAGCAATAAAGGGTAGAAGAAATTGCTGTTGGTACTCCGCGTCAACTGCTGGCAAAGTGCGTAGCTCTCAGAGAAGGGATCCGTCATGCCGACTCCCTGGGTGAGCTGACCGGCATGACCGCACTTGATTGGCTGGCCGCTCGGGCTTGCTGACCAGCAAGCTTTTCTGGAGCCGGGGCAAAGAGCAACAGCCGCAGCTTTTGCCAACGAGAAACTCTTGGTCGGCGCGTCCAGACATCAAACTGCTGGGCACGAATTGCCTGACAAATTGTCAGACCTCCGTTGATAAACAGTTGCACCTGCCGCTGCAGCACGGGATTCACGGCAGCCATCAAAGGGGCTCCGTTGAGCAGCATGGACTCAGCCCTGGCCACTTCGCTTTCCAAGCATCGCCGAAACGGTTGGTCCGCCTGGCGCTGCTCCCAACTGGCTGCGGTACAGCCATGTTCCTCAAGTGACTCTTGTGGCAAATAAATCCGCCCGCGGTCCCAATCTCGGGCAACATCCTGACAGAAGTTCGCCCATTGCAGACCGGTGCAAATACTGTCCGACCAGGCGAAATGCTCGGCATCGGTAGAGCCGACCAGGTGCAACACCAACCGCCCCACCGGGTTGGCCGAGTGCCTGCAATAATCCAAGAGCATGTTTACGTTTTTGTATCGGGTGATCGTCTGGTCTTGACGAAACGCCACGAGCAAATCAGCCAGCGGTTGGCGGGGAATCCCGAACTGCTGCACAGTGGTGCGCAGTGCCACGAACACTGGATGCCAGGCCGCGCCGGCGTACATCTGGTCGAGTTCGCGCTGCCACCAATCCAAAAGTTCCGCACTTTGCCCTGGTGGCGCTTCGTCTGCCAGGTCGTCAGCCCAACGACAATAAGCATACAAGTGGCAAAAGTGTTGACGAATGGGTCGCGGCAACAGGCGGTGTGCCACCGTAAAGTTTTCGTAATGACGCCGAGCAAGCTGACGACAGTAGTTTTCCGCGGTCAGCAAACCAACCGGCGCACGGTCCTGGCACTCAGGACCATACGTCGCCAATTCGCCGACAATCCAGGAAGATGTCATCAGGCATTGCACGCGGTAGAGAACAAAACGTGATCATAGGAATTCAATTTCCAACGGCCACGGATGCGGAAGCTCGTGGCGGGTTCGCGCTGCTACCCTGGGTATGATCGTACACTTGGTTGGCCATCCTCGCGACCGCGAGAGCAAGTTTTCGCCGCAGGAATGGGTTTTCGAACTCACTTGCACGGCCCACCCCATAGCGATAATGGGGGCACAGGCAGTAGTCCGCTTCCTCGACACTCTCGTTGCCTGGAGGTATCCTGGCAGCAGAGAAGTGGGCTGTCGGACTCGTACCCGATTTCCCCCAAATGGGCCAATAGAACCCAGCTTGGATCTGGAGCTCTGCTACGTGGCCCAACCCTGGCGTATTCAAATTGGATGAAGGAAATTGAGGTGCTGCACGTGAACCATGCCGACCAGACCAATCGTTTCGCCCGCTCGCCGCAACTCCTGCTGGGGGCCTGCCTGCTGATCCTGTCTGCCGGCGGATGCCAGCAACCGGCGGACCCCAGCAACACCACAAACACCGGTGCCAATGCGGTCGAGCTCACGGTGCTTGACTATCGCGGGATCCAAAAATTCCTGGCAGATCAACGTGGCAAGGTCGTGGTGCTGGACGCTTGGAGTACATCTTGCCCCCCATGTATGGAAGAGTTTCACAACCTGGTTGAGATTGACCAGGAGTATAGCGACGCGGACGTGACCTGCGTCTCGCTCAGTTTTGACTACGATGGCATCTACGAAGAGATGGATCGGTACCAAGAGCCGGTGCTGGCTTTCTTGAAGCAGGAAAATGCCACCTGCACCAACATTCTTTCGAGCACGGATGATTCCACGCTCTACAAGAAGTTTGAGTTCGGTTCGATTCCCGCCGTGTTCGTTTACGACCAGCAGGGGAACCTGGTCGAGCGATGCGAGAATTCAATCGACTCCGAGTCCGGCATCTACGACAAGGTCCGCGCTCATTTGAAAAGGCTGACCAGCCAGCCGACCGCTCCCCCGGCAGCAAGCGATTCGGCAACTCCGGACGCTGGGAGCAACTCCGATTCGTAGTGCCTTGCGAGGTAGGACGTAGAACAGTTGCAGATAATGAAACGTACTTCCGTCTGGACTTAGCAGGGGCTCGCCTGCTCCGATTGGACTCTCACCATCCACCGGAACGCGAACGACCAAACCGAACCGATCACTCCCGATGACTTCGACCCCATGCCGCACTCGATAGCGCCATGGTCGGCTCGAGCATCGTAGCTTTGTGATGCAATCGTAACCCTGCCGGTTGGATAGAGTGGAGTGGATGTTTCGCCACGCTCACCAATGCGAATTGACACGACTCCGCTTCCAAGAGGAAAAAGCTTTCTGACCCGGAAGTTATTGAAGAGAATTTCGTTCGTCATGAGTCAAGCCCCAAACTTTGTGACGTGAAGCTGGTAAGGAATCCGACCAAAATCAACTTCCGGTTTTGCTCAAGCCAGAGCGATGCAGCGGAGATACCGCGCCGTTGCTTTAACGAGTGCCTAACTGCGTCCGAAAATCTCACGCAAAGGCGCAAAGGCGCAGAGGCGCAAAGGTACAGAGAGCTGCGTCCTGGTGCCGCGAGGGAATGCTTCAACTCGCCGGTTGCTCGTTCCAGAACCACTCACGTATACTCCCATGGACATTCGCCAAGCTCGCTCAAAGAAAGCTCTCGCATGCCCCAGCCAAAACAAACCGTATTGATCACCGGCGTGAGCGTCGGCATCGGCCACGCCTTGGCCAGGCACTATCTGAATCAAGGGTCTCAGGTGTTGGGACTGAGTCGCAGAACGCCTACGGACTTGACCGCGGATGAGAACTTTCGGTTTGAGTCGCTCGACCTTCGCCAGTTCGATGCCATTGGAAGCGCTCTTGGCAAACTTCTCGACGGTATCCAACAACTGGATCTGGCCGTGCTCAACTCAGGCATCCTTGGGCAGTTTGGGGATCTTGCCGACGCACCCCTGGCCGACCTGACGAACACCATGGACGTGAACGTTTGGGCCAACAAGTTCCTACTCGATGCAATGTTTGCGGGGCCTGTGGTTCGCCAGGTGGTTGCTATTTCGTCGGGGGCTGCCGTCAATGGAAATCGTGGGTGGAGCGGTTACTCCATTTCCAAAGCAGCGCTGAACATGCTCATTCAGGTTTATAGTCGTGAGCGGCCTGAGACGCATTTCACCTCGTTTGCGCCCGGCGTGGTGGACACGGCCATGCAGGAACAACTTCGCGAACGCGCTCCTGATGAGAGGTATCCTTCTGTCGAAGCGCTCAGGGCGAAACAGCATACTCCAGACATGCCTACGCCTGACGTTGTCGCCGCACGCCTGGCAACCGCCTTTGCAAAACTTCCGCAGGCGATAGCCAGCGGCGGCTTCACGGACATTCGCCGCATGGCATGACCCTGCTACGTTGATTGCTGTGCGAAGTGGGGCCGCCAAATTTTTAACAACCCGAAGTGCTCCCGAAACTCCTAAACCTGCCCGGCTCAACTTGACCGCAATCCGGCGGCGAGCTAGAGTGCGGTAATAGGTTGTGGGAGTTGGCCGTTGATGCTTTTGGCCCAATTCCCAAATTTCAGACTGTTTCACTTTAATGGATGAGCGTCAGGCGATGGTCTTGCGACTTCTACCCTTGCTTCTACTTCTAACCGCCCTGCGGTCAGGGTTTTAGGGTGCGTCTCCGCTGAATGCAATTCACTGGCTTCCAAACCCTAAGGCCTGACCGCCTTGGGGTTTTTTTGTTGAGATACATTTTGAGTCAACTTTCCAGGTCGTTCGAATCCCAACCCAAGGCGTCAGCAAGGATGCGCAGATGGCAACATCGCCTGTCATGCTTGCTCGCTTCCGCTTCGGGTTGGGATTGAAGAAAGCGGAAGCTCAACTGGTTTGAGGTTCTGCCGCGTTTACTTTCACCTTCTTAGTCACGATGGATCACATGACAACTCGGAGCTGGTGGCAAACTGCTGCAGTGGCACATATCCACAAGGGGCGCAACTGGTGTTAGCCAGGCCGACGAGGAGTCGGCCTTCCAGCTAGTTCGTTCAGTATCCTTTTGCGTTCCATCTGCCAACAGTAGGAGATACACGGTGAGCAACTCACGCCGAATTACGATTTTTGATACCACACTCCGCGACGGGGAGCAGTCCCCCGGAGCGAGCATGAACATCAACGAAAAGATGGAGATTGCCCAATCTTTGGTGGATTTGGGGGTGGATGTCATCGAAGCAGGTTTCCCGATTGCTTCGCCTGGCGATTTTGAAGCGGTGCAGGAGATTGCCAGAAACATTCGCGGGTCGGTCATTTGCGGTCTGGCCCGATGTAACGATGGGGACATTGATCGGGCAGGCGAGGCTTTGCGTGACGCGCCCGAGTCTCGGATCCACGTCTTCCTGGCCACCAGCGCCATCCACCGCGAGTTCAAGCTCAAGATGGACAAGGCCGAGATCATTGCCAGGGCGGTATCCGGAGTGCGCCGAGCCGTGGGGTTCTGCAACGATGTAGAATTCTCTCCCGAAGACGCTGCGCGGACCGAAGTGGATTTTCTCTGCGAAGTGGTCGAAGCTGCGATTGACGCCGGTGCCACCACGGTCAACATCCCAGACACCGTGGGCTATGCCACTCCGCAGCACATGGCCTCAGTGATTCGGACGCTCAAAGACCGAGTGTCCAACATTGACAAGGCGGTGATCAGCATTCATTGCCACAACGATCTTGGGCTGGCGGTTGCCAATAGTTTGGCTGCGGTTGAGGCCGGGGCAGGTCAGATCGAATGCACGATCAACGGCATCGGCGAGCGAGCCGGCAACTGCTCGCTCGAAGAAGTGGTGATGGCCCTTCGAACCCGGCAAGATTATTACGGCTGCGATACCGGGATCGTCACCCAACGTTTGGTCCCTGCCAGTCGGTTGGTCTCCAATGTCACCGGGATGCAGGTCCAGCGGAACAAGGCCATTGTGGGACGAAACGCGTTTGCCCACGAAGCCGGAATCCACCAAGACGGAATGCTCAAGGAGCGAACGACCTACGAGATCATGCGGCCTGAGGACGTGGGTCTGGCCAAGACAGACCTGGTGCTCGGCAAACATAGCGGAAGAGCTGCCTTGGGAGACCGGGTACGAGCGCTCGGCTATCGACTCAACGACGCTCAACTGCGGACCATCTTCGATCAATTCAAGTTACTGGCCGACAAGAAGAAAGAGATTTACGACAGCGACATTGCCGCCTTGGTGCAGCAGGAAATGCGCGAAGTGCCGGACGTCTGGCAGTTCGTTTCGTACCAGGCCAGCATGGAAACCAACGGTACGCCCCACGTCCAACTGACGCTCCGCCGGGGAGACCAGGAGCAGCACGTCACGTGCAGCAATGGCGATGGCCCCGTCGATGGGATCTTTCTGGCCATCGAACAAGCAACCGGCGTGCATGTGATCTGCAAAGATTTCAACGTGCACAGCGTCTCCGTTGGCAAAGATGCCCAGGCGGAAGTGACGGTCGAGATTGAATTCCAGCGGCAAATGTATCGCGGTCGAGGGGTATCGACGGACAGCCTCGAAGCCAGCGCGAAGGCCTTTCTGGATGCCATCAATCGCGTGACCACGGTATCCACCCCCAAGGTCGCCGCGACCTAGGCCGATACTTCTTGGCAATCGACCGAGAGAAACTCAGGTGCTGGTGTGGAGGGAACTGGCCTTCCTGGCCACGCCAGCACCGATTGCCAGCTTGTCGCCGTCGGTGATTTAGCGCCCGTATTTGGAGAGGACCTGCTCGGTAAGCTGAACACCCAAGCCGGGGCTGTCGGGAATTTGCACCTGGCCGTTTACAACTTCCGGCGGCCGGACAAAAAGTTCTTCGTAGATTGAGGTCCCGGTGGGGTCGTACTCCAGCAGTTGAATCTCAGGCACTGCGGCCATGAGATGCAGCGTGGCGGCCAGGCCGATTCCGCTCGAGTAGTTGTGCAGTGTCGGCACCACGCCTGCGGCTGTGGCCGCTTGGCAGATCTGTCTGGTTTGGTCAATCCCGCCGCACCGGAGAACGTCCGGCATGACAAAGTCGCACGCCTGAGGATTCCAGAGCGGCTCAAAACCGTAGGTCGTATAGAGATTCTCACCCGTCGCAATCGGCATGGGCAACTGTTGGCGAAGCCACGCGTGGCCTGAGTAATCGACGGGGCAAACCGGCTCCTCATACCAAAACGGGTTGAATTCCGCAAAGTCCCGGCCTGACGCCAGGGCCGTGTCTCGATCGTAGCCGGTGTTGATATCAATCATCAGCCCCACATCGGGACCAATGGCTGCGCGAATTGCAGCCAGGCGCTGCAGGTCCTGGGCGTGCTGACCGGGGGCACCGATGTGCGTCTTCATCCAGCGAAAGCCTTGCTCGACGTAACCGCTGGCCACGTCGGCCATGAATTGAGGGGTGTCGTAGTGCAGATCGCTAGCGTAGGCATCCACCTGGTCGCGCTGCTTTCCCCCCAGCAGTTCGTAGACGGGAACTCCTTCGGCCTGCCCTAGGATGTCCCAACAGGCTACCTCCACAGCGCTTGCTGCGCAGAGCACGGATCCTCCGGTTTCCCAAAAGGCACGGCTGGCGAACATCTTCTGCCAAACGGCGACGGGGTTGCAAGGATCTAACCCTAGCGCCATCGGGGCAATGCGGCGGTCAATCACGGTCGGCATGATTGCGGAATCGCCGAACGCATCGCCGAGGCCCGTCAGTCCCGCGTCTGTTTCTACCTGGACCAGATTGAATTGCCGTTGTTGGCGGCTTCCGCAGGCGTTTCGCTGCGGCCGTTGAAGCGGACGCTGCAAAAGAATGTGTCGAACCGCAGTGATCTTCATAGCGACGCTGAGGTCTCTGGAGTTTGAGGAGCCGAACAAAACAACAAGCCCGCTCTCGATCAGAGAGCGGGCTTGGATTGATTGAAAGATTAGCAGAGCAAACGAGGGGAGTTAGAAGGCACCACCACCACCGCCGCCGAATCCGCCGCCACCACCGCCGCCGCCGAATCCGCCGCCACCACCGCCGCCGCCGAATCCACCGCCACCGCCACCGCCAAATCCACCACCACCGCCGCCACCCATTCCACCAAAACCTTGACCGCCGGTCCCTTGACCGCCGCCCATGCCTTGGTTGTTCATGCCACCTGCGCCGGTTTGCATGTTGAACACGTTGACTTCTGCGATGCCGGAGAAGAACGGCAGGGCCGTAATCCGGACGTAACGTCGATCGGCCGAGATGACCGCATTGGTGCTCAAGTTGGCACCTTCAGGCAACACGGTGATCACCGGCTGGAAACCAACAGCACCTCGGTTGAAGGGTGGGAAACCGCGTTGTCCGCCTTGACGCATGAACTGACGAGATGCCCGGAAGTCTCTGAGCGATCCCTCGTCGGCCACGGCACCGAGTTGTTGAGCAAGAACTTGCCTTCCAACTTCGGCTTGTTTCTGAGCAGCCATGGCCACTTGTTGCTCGGCCAGCGGCTGTTGACGACGACCTTGTTCGAGGTCAAAGACCACCACGGCATCCGCATCGCCGACCGGGACCGTTTGCTGGTTGTGCGTAACTTTGTCCGAAAGCACGTTCTTGTAAACATCCACAACCACCTTGTTGGCGGTGGGTTTTCCCCAAACGCGCCGGACCAACAAACGGTACTGCCCTTTGAATCCTTGGGGGCAGCAGTAGACTTCGCTGTGGGCACCAGGAATGGCGTTCTCCACGATTGCTTGCGAATCCCCCAGCATGATGCCACCTGCGGTGGTGTAGGGGTTGCGAAGCGAGCAAATGGTTCCGGAGGGTTCTTCAACCAACAGATCCACATCAGCATCGCCGGTCCAGGAAACTCGAATCACGCAATCGCGTTGGAGTGCCTGTTTCAGTTCGGATTCGAACAGATCCGCGGCGTCGTTTCGCTTGGAAGCACGCAGGTCGCGAATGGTGGACCAAGCCACATCAGCGGCCTGTTTCCACAGAGCGCCTTTGTCTTTAGGCCAGGCCCGACTGGCAATACCGCAGGTCGCCCAGCGTTTGCCATCGACATCGTTGAGCCGAATGGCCAATTCGAGCCCCAGCATGTAGGGTTCGTGCCGAGATGGTTCGAGCATCGAGACTTGGCGATACAGTTTGAGCGCCCGTTTCTGAAGACGCCGGCGTGTGACATCATCAAAGTAGCTCACGCCTGACATGTACTTGGCGAGATACATCATCTCTGCCGTATTGTCGAAGAAGTCCGCTGCCGAGAGCAACGCTCGTTCGATATCGGCAGGTTCGCTTCCGCCAGCCAACATGGCCAAAGCCAAGGCTTCGTACATCCAAGGTTGGGCGTGATGGTTCTTCAAGGCGGCTTGAATCAGAGCCACGATGGCCGGGTACTGCTTCTGACCCATCAACTCGCGGACCGTTTCACGCACGTTGGCGGGATCGACTTCTTGAGTGGCAAAGTGATTGTCCCAAGCTTCGGTGATCGAAACCCCTGGCTTCATTTCGGGAGTGATCGTGCTGAGCTTCTTGGCAGATGCCGCAGGCTTAGCAGGCTGCTGGGGGGCTGCTTCTTTGGTTTCAGTTTTGGCAGCACCTTCGGCGGTCAGCTTGAGGTCGCTGGGTACGGCAAAGAATCCACCGCCGCCGCCCATGCCACCCATGCCACCGCCCATTCCCATGCCACCCATGCCACCGCCCATTCCCATGCCACCCATGCCACCGCCCATTCCGCCACCCATCATTCCCAAGCCACCCATGCCCATTCCTTGGATATTCTCGATCGGGAGAACCAAGTCAGCGACGGGATAGACTTTGGTAACAAGACGGCTTTCGGCTTCTTCCTTGGTGGTGATTTGGAGGACTTCGTCGTCGATAATGTAGGTCAAGTCGAAATCACGCAACATGATTCGCAGTGCTGACTTGAGACTAATCCCGCGGAGGCTTTCCTGGGTAATGGGGGTGTCTGATCCGATACCGGCATCATCCAACGCCCGACGATCAATCACAATCGGGATCTGGTGCAGGTCTTTCAGGTAAGCCACGACGTCGGCCAAGGGCGTTTCGATGAACTCCAAGACGGTGTTCTCTTCGAGCGCGGCCAGGATCTTCTTCTCCGCCGGGTTGCGGCGTTCGAGCGAAACGGCAGCGTACTCTTTGCGCCGTTCGGTCAGAGCCTGCCAAACTTCGGCGGGCGGATAGAGGATCGGCGGTTCGTCAGGTGTCGGGATGTGGGCCTTTTCGACCGTGGCCAACGTGGCCAGCACGCCGCGGTTGCGAGCCAAACGCAACTGCTGGGTCAGCGTGATCTGATCCATCATGGTGGCGTTGTAACCAGCCGCCGCGATTCCGGCATTGGTCGGATCAAGCTCGCGAGCCAGGTCCGAGACCTCTTCGGCCTCGCGGTACATTTCCTCAGCCATCAGCGATGAGAACCGGGCCATCAGCTGCGTCAGGCGGCGTTCCTTGCTCTCAATATCTTCCAACACGCGTTCCTGTTCGCGACGCACCGCTTCTTGCTCTTGCAGTTGAATCTCGATCTTTTCACGAATTACCAACTGGCGGTCCGCTTCGCGGAGGGCAGTTTCGATTTGGTCTCGCAGTTCGGCTCGTTGGTTCGCACTGAGTTCTGGAGAGCGGAGGACGTTCTGCAAGATCAGCTTGAGCGAATCGGTGGCCCCTTGGGGGTCTTCGGCCATGATCCGACGAGCTGCCGATGCAGAGGGACTTCCAGACCAGTTGCGACACCGCCAATCATCTTGCTGGCAGGTATCTTCATCCGGCATGGCCAGACCGGTTGAAATCCCCCAATTATCCGGCACGACCCCGTGAGCGACGACGTATGCAGCTAGCAAATAAACCAATTGTTCTTGTAATTCTTGATGGCTGTGGCTACAGCGAAACCACTGCGTCTAACGCAATCAAAGCGGCTCAAACGCCCGTTTGGGACACGCTGGTACAACAGTCCTCACACTTTATTAAACGCATCGGAACAAAGCGCCGACTACCCCACGGCCAAATGGGCAATTCCGAAGTGGGCCACATGATGCTCATGGGCGCTGGGCGTATTATCGCGCAAAACAGTACCCGTATTGACGAAGCCATTGCCGACGGCAGCTTTTTCGAAAATAAACCTTTTGTTCTGCCATTGACTGAGCCAACGCCGCTGGCGGCGACATACACATTCAAGGCTTACTCTCCGATGGCGGTGTCCACAGCCACGAAAACCAGATTCACGCGATGGTTGAACTAGCTGCCCAGCGCGGCGCCAACAACATTTATGTACACGCCTTCCTGGATGGCCGTGATACACCGCCACGCAGTGCTGCAGACTCGCTCAGAAAATGGCCGACAAGCTGAAAGAGACTGGCCGGAGGTAAAATTGCCTCCATGATGGGGCGTTATTTCGCGATGGACCGGGACAATCCGAGCGAGATTGGCAAATCGGTTTTCGCTACCGCAACGGCCAGTTTCGTTGCGCAGATGGGCACTTGTACGGCCTGGATACCACTGGCAAAAAACACCCGGTCCAGTCCAGCAATCCGAAGGTTTACATGCCGATCGGAAATTGCCTCATGGGTCACATCGACAGCCGCGATGCGATGGCATTGGCATTCATGAACAGTGCGGGCGTCACGCAGATGCTCGGTTACACGCAGGTCACTTGGTACGGCTACGGCGGTTGGGGGTGCCTCGATTACTTTGTCGAGCAACCGGGGCGTTACACGTTTGTCGAAGCGTTCTTCGCCAATCACCACGCGTTGATCCACCGTTTGGAGAACGATTTGCCCGATCGACGCGGCCTCGAGTTTGATCGGGACGTCGTCGCCCTTTATGGCGACCCTGGCTGGGAAGCTCGTATGGCCGATGGAGCGAAAGGTTGGGAACAATCGCTCACTGAAAAAGACGGCGTCTACACGTTGCAAATCAAACCGAACCTCGGCGAACGCACGTTCGAACCCGTCAACACCAACGGTTCCCAACGCGGTTACCGTCCCATCATCGCCTTCCTTCCCGTCCGGATCAAAGCCGCAAAGGTTCTCTCCGGCGCAGAACTCAACCCCACCATCACCGACGATTTTATCCTCGTGCCGCTGCCGAAAGTGTGTGATCCGAATCGTGATTACGAGGTCGTTTTTGAAGCGCGTGGAAACAATTAGAAACGGGGGTTTGCGTCGAATCCGAATCTCGGGTGACTCAAATGTTGCGTCGTATCACGTTTCGGCTAAAGAACGGCGCGAGGCCATCCACCTTCTACGCGCAATCAGCCCAGACTCCGGCTTTGCTTACTATCCCAACGTGCTTTGCTCGCTGAATTTCGCGCTGGAAGGCATCGACCCGATGGCCCTCGAATTGGTTGAGCGCGAGATGAATGAAAAATACTACGACGTGTCCGAATGGATCACGATTCAAAATGAGATCATTCCGACCAAGAAGCGCGAGAACTGGTTTAAGCGTACAGACGGGAGCAACTGACAGAAGGACCAAGACGCTTGGCGGGCCTTTCGCATTCGAAGGAGCGATCAAGCGAGGGCGCAAGTCGAATCACCGTGGGACCCTTTGATTGCGGCTCTGCGACGGCGAGTATCAAGTCCAGTGCGGAAACGAGACCGGGTCGACCGGGTCTCATTTCAAGAACGAGACCCGACCCCATTCCCCCGACCCCATTCCCCACACTCATTTCAAGAACGAAACCCGACTCCGTTCCCCACAAGAACGAGACCCGACCCCGTTCCCCACCCGACCCCGTTCCCCATCAGACGTGTTGGTGGAATGGCTTGGAAAATAGGAATTTACCGTGAATTGACGACGCGACTTGGAAAGGCGGATTGCTTGCAGGAACGGCAAGAATAGAAAGTTCTATTTTTTGTTAAAAATCGACCGCATAAACGTTTTCATTATGGACAGCCGGCTGGCAACCAGTAATGATTGCGAGAAACGCCGGGCCAGAAGTGGCAGCACCTCACAAGTCGCATCCTCAAAGAAGAAGGGGTGAATCATGCGTTTGTCTTGGAAGGCGTGGGTCAAGGTGTTTTACAATGACGTGAATGGCCTGTTAGAGGAAGAAATCGAAGAGTCCGTAGGAGCTTATCTTCCGGTTAACAACGACTACGACGACCTATTGGTCATTTTGTAAGAGCAGTACTTCTGATTGAATTTGGATCGAAACATCATGACAAAACCACTAAACATCGGCCTGATCGGTTACGGCTTTATGGGCCGCACCCATTCCAACGGGTACAAACGGGTCAACGATTTCTTCGACCTCGAGTATCGTCCGGTGCTGAAGGCGATTTGCGGACGCAACGAAGAAAACGCGAAAGCCTTTGCGGAAAAGTGGCAGTATGAATCTGTCGAGACCGATTGGCACAAACTCGTCGAACGTGACGACATTGATGCGATTGACATCTGCACGCCAAATAATACGCATGCCGAAATTGCCATTGCGGCAGCCAAAGCCGGCAAGATGGTGCTCTGCGAGAAACCACTCTCGATGGATGCGGCTCAAGGCGAACAAATGTGCCAGGCCATCGAGGACGCGGGCGTGGCAAACACGGTTTGGTACAACTACCGCCGGGTACCTGCCGTGACGCTTGCCAAGAACTTGATCGACGAAGGCAAGCTCGGACGCATTTTTCACTACCGAGCTAACTTCCTCCAAGACTGGACGATTTCCGAGGACCTTCCACAAGGCGGAGCTGCGCTTTGGCGGTTGGAAGTTGCCGCGGCTGGGAGTGGTGTGACGGGCGACTTGTTAGCTCACTGCATCGACACGGCGATCTGGCTGAACGGTTCGATAAGCAACGTCAACGCCATGACGGAGACGTTTGTCAAAGAGCGGAAACACAATCTAACCGGCAAGGTCGAACCCGTAGGAATCGACGACGCCTGCGCGTTCCTCTGCCACTTTGAGAACGGTTCACTCGGTCTCTTCGAATCGACTCGCTACGCCCGCGGGCACAAGGCGCTCTACACATTCGAGATCAACGGCGAGCACGCTTCGATCAAGTGGGATCTACACGACCTTCACCGGTTGGAATACTTCGACCACCGTGACCAAGGGAATCTTCGGGGCTGGCGTTCTATCCACGTGACCGATGGTGATCATCCCTATATGGACAAGTGGTGGGTGCCTGGATTGCAGATCGGTTACGAGCACACGTTCGTCCACCAGGTCGCCGACTTCTTGGCGGGCATCGCTGCCGGAGAGCCCGTTTCGCCAACCTTCCGCGAAGCATTGGAAACGCAGAAGGTTTGCGATGCCGTGTTAAGCAGTGCCAAGAATCACCAATGGATGGATGTCTAGTGCAGGTTGCAGGCACGTGTGGCGTCGGGCGCGATATGTAGTCCGCGAGTTCTCGATGTCGAGCCGTAACACGAAAACCGTGGTCGCCCTCCATCTGTCATGCATGCGGATCGCTTGCCCGCCGCAAGCGTCGGCAAGCTGTGAGGCGATGGCGTAGCCCGTTCTGTTTCAGCGGCTGGTTTTTGAACTCGCCGTTCTTCGCGTCCGAGTATCCGCACAACGAAGAACCAAAGCGAGAATATAGCGACGATAACAATAGTCAGCGCGATGACGCCTTCGCGTACCAATCGCTCGCCTAACTGATGAATCGGCTCGATCGCTGCATCATAGTCTTCCTGCACCAGCACAATCAGCCCGGTATCGATACTGTTTCCATTGCCATTGGAATGCTTTCTTCCGCGGTCAACGCTGACGGGAACGGTCGCGGCAATCCACCGGCGATTGTACTCTTCGCCTCCTTTGGCTTGGCCAAGCGGGTCACGATAAATGGAGTGGCTATCGCCATTTCTCTCGATCCCAAGATCTTCATCGAGGCGCACGTGATAGCGACTGTCACTGAATTCGCGGAGTTGCTCCGAAGACACTTGGTCGAACAGCGGGTGCTGCAGAATGACTCCTCGTTTTGCACGACCGCCGACCAGCACGGTATGTCGTTCGCCTTTTTGTTCACTCGCATCACCGGCGAGAAACGAATTGGCAAAGCTTCCCATCTCGACGGTGATACCGACGATTCCGAGGAACTTCCCCTCTTTCGTCACTGGGCGAGAGATCGCGATCTTCCAGGTAAAGGTTGCGGTACTTTGAAAGACCGGAGATGGAAAAGTCTCCTTCACATGATCATCAGGCCCGGGCCGCTCGTCTCGCAGCAAATCTTGCTCATGGCCCGTAAAATACGTCCGCCAGCCATAATTCTTCCCGACTGGTGATTGAGCGGGAGGTTTGTCGAAGGCATCCGCGATGTGAACTCCACGATGGTCGGCCGTGATCCAACTGGCGGCTGGCGGATACTCGTCGTTTTTCAAAATGGATTCGACCCGTGATTGAAGCGGCGCACGGTTCGCAACGGCCAGGAATTCCGCACGCAACTTCGCCGCCTCTTCTTCCGGCAGGTTTGGGTCGCTGAGAGTTTTCGAATATTCGTCCAGTACCGTCGTCGCCCGTTCGAATTCCTGGACGAATTCGGGGTCTTTGGCGACTGTTTCCACGGCGTGGAAATAGCGCTCCATTTCACGGGAAACATTGGCCGCGACAGCTTGCGCGTGGGCTTTGTTGCTCTCCCGTACGCGTCGCGTGACCTCCAAGTCCGATTTGTCCATCGCCGTCTTGTATCCACGCAATCCGAAAATCGCCATCACAATTAGCAGGAATAGAGGCAGTACAAGTCCGAGAATCATCAGCGGCCTGCGGGCACGCAATTCGGCGCGACGTTTGAGAGCATCGATCACGCTCTCGACGCTGGGATACCTGTTCTCGGGTTTGGCTGCCAAACAACGATCGATGATGTCCGCCAGCGCTTTGTCCATGCCCGGCAACTGCCGATGGCGAGTGGGACGTCGCGAGGTTTGAATCAGCGAACGATAGGCGGACAACCGGTCGACGAGGCTCTTCGCGGATTGAATCTTGTCGATATTCTCTTCCGTCCGGTGAGGCGGATTGCCCGTCAGCATGCGAAACAACAGTGCCCCCAAAGCGTAAACGTCCCAACGGGCATCCGGTACGGCTTTCAAGTCGGCCTGTTCCGGCGCCATGTAAAACAAAGTTCCCAATGCAGGCGATTGTTCGTGCGAAAGTCGTGATTGGCCAAAGTCGGCGAGCCGCGGCTTGTCGTCTTCGTCGAGCAACACGTTTGCGGGCTTTAAGTCACAGTGGAGAACACCCTTGCTATGAAGGTGCCTGAGGCCGATGGCAATTTCCTCGAATAACTCGACGGCTTCGGATGTCGGATAGTGGCCTCGCTCGACTAGTGCGTCTTCCAGCGAGCCGTTCTCAATGTAGTCCATGACATAATAGGGCGGCGATGCATCCCAGCCGACATCGAGCAATTGCACGACATAACGATCCGCGGACAGAACCGCCAGCTTTTCGACTTCGCGCGAAAGTAGCGACCAGTCGACCTGGCTGCCATGCGTATAGAACTTGATCGCCACCCGACGACCGGTGGTTTGGTCGACGCCGACCCAAACTTCACCGTAAGCCCCGGACCCGAGAAAACGCTGCGTTTCGTAACCCGGCACGTCAGCCGGCGGCTTCGACTTTTGCAGGCTCAAGTCCTTCGCGCGGGCGATATCCTCGTCAGATTGATACTGTGTTTGCTCGGCACTCATTGCGTCGTGTTCCCCCGCGATTGGTCGACGTTATAGTAACACAAGTTGGTGGCGAGGAAACTCGGCTTTCGTGGCTAGTGAATCAGCGGTCACAGTAGGTGGCCTCCAGGTACTTAGACAACAAGTGAGTTATTCATGCAAAAAGAAACGCTGCACCCTGCTGCATGTCGTCTCGGACGTCGTTTCGCGCCGGCTGCTCTCCTTTCAGTGATGTGTCTTTTCGTCCTCTTTCTTGTCCAAACTTCTTCCGTTCACAAAGGAGGGCAGCGAAGTGGAACAGCGCGGGCAGAAGATAAATCCAAGTCGAACGGCTTGCCCAAGGGGACAGGAGAGTCGCAACTTGATCCGGTTTCGGCTGATGCGATCCCAAAGCCGCTGGACGGATGCGAGGGCCGCGATCTTGCACTCTCTCAATTTCGTCCGCGACCGATGTTGAAAGTCGAGGCTCACGACCTAAAGCGAGCCAAGATGCCGGTCGTTGATGTCCACACTCACTTCTTCTACCGTCTGCATAGCTCCTACGAGCAGTTGGACGACTTTGTTCGGCTGATGGACCGAAACAACATCGCCGTCTGTGTTAGCCTCGACGGTAAACTTGGGCCTGCGCTCGACGAACACATCAAGTACTTGTGGACGAAATACCGTGAACGATTTGTGATCTTCGCCAATGTCGATTGGATCGGCGATGGAAAGCAAAACGACCCGAAGACTTGGGATTGTCATCGCGAAGACTTCGCGCGACGAGTTTCGATGCAGCTTGCCGAGGCCAAGAAGAAAGGCATCAGAGGCCTCAACCACTTCAAACAATTCGGTCTTGGTTACCGGAATCCCGATGGCTCGCTCATTGCAATCGACGACCGACGCTGGGATCCGATCTGGAAGACTTGCGGCGAGCTTGGCCTGCCTGTGATCATTCACACGGCGGATCCGGCAGCTTTCTTCCTGCCGATTGACAAGACGAACGAGCGTTGGGAAGAGCTCCATCGTCATCCGGACTGGAGTTTTCATGGTGACGACTTCCCGTCCCGCGAGGAACTCTTGGCCGCTCGAAATCGAGTCATCGCCCGGCATCCCAAGACGATTTTCATTGGCGCCCACATGGCCAACAATCCAGAAGATCTCCGCACAGTCGGCAAGTGGTTGGACGCGTATCCTAACCTCTATATCGAGTTCGCTTCTCGGATTGGCGAGCTAGGCCGCCAGCCTTACACCGCTCGCAAGTTTTTCGTGCAGTACCCCGATCGAATTCTCTTCGGCACCGACGGCCCCTGGCCCGAGACTCGCATCAAGCTCTACTGGCGTTTTCTGGAAACGTTCGACGAGTATTTTCCTTACTCCGAGAAAGAATTTCCCCCGCAAGGATTCTGGCGCATCTACGGCATCGGACTGCCTGACGAAGTCCTCGCAAGAGTCTACTGGAAGAATGCGGCGAAGATCGTTCCGGGTGTGCGGGAGCGACTGGAAACGCGGCAATGACACCGAACCCAACCCGGCTCTAGCTTGGCGCGGAATGCGATTCTCACCGACGTCGTAGTCACCGCGTGCGCGCGTCCTCGAGCCCGCTTCGAGCCTGGGACAGGATATGCCCAAGGGCTTGCGATCCGTTGCCTCGTAGTCGATCGCAGTAGCCCAGGTGACGCAGCAGTCGCTCCATGGTGACCTGGCCGCGCAGGTAGCCAAGATTAATTTTCAGTTAACTCATACTTTGAACGCCGTAGATGCTAGTAGGATGCCGGCTTTCGTTAACTCCCAGATGGATGGTCAGCATGGCAACCAAAGAAAAAAACAAGGGCAACCGCAAAGAGCAAAGTGCAGCGACGCACTCAACAAACGGGTTGCCCTCGGCGGTCTGGATCAATCCTCCTCAGAAGGACAAAGAAGACCACCAGGCGCAAAAGAAAAGGCTTCCGGAAATCCATTGTCCCCAGAAGCCCGAGGCGTCTTTGACGCACCCTCGGCCTGGCTCTCCCTCGCCGAGTTGCGCCCTTGGGTGATGACTACGAGGAGAGTTCCTTCATGTTAGAGACGACCGGCTTTTCCTCTATTCAGATGGTATTATTGAGGCCGAAAACGAGGAAGGGGCGTTATTCGGAGTTAAGCGACTTCACAAGTTACTTGAGGAAACTTGCGATAGTTTGGTCTCTTCGTCAATGCGACTGCTGGACTCTTGGAAAGGGCGGGCTCCGCATCACGACGATGTATCACTTCTAGCATTGGAAATTAACACACCTGCCAGCGGGCCGGGACGCTGCGTCGCAAGAACCGAGTGTCACTGCTTGCTCGCAGGCGGTGACGGTGGGAAACTTCCGAACGCGCGGCTGACAAGTAGGCCGTGGCAAAGCTTTCCAGTTTTGGAAATGGATTCCCGATTCTAACCGGTGGAGCGAGTGCTATTGTGCGTATTGATCGAATTGAATTGTTCCGCGTCGAGATGCCGCTCAAGTCGCCTTGGCGTACTGCCTACGGCGAAGACGCGTCGATTCAGTCGGTTCTCTGCCGCATGACGAGCGGGTCATTTGATGCTTGGGGGGAAAGCAGTCCACTGGCAGCTCCCTGCTACAGTCCCGAATGGGCCGGCGGCGTGTTTCAGGTGACCCGCGAGTGGTTAGCGCCAACATTGGTAGGCAAGAACGTTCAGTCCGGCGCTGACTTGCAGCAACGCCTTGCCGTGTTCAAAGGCAACTCGTTCGCGAAGGCCGTGCTCGATAACGCGTGGTGGAGTCTGGAGAGCAAACGCGTTGGAAACCCGCTGCACACGTTGCTCGGCGCGACACGTGATTGTGTGCCTGTGGGCGCGGACTTTGGCGTGATGGATCGCGTCGACGAACTGCTTGAATCCGTCGGGCAAGCGGTGGCCGAGGGCTTTCCACGGGTCAAGCTAAAGTTCCGTCCCGGTTGGGACTTGCCAGTCGTCGCGGCGGTTCGAAAGCAACATCCTTCGCTGACGTTCCATATCGACTGCAATAGCGGATACAGATTGAGTGATCTATCGCTGTTTCAACAACTCGACGAATTCAATTTGTCGATGATCGAGCAGCCGTTGTCGCACGATGATCTGGCGGACCACGCAAAACTTCAGTCACAGATCAAGACGCCCGTTTGCCTGGACGAGAGCATTGTCCGGCCTGAGCGGGCCGAGCAAGCCATTGCTCTGAACAGTTGCCAGTTCATTAACGTCAAGCCGGGCCGAGTTGGTGGGCTAACCAATGCGGTCGCAATTCACAACCTGTGCCAAGAGGCGAGGATTCCCTGTTGGGTCGGCGGCATGCTGGAAAGCGCGACAGCGCGCGTCACAGTGCGCGGCCCTCGCGATGCTCGACAACTTTACCTATCCCGCGGACATTTTTCCCAGTAGCCGGTTTTACGAAGTCGACCTTGCCGATCAACCGCTGCTGCTAACGGTTGGCGAAGACGGCAGAACTCCGTCCGTTAACGCACCTACGAGATTTCCAGAACCCAACGCAGAACGACTTCGACGTCAAACGCTGCAGAAGGCAGTTATCGAATGACATCGACTCGTTCCCAGGCTCTGGGAACTCCCCCTGCAACCGAGGCTCCTGCCCCTCTTCCGCCCGGCAGAGCCGGCAAGACAGTGCGTTCCCAGGCGGGAGCCAGTGCGATAAGACTTTGGGCTGCGGCGAGTAACACTTCTTGTCAATTAACTCAACGCGACGCCGGTCTTTCTCATCCGTCCACGGACCATCGTCGCGCTCCGACGCGAGCATTGGCCGCACTTTGTCGAAGCCGGATGAGGAAAGCAACACAAACGTTTCACGCCGGTCGGCATCCACAACATAGACCGGCTGCCCCTTTTGTTCG
Organism: uncultured Planctomycetia bacterium; assembly: GCA_942492195.1. GTDB lineage: Bacteria > Planctomycetota > Planctomycetia > Pirellulales > S012-138 > CALOEH01. Next base: position 30,712 of record CALOEH010000249.1, on the reverse strand, counting down.
TCAATTGCCTGTCCTTGTTCACTAGTCAGTTCCGGAGTCATGCTTCGAGTGTAACACAGGCCGCGATTTCTGGTCCAACCCTATCGCCTGCTGGAAGTGCCCTGGTCTCTGGAGTCGAATGGTCACGCATTTCCCGCTACCAGCGGAACTCTGCGGTAGATAGCCGATTCTTGTTAATCCTGCGTCGAGCGTGTACTCTAATGGGTGCTTGGCGATGCCTTTGCGTCATGCTCGGCTCGTTATCAGCAGGCCGTGTTATCGGCTTCCCGCATTGCACCCTACCTTGCGAATTCCGTCAGAGAGTTGGCTCATTTGTCCGGAGAATTGGACATGCTCAGTTTTGAAGGTAAAGGTTCGGCACATACGTGTAACGGCGTGACCCGCCGCGACTTTTTGCAGGTCGGTACGCTCGGTGCGGTTGGTCTGTCGCTGCCGCGATACCTGGCCGCCAAAGAGCAGGGCGCGATCGACAAGAAGCACGACGATCGCGCCTGCATCATGATCTTCAACCTCGGCGCGCCCAGTCAACTCGACACGTTCGATATGAAGCCGGACGCGCCGTCGGAAATCCGCGGGCCGTTCAAACCGATCAAGACCGCTTCGGGCGAGTTCGAACTGTCCGAGATTCTGCCGCGTCATGCGAAAGTCGCCGATAAGTTCTCGCTGGTTCGATCGTGTTACCACACCGGCGCGGCGGTGCACGACGCTGGCTGGCAGATGATGCAGACCGGCCGCCAGTTCACTGGCGGAGTCAACACGCCGCACGCCGGGGCGGTCGTCTCAGCTACCTGCGCGGCCGCAAGACCGACCTTCCGCCCTTTGTCGTGCTGCCCGAAACGATGGGCCGCGGCGGCGGCAATCTTCCCAACGGCCAGGCCGGCGGCTTCCTCGGCAAGGCCCATGATCCGTTTGCCTTGATGGCCGATCCCTCGAAGCCGAACTTCAAAGTGCCCGACCTGCTGCCGCCGCCGGAAATCGGAACGGTGCGACTCGAGCGTCGCCGCCGCATGCGCGAGATCGTGGATCAAACCGTCGAAGAGTTCGAGGCCACTGAAGAACGCCCAGTTGCTGGACGGCAACTTCCAGGCGGCCTATCGGATGATGACCAGCCCGCAAGCTCGCGAGGCATTCGACCTGTCGAAAGAACCGAAAAAGTCCGCGAACGTTACGGCATGAACCGCTTCGGTCAATGCTGTCTGCTTGCCCGGCGGATTGATCGAAGCGGGCGTTCGCTTCGTCACGATCAACACGTTCCTGACCGTGTTCGACGAAATCACCTGGGACATCCACGGCTCGAAGCCGTTCACGTCGATCGAAGGCATGAAGAACATCGTTGCGCCGATGTACGATCAGGCTTACAGCGCGCTGATCGAGGATCTGGACGAGCGCGGCATGCTGGACAAGACCTTGGTTTGCAACCTGGCCGAGTTTGGTCGCACGCCGCGAGTGAATCCAGCCGGCGGCCGCGACCACTGGCCCCAATGCTTTACGACTTACTTTGCCGGCGGAGGAGTCAAAGGCGGCCGAGTCGTCGGTCGTAGCGATCCGATTGGCGGTGTCCCGGCCGAACGGCCCGCCGATCCAGGCGAAGTTGTCGCTACGGTCTTTCACAGCCTCGGCTTCAAGCTGCACGACCATCTTCCAGGTCCTGCCGGACGACCGTTCCCGCTGGTCGATTTCGGCAAGAGTGAGATTAAGGAACTGTTTTAGAATTAGTGCCCACTGTTGGCATAGCAAACCCACGGATGATTTGACTCATCTTCATCCGTGGGCTCGCCGTGCCATCGGTGGGATTGTCCTGAGAGGTTTACACAATATGCACCTTCGAAGCAGCATTATTCTCGCCCTCCTTTTCGGGATTGTGCTCGATGCCGGTGGCGAGGAGAAGTTGGCGGTTCTTCCGGCTAAGATCTCGCTCAGTGGGCCGCAGGCCACGCACCGAGTGCTCGTGCTCAAGGTGACTGATGGCGAGTTCGCCGGTCGACCTGCGGGGGAGATCACACTCACGTCCAGCAACGACGAGATTGCCCGCGTCGACGGTGATGTAGTCGTTCCAATTGCAAACGGCAAAACGACGATTACCGCAACGGCAGCCGGCATGTCGGCTTCCTCAGAAGTCGAGGTTGTCGACGTGTCAAAGCCCGTCGAGCGAAGTTTTCGCAACCACGTTTTGCCGGTGTTGGCCAAGACCGGTTGTAACTCGGGGGCATGCCATGGGGCGCTCGCGGGGAAAGGCGGATTCAAGTTATCGCTCCGCGGCTACGATCCGGAAACCGATTTTCGCACGATTGTGCACCAGGCCCGTGGGCGGCGAATCGAATTGGCCGATCCCGGCCGAAGTTTGTTATTGGCCAAGCCGTCCGGCGCGATACCGCACAAGGGCGGGCTGCGATTTGAAGCCGGTTCCGTTAATTACCAAGTGCTGGCCGATTGGATTTCTAGCGGCGCCAAGCCGCCTCGCGACAACGATCCGCGGCTCGAACAGCTTGAGGTGTTGCCTCCAACATCTTTGCTCCAACCGGGAGACAAGCAACAGGTTCTCGTCCGCGCTCACTACTCCAACGGTCGAGTGGAAGACGTCACTCGCTGGGCCAAGTACGCCTCGGCCAACGAATCGGTTGCGAAGATTGATGAGAACGGATTGATCAACGTGATTGGTAATGGGGAAGGGGCGATTACCGCGTGGTTCTCCCAGAAGATCGTCATCGCACGTGTCACCTCGCCCTACGGCAATCAGATTCCTGAAGATGTTTTCGCCAACGCCCCGCGTCGCAACTTTATCGACGAACTGGTGCTCTCACAACTCAAGCGTTTGAATCTCAAGCCTTCGCCGCGATGTCGGGATGAAGTGTTTATTCGACGCGCCTTTGTCGACACGATCGGTACGTTGCCTACGGCCGACGAAGTGCAGGAGTTTCTCGCGGACAAGTCTTCGGAAAAGCGCGACAAACTGATTGAAGATTTGCTTTCCCGCCCCGAGTTCGTTGACTACTGGACCTACAAGTGGTCCGACATACTGATGATCAACGGCACGTTGCTGCGACCCGAAGCCGTCAAAGCGTATTACATGTGGGTGCGTAAACACGTCGAAGCGAATACGCCTTGGGACCATTTTGTCCGAGAAATTGTCACGGCCCAAGGCAGCAGCTTTGAAAACGGTGCGACCAACTTTTATGCTTTGCATCAAGACCCGCAGAGTATGACCGAGAATGTCAGCCAAGCGTTCTTGGGACTCTCGATCGGGTGCGCGAAGTGCCATAACCACCCGCTGGAAAAATGGACCAACAATCAGTATTACGCCATGGCGAACATGTTCGCCCGCGTGAAAACCAAAGGCTGGGGCGGCGATTCCCGCAACGGTGACGGTCTGCGAACGCTCTACGTTTCCACCAGCGGTGATCTCATTCAACCACTAACCGGTAAACCACAGCCGCCGACACCACTGGACGGTGAGCCGATCCCGATCGAGTCCACCAACGACCGCCGCGTTCATTTGGCCAAGTGGCTTACGTCGGCGGCAAATCCCTACTTCGCTCGCTCGATTACCAATCGTATCTGGGCCAACTTCTATGGCGTTGGTTTGGTGGAACAAGTTGATGACATGCGTGCTTCGAACCCCGCGAGCAACGAAGCGTTGCTGGCGGCGACGGCTGCGTTTCTCGTCGAGAACAAGTTCGACCTGAAACAGTCGATGCGAGTGATTCTGCAGTCGGAAACGTACCAGCGCAGCAGCCAGCCGCTGCCGGAGAATCGGGATGAAAAGCGGTTCTATTCCCGCTACTATCCCCGCCGGATGATGGCCGAGGTGCTACTGGACGCAATCTCGCAAGTAACGGACGTGCCTAGCGTCTTTAACGAGATCGAGTTTCCCGGCGCGGACAAAAAGAAGACGGACTTTTATCCGAAGGGGACTCGCGCGTTGCAGCTTTACGATTCCGCCGTCTCGTCGTACTTCCTAAAGACATTCGGGCGCAACCAGCGACGGATCACTTGCGAATGCGAGCGGAGCGACGAACCGTCCATGGTTCAGGTGCTGCACATTTCCAACGGCACCACGATCAACGACAAGTTGGCTGCAAAAGACAATCGAGTTGACAAGCTGCTCCGCTCGAACATGTCGAACGAAGCCTTGATCGACGAAGCGTATCTCACCTGCCTTGCCCGCCGACCGACGCCCGAGGAAAAGGCCGCTCTCCTGGCCCAAATGGCCGAAGTTGACGAGAAAGAGAAACGCATCGTTGCCGAAGACTTGTTCTGGGCCGTCATGAGCAGCCGGGAGTTCTTGTTTAATCACTAGTACGTAATCGCAACCCAAAGCGTTAGCGAGGCGGCCGATGATGAGCTACCTCGCTGACGCTTCGGGTTAGTATCGTGCGGTTTGTTATTGTCGTCTTTCGCTCCGCGAGAGAATCGAAGAACGCTGCTTTCGCGGAGCGAAAGGCGACACTCATTTCCCGCACGTTGCTTACTTGGCATATACAACCAACACACAAACGCACGCTCCAATGAAACGACTCAACCTATCAGCCGTCCTCGCGATATTGCTCTCAACAGCGGCACTAGCTGCCGACGCTGTTCCGGACTACTCCAAGCAGATCGCTCCCATCTTTCGCAAGTACTGCACAAGCTGTCACAACGCGGACGACCGCGACGGCGACTTGTCGTTGGAATCGTTCGCCGATCTGCAGAAGGGCGGCGAACACGGTGTGGCGGTGCTGCCAGGAAATGCAGAATCCAGTCGCCTACTTCGTTTGGTGACCGGCAACGCGGAACCGAAGATGCCGCCGGACGATGAAAAGCCTCCCGGCGCGACCGAGATCGACCTGCTTAAAGCGTGGATCGACGGCGGCGCGAAAGGGCCCGACGGCATCGAGCCGGATCGAACGGTACTGCGGACTCCGAGTATCCCACCTGTTGACGCGCCTCGGTCGATCACGGCGTTGGCCTTGTCGCCCAATGGAGCTTTGTTAGCACTTGCGCGCTTTGGGCTCGTGGAACTAATAGACGTTGGATCGATGCAAGTTCGTCGCACGCTGCGAGAACTACCCGGCAAAGTGAACTCGCTCAGCTTTTCCAAGGACGGCACTTGGTTGTTGACCGCTTCTGGAATCGTAGGCCTGTACGGCAAAGCAACCATCTGGGACGTGGCCGAAGAAAGACCAATCAAGCATTTCCAGGGACATCGAGACACGCTGTATGACGCTGAGCTCAGTCCCGACGGCAAGCTGCTGGCCACGTGCAGCTACGATCGCAATGCCGTCATTTGGGATGTGGCGACAGGTAAGGAGTTGCGATCTCTAACGGGTCACAATGACGCCATCTACGACTTGGAGTTCAGCCCGGACGGTTCGGTACTGGCGACGGCAAGCGGTGATGAAACGTGCAAGCTGTGGGCGGTTGCCAGCGGCGAACGTTTGGACACGCTTGGTCAGCCGCAGGCCGAACAGTACGTGGTTCGGTTCAGCCCCAACGGCCGTTTCGTGGTGGCGGGCGGCGCCGACAACCGGATCCGTGTATGGCGTTTCGTGTCCAAGACGCGCCCGAGAATCAACCCGGTTGTGCATTCTCGCTTCGCACACGAGGGGCCAATTGTGCAACTCGGCTTCTCCCCAGACGGCCGCTCGCTCATTTCTATAGCGGAAGATCGAACGCTGAAGCAGTGGGAAACCAAAACGTATACAGAAACGCGTTCTTTTGCCGACTTGGCCGACGTTGCTTCCGCGCTGGCAATGGGGTCCGGGCAAAACTTCTTCGTTGGCGGAATGGATGGGTCGTACGCGTCTTACTCGCTTGCGAAACCGAAGCCGTCAGATTCCACGGCTGAGCAGGTTGCGGTAGCCACAATTGAATCCGCAGATGAACCGATGAATTCGGTAACCGAAAAGGAGCCGAACGACACACCGGACTCAGCGAATCCTGTCGCTACGCCAGCGGTTGTAAGTGGAGTCATACACGCCACTGGCAACTCGCCGCAAGACGCCGACCTCTATCGCTTCGAATCCAAGGCGGGACAGCAGTGGGTGCTGGAAGTCAACGCGGCTCGCAGTAAGTCGCCGCTCGATTCCAAAATCGAAGTGCTCGAGGAAGACGGTTCACCCATTACACGTGTTTTGCTCCAGGCAGTACGCGATTCCTATTTTACGTTCCGGGGTAAGGACTCAAACACCAGTGACGATTTTCGGGTGCACAATTGGGAAGAGATGGAGCTGAACGAATACCTGTACGCTAATGGCGAAGTCGTCAAGCTGTGGCTTTACCCGCGCGGGCCGGATTCGGGCTTCAAAGTTTATCCGGGCGGCGGAAATCGTTGGAACTACTTCGACACCACGGCTCTTTCCCACCCGCTTCAGGAACCATGTTACATCGTGGTGCCTCATCCACCCGGCAGCAATTTGGCGCCCAACGGCCTGCCCGTCTTCCCGCTTCACTATGAAAACGACGACGAGAGCAAGCGCCGGCTCGGCAAGGATTCGCAGTTGACTTTCACGGCCCCGCACGACGGCAAGTTCTTGGTGCGAGTGTCGGACGTGCGCAGGTTTCACGGCGACAAGTTTAGCTATAAGCTAACCGTGCGGCCGCGCCGACCCGACTTCATAGTAACCCTCAGCGGTGCCAACCCGACGGTGAACGCCGGCAGCGGGAAAGAGTTTTCGGTTCGAGCGGAACGAATCGACGATTTCGAAGGTGAGATTCGAGTTGACATTAGGGACGTACCACCGGGGTTCATTGTGACCTCGCCGATCATCATCGAGCCCGGGCAAGTGCAGGCGTTCGGAACCATCAACGCGTACGCCGATGCGGCAAAACCGACCGCCGAGAATTCGAAGATCTCCAAGGTCACTGCGACGGCAACCATTCACGGCAAAGAAGTATCGAAGTCAGTCGACGGTCTGGGCGAAATCAAACTGGCCGGCAAACCAAAGCTGCTGGCAAGAGTAATCAGGTCCGATGACGAGCCAACGCAGGTCTATTCGTCCGACGAGCCGCTTGAATTGACAATTGCTCCCGGCCAAACGATCACCGCCAAGGTCGTTGTCGAGCGAAACGGTTTCAATGGTCGCATTTCACTTGGCAAGGAAGACTCCGGACGCAATCTTCCTCACGGTGTTTACGTCGACAACATCGGTCTCAATGGGCTGTTGATTGTGGAGGGCAAGAATGAGCGCACCTTTTTCATCACCGCCGCCAAATGGGTCCCGGAGACGACTCGGTTGTTTTACTTGCGTGCCCAAGTGGAAGGCAACCAGACTACGATGCCAGTCGTCCTGCACGTGAAGAGCCCCGCTCAAGTCACACGCGCAAGGGAATAGTTTCCTCAGCCGACGAAAATCAGAAGCGCGGCTTTTGAGAAAGCCGGGCTTCTTTCCCACCACATGATCCACGCTTGGAATAACCAAGGCTTGCCATGAGACACACGTTCCTTTGTCTTTTCCTATTTGTTATCACGCTTTGCTTCGCAATCAATGGTTACGCTCAGACGTCTTACCCGATGATCATGAGCCTGCATCCTGTTGCAGCGCAAGTTGGTCAAACATCTGAGCACACGATCAAGTCGCGATACAGCATGTTCGGCGCGAACCAAGTGTTGGTTACCAGCGAAGGCGTAACGGGTGAAATCGTTCACCCCGAGATCAAAGAGGACACCAAGGACAAGCAACCTAACCTGCAAACGATGAAGGTGCGGTTCACAGTCGCGAGGGATGCCCAACCAGGCGTGCGTGACTTTCGCATTGCAACGCCGCAAGGCGTCAGCACACTGGGGCAACTGGTGATCGCTCGTGATCCACTGGTCAGCGAAACTGGCAAGAACAATTCAGCGGCTGAAGCTCAGGCGATCGTCGTGCCTTGTACGGTTTGCGGCGCGATCGAGAAGGCGGAGGACGTCGACTTCTTCAGGTTCAACGTAATAGCTAGGCAAGCACTGACGTTTCACGTTCGCTCGATGCGACTGCAAGACAGGATTCACGACCTCCAGCAGCATGGCGACCCAATCCTCACACTTCGCAATGCGGCAGGCGTGACGCTGGCATCGTCGGATAATTTCTTCTTCGCTGATCCGCTGATCAGCTACACGTTCGAGCACGCCGGCGAGTACTTCTTGGAGATTCGTGATGTACGATACCAAGGCAATCAATACTGGGAGTACAGCATCGAGGTAAGCGATCGCCCATTTGTGACCAACGTTTTCCCAATGGGTATCAAACCAGGCGAGCCAACGAAGCTCGAACTTGTCGGCTTTCAAATTCCCGAGAACGCGACTGCGAAATTGCATTCACCGATGGAATTGGCCGAAGGTGCACATTGGCTGCAAGCGAAACTTGACGAACAGCTAGCCAACCCGGCTCCAGTGTTCGCCAGCGAATTGCCGCTGGTGCTCGAAACGGGTGACGACAACAACTCGCCCGTAACTGCCCAATCGGTTTCACTAGAGTGCGGAATCAACGGCCGCATTGACAAGCAAAGCGACATTGATTGCTACGTGTTCGAAGCGAAGAAGGGCGAGCGGCTTTCATTCGAGGTAATCGCCCGCCGCCAACAATCGGCGTTGGATTCCCATCTGCGAATCCTGAGCGAACAAGGCAAGCAGTTGCAGTTGAACGACGACCTGAAAATCGGAAAACGCAACTTTGCCGACTCGTGGATCGAAGGCTGGACGGTTCCCACCGACGGCAAGTACATCATCGAAATTCGCGATCTGCATCTGCGCGGCGGAGCGGAGTTCGTCTATTTCTTAAAGGCGACGCGCGCCAGCCCCTATTTCGAGCTTTACGTGGATACCGACAAGACGCAACTTACCCCCGGCACCGGCGGAGTAATTTTCGCGCGAGTTGTCCGCAAGAACGGATTCAAGGGCGAAGTACAGCTTCGCGTGGACGGACTTCCCGAAGGCGTTACCGCTCATTGTGGAAGGATTCTCGCGGACAAAGGACAAGACGGCTGTATCGTCTTGTCCGCGGCGCCGGACGCAGTGGCATCGGTTGCCAACCTCACCATTTCCGGCAGTGCGATCGAAGATGAGACAGGCGAATCATCCGGCGTCCCAGCGGCGACTGCCATCGCCTATCAGGAAACCTATCAACCGGGCGGCGGGCGAGGTCATTGGCCGGTCGAGATGCACACGCTCTCGGTGGCAGCGCCGAGTGACATTCGCTCGATGAAGTTGAGCGCAACGGAAATCACACTCAAGCCGGGCGAATCTCAGCAAATCGGTGTCACCCTCGAGCGGGCTGACGGTTTCGACAAGAACGTAACGTTAGACGTGATCTACAAACATCTGAACAGTGTTTACGGCGACTCGCTTCCGGCGGGTGTGACGCTGGACGCCAAGAAAAGCAAGACCTTGCTCACCGGCAAGACGGTTGCCGGCCACGTTACGCTTACCGCGGCGAAAGATGCGTTGCCGGTCGAGCGGCAGATTTGCGTGATGGCAAACGTGTCGCTCAACTTTGTGATGAAGGCAACCTACTCGAGCGAGCCCGTGTTCATTACCGTCGCGTCCCCCTAGGAGTCTCTTTGTAGCTGAAGTTGCAAAACTTCAGCAGTCGCCGGCTGAATTCTTGCGAATCCAGCTACGGACACTGGTACGCGAGGTCGAGTTTGATTTCTCTGAGCGACTATATCCAGCACGATGGACTTGGCTTGGCAGAGCTGGTTCGCAAAAAAGAAGTCCAGCCTCTCGAACTGATCGAAGCCGCGATCCAACAGATCGAGTTGCTGAATCCGCAAGTCAACGCGGTCATTCACAAGCTATACGACGCGGCGCGCGAGGCTGCGGAATCCGTCGATCTGAACGCCCCATTCTGCGGCGTGCCATTCTTGATCAAGGATTTGATGCTTCGGTACGCCGGTGCGCCGCTTTGCAATGGAAGTCGCCTGCTATCTGACTACGTTCCCGACCACGACGGCGAGTTGGTGCTGCGCTTCAAAAAGGCTGGAGTGATCGCCGTCGGCAAGTCCAACGTGCCTGAGTTTGGATACGTGCCAGTCACCGAACCCGCGGCGTTTGGCCCTTCGCGGAATCCATGGGACCTCGAGCGAACTCCCGGCGGATCCAGTGGGGGAGCAGCCGCGGCCATCGCAGCTCGCATGGTCCCGCTAGCCCATGCAGGCGACGGCGGCGGATCGATTCGCGTACCCGCAGCCTGCTGCGGGTTGTTTGGCATCAAGCCGACTCGGGCCCGAGTACCGTTGGGTCCGGATTTGGGAGAAGCATGGCAGGGATGCGCCGTCGATCATGTCATCTCCCGATCCGTGCGCGACAGCGCCGCGATGCTGGACGCAATCTCGGGACCGGACGTCGGCGCGCTCTACTGGCCCGCCGCTCCGAGTCGCCCGTTTCTTTCAGCGGTGGGCGAACCTCCAAGCAAACTACGAATTGCTTTCAGTTCAAAACCGCTGCTTTGCGGCGAAGTGCATCCCGATTGTGTCGCAGGTCTTGAACGAGCAACCAAGCTTTGCAGTGATCTTGGCCACGACTTGACGGAGGCCGCGCCACAATTTGATGGTGAGGAGTTCATGAGCGCTTTTATGACCATGGTCCTCTCGGAAGTTCGAGCTTCCATGGAAGACGCAGAAGGACGGGCGGGTCGTCGCGCACGTTACGGCGATTTCGAACCGGCAACTCATCTGATGGGGCTGTTGGGCAAGCGAGTCAACGCACCTCGTCTGATTCATGTCATGCAACGAGTCCATTTGGCGGTCCGAAAGATCGGACACTTTTTCGAGAATTACGACGTGTTTCTAACGCCCACACTTTCTAGACCTCCCGTCCGAATCGGAGCGCTGCGACCCAAAGGCTTCGAGGCCGCAATGATGAAAGTGCTTGCCCGACTCAACAGTAGCCGCCTTGCCAACTCCCTGGTCAACGTCGACAAGAACTCCGCTGCCGTGTTCTCCTTTGTCCCTTACACGGCACCGTTCAACGCCACCGGCCAACCAGCCATGTCCATCCCAATTTACTGGAACGACCAAGGTCTTCCCATCGGCGTCCAATGCGTAGGCCGCTACGGCGACGAAGCAACCCTCTTCCGCCTCGCTTCCCAGCTAGAACAAGCGAACCCATGGGATGATCGGTTGCCCGATGTATGCAAAACACGGACAGTGTTTTAGCGATAACGCGAATTGCCGCTTCCTTGCCACATGTCGGGGTTGGGGCCAAGGGTTTGGTTGAGTTGGTGGGTGGCTTCCTTGAGGCGAGTGATGGCGTCGGCGGGGAGTGGGTTTTCGAGGGTGGCGATATTCTGTGAGAGTTGTTCGGGATTGCGGGCGCCGACGATGACGCAGTTGACGGCGGGCTGGGCGGCGACCCAAGCGAGAGCGATGTCGGCCATGCTGCGGCCCAGGGCGTTGCAGATGTCGCGAATGGAATCAATGGCCGCGAAGGTTTCCGTTTCGCAACCCGGTTCACCGTGGCGGGCCAACTCGCGGTCGGTGGTGAAGTGACGCGAACGGGCACGGCCGTCGGGGACTTCGGCCGCAGTCTGATATTTGTCGGCCAGCAAGCCATGCATGAGCGGGCTGTATGCCAACACGCCGATGCCGTCGTTCAGACAGCGCGGCAGGATCTCGTGCTCGATCGCTCGCCAAAGGAGGTTGTAGGGCAGTTGGTTAGTAACAGGCGCCTCGATCGGGCAGATGTCGTCGAGGTCGCCGAGCCCAAAATTGCAGACTCCGATCGCACGAACTTTTCCCTGCTCGCGCAGCTTGATCATGGCCTTCCAGGTTTCTTCACGGGGGATTTCGCGGTCCGGCCAGTGAATCTGGTACAGATCCAAGTAGTCGGTTCCCAACCGCTGAAGTGATCGCTCGACGGCCAGCGGAATCAGCTCGGCGGTCATTGAATCGGGCTTCATTTTCGAGGCAATGACCACCTGGTCGCGCCGCCCGGCAAAGGCTTTGCTCAACAGGGTTTCGCTATTGCCATCGCCGTACGCTTCCGCCGTGTCGAAGAAGTTGACGCCAGCGTCCAACGCCGCATGAATCGTTGCCAGCGATTCTTGCTCGTCCCGCGTACCCCAGTGAAAGTCGCTAGTGATTCCCCAACAACCGAAAACTAGTTGGGAGACGGAAATGTCGGTGTTAGGCAAGGTGATCTTGTGCATGAGATTCCTCAAGTGCATGTACGCGACGAGCGGGGTTACGGCAGGTGAAGGAAGTTGGAAATTAGTCGCGCAAGCCTACTGCCTGCATTAGCTTGTCCGTCTCACGATATGCTTCTTCAACCCACTGAACGATCTTATCGGGTTCGGGCGAGTATTCCAGCTCGATGGACATCGTGCCTTTGATGCCCAGATTCTTGATCTCTTGCAGATAGGGTTCGAAAGGAACGACGCCTCGACCGGGCGGGAGATCGCCGTGTACTTTGCCGTCGCAGTCGGATATGTGGGCGTGGATCGCTTTGTCCTTCAACCGTCGCAGTTCCTTGGGCGCGACATCGGCGAGCAACAAGTGAGAAACGTCGATGTTTGCCTTCACCGCGTCGTGGTCACAGTCGTCAATAAAGCGAACCATCGTATCGACCGAATTCACCAGCGACAACTTGAACGGCTCCAACTCCAACGCAATCCGCACGCCGAGGTCCGCGGCATAATCACCGAGCCTCTGGCAGTTTTCGACACCGGTTCTCCATTGTTCCTCGGGCGGGATCACTTCCTGATTCCAAATGTATTCACCAATCACCAACAGGACGTTCTGCGCGTCGTATTCGTAAGCCAGATCGAGATAAGCTTTGACGCGTTCGATATGGAATCTTTGCACACTCGGATTGAAGTCGACCAGTCCCACTGCCACACAGGCGATTGACGCGATCGGCAGTGCTAACCGATCACACTCGTCTTTGATGAGCCGCCGCTCCTTGACATCGATATCCATCGGATCGACAAAGATATCGACCGTATCAAAGCCTATTTCCTTCGTCTTTTGCAAGCCGAACACCGTTGGCCGATTCGCCTGAACCCAAGCCGAATTGATCAAACCAAGTTTCATCTTGTGGTTGCTCCCATGGGTAGCGCATTAGTGAATGAATTGGCTTCGGCGATCATAACGGCGGCAGCTTGTCATGCAAGCAAGGTCCTCAAGAAGGTCGGTCTTTGGCACAAGCATGGGCAAGCTCGAGGATCCCGAGCAGGAATTCGTACACGGCTTCCGCGGCCGAACGGACGAGGGCTACGAGCTGGGTGCTGGTCGTGCGCCAAGCGATCCATCTCCATTCGCAACCACATGCCGCATAAAATCTGCGGCCAGTACATCCCCTACATGTTTTAGAGACCGGCCACGCGGGTTTGGAAAGAGTTGTACGACGCCGGCAAGCTCGCCCGGCCGCGATCCCAGGAACGCAAAGATGCAAATGGCTGGAGCCCAAAGTCTTGATGATCAATCAAGCGAACCCACACCTTCCCCGCCTCGACGAGTCGAGTAGGCCTGCCAGATGTTGATCGCGATGCCGTTTCGAACAAAGTGGGTCGAGCCATCCACTAAGACTACATTTACGCCAACCTTGTGATGGCTGCGTGAGGTGACCGCGGCGTAGGTTGGCGTCGTTGGCGACTTGCCTTCCTGCTGATTTGTCCAGTCGACGTCGTACTCTGCGCCCCCGTCAACGTACAGAGCCTCCGTATTCGGAGCGTACGCCGTGGTGATGCCGATTTGGTGAACCCGGCCGTCGACCCACTCGGTGTGACCGGTGCTCGACTTGAAGTCTCCCCCCAAACCGGCGAGTCCCATACTGGCGGCCGGCAAGGAAGGATTTGATTGTGCAGCGTTACGGAAATACGGCGTGTAAGCTTTGACTTCCGCAAAGGCGAGCGTGTTGCTGGTGCCATCGGTTACCGCTGCCAAGCCGATTCCCCTACGTCCTCGGTAAACCGGGTGAAACACGCCGTCGCCAATTCTTTGAGTGGCGGGGTCGTAAACAAACCATACGCCGGCATTCGCGCCGTAGCTGAGGGGGTAATGTTCGGGCACTCCGTTCTTTTCTCGCAGCTCATCCCGGACTTCGGAGGGGCAGAGGTAGGTGTCGATTCGTGCCGCCGCAAGACGTTGCGCGACGCCACCAATGTTCACATTCAGGTGAATCGGCGCGTTATAGCTCTGATCGAAATCGATCACGTCATGGAGATTCACCTGTTCAAGATACGGAAGAATCTGTGCGTGCACAGACCAGCCGTCGACGCTTCCGCCTGCGGTTGCCGGAGGGATACCCTTCCAGCTTGCTGGCAGCTTGCGGTTCACATCGTGGAAGTTCTGAACGGCCAGTCCAATTTGCTTCAGATTGTTCTTGCAGGCCGAACGACGAGCGGCTTCGCGTGCGGCCTGAACGGCAGGCAGCAGGAGAGCAACCAAGATGCCGATAATGGCGATAACAACCAATAACTCCACAAGAGTAAAGGCGGGACGGGTCAACTTACGACACATAACATGCACTCCTCGTTTGGGTGGGATAGTGGGGCGGGTGAGCCGGCGCTGAAGTCGAGCGTGGCTTGCCCACCAGGAGTGCGGTGATGCTGGCTGCGTCGTCGTGCTTATTGACACCGAGTCTTAATATCAACTAATTAGAGCCGGGGCGGGCTCGGTTGTCAAAGGGGAATACGTTGAATCAGAGAAAATCAGTGCCGAGATGTGTTCCCGTCATTTCCTTGCTGCGAGTCCTTCCTTCATCGCCGCCAACTGAGGATCGTTAGTCGTCTGCATGTAATCCAGCATCTTTGCAGTCAGGCACTTGATCCTTTCTTGCGAGGCGGGATCTTCGATCAAGTTTTGCAATGCGTCGGGGTCCTTCTCATAGTCGTAGAATTCCCAGGGCACACGGTAGGCGAAATGCTTGACTCGGGCGGCGATCCTGGGGTCAGAATTGGCCGCGGCAGTCATAGCTCGCCAGGTGCGGCCGGATTGCGACTCGTTCTTGAAAATCGTTTCGCCGTCGGACCAGCCATTCCAAATGAGGCCAAAGCGCGTGGTTTGCACGGAACGCATCGGATAGGACCGCCCCGAAGCGATCGTGTTGATGTGCGTGTAAACATACTCGCGACCTTGCTGAGTTTTTCCTGACAGAACGGGAACAAAACTGCTTCCATCCATTCCCGGAAGAGGCTCTACTCCCAGCGCATCTAGAATCGTGGGAGCAAAGTCGACCCCCGCGATCAGATGCTTGGTGTCATGCGAAGCTGCTTGGACAACACCCGGCCAGCGGACAATCCAAGGCGTCCGGGTTGAATTCCGCCAGACGTTCGTCTTGGCAAAGGGCACGGCGATCCCATGATCCGATTTGAGCATCACCAGTGTGTTTTTGGCAAAACCCGCGTCCTTGAGGGCTTTCAGAATCATGCCTACGACATCGTCTGCCCGCCGCACCGAGCTGTAATACTGAGCAATCTCCTCACGAATTTCAGGCAGATCGGGAAGAAAAGCCGGCACAACAATCTCATCCGGTTGGTAGATTCGTGATGGCGCGGGATAGTCGCCGCGCTGCTTCTTTTTGGCAGTCTTGCCCTTTGCCTCGACGGTATCAGCGAACATTCGCTTAGCGGCCGGTTTGCGATTGTCGAAAGGCCGATGCGGATCGTGTGTGTTGACCATGAAAAAGAACGGCTTGTTCAACTGCTTGGCCTGCTGGAAGAATTCGTCTGCAAATTTCGCATACAACTCGGCGCTGCGACCGTTGCGCATCTCAGCGCGCCCGCGGCGATAGTCGAAAGCATCTTTTCGTGAGGGCACGACGTGTTCCGTCTTGCCTAGTATTCCGGTCAAATAGCCGTTGAGCCTGAGATGTTCCGGTAGCGTCGGCACGTCGCGGCGGATCGGGTTGAACCCCAAGGCTCCGTTGTTGTGTGGGTACCGCCCCGTCATCCAAACAGCACGTGTGGGCTGGCAAATTGCGATCGTGACGTGAGCGTGCTCGAATCGCATGCCCTCATTTGCCAAGCGGTCGATGTTCGGTGTCGTGCCGGGCACTTGCGAGCCGAACACGCCCACCGAATCCCAGTTCATATCGTCCAGTGTGATGAAAAGCACATTCAGCCGGTCCGCAGCATGGCCGACAGTAGCCATGAGGCAGATCGCAAGGCCAAGCAGCATAAGTCGTTTGTCAATCACTTGCTAACTCCGGTAATGGCATAAGTTCGCGGCTCCAGCACCCCGCGGCTTCTCTAAAGCTGCCGGGGTGATCTTATATCGTGCCAACTATTCTAGTCGGGCCTTTCCGTGTCTTCACGATTCATTATTATTTGTGGGACGCGAATCGTTGAAAAGGATGGTCATGATTTATAAGCTGACGACGCGGCTGTCAGAGCAGTGGAACCCCGCAATCGAAGGCCTACGTCGCAGTCTGGAGCTGCCCGATTTGGCTGTTTCCCGCGACTATTACGTCGACGTGGAGCAGCCGCTCGACGACGACCAGTTGCATACACTCAAGTCCGCGTTGGCTGACGGTGTCGTCGAGCAGGCGGAGATCGGCGTCCCCTTAGTTGAACGAAGCATGGTCCAGGTGGCCTACAAGCGGGGCATCGTCGACAACGAAAACGACTCAATCGTCGACCTCTGCCGTTTACTAGGAATTTCCGCGGCGGCGGGCAAAGTGGCGACGACTTACGAGTCATCCCGACCCGGTCTGCTGGATGTCGTCCGGAATCGTTGCTGCAATCCAAGCATCGAAGAAGTTCACGAAACCGAACCGAACTACGACAGCTTGGCGCCGACGGGTCACTACGAGCCGATGCAGACGTTTGATTTGAGAGGGCTCGACGCGGACCAACTTGCCGAAGTTGGCACGCGCGACGGACGGAATCTAAATCTGCGCCAGATGGAACAGATTCGCACGATCCAATTAGAGACCGGCGCGCCGCACGTTACCAACACGCTCTTGGAAGCAATGGACGCACGCTGGAGCGACCACTGCTCGCACACGACTTGGAAGTCGCTTGGGAATCTTTTGGGCAAATTGATCGAAGCAGCAAAGAAGACCCAGAATCCCAACATCATCAGCATGTTTCACGACAACGCCGGTGTGTGGGACTTTTACGATGGACACTGCATTGCTTTCAAAGCCGAAACGCACAATGGGCCGTCAGCCATTTCCGCTTACTTCGGACAGTTGACCAAACTCGGCGGAGTCTTGCGCGACGTGTTGGGGACAGGAAAAGGCGCCGATCCGATAGGCGTCTTTGAGTACACGGCGACTGGGCCGATGGACGCCAAGTCACCGGTCGCGGGCCGGCCGTCACCACGGCAAATCGCCTTGGAAACAATCCGCGCGATCAAAGAGTACGGCAACACATTTGGCACGCCAATGATGTGGTCGCACATGACGCAGCACTCGAAGTATCGAGCGAAACCGTTCGCCTTGGGGGGTTGCATCGGCATCCTACCGAAAGAATTCGCTCAGCGGGGCAAGCCGCGGCCGGGCGACCATGTGGTCCTGATCGGCGGCCTGACCGGAAACGACGGCATTCACGGTGCCTCGGCCAGTTCCGCCGGCAGCGCGATGGACTCGGCCGCCGTGCAGATTGGCTCGCCCTTGGAGCAGGTCAAATTTCGCCAAGCAATCATCGACTTACGCGACGCGGGTTGCATCCGCGCTTTGACGGATGTGGGCGGAGCGGGACTGAACAGCCGCCGTTGGCGAGATTGGGGAAGAGTGCGGCGTTTGGCTCAATACAGCACTCGTTCCTCTCAAGACCGCCGGTCTGCCGATGTGGCGGATCCTTCTTTCCGAGTCGCAAGAGCGGATGGTGCTGGCGACGATTCCCGAAAAACACCAGCTCACTTGTGAGATCCTCGACAGGCATCGAGTTCGCCACACGGTCGTCGGTCGCTTTACAGATTCGAAAAAGTATTGCGTAATTCACGATCCAAAGATTTCGGAGTCAGAAGTCGTCGGCTTTGATGCTGGCAACATGCCGCTCTCGGGCGAAGTTGGTCTCAACGTTCCCTACAAACTGCTGAAAGACAGCCCAGAGCCAAAGGAAATTCAAAAGCCTTCTCTCGTCGTTCAGAAAAGCGAGTGGCCGGAAATGGAGGCCGGACAACTTGTGGATGTTGTTAACAAGCTGGTTCGCGATCCCGAGTTCGCCGACCAGACATTTGCCGGTTCGCAGTATGACTCAAGCGTCCAGGGACATGCCTTTTACGGACCGTACTACGGCCAGCGACGAAAGATACCCACAAGCTATTCCGCGATTACTCCGATGTTTGGACACCCGGGCGCGACGGTGTTTTCGGTATCATTCAACCCTTGGCTATCGGATGCCAATCCCGTCTTGGCGGCACGGCAAGCGTTCCTCGCCATTCTAACCGGGCAGGTTCTGGCTGGCGTGTCGGTCAAGGACATCTGCCTTTGCGACAACTTCTACACACCTCACCGCGAAGCCGATGCGGACTACTGGCTGGTTGGAATGGTCAACGAGTTGGCTCAACTTGTCGAGTTGTTTGGGACGCCATTGATCTCAGGTAAAGACTCATCGGCCGGCTCCGTCGTGACGGATGAGGGAGTGATCAGCGTTCCGCCGGCGGTATTCCTTTCCGGTCTGGGCAAGGTTCCTGACTGCTCGACGCTGTTACCCAATGAGTGGCAAATTCCCGGCAATCTGCTGGTACGCATCGGTCCCGACTGCGACTCGCTTGCAGGAACGGTAGCCCAACGCATTTTCAACTCGTCGGCAAATGACGTCGACGATATTTCCGTCAAAGAGCATCGCAGATTTTTGCAAGCCCTCGAACAAATCCCATCCAGCACATTTTTGAGCGGCATAGCATTGAGTACCGGTGGCGTCATTGGCCGGCTGCTCCTCGGCGCCCTGGCCGGTGACTTGGGCGTGGAATTGGACTCCGAATCCATCGGCCCGCTTAGCGACTTGTTCAAAGAACATCGTTGTAGCGCGCTCGTTGAAGTAGCCGAAGGTCGCGTTGATGAAATACCGGCGGCATTACGGCCCAGAATCGTGGCGCGAATAACCGACGAGGAATCATCCGTGGTGGTCAACGGACAAAACCTACTCAGCAAGGAAGCCATCAAGGTTTGGACGGATACCTACGAGGAAAGCTTACGATGAGTGTAACTGTCACGATCGTCTATTTTCCAGGCACTAACTGCGAGCGCGAAACCGCCGAAGCGTTCCGTCGCGTCGGTGCCAAGCCAGAGATCACATTGCTCGCCGACGTCTTGTCAGGAAAGAGGCGTCTTGATGGCGGCGACATCCTCTGTCTACCGGGCGGGTTTTCGTTTGGCGATCATGTCAGCGCGGGAATCGTGGCCGCTCAGTTCATAACCGCTCGCTTCACCGAGCAGTTAGCCGCGTGTCAAACTCGACCGATTCTCTGCATCTGCAACGGCTTTCAAATCGGCCTCCGCGCCGGCTTCTTCGGATCTGGCGTCGCTCTGACAATGAACGCATGCGGCACGTTTCGCCACGTGCGAGATCAACAGCACATCGTCGACGAAGCCAACGACAGCTTTTGGCTCGACGGCCTCCGCGGCGAAACTCTCAAATTCCCCTGCGCCCACGGCGAAGGCCGCTTCGTCTTCGAAACCCACGACGGTTGGCAGCGTGCACTTTCTTATCCCGAAGCGTCGAACCCCGACGGATCTATGGAAGACATAGCCGGAATCACCAGCAGCGACGGCCTTTCCTTCGGTCTCATGGACCACCCCGAACGCGCCCTTCACCTTGACCAAAACTTGGAAATCTTCCGCAACGGCGTGAAACTGGCGAAGGGCGAACTCGCCACAAGCTGAGGCCCTGGCTGTTGGTGAAGCCGTGAAGCAGAATGTTCGTGTCGATAAACGAGTCAACCGCGGGCCTTGCGCTGTTCTCTGTCGTCCGGCGTGCCCACCGCGAACTGCCAACTCGGTCGGGTGAAGCGAGCCTTCATTTCCCGGCGTGCTCCTTCAACGCCATGCTCGTCGTTGGTCCACGCGCGCAGGTAATCGGTTACGACACTGCTGACCGAGGTGTTCAAAACAATCGCTTTTTGCTCTGCCCGTTGCAAGGTCTCTTCATCGATAGTGAGAGTGAGGTGTTTCATGAATCCGCGATAGGTCGACGGGTGATGCAGGGCAAGACGTTGTCAAGTGCGGCGGCCGCAGCACTTCTTGAACTTCTTGCCGCTCCCGCAAGGGCACGGTTCGTTGCGACCGACGCGCTGGCCCCTTGAGGAGACAGGCGTGTTCTCAGGGTGCAATGGCTCACTGGACGTGACGGGCTGCGATGGTTGTGGCGGAGGCGGTAGTGGGGCGGGCGGCCGTGGTGGCGGCGCAGGCTTCTCCTCTCGGAATGCGGCCCAATGCCGTAACTCGTCGATGGTGTCCTCAATGCCCGTTGGGGCGCAGCGATCGAGTTCTTTCCGCACACGCGCTACGCCTTCGGCAAGGCACCGCTCGACGTCCTGCAAACGAATGAAACCGCGATCGATGAGGCTGCGGTCGTAGGCTTCAGTGATCTCTTGCAGTGCCTCCTGGGGAGCGAAAGAAGTCAAGACACAAACCAGTCCGCTGGCAATCTCCGCATCGTCATCATCGATCGCCTGCCGCAGGTGCTGCCGCAGACGTTGCACCGCCTCCTCCCTTGAAATGCGGCCGTCGCGCACGAGGTGGACGTAGGACTGCGCCGCCTCCCAGCGCACGTATTCGTTCAACGCTCGATCGGCAATCAGGCCGTCCATCACCTGTGGGCGGTTGCCCGCCAGTTGGGCCAGGATCTTGGCCAGCGTGGACGTGACCGCGTCACCGAACAGATCGAACGGCGACTCGCCGGGCAGCGAGAACGCCTCGAGAATCGCCGGCAGAGCCTCTTCCGCCTGAAACTCGGTCAGCAAGAAAATGGCAAAGAAGTGGGCATTGCCTTCCGGCGTGCGACCGGCGCGTGCTTCGGACGCGGCACTACTGAGGACTTCGATCAAGCGGGGAACCATCAAGTCGCGGTGTTGCTGGGCCTCGCGGATTGCCTCGACCGGCAGCTTTTTGACGCCCGCGTCCAATTCACCGACAATCCGATCCAACTCGGCCGCGATGGCTCGCGCCGCCGCTCCATCAATGATGTCCAACACCTGGCCAAGATCAGCATCGTTGATGGTTTGGTAGTCTTCATCCTTTTCCAACTCGTACTGGGTTAACACTCGATTCACCCCAGCGAGATCCGATTCCAACCGCTCGCGCACATGGTCGGGAATCCCCGTGAGTTCAAGCCCGGAAAAAGCCTAAGTCCCGCGATCATGCGTTGCCATTTCGGCAACAACGGATCGCTTGCGAGTGCCTTCGCCTGATGGGCGCGTTGGAGTAGATCGGACATCAAGGGTCAGCGTAAACAAAACTGCTGCGGACGTGAAGCGGGCCATGAAAACGTTGGCCCGCATTCGCGAATACAGTTCGAATCGCTAGAATAAAGATCGGTGCGAGTTTTCATGGTAACGTCGGGAGTATCTTGTGTTAGATCTTTGCCCCTACCGGTCGAAAGGGCTTGTGGCTTCGTTCATCCTTCTCGCCACAGCAACGCTGTCCGCGGAATTTGAACGACTGCGCCGACCCGTGGCATTAGCGCTGCTCGAATCGGAAAAGACGCTGCTCGTCGCCAATCGAGATTCTGGAACCGTCTCGGTAATCGATCTGCTTCGTCAGGACGTAACCGGCGAGTACAGAGTTGGCAACCGTCTTTCGGATTTGCGAGTTGGTTCGTCCCGCTCCGTGATCCTCGCCACGGATGAGGCGAGTCACGAATTGCTGGTCCTGAAGTGGTCCGGCAAGCGACTTGACGTCGTCTCACGAACGGCCGTCAATCATTCACCCGTTTCGCTGACGATCGACCCGACCGGCAAACGCTGTTTTGTTGCCTCGCTGTGGGCGCGCCGAATGAGCATTGTCGATTTGACCGACCTGTCTGCGCCGCAGGTTCAATTACGGATTGACCTCTCGTTTGCCCCTCGCCAACAGTTGTTATTGCCAAAAAGGAAAAAGCTAATTGTTGCGGATTCGTTTGGTGGCAACGTCGCATTGATCGACTTGGAATCGGCGCGGGTCCTCGCCGAACGCTCGTTCCCGGCTCACAACATCCGTGGACTTTCCATGAGTCCGGACGGCGAGCGAGTGTTTCTCGCTCATCAAATCCTGCATAGCGAAGAGAGTACGACCTCGGACGGAGTCCATTGGGGCGGCGTCATGTCAAACGTGATCAGCAACTTCGCTGTCGAAGAGTTGCTTTCCAAGCCGGCAGGGAATCTGCCGACGCTAGGCTCGATTCGCTACCTGGGTCATCCGGACAAAGCCGCCGCCGATCCGGACGACCTCATGGTGACAAGTGATCATCGCCAGATCGTCGCCTATGCAGGTGCGGGAGAGGTCGCGGTCAGCGATCCCGGCGCGAATTACTTCAAAACGATTTCCGTAGGTCGCCGGCCCACTGCCCTTGCGATGACCACCGACGAGAAGCAATTGTACGTGGCCAACACGCTGAGCGATTCAATCTCCGTCATCGATCTCGAAAAGCAAAATCCGGTTGCGCGGATTTCCCTGGGGTCGACGCGTGAGTTTTCGCTCGCCGAGCAAGGCGAATTGCTTTTTCACGATGCAAGTTTGGCGAGTGATGGCTGGTACAGTTGCCACAGTTGTCACACGGACGGCCATTCCAATGGCGGACTGAACGACAACTTCGGCGACGATTCGTACGGGGCGCCCAAACGGGTGCTTTCGCTCTTGGGAGTGGCCGACACGAAGCCTTGGACTTGGAGCGGTAAAGCCGACAACTTGACAAACCAGATCAGAAAATCGATCGCAGTAACGATGCAAGGGCCCGAGCCTAGCGACAACCAAGTGAAAGCGCTCGAAGCCTATCTTAAAACGCTCCAACCGGCGCCTTCACTGAACATGGCCCGCCAAGACAATGACAAGCGAGCGGTCGAACGAGGGCGTCGCTTGTTCACAAGTCTCAACTGTACCGACTGCCATCAACCCTCCACCTACACTTCCGCCGAAGCCTACGACGTTGGCTTGCGCGACGAACTTGGACGAACCACGTTCAACCCTCCTTCACTGCGAGGCGTCAGCCAACGCCCCCGTTTATTCCACGACAACCGCGCCGCCAATCTCCGCGCTGTCTTCGGGAAGCACGGCCATCAACTTGATCGCAAGTTGACTCGGGATGAACTCGACGTGCTGCTGAGTTTCTTGAAGAGTCTAGTGGCGGCACTCTCGGTTGACTTGTCGTGTGCGGCGTCGCTACGTTAGGGCCTTCGCTTCACCATTTCACGTATCCGAATGTCACGAAATGAAATGTCGGTGGTTGGATCGTGTCCTTGAATCATAATCGAACCGGGTTCCAGACGCAGACCTTGCGAGGGTTCTCGTCCGGCTCTCGCTCATCGGTCCAGTCGGTGACTTGTACGCCATTGACCCAAACCGAGACATGCGCCCCTTCGACAATGATAGTTTTTGAAAACCAGGTCAAATCATCAGCGACCACACGTCGCGCATCCACTTGGCGAAAGATTCCGCCGGTGCCGCAATCGACTGGCTGGGTTCGGTCGCCGTTCTTGAAGCCGTTGTGGATTTGGCTTTCGTAGCCCATCATGACGTCGCCCGGGATGCAGCGAAAAAAGACTCCTGAATTCAACTGTTTGGCTTGAGTCCTGCATTCCAATTGCAACGCAAAATCGCCATAGATTCCCTCGGTTTCGAGCTGCCCTCGCCCATTCTTGACATTCAGCTCGCCGGATTCGGTGACCGTAAACTTGCTTTCCATTTCTGGATATTCTTTCCAACCACTTAAATCCTTGCCGTTGAAAATGGGTTCGAGTCCCAGCGGCTTCAGTTTGATGTTGCGAAACTGGACTTCTCCAGAATTGTGTTGAAGTCCAATGAATCCGCGGCCGAGCAGTTTTTTGTCGGTGTAGTCCAGCACCTGTTTGCCGTCCAGCTTGACGACCACATGCGGCCCATTCAGGGCGACTTCAAACGACTGCCATTGGTCACTGTCGAAGTTCCCCTCCGCCTTCTTTCTCTTGACCAGACTGCACGTCGGAAACGGATTGTCACTGTCAGCGATATTCAACTCGTAACAATCCGTGGCCGGGTCTTTCGGGCTAGGACTCGTGCGGAGAAAAACACCACTGTTGGTCCCCTTGGCACTGCGAAAATCGACCTTCAGAACATAGTTGTCGAACTGAGTCGTAGTGCGCAGCAGACCAACATCTCCCTGCGTAACGACGATGGCCCCATCCTCGACTCGCCAATCCCCGTTACACTCGTCGTTCCAGCCGAACAGAGATTCGCCGTCAAAAAGTATCAGCCAGCCAGCTTCGACTTCTTTGTTTGTCAGCGTATTTGGTGCGGGACCGCGAATTTCTGGGACACATCCCGAAATGGGGGCCAACAAAACCAGCAAAAGAGTGCAGCAACGTTTCATGGGCATCCTTTGACAATTCGCGATATGAACGACGGTTGTAGGCTGCATTGATTATGACCAAAATGTCTGCGTCATTGTAGAAGAACTCCGTTCACTCACTTGAAGGAGCGTGGTCCAGGATGTTAGCCTAAAAGTAGGGAGAGTGGACACTTCTTTGCGCCCGTCCTATCGTAGTTCAGCGATTCAGCATTTCCCAGAATTTCAATGACCGCCCAGCAAATCCGTTGCCCACACTGCAACAACATGTTCCTCGCTCCTTCCGGAAGCATCGGCCACGTAGTGGCCTGCCCTCATTGTCAGGGGCAGTTGCGAGTCCCCGGTCAAGTCGCGGCTCAGCCTCCGATGGTCCCAGGTCCCGCAGCAGCGCCGCCTCCACCGCGTCCACCCGCCCCAATGGCTCAACCATCGGTCGCCGTCGCACGTCCCGCGGCGATTCCAGCTCGTCCGCCAGCCTCACCGGCAGGGATTCCTCAGATAAACACCGGGGCGTCCGCTGCCGTCCCGTTGATCAACGACCCGGCGCGATCTACTGCCTCGGGGCAACTGATGCGCCGTCGAAAGTCGAGCAACAACGTTGTCGTCTACGTCGCCGTTCCAATCGCAATTTTGTTTGTTTTGGGCGCGATTGGCGTCATCGCCTTGATTGCGAACAGAAAAAATAACGGCGCGGAAGCGGAGAAACTCAGCGACCAACTAGCAACTGACTTCGAATCGCTCACTTCCACTTTAGAATCCGTAAAAGATGAACAAACCGCGAAGCAAGCTGCAAAACGAATTGACGAGATTGCCGAGCGTATCGAGACAAATGATAAACGGTTCAAGAAAATGAAGGTGAGCAAGGCCAAGTACGAGGAACTCCAACGCAAAGCTAAAGCGCGGCTAGGAAAAGTAGTGCCTCGCTTTGTGTTGGCGCGCGAGCGTGCAATGGAAGTGTCAAATGATGACCCGGCACTTAGAAAAGCAGTGTCGAAAATCGACACTCTGTTAAGCACTTCCAGCTAGACTCGATAACTATTCGAAATTGCACAAGTACGGCAGGCCCTTGGCACATGTCGTTATCCCCTCTTTTCCTTCCAGCAATTGGGAAAGAAAGTCCCATTGCCCGCTGGTCAGTGCTGACCGAGCACTCTCGGGAATCTCGATGGCGAAAGACTTGTCGCCGTAGTGCACCTCCCGCTTTTCCAGGTCGACCGTAATTTCCGTCTGTGGCTCGCTCTCAATCACGGCGGCAAGATCCTCTCGGGCTCCTCGACAGGCGGTTACGGCTGGCACTCCCAACGACGTGCAGTTGCCAAAAAAGATCTCGGCCACCGAGCCAGCGACCACCGCCTTGATTCCCCAGCGGATCAGCGACTGGGGTGCATGTTCACGAGACGAACCGCAGCCGAAATTGTTGCCGCTTACGAGGATACTGCCGCCGGTAAATCTCGCGTCGTCGAACGGATGATCCTGATCTTGCTGGCGATCGTCTTCGAAGGCATGCTCGCCCAGTCCGTCAAACGTTACGCAGCGCAGGTATCTCGCTGGAATAATCCGGTCCGTATCGATGTCGTCGATCATCAGCGGTACGCCGCGCCCGCTTACTTGTTTGATTTCATTGCTCATAAGTGTTCCGTCCAACTTGATTCCACAACCAAGTAAATAGTCAACAACAGTTCCCAATTTCTAGGAGACTAGTTTAACGCCCAGCCGCAGGCGTTGGCTTGACCGAAAGGCCGGTGCCTGCGGCTGGGCGTTAAACAAGGCAGTTGTCGCTGACCATTCCCTAGACTCCTGCCGGCTCCATCATCTTGCGCACGTCCGTGACACAGCCATTGATCGCCGCCGCTGCAACCATGGCAGGACTCATCAAAAGAGTGCGACCTGTCGGACTTCCTTGTCGTCCCTTGAAGTTGCGGTTGCTGGATGAGGCACAGACCTCGCGTCCCACCAACTTGTCGGGGTTCATCGCCAGGCACATCGAGCAGCCGGCGGCCCGCCACTGGAAGCCGGCGGCGCGAAAGATCTCGTCGAGCCCTTCCTCCTCGGCTTGCTTGAGCACCTGCTGCGATCCGGGAACGACGAGCGCTTGCACGCCGTCGGCAACCTTATGACCGCGCAGCGATCTCGGCGGCTTCCCGCAGATCGGAGATTCGCCCATTGGTGCAGGAACCGATGAACGCCACGTCGATCTTCACGCCCTTGATCGGCTGGCCCTCTTCCAGCTCCATGAACTGCAAGTGCTTCGCGACGCTTGCTCGCTCGCTTCCGGAACGTCGGCAAGCGTCGGGAGATGCTCGGTCACGCCGACTGACTGCCCGGGTTGATTCCCCAAGTCACGGTCGGTTCGATATCGTCAGCCGAGAAACGTACCACATCGTCGAACTCGGCATCCGGCCCCGGATGCGAGGCTGAGCCACCATTCGGCTGCTCGTTCAAATGCTTCGCCCTTCGGGGCGAACGGACGGCCGCGCAGAGTACTCGACCGTCGTTTCGTCGGGGTTGACGTAGCCGCAGCGGGCTCCGCCTTCGATGCTCATGTTGCAGACGGTCATCCGCTCTTCCATGGTCATCCGGTCGAAGACCTCGCCCGCGTACTCGTAGGCGTAACCGACGCCGCCCTGCACGCCGAGTTGCCGGATGATGTGCAGGGTGACGTCTTTGGCGTAGACGCCCGGGCCGAGTTCGCCGTTGACCTCGATCCGGCGGACCTTGGGCCGACTCAGGGCCATCGTCTGCGTCGCCAGGACGTGGGCGACCTGGCTGGTGCCGATGCCGAAGGCGATACAGCCGAAGGCCCCGTGCGTGCTCGTGTGACTATCGCCGCAGGCGAGCGTGATGCCCGGCTGCGTGAGGCCCTGCTCCGGGCCGACGACGTGCACAATTCCCTGCCGCTCGTCATCGAGATCGAACAGCTTGATGCCGAATTCGTCGCAGTTCTTCTCGATGGCCGACATCATCTCTTCGGCGAGCCCATCGGCGAAAGGCCGGGCCTGATTGTCGGTCGGGACGATGTGGTCGACCGTTGCCAACGTTCGCTCAGGAAAGAGCACCTTCAATCCCCGATCGCGGAGCATCTCGAACGCCTGCGGACTGGTCACTTCGTGAATCAGATGCAGCCCGATGAAGAGCTGGGTCTGCCCGCTGGGCAACGTGCCGACCGTGTGCTGATCCCAGACCTTGTTGAACAGATTCTGTTGGTCGCTCATTCGAATTCGGAAAAACAGGGGCCGTGGTGTTCGGGACGCGCTCATTGGACGTCCGCAAGTTAATGTCGCTAGACTTCGACTAATTGGATTGGCGAATCGGGCTCGAATTCTGGACACAGCGGGCGACCAGATGTTCGCGTAGTTTGGTACACCAATTCAACTCGGGTTCGATTCTAGCGAGAAGCCGTCACGTATGTAAGACGCAGGGAAGCATGGTTGGGTATTGGCCTAGTTTGTGGTGCGGCCGTCTCGGCTGCCCTTGCAGGCGGGACGCCCGCACCACAAGAATTTCCAATTAGGCAACTACCGAGAGTTGCTGTGGCGTGGCGAGGCTTCGCCGACTCATTCCCGCGGATAGACCACTTCGGCTACGCGGGCCAAGGCGCGCTCGTGCTGCTTGCGCAGGGCTTCGGAACTGGGGACGTTTAGCCGTCGAGCGATTTCCGGCCAGGTGACGTTGTCCTGCCGCCAATCGAGGATCTGGCGGTCGCGTTCCGGTAAACGCTCCAGCGCGTGTTCCAGCATTTCGACGCGCGCGACGACACTGCTGACCGTCGGGTCGTGCGCGGCTGGCTCAGTGGCTCCCTCGGTGTCGATCCGCCTGTTCTTGCGCAGATCGCGTCGCCGCGCTTGCCAGAAGCGGGCCAGATGGGCCACATGGGTGCGGGCCATCGTCTTCAGTAGACCGACCAGATCGCTGGGCGTGTCGAAATGATACTTACCCTCGCGAAGCTTAAGCGCAAACCCGGCGATCACCGACTGGAACACGTCACTCTCGCCGACAACTCGCCGCAGCCGCTGATCCATCAGGCAGAACCGGATCTCGCGCGGAATCACGCGATCAAGAAGGTCGTCGGCGAAGTCAAGTCCGATTCGTCGAAGTGGATCAAATCTAAAGGAGACGAGTACAAGGACTTCTATTGGCAAGCCGGCTGAGGAATCTTCTCGGTGAGTGAATCGAAGGTCGCGGAAGTCAAACGCTACATCGAAGACCAGCAACAGCATCACCAGAAGATGTCGTTTCAGGACGAGTTCCGGCGGATTTGTGAACGTCATGGGATTGCAATCGACGAAGGGTTCGTTTGGGACTAAGCCGTCGGCGCAATCGGGAACCGCGATCCATTTTGGTGGATCCACCGTTTCGGCATCGGCCATGTTGCAGCGAGCGCGCCCCTTCAGTGCTCGTTGGACGACGCGATCGTTTCTTGAACGGTTTCGCGCAGGCCCAACGGGCCACACTATGTCAGCCCAGGGCGCAGGGGGCGCAGCCACCGAAGGCCTGGGACAAACATTCGTTCGTCGATTCGAGCCCCACAGGGCGCGCGCATGCGAGACATCCAATACTTCAATCGCTATACGGAGCCGTCCATTTGTTCTTCAGCACGAAGGCGAGCTAGCGTTGGCTACCGATTACATGGTCTTCAACGTGACGAAGGACGATATCAAGGTCCGAATGGCAGCGGTTGAAGAAGCGATTTGGCCACAGCCGTCCAACATTCCGCTTGTGCCGCCCGACCCCGCGATTCGTCGCACGGAATTGTCCAAGAAATTGCTGGAAGGTCGAGTGATTCACCGGGAAGTTCTGCAAGAGGTCTATGACGATATTAATAAGCGGTTCGGCAGCAACGAGAAAGTGCCAGAGTAGGCATGCACGAGCAATCGCCAGTCTTGGTTGCGAAAGCGCGTCGGTCACATCACCCGCCTGCAATTCAGAATGTTTCTACGGCGCGGAAGTTGGACAAATCTCTGCGAGTTGGCCAGTCAAACTTTCTGCAGCGGTCTACCTTCAGCGAAGACACCGCCTGCAGTTGACAGGAATCTTTAGTGTTCCAATATTGCTCGAGCTGCGTCGAACAAAGCATATTCGTAAGGTAAATCCGTTTCGGGAGTCAACACAATGCAAAATGCCGTTGTCGCAGCCTTCTGTCTGTCAGGTCTATTGCCAATCGGGACAATCCAGGCGGATGAGGCCGTGCTGGAAGCCGGAAAGTATAAGCTGACGCTCAAGGTGGAAGGTGCACCGGAGGGGCAACGAGAAAAATCTCAGGATGCGCAAGTTTCCAAAGTAGGAAAGACGCTCATAGTTGATACTGTCGATGGCATCGGGAAGCCCCTGCGTTTGGAAGGTATTGCTGCTCCTGGATCCGTCAAATTTGGCGTAACAAGAGCGGAGGATAAGAGAGGGCTTGTGACAATTCTCTTCATCAGCAGGGCCGTGTCGTCCCGCGAGGCAAGTGGAAAAATGGTTATCTTTTCTGATGGTCAAAAGGTAGCTACTGGATCTTGGAACCTTGCCCCGCCCGAAGCGCCAAAGGATGAGTAGGCTGACGTCATACCTTAACAACCAACGCGCTCTTCGCCCAACAAAACGATGAACACGGACTGGGGTAAGTCCATCGACGAAATCCCTGGCAAGAACGCTGGTTACGGCGGCAAGAATCGCTCTCATTTGACTGCGTGGCTTTCAGAGGACGATGGAAAGACATGGCGCGGCGGCTTGATGCTGGATGAACGCGCAACCGTGTCCTACCCCGATGGCTTCCAGGCCGCCGGTCCGGAAAAGCATTCCGTGGTGAACACACGCTTCACCCTCGCAGAAACCGATGCGTTGGCGAAAGACATTGCGTCCAAACAGGAAGAAACGGCGAAGGGATTCGTATCCTTGTTCGATGGCAAATCATTCGAAGGCTGGGAGCAGAAAGGCAACTGGACGATTGAAGATGGCGCCTTTGCCAGGGCGCCTGGTGGAGGGTCGCTAACCTATACAAGCGCGCTCGTGCCGGATGACTTCGAGCTGCGCTTTGAATGGAACGTGTCGAAAGGCTGCAACTCCGGCGTCTACCACCGACCAGCGCGGTATTCCGCTAATCGCTTCACCGACCTTACGGCCTTGCGCCAAAGCACGTAGGTCGAGAACACCGCCCGCATTTTGCCTCAACGCCAAATTAGTCTACAACCCAACCCCAGTAAGAAACGCGATCGCGGCGAGGATTGGTGTCACGCGGCGTCGACCGACTCTTCGTCCCACAGCTGATCGGGGGAACTCCAGACCATCGAAGCGACGGGGCGAGGCTCGTCGTCCTCTACCAACTCTTCCCACTCGTCACCCTCGAGTTCGGCGTCAACTTCTTCTTCCACTTC
>CALOEH010000248.1:0-44919 GCA_942492195.1 uncultured Planctomycetia bacterium | reverse complement strand
TGCTACAATGGCTGCATTGTTGAATTGTTGTTCGGAGCAGCTGCACCCGACTGAGGATAGGAGTTGCCCAAGCTTCCGGCCATAGCTATAGTAGTTGTAGTTGTATCGCAAACTTCGCGGCAGAGAGCTTAGCAAATTGGGAGGCACCGCCGGCATGGACCGTTGTAGTCGGGTCATCATTTCGCGCGCCACCGGTTCCACCAACGCCGCGCTCAGTCGGGCCTCTTCTCCTGCGGCAATCCCGCGGGCTGCAAACACCTGCCCCTTTTTGTCTGCCCAAAGCAACGTGTGAATCGGCACCCCCAGTTGATTCTCGATGGTGGGCGTGACAACATCGCTCTGCACCAGTTTGAGTTGGCGACTGGACTCATGGGACCGAATGGCCAGCAATTGCGTGGGCGTTCGCGACTTCAACCATCCTTGATTGAGATGTTGACGGGGTGCCTCGGCGCGCCACTGAACCGTACGATCTTGAGAGTCATCTCCGCGGAACGCCACTAGGGGATAGACGGCCGTGTCGTGGTGGAACTCCAACCCTCGGCTGGGTGCCATCGCCGCGTAGTACGAAAACCGCCCCCAACTTGCCGCGTGACCTTGCCGTTGATCTAAGACCGTTGCCGTGCGGGTCCGAAGTTTGGTCTCCAAGCCATCTGAGAGAATTGCCCAAGCGATCAGCAAAACGGTGACCCCAATGGCCAGCACTGGCGCGGTCAGAATCATCAAGTGCAGCAACCGTTTGCGCCGCAATAGGAAGAAATTCACCGGTCCGATCGCAATCACGAACAACGGGACTGGCAAGACTCGAAACGCACGCACAGTAGTGAGCCCAACGCCTGGGATCAGAAGCCGTGCATGCTGTCCACGTTGCTCTCGCGAGGGACATGCCATGCCGAGCTACAAAGCATTCGGGAGCTGCATCAGTGCTGCGACGTCCCTCCAGCGCATCGAACTCACCATCTTGTTTGGTGAATCATCTCCCGCCATGACAATGACATAACCTAACCCGAGTTGACGCGTCGCCGTGGGCCAGCGATTGCGAGGACGCTCCGAAATGGTTAATTCCTCGGATTCGGGAGCCAGATCCAAGTCGATTTCGTTCGACACCTCGAAGAATCCGGAGACTTTGTCCGGGGCCCGATTCCATCCACTTGGCAGGAAACCCTCGTCGCTGGCTATATCTTCTCCGGGCAATTTCAGAATCTGATGGATCTTTTTCGTGCCTTCGAGGCTCTTGGGCAGATCGTAGATGAGAAGTTGACCACCTGACTGAACCCAATCGGAGAGGGCTTGACGCTTGGCACTCGGTTGCTGCGGCCAGCCACGAAACTCTTCCAAAGAGAAAACCACCATGTCGATGCCTGTGTAGCCAATCCAATCGTCTGGCAAGTCCGTCGGCGGTGCCTGAAAACCGCTCAGCCCACCTCCGACAAAATTCGGGCTGAGATTCCAGCCCTGGGAGTTGACCTCAAGCATCACCGAGCTGCTGGAATCCCAAGGAATGCCGCTTCCACCGATGTACACGGTCGGTGGATTCAACCCGGTTACGCGATCCCCTTCTTCGTACAACGCAACACTGTAGGACTCTAGTTGCTCCTGCTGTGGAACATTGATGGTGAACGAAACCGTTGCGGCCCCTGCAGGCAGCGTCACCTTCTTCTGGGCTGACGTACTGGATTGATAGCCGTAGCCAAAGTCATTCGTGATACGGAGCTCGAGAACCGTATCAGCCGCCGGAGGTTTGATGGTTCGCACCGTACATCGGATGGGACGGTATCCCGGACCATCAGACCACCGATTGTCTACATCCAGCACATACCGAAGTGAGGAGAACCGTTGAACCGTCCCGGTCGCTGCCGCATGGAGAAGCGGTTGTTCCAGCAAAGCCAGCAGACTCGTCCCGACCAGCGCGTACAGCAACCACTGGCAAGCGAACCAACGGCTGCGCGTGTCCTGGGCACTCATTCCTCAGGCTCCTGGCGGGTCGCAAAGGGTGACGAGGCCGTGTCGCTATCTGGAATTGTCAAGCCTGGCGTGACAGGCATCTCGGACTGTGGCCGAAATGGTCCCCCTGTGCTGGCTTGCCGTTCGGACGCTTTGGCAACCATCCAGACCAAGAAGAACAACAGCCCATACACCACCAACAAAACCACCAGGGCCAACACGGCAGCGGAAAATGCCAGGGCCCAAACGTTATTTCGGAAGGCCGCAGAGATTCCCACGAACACAATCGCGAGCGCGGCAGTGAGCCCCAGCATCCAACGTAATGTAAAGCGTGGTATCAACATGAAATAGATTGTGGCAGCCAGGGATTGAATTGCAAGATCTGAGCCAATTTGTCAACGCATTCTCTCATCTACCAGGCAATCTGCTCGAACAGGTCCCGCAAACGCCGACCCCGACCAGCATGCACACTCTCCACAAACGCCACCTGCCCGTTGAGGTGCGCCCGATAGTCCGCAACTCCGGTCCGGTTCTGGCCTGCCGGACCTTGCCGGATGCAGTTGGTCAAAGTGGCTTTCAAACGGTCGTAGTCAGGCCGGGGAATGTTCAAACGCTGGTTGACCACCATTCCGGTCAGGTACTGGCGGACCCCTTGTCGCATGATCCGCGTCTTGCGGTGATGCACCTCAAAACCTTCTTCCAGCACCGTCGCTGCGACATGCACCTGAAATCTCGCGGCACTGCGTGCAAACGCTGCCGGTCCAGAGAACGCCAGATCATCCGCATAGCGTGTGTACCTGGCACCTGCCGAAGCCGCCAGACCGGCCAACCGGCAATCCAAACGATAGGCACACAAATTCGCCAGCGCAGGAGAAGTGGGGGCCCCTTGGGGCAAATGAGGATTCACATACCGCCACCGGCCGATTCGCAAAGCTTCCCGCGTTGCCGCCGTGTATGCAGATTCCCAGATGTCCAGGGGTGCTGCGTTCGTACCAAATCCGGCGAGCAGGTCCGCCACAGGTTCTGGATAGCCCAACGTGCGGAACAGCGCCGCTACCCGAGCCACGCGGATTGAGGGAAAGAAATCCTGCAGGTCCATTCGCAACACGGCTTGCTGCCCGATGTGCGGTGCCGCGAAAGTTTGAATCGAATGCCCTGCTCGAAACCCATGCGCTGCGGCATGAGGCGGCACCGCGGCCAGCAACTCACGCAGGATCTTGCGCTGGATTGCCTTGAGGCGGGGCTTGGGAACCTCGATCAATCGCACCGTGCCGAAGCGTTTGGTCAACGTCTTGTAGTGGTAATGCCGGAGCGGCCCCGCGGACCGCTGAGTTTCCCAACTGCGAAGGTCGGCAAACCACAGCAGTTCGCCGAAGCTGAGGCCAAGCCAGTGGGCCAACTCGTCCGGATTCCTGAGGACCGGCAGAGTCCACTCATCAGCCGGAGCTCGGGGTGCCATGAAGGTTGCCATAGGCTGCCGAACCAACCGGAGTTTGAGTCGCCGCACGGCCCTACCAAAGCCACGGTCACGGTGAAGGAACTCCGCCACCTCTCGCTGACGGGGACGAGGCCCGGTTGCAAACCGGAGACGCACCCGCTCAGCCAGCAGGATGAGCCACTGCGGACGTCGTCCCAACAGCTGCCCTCCCCGCTGGACGATTCCATCCGCCTCGAGCGGGCCGGCAACCATGGCCGCGGCCAACGTGTCGGCGATTGCTCGTTTAGGTAGCGGCTCGAACTTGCCCTGCCGGTGTGCCATAACAACCCCATGGATCAACAAGGGTGGCAGAATACCCCAACCGAACCTGTCTAGCGTGAGCAATCATGCGGAACGTCGCATAGTAGCTCACGCGCCGAACGATCAACCTTTCACGATTCCCTGGGGTAGCCCCAGAGAGACAACGTTTGCTGAGCCAAGCGAACTTGAAACAAGTGAGCGTTGTCAACTTGAGGTATTCTGCCACCACACGGATGCCATCGTACCGAACCTGCGTTGCCGATTCGACCGTTTTCGAGCATAGTGCCGAACCGTTGTCTCAACTGTTCAGGAACCCGGCAACGTAGTGTAGAACAGTTGTCCCAACTGTTCACGAATCCAGAAAAACGTTTCGCGTACATCTGCAGATCAAGCAATTTTGAACAGTTGGGACAACTGTTCTACACTTCGACACTGCAGATACATCCGCAGATCGAACTTTCAAAGGCTACCGGTCCATGATCTGGGTTGAAATAGTTGCCTCGTTTTGCGGACTGCTTTGCGTCTGGTTGACGGTTCGTCAGAACATCTGGTGCTGGCCAGTTGGCTTGATTCAGGTGCTTCTGTTTATCGGCATCTTTTACCATGCCCGGCTGTACTCAGATGTCATCTTGCATGTGATCTATGTCTTCATGCAGTTCTACGGATGGTATCACTGGCTCCATGGAGGGCAGCAACAGACGGAACTGCAAGTTAGTGCGTTGACTCCGAGATCGCTGTTGGGCTGGGGGTTGCTCGCAGTGGCCAGCACGGTCTGCTGGGGGTACGCCATGGCCAACTACACCGACGCGGCAGCTCCGTACGCGGACGCATTCATTGCCGCGGCAAGTCTGATTGCACAATGGCTGCTTGCCTGTAAGAAACTCGAAGCGTGGTACTTCTGGATCACCGTGGACCTGGTGGCGGTTGTGGTCTATTGCTTGAAGAACCTCTATATCACCACGGGACTCTACTCGGTCTTCCTGGTTCTGGCCGTGATTGGATTCGTGCAGTGGAAGCGAACCATGCCAACTTGCGGCACGCCAGAACCCGCTGTCACAGGAGCGGCATCTTGAGTGGCCAGACGTGGGGACTGACGCTTGGCAAATTCGCGCCGCTGCATCAAGGGCATCAACGGTTGATCGAAACCGCCATGGAAGAAACGGATCGAGTGACCGTGCTGATCTACCATTCCCCGGAGTTCACCAACGTTCCGCTCAACGTCAGGTCTCAATGGATCAGGGACCTCTACCCAAGCGTGGAAGTCATCGAAGCCTGGGATGGGCCCATGCAAGTGGGCAACACGCCTGAGATCAAGCGCATGCACGAAGACTACATTCTCAAGATGCTGGGCGGGAGGAAGATTACCCACTTCTACTCCAGTGAGTTTTACGGAGACCATGTCAGTGCTGCCCTGGGTGCAGCCAATCGCCTGGTGGATCCAGATCGTGCTGTGCTTCGCGTCAGCGGAACTTTGATACGGCAAAATCCCTACCGGCACCGTGAGTTCATGGATCCGAGAGTCTACCGGGACCTGGTCAGCAACCTTGTGTTCTTGGGGGCACCTTCGACTGGCAAGACAACCATCGCAGAGAAACTCGCCCTGGAGTTCAACACCGTCTGGATGCCAGAATACGGGCGGGAATATTGGGACACACATCATGTGGATCGACGGTTGACCTTGAAGCAGCTCACGGAGATTGCTCAAGGACATCTGGAACGCGAAGAAGCGAAGTTGTACCAAGCCAATCGGTATCTGTTCACCGACACCAACGCCCTGACCACCTATCTATTCTCCCTCTATTATCACGGACGTGCTGAGCGCCGACTCGAGCAATACGCCCAGGCTGCCGCGTCTCGTTATGACCTGGTGTTTCTCTGCGATTTGGACATCCCGTACGACGACACTTGGGATCGGTCTGGTGAAGGGAACCGTCAGGTGTTTCAGCAACAGATCGTTGGCGATCTGGCAGAACGAAAGATCCCGTACTTCCTGCTGCAGGGATCTCTCAAGACCCGCGTTGCCTACGTCCGCCGAGTGTTGGAACAATTTCGCAAGTACGGCAATCTGGTGGAGATGGTCGCGTCGATGTAGATCCATCAAGACATCAAGCTACCGACGGCCGCTCATTCATGGTCCACCGACGGCGGGCCGCTTGATTGAATTTTGGGATCACAAGGTTGTTTCGATGAAATCGACTAGTCAACGTGATCAGAGTATGCCCAGCATTGTCCCCATTGTCCTGGAGCAGGGTAGCCCAGACTTCTCGCAATCTGGGTTGGCCGGTCACATCGCGAAGCACCCATGCAATGGTTCTGGTTCTTGCAAGAACTCAAATCGCTGCGACAAACTATCGAGGTGAACAAGCCATTGGGCCCGCCGTGGTGAACAAAGTCTGGAGGGGCAACGGCACCTGGCTCGGTGCCGAAACCCAAAGCATCCTCATGTCGGTGCTGCAAACCTGCCAACAACAGACCTTCAGCAAGGCCAAGGTAATCTATTTGTTGGCGTTGCTTGATCGAATCAACGAATATGGATTCGCCGGATCTGACCATGTAGAACTGGTCGATTGGGATGCGCTCATTTAAATCCTATGCTGCCAATCCGTGAGCGCCGCCGCGCCCCAGGATCGTGCAAGGCAATTTAGCTAGACTTAAACCCGGATTATTCACCGCGCCGGTAGAAGATTTTTGAAACCATTGCGTGATTTCCTGGGTTTCATAGGGTAGATGGAAAGGTCCCTTGGACGCGGAAGGATCACGCAATGGGTGAAGCTCAGGGTACTCTGTTTGAGCCGGAGTTCAATCGGTCGGTGAAGGTGGAAACTTCGCAGCAGCGGATCACTTCGCATGCCGGAGCGGTGCTGCTGCGGGAGCTGGATCACAAGCTTGGGCTGGTGGAATCTCTGGCCTCGCAGCTGGTTGATCCGCGCGATCCCAATCGGATTCGCTATACGGCCGTCGAACTGCTGCGGGAGCGGATGTACGCACTCGCGATGGGCGAGGAGAACCAGGACGACTTGGACCGCCTGGCCCACGACCCGGCTCTACGAATGGCCGCCTGGGACCGACCGGGCCAAGGCGTTCTCGAAGAACGACTAGCCAGCCAGCCGACGCAGTCGCGGTTGCTCGCCTGGCTGGCCAAGGCTCCCCAAAACCGCGAGGCGCTGCGGCACGCGCTGTTCGATTGGACTCATCGCCATCTGCGGAGCACGCGCGGTGCCAGAGGTCGGGCCGTCAACCGCGCGACGGTCGACATCGACAGCTTTGCCGTGCGAGTTCACGGCGAGCAACACGCGCCGGTTACAACGGCCACGTGCGTGAGGTCATGTACTATCCGCAGGTGGCCAGCTTCTCCGTTGAAGGAGACTACGACAGCACGATGCGTGGCCATCGGCTCAGCAACGGCTTCATCCACGCCACGCTGCGGCAAGGCCAGGTGCACACCGCGCAATGGTCGCGACGTTTCATGCGACGCGTGGTGGAGCATGCTCGCCAGATGGCGAGGAGCTTCGACCTGCGGTTGGACGCTGGCTTCACCATCGGTGCGGTGCTGGATGACCTGAGAGATCAAAAAGTGCGTTTTTGCGGGCGTTTGAGGAAGAATCCGGTTCTGGATCGCTTGGTCGAACCGCATCTTCAAAGGCCCCCAGGTCGTCCGCCGCGCGGCGGTTATGAGAAAGTCATCGAACTCGGAAGCTATCGCGCCGAAAGTTGGCAGCACTCGCAGCGGTTGATTCTGGTGGTGGTCGATCAGCCTGATTCACGCACCGGGCAACTCAACTTGCTGCCGCGTTACTTCTTCCTGGTGACCAACTGGCCACGCTCGCTGCGCAGCGGCGAAGACGTGTTGGCCCACTATCGCCGGCGCGGCACGTTCGAAGATCGCCTGGGAGAATTCAATGAGGCAATCGGTCCACATCTTTCGTCGCGCGGATTCGTCGACAACGAAGTCACGCTGCTGCTGGCCTTGCTGGCTTTCAACCTGGCCACGATGCTCCGCAACGAACTGGAAGACGAGTTAGGCGGCTGCTGGGACCTGCACCGATTTCAACGCACCGTGCTGCGGGCAGGCGGCCGCGTGGTCAAGCACTCGCGCCGCTTGTGGCTCCACATCGAGCAAGGTCTTTCGGCTCTTTGGAGCATCGTCGCCGCGCGGATCAGCCAACTCCGCTTGCCTGGCAACTGGCAAGCGCCGCGCGGTGCTCGTCATCGCGAATGGGTTCCCCCACCTCCGCACGCGCACCTGGCGTACGTTCCACGCGACTGACACCTCACCAACTCTTCCCATCACCAACCGCTGCCCCTGGGGGAAAGGGGGCGGTCTGCGCTCATTCAACTCGCCAATCCCCAACCAGCAATCCCAGCCGCCCGCAGCACCTTGAAAAACCGCGTGGTGAATAATGCGGGTTAAAGGAGTTGTGGCCGTAATCGTTCACTCTCAAGCAAGAACGCCTCTGGTTGATCCTGCAACTCTGGAAACGATATCCAATATCGATCCCCATGCAATCGCATCATCGCCCAGTGCCAAGATTCCTTATGGAAAATTAGGCCGCGGTACGGCGTGTCTATGTGCTCGTAGGGATACCGTTTGAGTGACTCCTGTCGAGCGAGTTCCGGCGCGAATCCGCCGTAGCTGATCAGAGCGAATGCATATAGCTGACGTTCAAAATCAAGGTAATTCAAATATTCTGCTTCATTGATCCAAACTGCGTCGTCTGCCATCGAATTCCAGTGAGGTAGAAGGGGTGTTTGTATATTTCCGATTCGTCGATAAACAGAAGGTGCAGCTTAATCTATCAGCTGCAGCAATTTTATTGCGCGTTCGGTTGACCACGGCGGCGGGTGGCACTGGCGGAATGGGTTGGCGTTTGGCACACCCTGGCCGCCATCACGCCGGAAAATCCGTCATGTAGATCAACACGTCGGGACGTTTGGTCTTGAACTCGGCGGGCACTGCGGAATCTCCGTGTGCCGTTCCAATCTTTTCCAGGGTAGGCATGGAGTACAGCAACTCGAGTGTGTCGACTGGGATGTTGTGATCTGCCCCATCTACAGAAACTTCTCGGAGCTTGTGCGACATGAAAGGCCGAATCGCTTCGATGGTCAGGTCGGAAGACGTCCGGATCACTTCGATCGAACCGATTTGGCTCACCAACTCTAGCACAGGCAATGTCAAAGCGTAGTAGTGAAGTCGCTTGACCGTGCCTAGCTTGTCGAGTACCGGGACAATCTCCTTGAGCGGCTTGCGGGGCCAGATCATGACGGACTCGATGCGTGGCGGCGGGGCTAATCCCGGCAGTCGGTCGTACCAAGGGAGATCCTCGATCTCCGCACAGCTGAAGTGAATGTCGTTTCGCTCCAGCACAACCGCAGCATGGCGCATGCGTCGGTAGCGGGTTGTGTAGAAAGCCATCAGCACGGCAAGTAGCGTCAGCAGAACCAACGAGGCACGCAGGCTGAACTGCCAGCGTTTCCTGGAAGTTTTTGAATCGGCCATCACGCTCCCCCGACGGCTGCTAATATGCTAATCACCTTGCGCGCTGCCGCTGATGCGGGGTGGCACGGTTGGTGAGTAGCACCGTGCAAACCCGCCGAGCCAGGATTGCCGGAATTGGTACGAGTGGGACGACCAAGAAGCAGCGCATATGGCCGGCAGTTCATGGGAAAAGCTTAGCGAACGAAACCGCCGGCAACAAGTTGCCAGCGCCGCGCTGCCGTACAAAGTTGTACGCGCTAGGCGATTTGCCGGAACTGGATGTCGTGCAGTCGTTGGTAGAGAACGCAACGGGTGAGGAGTTGATCATGCGTTCCGATGTCGATGATTCGGCCCCCTTCCATCACCACAATCCGGTCGGCCAACGCTAGCGTTGCCATGCGGTGGGTGATGATGAATGTGGTGCGGTCTCGGACAAAGGTCTCCAGCACTTTCTGGATGATTTGTTCGCTTTCCAAGTCAATCTGACTCGTGGCTTCGTCCAGGATCAAGATTGCTGGATCTCGCAGAATGGCTCTGGCCAAGGCAATCCGCTGGCGCTGCCCTCCAGAAAGATGGCTTCCTTGCGGGCCGGCCTCGGTTTCGTAGCCCTCATCAAGTCGCTGTTCGATGAAACGGTGTGCATGGGCACGCCGAGCGGCTTCGTAGACTTCCTCTTTGGTCGCTCGTGGCGAACCGTAGCGAATGTTGTTGAAGACGGTATCGTCAAACAGCAGAGTTTCCTGCGTGACCAAACCGATTTGACCTCGCAGTTCTCGCATCCGCACGTCACGCAAGCTGACGCCATCCACTTCGATGACCCCTTGGTCTGGATCAAAGAATCTGGGCAACAGATTGAGCAACGTACTCTTGCCGCAACCGTTGGGGCCGACAATGGCAATGGTCTCGCCGAAGCGAACCTGCAGATTGATTTCTTGAATGACCGGTTTCTCAGGGGCATAGCCGAACTGAATATCCCGGAACACCAAATCTCGGTGGTGCCGCGGCATGGCGGCGGGTTTGACGGGATCCGAGATCTGAGGCTCTCGGTCAATCAGCGCAAACACCCGGTCACTCGCCGCGGCGGCCCGCTGCAACCGGCTGAACACCTCGGACAGTTTTCGGGCAGGATCACTGACGCCGCTCAACATTCCATAGAACAACAGGAGAGAACTCAGGCTCAACGGCCGGTCGCTCATGCGAATGCCCAGCAGATGCGTTTCGCCTTTGAGAACGAGATACGCCCCGGCCATGAGGGCCAGCAGGATGGTGATGACTCCCATCACTTCGGTCACGGGACGGGTGAGTGCCTCGTAGCGAGCAATCCTCATGGCTTTGTTGTAGTATTTCTTGCTGCTGCTATGGAACCGATGGCGCTCGTAGCGTTCCATGGTGAACGCCTTGACGACCTTGATTCCTTGAAAAGATTCTTCCAGCAGCGAGTAAATCTGCGACATTTCTTCCATCGCTTTGCGATTGGCGCTCTTCAGCAATTTTGCCAACCGGCTGATGGCATAAGCGGCGACGGGTGCCACGACCAGCGAGAGGATCAACAGCCGCCAGCAAATGAAGGCGGCCCCTGCCAGGCAGGCGGCCATTTTCAAGGGTTCGCGAATGGCTTTGCCGAAGAGTGACTTCACGCCGTTGAGGACGTTCTCCATATCGAACGTGAACCGGCTCATCAACTCGCCGCTACCGTCGGCACCAAAACTGGCCAATTCCATACGCAAGGTGCGGCGATAGAACAACTTTCTCAAGTCGAACGTTGCCAACTGCGAAAGTCGGCTCACCAAGACATTGTGCATCACCAAGAAGACACCCTTGATGAGCGTGCCTACCATCAGCACCGCCGAAATCAGGATTAATGTCTTGAACGGATCATTGGGCAAATAGGCGTTGATATACGGCTGCACCCAAATGACGGTGGCCATGCTCTTTTGTTCGGCCAGAATCCGAGCACGGGTCAGCCGCAACTGGCTGGCTTCGTCCTTGGCACCTTGATCCACCCTGGCCTGAAGCTCTGCCGCGGTCGCCTCGAGTTTGGCGATCGTCGCTTGGGATTTCTTGATTTCGGACTCGGCCCAATGCTGCATTGTCTGGCCTTTGAAGGCCACTTCGACAAATGGGTACACCGTCCCGATGTTTGCACCCCACAGGAGCCCAACCATCATGGCGCACAAGATCGAACCGACGACCGTCCAGCGGTACGCCAGCGAGAGTTTCAGTACCCTGCGAAAATTTTTCATCCGTGAGTAACCCAATGGTGCTGAAGCGTTCCTTGCCCGAGCAGTGCCCCTTGTATCACAACGTTTGCCAACCACCAAGATCAGGATTGGGTTGCCAGGGGTGAAAGTACCTGCGAACGACAGATTGAAAGGGGCAGAGCAAAGTGTCGTACAGCAAGTGACTTAGCTCGAACCGGAACCTGGTATTGCCGCTCCGTTTGAATCCTGACACACTACCCCTCGCGGCAGCCAGAGTGCTATCGTTCCGTAGCATGGCCGCTGCCAGCGGATGTTGTGGGTGAAGTCTTCCCCGTACGTTACCGGAGTTTTGCAAACCAAGGGCCTGTGCATGGGCTACCGTGCGACCAAGCAAACGGTGTTCAGCTGCCTGGCCTGGGCAAGCCTACTGGGCTGCGCAGTGTGGGGAGGCTGCGCCGGTGCGTTGACGGTTCCGCCAGGCGTGGTTCCTGGGCCCGCGGCGGCTGTCGCAAACCCGACGTTCA
Source organism: uncultured Planctomycetia bacterium (assembly GCA_942492195.1). GTDB lineage: Bacteria > Planctomycetota > Planctomycetia > Pirellulales > S012-138 > CALOEH01. Next base: position 33,039 of record CALOEH010000248.1, on the reverse strand, counting down.
TCCCACTCCCTCGCCCTGAGATGGTAGTGGACGAAGTGGTGGACGTGCTGGACAACTACTTCAAGATTCGCCAAGAAGTTCCCCCTCGGGTACTCGGGGATCAAATCACCGAAGGGCGGATTGATACGTTTCCCGAAGTGGGTTCGACCCTGCTCGAGCCTTGGCGTCAAGATTCGGCCAACCTGCGCGAGCGGACCGAAAGCACGCTGCAAACCATCCGCCGCTATGCAACGACGCGGATCATCCCGTCAGGCGAAGGATTTCTGGTTGAAGTCGCCGTGTACAAGGAACTGCGCAACATGCGTCGCCCGAGGCATTCCACCGCCGGTGCCGCAACGTTTCGTTACGACAACACGCTACGCCGATTGCGAGATCCGGTTGGCGATCAAGCCACTACGTTGGGGTGGATTCCCGAAGGTCGAGACACGGCCTTGGAAACTCGCATCATTCGCCAACTTCGCGAACGCCTTGGCTTGCAATGCGTGCCGGACACCGGCGGGTATTTCTAAGCGGCCAATTGCCTCGCAGGAATTACAGAGTTGGCGAACTATTTCGGCTCGAGATGGCAGTTTTCAAAAGAGTGTTGACGAAGCGATGTGTTGGCACTCGATAGCAATTTGCCGAAGCAACTCACGTTGACCCATCGGTCCAGGGTCAGGTATGGTCCCTCCGCCCGGTCGGTAGACGTTTTGCAATGTTCGTGGAATCGACAGGGCACGCGGTCCATTGCTTTGCATTCGGAGATTCCGCTCCGGTTGAACCAATTTGAGCCGCCTTTTACCGGCGGGAACCCGGTCCCGTAGTCTGCGCTCAAATTGAACGTTTTCGTTCCTCGAAGGTAACTAGCAGGCAACGCCATCATGCCGTCTTGGGCCTATTTCCAGCCACCAGATCTCGAAATGTCGAACCGGCTGGTATCGGCGGAGCCGCAAGCGGACCAGCCGCAGCCAGCTTGGGGAGTGCTGCTGGTACTCTTGACCCTGGCTGCCTTGCCACGCCTGGCCATGGCGTATCGGTTAGATACCATCTGCCCTGATGGCATGTTCTATATGGACGTGGCCAAACTCCTCGAAAGTGGCCAGCTAGCAGTTCCGCGGGGACGGTACGATTTCAACGTGTATCCACTCGTGTTATCGCTCCTGCACCAGCTTGGTTTGGGATACGAACTAGGTGCCAAACTTTGGGGCGTGGCCTGTGGATCGTTGGTGGTTCTCCCCATGTTCGGTTGGGTTCGTCGGCAATACAGTCAACCGATGGCGGTGGGTGCCTGCATCTTCAACGCCAACCATCCGAAGCTGATCGAATGGAGCCCTGAGATCGTTCGCGAGTCGACGTTCTGGCTGCTGTTTGTCACCAGCATCTATCTGCTCTGGCGGGGCATGGCCGAGGTTCGACTGGTCTTCTTCGCCTTGGCAAGCGTCTTCATTACCTTGGCCGGGACGACCCGATTCGAAGGGTGGTTTCTGGCCGTGCCGATCTGCATCTGGTTTGGTTTTCGTTGGCAGGCGCTGACCGAAGCCAAGGGGCGGTTGGTACTCGGAATGGTGTTGATGGTCGCCATGGTCCCCGTCACCTTGATGGGATTGACGCTGGCCCATGGGTACCAGCAATGGCAATGGGGAGACTTGGATCGGGTACGAACTGCCTGTGCCGTGGCCGACTCGATGGTGCCTGGGGTTGTTCCGAATTGGATGCTTCCGGCTCCGATTGAACCCAGCCCTGAGATGGCGGAGCTAGCCGCTTCGGGACCTGCGTTTGTGATGCCGGAGTTGCCGCCGCCGGTCGTCGAGATGAGGTCCGCGTTGGACATTCCGGATCGGCTGTGGTTGTTGATTCATACCTTCGAGCGTGGTCTTACGTCAATCTTTGGGCTGATGATGATTGTGGGTCAAATTTTCGGTAGGCAATTGTGGCTTCGGCGTGACAACCTGGCCTTGCTGCTGATGTGCTTTGTTGTATTGGCCGGCGTGTGGATTCATTTGTGTTTCCATCAAGCGGTGAGTAGTCGGTACTTTACGGTGCTGATCATTCTGGCTTGCCCATTCATCGCGTTGGGATTCACGTTCACCCTCCAGGCAATCGGTCTCCTGGCGGGGCGCGTGTTCCAGGCGGTCGAATCCGAAAGGCTTCGCCAGCGGATTCTCGCCGTGGCTCTGGCCAGTGTGTCGATCTTCGGCATCGCGGATGCCCTGGGAAATCGCTTCAGCGGACGGCGGGCGATTGCGGATCTAGGTGACTGGGTTCGCCAGGAACTTGAACCCAACCAATCGATCGTCGGCTCCAAACGATGGCAGTCTCTCAACTACTATGCTGAGGATCGTATACGCCGATCAAGGCCGAAACTGGCGTTCCATTCCAATCCGAAACCGTTCAACTGGTGAATGGCTACCAGCCCGATGTGATTGTGCTGTACCGGAAGCATGTTTCCAACGAAGAAGTCAACGCGATGCTCGCGCTGCCCGAGTGGCGAAAATACAGTTGGATTCCGCCTGACTGTCTGCCGGAATCCTGCCAGGACAAAGTGATTGTGCTACTCCAACAAGAAGAGTATCAACGGGTGGTTCGAAAACCCAAACGTTGACGCCAGACCCGCGACTGATGCGTGCCAGGTAGCGCATCGCAGGTGCGGGGCGGCGGCACCCAAACTCTAGCCATCTTCAGATTTCAGTGAATCGACTGCCATGTCCCAACGAGTTTTGAATGTCGGCCAGTGCGGGTTTGATCATGCTTCGATACGGAGCCTGATCGAGCAGAATTTTGATGCCAAAGTGGTTGCCGCGGACCGCGGTCCCGACGCCCTGGACAAGCTTCGCGATCAGAAGTTTGCCTTGGTGTTGGTCAATCGAAAACTGGACGCCGATGGCAGCGACGGAATGTCCATCATCGCCCAGCTCAAGAAAGACCCGGAACTCAGTCCCGTGCCTGTGATGCTGGTCAGCAACTTTGCGGATGCTCAGCAACAGGCTGAAGCGGCCGGTGCAGTGCCAGGGTTCGGTAAGTCACAGTTGGCCGCGCCCGAGACACTGGAGAAACTACGCAGCTACTTGCAGGCCGAATAGCCCCGCTTCGTTGAGCAAGCGGCGAAGAATAACTTCCGCATTGGGCGAATCGGAGATGCTCGAGCGACGCTGCTACGCCCATTCGGAAAAATATGCCGGGGCTTAACTCACCGCAGAGACAAGAGCCCTGTGATTCGGCAACTGTGTTGGAGTGGGCCTTGTTCATCGATCAATTTCCGAATCAGCAAATCGACAAGACAAAATTCTTCTTCCTCTGCGAATCTCCGCGGTAAACATTGTTGTTCCGGTTCCAACCCGAAGTGTTCTAAGTGCACTGCTGGCGGTGCGCTGCCAACAAAGCATCAATCACTCCCGGCATGGTGTAGGTCTCGGCTTCGGCAGCGACTGCGAACCCCAACTCCTGGAGCGTTGCGGTGGTGATGGGACTGATGCTCACCAGTCGCGTCTTTCGCAATTGATCACCGAACAGCTGCACCAGCGAACGGGCGATGGCCGAACTGGTAACCGTGAGCCAATCGATTTCTCCAGCCGCCAGCGCGGAGGCCACCTGAGGATCCGCCGCGGTGACATCGCTGCTTTGATACACCACCACTTGGGTAATGTTGCCTCCTGCGGCAGAGAGTTCTTCGGCCAGCACCTCGCGGCCTCGGCTTGCGCGAATCAACAAGAACCGTGCGCCCGCAGCCGCTTGGGACAGCAACGCGTCGGCCAGCGATTCTGCCCGGTAGGTCTCCGGAGAGAGGTCCACATTCAAATGGTATTGTGAGAGCCGATGGGCTGTGCCGGGCCCAATGACGGCCAGTCGGCACGCGCCCAGGTGCCGCAGATCAAACCCTCTTTCGAACAGGCGATTGAGGAACCGCTGCACGCCGTTGGCGCTGGAGAAGACCACCCAATCAAAGTTGGCGAGTTCGTCCAATGCCTGATCGACCGCCGTCCAGTCCGGCGGCGGGCCAATCTCGATGGCCGGCTGAACCAACACATCAGCCCCCAACGCAATCAGCGGTTCGGTCAAAGCGTCTGCTTGCTCACTCGGCCGCGTGACCACAACCCGTTGACCATGGAGAGCACGCTCCGTAAACCAGGTTGTCGCCGTGGCGGACGAGACCACGTCACCAACCACCACCACCGCTGGCGGACGCAACTTCAATCGCTCAATCTCCTCAGGCACGGTGGCGAGTGTGCAGCGAACGAGCATTTGATCTGCCCACGAACATCGGCGGACAATCGCCGCGGGAGTTTGCGGTGAACGGCCTGCCTGGATTAGCTGACGGGTCCAAGTTTCGGCAGTGGTGACCCCCATATACAGCACCAGCGTACCTGGGAACGCAGCCAGTTGGGCAAAGTCCAACTCGGTCCGGGCGTTCTCTCCTTGATGCCCTGTGACGAAGGCCACGGCCGAGGCGGCATCTCGATGGGTCAACGGAATGCCTGCATAACTCCCCACGGCCAGGGCCGCGGTGATCCCCGGAACAATCTCATAGGCAACGCCGGCCGCCTCCAAGGCTGATAGCTCTTCGGCCGCCCTGGCGAAAACCATCGGATCGCCTGCCTTGAGACGGACCACCGTATGGCCCAGGCGAGCCTCTTCGATGGCGATTTCGTTGACGCTCGATTGAGGCAGAATTCGGCCTGAGCCGTGCCGCCCCAGGCAAACGCAACGGGCTTGCGAAGCATGCCGGAGAATGTGCGGATTGACCAGGTAGTCGTACAGCACCAAGTCTGCCTGGCCCAGACATTCGATTCCGCGCAGCGTGATCAACTTGGCGTCGCCGGGACCGGCGCCGACCAGGTAGACCTTACCAGCGGCGCTGGGAGTTGGTTCGTTCACTACGCTGCCTCGGTTACCGTGCGTGCAGAGCGACCGGAAGCGACGTGAACAAGTAGTACGCTTGCGGGGTACTCAGTTCGACCAGCACGCTGAGGTCGAGGGCGGGACGGGTGGCAGCCTTGACGTTGCCGGTGAGTGCATCCAACAGCGAGGGGGTCTGTTGGTATTTCACGACCTTGGCTTCGGATTCTTGAATGCCGGCGAGTTGCATCGCTTTCAAGATGGCATCTTCGATGAACCCTTCCTTGTCGGCGAGTCCGTTCTTTAGCGCCTGCTGCGCTGAGAAAACCTGACCTGTGGCCAGCGGATCGAGGGCACCCGGTTGGTTCAGGTTCGGGCGTCCGGCACGGACCACTTCTTTGAACCGGTCAAAGCTCTCGTCCACCAGGCCCTGCAGGATCTCGCGCTCTTGTTCGGTCATCGGAGCGGTCATGCTCCCGAGCCCTTTGAGCGGGTGGCTCTTGATGGAGTCATCTTGAATATCGTGTTCGGCCAAAAATCCCGACAGGTCGTAGTGAGGAATGATCACCCCGATGGAACCGGTCCAGGTGGTAGGCTCCACATAGATCGAATCAGGATCGTCCCCGACGGCCATGGCGATGTAATACCCGCCGCTGGCCGCGATGGCCCCCATGCTGACAATCAAGGGAAGCTCTTCGCCATCGCGAGAAGCCCGCATTTCAAGCAGACGGTGGTAGAGCAGATCGCTGCCTGAGATGGTTCCGCCGGGTGAGTTGACCCGCAGCACCACGGCTTCCACGTCCTTGTCGCGCGTGACCTGGTCAATTTGCCGACGAATGTAACTGTCACCGCCCAGTTCCATGATCGCTCCGCTGACGTTGATCACGGCCACTTTGCGCGTGCCGGTCTTCCAGCGATCTTGACTGAAGTTCTGCTCTTGCACACTGCGTGGGCTACTGGAGCCTGCCATCATGGCGATGCCCACGATGCCCAAGATCATCAGGGCTCCGGTCCCGAGAAACATGAACAGCAGAATACCGCGCCAAGGAAAGCCTCGCCGCGGAGGTGGTTCGTGAACCACTTGCGGTTTGACAAAGTTCCCTGAGGCTCCGGTGTTTCCCGGAGACGCACTTGTGCCTTGATTGTCCGAATCCATATTTTGCCGAACCCATGCGTTCTAGTTGTGAGCGTACCTTGCGAGATTGCCGGCAGTCGAGGCGGAGCCTCGAAACGACAGAGCGTGCCGGTGATAGTTCATTGTAGGTGTTTGGCCGGATTGTGACCACGGATCAATAGGCCACTCGCCAGCGGACGCGGAACAGCCAGCTCATGACGGCCATCAGCACGATTTCAGCAATCGCGTAGAACGCCAGGAACCGATAGAACGTCTGCCAGTTTCCATCCTTGTGAATGTGCGAATCACGGGGGAAGTCCATCGGGATTTGAAATGCCGTAGACACGGGGCTGACAAACTGAATCGAATCGACCGCGTCTGCCAACGGTGCATCTGCAAAGAATGTCTCAGCAAAGATCTGCATCCCTAGCGGGGCCGCAAACAGAGTGACCACCCCCAAGTAAGAGATCATCAGGCTCACCGAGCTCTTGCGGCTGATGACCGAACAAAACAGGGCCCACGTTGCCGTGGCCAAACAGGTGACCATGACCACGGCCAGATACGCCCCCACGGTAGGTAGATTGACCCAAAAGTCGGCCACCATCAAACAGGCGAGCGCGCCACCGGCCACATCACGAACATGGTAAGAACGAATGAAACCCTCAACCCCGAAATCAACTTGCCCGACAGTATCTGCCCTGGAGTTATCAGCGTGGTGAGCAGCAGGTCCAGCGTATCTCGTTCTCGCTCGCTGGTGACGGTGCCTGCAGAAAAGACCGGCCCCACCAGCATGTTGAACAGCAACACGTAGGCGATGTACCAGGCCGAGTGCTGAGGCCAAACGTACAGGCAAAAGAACATCAGCGGAATGGCCAGGATCATGCTCACTTGAATCACGATCCGCAGCATCAAAGTTCCTTGACTGAAGATTTCACTCCGCATTTCTTTGTCGTACACCGGGTTGGCGTTCTCAGGCAGCAAGCCAGAACGCTTGGGCGGGGCAAACAAACGGTCCGGGAATCGGTCACGATGGATCACCAGCCCTAAGGCCCGATCCATCTCGTCCTCTTCATCCACAACTTCCTTGCCTTCGCTTCCCAGATCCGGTGGATACAAGAGCCGCTGGCTCGTCGAGCGCAGCAACAATGTCCACAGCACGGCGCACAACACCGGTAAGCCCAGCGTGGTCACGAACAAACGAAAACTGGTGTCTGACGTCATTTGCCCCAAGATCATCCACGCCACCAACCCAGCAAGCGCGAGCGGCAAGATAACCAGGTAGGAGACCACCAAAGCAGGCATGGTGCGTTGGAAATAGCTGCTACAGGCCAGGCTGATGATGCCAAACGTGGTGGTACTCAGCAGCAGGGCAAAGTACACCGCTAAGACTTCGTAAAGCGAGGTTCCTCCCAGCGGCAAACAGAGCATCACAATCGGCAGGGACGAAAAGATCATCAACCCCAGGTGGCACAAGTCGGCAAGCAACTTGCCCACTACGATGGCCCCCGGTTTCAAAGGGCTGGCCAGCAGCATCTCGTAGGTCTTGCGTTCCTTCTCACCGGTAATGGCCCCGGCCGCGAAACTCGGTGCCATCATCGAGGCCACAATGTACTGCCCTAGAAAGAACAGGTTGACCAGGCGAATCGCCGCCGCGGGGTTGGTCACATCGAGCTGAGTATCCTGTGGCCAGGCCAGATAAACCATGCCCCCCAGCAACACGATGTAGGCAAACAGCAACCCAAACGCCCGCTTCATTCGCAGGTTGGCCAACAGCTCGCGCTGCAGTACAGGATTCTCAAGTAGATACATGGGCCACGCTTGATGAGTCGGATCTGGCTGCTGTGGCAATACCGTGTTGGAGATACCGTGTGGAGAATTCCGTCGATGGCCTCAACCCCGGTGATACCAAGACCATTGAGAAGAACGTCGAGAAGAACATTACCATATCCGACCGCGCGTTTGAAGTAACCCGAGGTAACGACGATGGGCCGGTAAGGACTGCGAACCCGGTGGTACGCCTGTTCACAGACAAAAACCTGTTTGCCAACTCAGCGCAAGAAAAACAATGCGCAAGTGATTCTTTGTCGGCAACCCAGGAGCCGATTGCGGGAGCAAGGCAATCGAAAGCCTGGCCTGATTGCCACGCTAGCGGTTGATGAGAATGACGCCGAGTACGGCCAGCACCACGGCGGCAGAAATCAGACCAACGATAATCCAGGTCTGTTGTTGCTGCGAACGGCGACGACGCGATGCCGGTTCACGAGTCCCCTCCCCAATGTCCTCGGTCGGTTGCGCCTTGGGGGCGGGGCCCGGTGTTGCCGGGCCGACTGAGATTTGCGCGTGCTGGGTTTCGCCCGATCCGCTTTCGCCCAATGGCTTGGCTTTGGGAAGCACGCGCCGGCGGCCACGTGATTGGACGTTGGAATCACCGGTTCCTTTGACCGTTGGCCGGTTTCCATCGGTGTGCGTGTCAGAAGACTGTTTGGTCGCTCCCGGCTTGACATCGCTGGAACTTGAATGGTCGGGCTTCGAGCCGGGCCCCTTTTGCCGCAAGTGGGGGTCTGACCCACCACGCTGCCGCCGGTTGCGGACCACTCTGCCACCTCCCACGCCTGCCATTTTTCCCGACGAGGCACCACTCCCCGAGGTCGACGAATCGCCCACGGATTCCCCTTGAGCGTCAAGAAAGTTTCGCAGCGCCTCGGCAACTTCGTCAGCCCGCTGATATCGCTGGTCGACCTTCTTGCTCATCATCTTCTTGCAGATCTCGACCAACTCGCGGGGCATCACTGCGGTCTTCGTAAATGCTGGCCGGTTCTTCCGTATGATGCTTCATCAACCGTTGGGCCATGGTCCCTTCTGGGAAGGGGGGATGTCCCGTCAACACGTAGTACAACGTGCAACCCAGGCTGTAGATGTCCACCCTGGAATCTACGTTGTGGCTGTTGAGGGCCTGTTCGGGGGCCAGGTAGTCCGCGGTACCCAACACGTTCTCGTCGTGTTGCACGGTGAGCGACTCTTCGCCATCTTCCGGCTCGGCGGAGAAACGCGCCAGACCTAGATCCAAAACTTTGGCCACCCCACGGCGATCGATCAATATGTTGGCTGGCTTGATGTCGCGGTGAATCAAACCGGCATCGTGGGCGTGTTGCAACCCATCGGCCGCCTGGCCGATGTAGTTCGCGGCGTCATGGTACGAGAGGGGACCATCTGCTTTGACAATCAGATACAGGTCCTTTCCCTCGACATACTCCATCACAATGTAATGGGTGTCTTTGTCGTTATCGATGTCGTGGGCCAAGACAATATTGGCGTGGTGCAGCGAGGCCGCGGCCTTTGCTTCTCGGTAGAAACGCGGCAGGTACGAAGAATCGTTCACTCTGCGCTGCGGCAAGACCTTGATGGCCACGCGCGTTCCATCAAGACATGTTCGCCCAGGTAGACACTGCTCATTCCGCCAGTGCCAAGATGATCGAGTAGTTTGTACTTGCCTAAGAAGAACCCCTTGTGGCGTCCTTCGAGCAGTTTGTCCGCTTGCCACTGGGTAATCAGGTTGCGTTTGATCAAATGGTCGGAGATCTCGTCGGGCGTTTTGACCTTGGCTCCGCTGTCCCTGAGTTCGGTGACGACCCGCACCAATTGATCAATGTCAATCAGCCCGCTTCGTTTGACGAGTTCCAGGAACTTATTGACCGTGAGTTTTGACATGACCTAGCCGCTTGGATCGCGGCGTCCTCAACTGCCGGCATTGCTTGTGTTGCCCAAGATTACAACAGTTGGACAACCATCGGAAAAGGGTTTTCCCAGAATCGACGAAAAAAAACGTCGATTCGGAGAGACTTATGGAGAGATTTGGCTCCCCGCCGAGGCTTATCAATCGGAAAGCCAAGAATGGTGCGAACGCACACGTGTTGAGTAGAAAGTGACGGCACGCTTGCTCGCCTGGGCGAAGCTGGACCAAAGTTCTCGTTCCGTTGCCTATGCTGCAATTGTAGCAACACCCCCACGGTTTCCAAAAAGAATCGAGCGTATCCAGGCCAGACCGCAAGCAGGCGGGGCCGTTTCTGACGACTTGTTCGATCCAAAGGGTTGTTCCGAGTATTTGACCCCAAGCGGGGTGCAAGGAACAATGCCGGAGGTTAAAACCAGCCTGACTCCGGTGGGATTTCCCTTTTCGTTTCTTAAATGAACCCAGCCATGCCAGACCATCAAGTGATTTTATACACCCGGCAAGGTTGCCACCTGTGCGACGATGCCTTGGCGCTGCTGGCTGCTCATGGCCTGCAACCCAAACTGGTGGACATTGACGCCGATGCCGGGTTGCGCGAGAAGTTCAATGTTTGCGTCCCAGTGGTCGAAATCGATGGCGTGATTCGATTTCGCGGCAGGGTGGAACCAGTACTCTTGCGCCGCGTGTTGGCGAGTTCGTCCCCGGATAAGTAACCAGACCGCAGGCAACCCGGCCCGTCCAACGCTTTGAAAACCAGGCGATGTAGTTCGTACTCTTTTGAGGATTCGCTTCATGACTCAGCAGCCCCGTACGTTTGGTGTCACCGTCCTGGGAGATTTTATCGTCAGTGAAGGAATCGAGCCGATTCTCGATCGGTTGCAGGAGATTGGCGTGACCGCTGTCGCCTGCAACCCGACGGTAACCACCGAAGCGGCCGAGAACCAGGGCACGTTTCAACCGCCGGCGGATGCAGGCACAAGCCCCAGACGCTTTGACCGCCCGCTGTTTGGCAAGCCGGCTTTATGGGTACGTGGCGGACCGAGCTATCACCCCCGGGCAGACTACTACGCGAATACCAAGTACGGCCCTCGAAAGGTGAATGACCTGACCGATTCGCACGGCAAGCTGATTGGCGAGTTCATTCAAAGTGCAATTTCGCGGGGAATCAAAGTCTATTTGCAACTAGGAGCGGCACAACCGACGGGGCTCGAAGACGAAGATCGCCCACGGTTGCCGGACGGAAGCGTTCCTAAAAACAGAATGGCCAACACGGCCAGCCTGGCCAGTGATGCCTTGGTGGAATACAACCGGGCCTACTTGCGTGACTTGCTCGAAGAGTATCCCGGCGTCTGCGGTGTCCGACCGGATTGGCCCGAGTATCCCTGCTATACGTTGGGGGAAGTCTTTCAGGATTTCAGCCCTCACGTCGAGCGTTGGGCCAGCAGCGCGGGGTTTGACTTCGAGTCGATTCGGACAGATGTTCAAGCGTTTTACGAGTTGCTACACGGCGGCCTGAACAACGAGATGTTGGCCGCTTGCCAGCACCCGGGCGACTTGCGCTTCGCGCTGCACTCCTTGACCAACCGCAGCCCCGGCCTGTTTGAATGGTTTCGCATGAAGGCTGCGTTGTCGCTCAAGTCGCTCGCAGACTGGCGCTCGGCCTTGGATGATTGCGGTGGCGGGGATTTGGAACTTTCAGCCCACGCCTTCATGCCGGCGTACTCGCTGGTGACCGGGTTCGACTTTGCCAGGGGGGCACAAATTTGCCATTCGATCTCCCCCAAGCTGTACACAATGCACTGGAGTCTGATGGTCGAATTCTGGGGGCGTCCGCTCCTGGAGCAAAACCCTGGCTTGGACGAAACCCAGTTGGTCCGCCTGCTGGTGCAGTTGATGGACATTGTGGAGGATCCTGCTCCCAGCTTGACGCTCGCAGACTTTGGATATCCCGGTCCGGACGATCCGCATCCCATTGCCGACGAACCACAGGAGCGGAAAATCAAGGAAGTGCTGGCCGCCGTTGGCGACGCCTGCGAGGTTTACCCGCTCATGCACGGTTACGGTCCGCTGGACGATTTCAGCCGCCGATTTGATGTGGTGGCTCGCAGCGCAGCGGGCGGTGTTTGGGTCAACCGCTATGGATATCTCAGCGATGAGAAACTGCAAGCCATGGGCAGAATCTGGAGCCAAGAGACGCAGTAGCGTGGCCGTGAACCGCCCGAACACGAGGTCCCTTAGAACAGAAACCGCGTTGGATCCGTCGGCTTGCCATGCGACGTGGACTTCGTCATCAGCGCCGTGAAACGTTGCCGCTGTGACTTGGTCAGGAGTTTCAAGAACTGCCGCTGCGCATGAACAATCAGTTGCTCAACGGCATGTTGATTGGCAGGCTGCATCTTCTGCAAACTTTGCTGGAGTCTCATGGTCCGGTTCAAGATGTCCAGCACTTCTTGTTGCTGAATGGACGTGAGTTCCAATGCCTCGGAGACTTCTGGCACGGCGAGTGACATCGGTCCGAGTTTCGAAACTGGTTCGTACAATTTTTGAAGATCTGGCTGACTGGCCCATTGCAGAGGAGGTGTATCGTCGAATCGCCGTACGACTTGTTGAATCGAATCAACAATCGGCGGCTTGGGATTCGAGCCAAACGAAATGAACGGCAGCACTAGACCGGCCAGGAGCCCACCGGCCAGCATGGATCGGCGTATCCAAGCAGGATCCGTTCTGGGTTCCGGGGCGTCTTCGTCAACACTCGCTTGCTTGTCAGGCTTGACAATACGTTCGAGATCCAACCGAATGCCGCGTGCTTCGTTCACAACATTGGTAATTCGGGCTTCCACCCAACCAGTGCTGGTCTCCACCCAAACGGCTTCGCCCACATACACGCCCGGGTGTTTGTCCGTACAGATGGACAGCCTCGATGCCGAGCGATCGATCAGCACCGCAGGTGAGGATTCCAGGCCAACGCGCAGCGTTACCTGCTCGTTGGGGGATTCCTCTCGCATTGCTTCGGGCGGTTCCGAGATCATGGGCATCCGGCGGCCGTTGTTTCCGGGACGATATTAAGACGCAACGAACAAGGGAAAGAAACCTGCATATAAAACTCTAGCCTGACTTTTCCGCCCGGCATGAGCAGGTGAGGGGGGCATGGCAGGATTGTTCGCCAATCATCGGATCAGTGCCGATTATTCGGGAGGATGTCGTTACAAGGCCGATCAGGAGTCCCTGGTCCAAAGATGTCAATCTTGCGGGTTTTGCCGGATTTTGGTGATTTGTGCTTTATTGATGCCAGCATTCAGCCGATGAATATCAATTGAGGCGGTGCCCAAATCGCACTGTTCTGGGTTGGTGGCAGGCAATGCGTATAATTGGATTAGGCAATGGGTAGCGTTGGGGAGATGTAGGCACTTCCCCAAAACGCTTTGCTCCAAAATCTGCACTCATTTGAGGAATCGGCATTCCGTTGGGTTGCCATCTCAAACAGGACCCCCCGCATGTTTAAAGTCATGGATTCCATTAGCAATTTGGTTCGCGCCGTCGTTTCGTTGGCACTGATTACGATCGTGGGGGTCGGCGGATGGTTTGGCTACCAGACCTACTACGAAAAGCACCTGGCCGTGCAAAACCAACTCCGCGAGAAGAACGAGGAGTTATCCAAAGTGGCCGCCGATCTGGCCGAAAGTCAACAAGAACTAACTGTCAAGAACCGTCGCATCGAAGAACAACAAGCGGATATCGCAGCCAAGTCCATCGAGATCGAGGAACAAGCGGTGGAGATCGCCGCCCAGGCGGAAGAGATCGATCGGCTCGATACGGCACTTTCACTCCTCAAAGTGGACCACCGGGTTGCCCGACTCGCAGTCGCTGGTCAGATGACCAATGATGACGGCGAAGTGGAGCATACGACCGTTCAGTTTGTGGAAGTGAACAACGAAGGCGATCCGCTCGAACAACCGCGCGAGTTCACGATTGACGGAGATATCGTCTACATTGACGCTTGGGTCGCCAAGTTTGTGGATGAGAATGTCGAGCAAGGGGTGCCGCTTCGCTCCACCTCGATCTGCCTGTTCCGCAGGCTGTTCGGCGAAAAGCAAAGCCCAGCCGAAGGCTTTCCTCTGGATGCTGTCGGAAGCCGACCGGTTGCCTACAACCGGGGAACTCGCATGTCGGAACTCGAAGAAGACATCTGGGGTAAGTTCTGGCAGTATGCCAACAATCCCAAGAAGGCCGAAGCCGAAGGACTCCGCGCTCTGCAGGGCGAAGCTCCTTCCATCCGCCTGATGCCTGGCAAACAGTACGAGATCTTCCTGCGTGCGTCGGACGGCCTCACCATCCGCGTGGTGGACGATGCTCCGATTGCCCCGCCAGGCAATCGGCCCACTCTGTAGCCCTGAGCCAAAGCGGTGCCAACTTCGAGACGCGCGATGACCCGCTATGCCATTGTTCCTGCTGCCGGGCGCTCGCGGCGGATGGGGCAACCCAAACTCCTCTTGCCCTGGCGCGAGTCCACCGTTCTCGAGCATCTGCTCGGTGTCTGGAAGCAAAGTCAGGTGGATCAGATTTGGGTGGTGGTACACCCGGAAGATCTCCAGATCGCTAAGGTGGCACGCCAGGCAGGGGCTGAAGTGTTGGTCCCGGACCATCCTCCGCCGGAGATGCGAGACTCCATCCAGTTGGCCTTGGCGGCCATTACTTTGCAGCCATCTTGGACCCAGCGGAGTGTGTGGATGCTCGCTCCAGCGGACATGCCCACGTTGACTCCTGGGGCCATCAACCAGGTGCTCGAGGCCCATGATCCTGCGGAGCCCATGATCTTGGCTCCGCGCTGCTCAGAGCGGCGCGGTCATCCCGTGTTGTTTCCCGCCTCGCTCGCTGCCATGGTCCCCGAGATCCCTGCCGAGCAGGGGCTCAATTGGTTGCTGGCCAACTTCCCTGTTCGAGAGGTGGAGACGTCGCGGCGCGAAGTTCTCAAAGACATGGACACGCCGGACGAATATCGCTCATTGCGGGATGCCGACCAAGGCTGACACTGCCAGCTACTTGGGCGGTAGGATCTCTTCGACTTCGAACCCACTCAAAATCGTCTCTCCCTGGGCGTCATGCTGGGTACCTTGAGATGGTATGAGTTGCATGGTGAGTTTGCCGGTGGCGGTCACTTCGAACTCGCGCACCACCGCCACATTCTTGGCCTTGGCGGCAGCCAGAATGTCGAAGTCTTGAAGGACGGTTTCGTCCCCAATGCGGACATCGAACCGCCTCTGGCCAACCACCACATCATCTGGTTCGGCAAAGTGCAGCTTCACCTTGAAATGCCGGGAGTAGGCGATCGGCGGCCCCCCCAAACCCACGGTGGTAAAGTTTTCGCAAGCAACGCGCCCCCGGCTTCCCAAGAACCGGAGCGGCATCTGCCAGGTGTTCCAATTCGCCTGGGCGTTGAGCGTCAGGTGATCACGCTGCAGCCCTGCCTCATCCAATGTCTTCCACGGAATCGCCATCTCGGTCGTAAATGCGTCGGCGTCTGCCACCACGGCCGATTGCCAGACGCCATCCCAGGCGGCATCCTCCCGCTCGTTCCCGGTTGTCCAACGGGCGTCGTAAGTGGCGCCTGACGCCGATACGCCAAACTGCAATACGCACGATTTTGTGCCATCACTCAGAAACAGCTGATACGAATCGTCGATCCAAACGCCAGCGTCTTCGCCGGTGGTGCGGTGCCGCCATTGGTAAACCTGACCTTTGCGATCCAGTTTGTTGGGGAGATGAAATGCCACGTACAACGCCTCGTTGTCATGGCGGGCAAACACCTGAGTGTTCCACTGAGAAGGATCCACCAGTTGGCGATTCGGCGCACCTCGATTCTGCCGATTGTCAAACGGTTGCAACTTACAGGCAGGCTTAGTTGGCCATTCGCCAGCGGCCATTTGCCCATCGATCTTCGGTGGCATCGCCGCGTCTTCGGCCAGGAAGGGAGTTCGTTCATCCAGCGAGACAGTCACACGCCGCAGACCCCGATAGCCAGATCCATACACCCAAGGCGTTTTGGTATTTTCGACGAGTGTACGATCCGCATCGAAGTGGTATGGACCTAACTCCGCGGACTTGGCCGCTTCGATCTCAACAGGTAGTTGGAACACGATCGGTAGCGCCGGACGAGGATGGTTCAACCAGAGCGTCTTGTCCTGATCTCGCCGGTCCCCTGGCGCGCCGAGATTCACCGCGACGCGGCGCACCTGGCCATCGGTCGGCGTGTCGTAGTAAGTGGCCCAGTCTTCCTCCCTCTGGCGTTTGACCGGAGCCAAGGCCAACGAAGTCTGGAAACTGTAAGTACACGAACAGCCGCTGCTGCCTTCGGACGAAATGAAAATGCCCAAGGCGGCATTGTGGGATCGAGAGCAAGCAGGCCGCATGCCGCCAAAGTTTCGCAGGCCGCTGTCATCGGCCAGGTCGTAGAACCCGAGCGTTCCCGAACGAAAGAAATCTACGCTCGCCGAACTCAGAATCTGATTGCAGCCGTACGCGCGGTAGTACACGCGCGGCATCTGCTCATCCGTCAAAGCATGGCTTCGCAGCGCTTGATCGAACGGGTTCTCGCGGCGATACGCCCGCCCCCAGGTATCCAAACCGGGCGGAAGTTCGGCAACCTCCTGCAATCGCTTGCCGGTCTGGGCATCAAACTGGACCCAGGTTTCGTCAAGCCGGAGGTAGGCATGGTGATCGTTGGCGGCCAGTCCTGTCAAAGCAACCGGTTTCTCGCCAGAGGGAACATCTTGGGCGAACTGGAAGCTCCAAAGTTCCAAACCGGTGTAGGCATCCACGGCAATCACATGCTGCTCACCTGCCACAAAATATCTGCCGAATGCCACGACCGGCGTCGGTGCCGAACTCCGATGACGGTCTTGCATGCGGGCTGGTCCAGGTCCTCCAAACCATGTCAACTGCAGCGGCCAACGGACCAGCGTATCCACCGGATTCGGCGAGTCCCAATCTGCCGCGCCCGGCAACTTTCCACGTTCGAACCACACCACCCCATCGCTACTTCCTTCAGACAGCGCAGGTTCTGGGGCAAAATTCAGCAACTTCATTCGCTGCGCTTCGCTGGTATCTACCATGCAGAGCAAGCCACCGCAGGGGCGCAGTTGCCGCCAGAGTTCGGCCGTGGGAACCTCGTCAAGATCCCCTTGCAGCACAATCACATTGGAGCAGTAGGTTGGCAAGTCGCCGGAGATGAATTGGGCCTGGCTCAATACGCAGGCGGCCGCTCCGTTACGCCCCGCGGCCAGCAGCGCGGACCGCTGCGCTGCCACCTTGGCTTCTGGCAAGAGCATGATGGTATGCAGTGGAATCTGCCGGGCGAGTTCGGCCACCTTGATTGCATCGCTACCAATCACCACCGCGTAGCCCTGGCTGAGTTGCTTGCTCTCCAGCAAACGCCGGAGTGGGCCGTCCGCTGGTTTGTTTGGATTCGGAGTCACAGGACGCCTCACCGCTGGCACTGCATTGGGGGAGGTCTCCTTTTCACCTGCGGTCGCAAAGCAGTAGATGTTGCCCAAGTGCGTGGAGGCAAACACTCGACCGTCGCTGACGGCGATTCCTCGTACCTGACCTCGCAGCGGCGCGCTCCACTTGACCTCCGACACTTGCTTGCTGTGGATATCAAAGGCTTCGAGCTTGTCGTCCCCACCTTCCAACAACAGATTGCCAGCGAGCGCCAAACTGTGGCCAGTGCGGCGACCGTACACTTCGCTGGAAGTGGCGAGTACCCGCAGCCCCCGGTACCCGAGAATCTTCTGGCGACTGCCGTAGTCGAACGTTTGCTTGGCCCACAACGGCACTTTGGACTCGGGACAAGGGATCTGCTTGCCACTGGCCACGTCGTAGACCAGGCCGCCGTTGAAGAGCCGACCGTCGGCAATCGTGGCCCAGGTTCCGCCGTGCGATTTGCTGTCGGACGGTTCGAAGTATCGCATCTCACCGGTCGCTCGATCGAACGCGGCAGGCACACCCCGGCCATTCGGCACCAGCAGCAACTCGTCCGTCGCCAACAGGTAGCCTTGCGGGGCGATGCCGGTCAGCGAGAACGCTTTGGCATGCGGCTGGGCCAGAAACATCGTATCGCTGGTGTCGTTGCACCAACGGGGCGAACCGGTCTCGGCGTCCAGAGCGTGAACAAGCACGCCTTCGGAGGGCCACATGCCGGCAACGCAGTACACGGTTCCACCGGTGCCATCCGTGCCGTCGTCAACCAGGACGCCGCTTCGCAGTGGACGGCGAGAGATCAGCCGTCCGTTGCCCAACACCAGCGAGCTGGTTTCGGCTGCGTGAAACTTCCACAATAACTCCCCCCGGGCTCCCTCCAAGCAGTACAGATAACCATCATCCGAGGCACAGTACACCTTCCCGTTCGCAAAAGCCGGCGCGAATCGGATGGGACCACCGGTCGTGTAATGCCAAAGCGGCTGGCCAGTCGCCGCATCCACCGCTCGAAGCGTGTCATCCGCAGAGGAGCCGAAGTACACCCGGCCATCTGCCACAATCAATTGCGGCGCATAGTCAAAATCCACCCGATTGTGCTCCTTGACCGGATCTGGCCAGGCGGGTGCCGGAGCGGACTGCATCTGCACCGCCCAACGTTGCTGCAGCGGCAACGTCAGCGACTCTGGAGAAATCGCAGAACGCTGCGCGTCTGCCTGATAAGCGGGCCAATCTGCGGCCACGCTTTGACTGGCAGCAATCGCCAAAAGCAACAACCCAAGTGATAACCGCTTGAATGAATTCATGAGACCAAGGGGTGGAGTTGGGGAGAGGTTCGCAGCCGCCGCAGGTGGGCAGCCCTCGGTTTCCTCACCAGTTTAACAAGCCTGGCTGTCCAGTGACCACTTTGCGGCAGCAAGAATTCGCCGATCGAAGCCATACACGTCGAATCTCACGCTTCGGGTTGGGATTGAATTAGCCAAGTCGAAAAGGAGGCATTTGGCATGTAACTTGCACTCTTAGCTCTCTGTTTTCATTCTGTAATTGAATGAATTTTGTGGGGACAGTGTTTCCATACGCCGGGCCCCCGGCAGGAGAGGTACTGATGTCCAACACGATCGAAGATCCCTTGAAAGTCGATTTGACCGAGTTCGAACAAAGTGTGGAGACGCCGGTGGTCCCTGGCGAATTGCCTGGTTGGAGTGAGTTGACCGAGCAGCGCTGCGAACGACTGGGAATCAGTCTGCATGATCATATCTCCCGCCATCACCGTCAGTTATTCGAAGAGATTACTGACCAGGATCCTGCGCTTGCCAGTCGTGTGGAAGAGATGATTGCCACGGACAAAACGCTGCTCGAACAGCACCACAACATGCTGGCTCGTTGTCAGGCACTCAGGGCAGAATCTGAATTTGCTGAGCCGCACGAGTCCCAGCTCGACTCGCGAGTCGAGAGCTTGGTACAAGCCGCGGTGGCGGCGATTGTAGCGATTCGTAGGCAAGAACATTCCATCACCACGTGGTATCAAGAATCGATGCTTCGAGAACGCGGCGGCGGCGATTGATTCTGTGTCTTTCGCATCACTCCCGCCACTATTTCCTGTTGCTGTGCGTTTTCTGCCGTCACCGTGCGGTTTTGTATCCCAGAATTGAGATGGGTCACTCAACTGGGATGCTGTTATGAAACTGCGCGTCATCGCCTGCGGTTTGGTAGGTGGGTTGCTAGGCACCGGAGCTCTCTTGGGGCCGTTGTACCGAGTGCTCCCGGCGACTTACAGCGCGGACTGGGGAAGTGACTCGCCTTGGATCTCGGGTTACTGGCTGGCCCTCTTCGGCACGCTACTCGCCCTGATCATTGCCGGAGCCACGGGGTACGGGGCAGCCCGCCGAGTTGGGCGGAAGGGGGCCGTGGAGGGAATGAAGAGCCACGGCGGCTCTGGCAGGACTGTTGGCCGGAGCGGTGATGTTCTGCATGATCGGTGCGGGGGCCGCCGGCGTGGTGGGCAACGGTCCGATCTTTCTCCACACGGCCACCAGTGCTGCCCAAGAAAGCACTGCACAAGAAAACCAAGAACTGCAGCGGCTCACCGCGCACGCCGTGGTGCGCAGCGTGTGGTTCACCTATCTCACGTTCTACGCCATGCTAGGAGTCAGCGTTCTCTTCTCTGCCTGCTCCGGCTGGGTTGCCGGTTGGCGAGACCGGGACGGTCGGGTGGGGGAAGCCCCGCCGATGGGCGATGGGCGGTGGAACCGCCGCGGCGGTGGCCTTGATGTTTGTCATCGTGGGCGTCCTGCTGTTTGTGATTGTTCACGTCGGCACCCTCAGTCGCCTGGCGACAGACGCCCTAGGTCCGGTTGCTTACGGGCCGATGCTCGGTCGGGGAATCGTGCACTGGCCGGTCGGTACCAACTTGATGCTACTGGCCGTCACCATGGCCTGGTGCTGGCGAACGATCGCTCCGCAGTGGCGTCATCCGCATCCCGAAGTGAACCGCGCCGCCCGGCGTTGGGCGTTCGTCTCGGTTTTCATTGTCGCCTTTGTCCTGGGAGGGCTCTATCTCTACGGCCCCGATCTGGCTGGCGACCCGGTGTTCGTTGCCGGAGCCGGCTTGCTCTTGCTGGCGACCTTGATGTCGATTCGCAATGCCGAACGCACGTCGGAAGACGATCTCGAATCGGACTCTCAATCCGCCTCGACGCTCAACGACATGATCGGCGAAGCCTTGCTGGTCTCGGTGCTGTACACCGCTTTGATCCTGGGGGGAGGAATCTCCGTGGCGGTCTCTTTGGCCGCAGGCGTGGTCTCATTCCTCAACGGACTTGGAGGCGTATCCAGCATTGGCGCAGCCCCCACGGTCGAAGGTTCCATTCAGAACCTGTTCTTGCTCCATGGTGCCGTCAGTTTGATGGTGGCGGCCAGTATCATGGCCATCTGGTTCCTGGCAACCGCGCTCGCCTCGAAACGGCGTCAGGGTTTTTTGACGCGAGAAAAATCTCCCCGATGCTGAGCTTCCGCTCACGGCGTTCCGCCCGAGTTAACTGCTTGCTTCGAGCGAGTTTTCCCGTGTGATCTCGAAGCCGAGATCGGCCAGCATCTTGTAGTCTTCCTCAGGGAGTTGGCCGCGGGTGGTTAAGTAATCTCCCACGAAAAGGCTATTGGCCGCATACATGCCCAGCGGCTGCAGGCTGCGAAGATGGAGTTCGCGGCCGCCGGCGATTCTTAGCTCACGGTCCGGATTGGCAAACCGGAACATGGCCAGCACCTTCAGGCAGTAGCGAGGGTCCAACTCGCTGGGGCCTGCGAGCGGTGTGCCATCAATGGGGTTCAAGAAATTGACCGGGATGCTCTCCACGCCAAGGTCACGCAGCGCCAAGGCCATTCGGACCACATCCTGTTTGCTTTCCCCCATGCCGATAATTCCGCCCGAGCACATCTCCATGCCGGCAGCCTTGACCGCCTCGAGCGTCTCCACTCGGTCCTGGTAGGTATGGGTGGAACAAATGGCACCGTAGTGCGATTCGCTGGTGTTGAGATTGTGGTTCACTCGGTCAACGCCGCAGTCTTTCAACTCCTTGGCCTGTTCATCGCTGAGCAAGCCCAGGCAGGCGCAGATTTTCAGGTCGTAGTTGGCCTTGATCTTGGGCACGATCTCGGTGACGGCGCGCATCTCACGATCGTTGGGACCACGGGCTGAGATCACAATGCAGTAGGTCCTCGCGCCTCGCTCCGCCGCTGCCTGAGCTCCGGCCATCAGCTTGTCTTCGCTGAGCAGGTTGTATTTGGGAATCTCAGCGTCCGAAACTTTGGACTGGGAACAATAGCTGCAGTCTTCTGGACAGAGCCCACTCTTGGCATTCATCAAGAAATACAGCTGCACGGTTCGACCGAAGTGCTGCCGCCGAATGCGGTACGCGGCCGCCAGCAGGTCCAGCAGTTGTTCGTCCGGCGATTCGAGTATGGACACCCCTTGCCGTTCGCTGAGTGGCTCCCCAGCCAGCACGCTCGAGGCCAACTGTTGCCAAGTATCGGCATCCGTATCCGCGGAGTAAGTACGATCGATCATAAAGCCAACTGCCAGTTCGCCAAAACTCGAAGAAGAAGATTGGAATGCGGTGTTACACCACCCAAGAGCTTACGCAGGCAGTCGGGTTTCGTAAAGCTCCACTTGAATAGTCGAGCCCGAAAGCGCTCGGCAGCCTCGGCATACGAACGAGACCGGTCTACAGCTTCAGTTTCTTTGCTAGCAACTCACGGTCTTCGTCACTCAGCGGCTCGAACGTGATCTTGGTCTCAGGCAGGAGTTGCCGCAGGGCCTCGATATCCGCCGCCGAGACGTCCACCGTCTTGATGTTGAGTTGCTTGAGGTTGGGGAGGGCCGTGAGTTGCTTCAGCCCCGCCAGGGTCAGTCGGGCTTCTTGAATGTCTAGTTTCTCAAGCGTTTTGATCTGAGCAATGGTCGCCAGCGTGGCATCATCCAAACTGGGGGTGAGCGGGCGATCGCGGGCTGGCAGACGTTGCCCTAGTTTCAACGCGGTGAGGTTGGGCAGTTTCAGCAAGTGTTTGATGCCTTCGCGCGATTCCCAATTGTGCCAGGCCGAATACTCTTTCAGTTGCGTGATCTGGGCAACCGCCGCCAACGCCTCGTCTCCGGAAGTGGCTCCTGCAAAGGTCAACCGTTCGAGCGACGGAACCTGTTTGAGATGAGCCAGCCCTGCGCCTGTGAAATTGTCGGAGTTTCGCGAAATGTGATACAGCGAGATTCGTCGCAATTTAGGAAACGCCGCGAAGTGCCGGAACCCGTCGTCGGTCAACTCGGTGACGTTCAGCAAGATCGATTCCAAGTTGCTCAGGTCTTTGAGAGCAGCCAGGTGCTCATCCGTCAGAGCCTTGCCGCTAAGCGAGATGGACTTGAGCGTGTTGACCTGGCCAATCAGGCGATACTGCTCTGGCCCAAACTTGCTGCAGTCCACACGGAGGCCCACCACGTTGCCTCCTGACTGCTGCACTACGCCCCCTATGGCCTCGAGCGCTGCCACGTCTGGCAGGGCCGCGTGCGAAAGAGCTGGAATTCCCCACAGGACGAGTGCCAAGAGTGTGCGTTTCATGTTCTTCGTTCCTGAAAGTGTAGAACAGTTGTCTTAACTGTTCTTGGACTAAGACAATGTTTCGGGTGCTGCTGAAGGTGAACGGTTGAGACAACTGTTCTACATAACGGCTCGAATTGAACGAATTTACGCTCAGTCGCCTTCCTTCTTGTCAATCGCCTCGTAGACCAGCGGTTTGATGGTCTCTTCCAAAATCCCTGTGAACGGCATCTGCTGTTGCAGCACGACCACGGCGGTATCATCATTCGGCGAAAGCCAAAAGTGCGTGCTGGCCGCGCCACCCCAGCGGTACTCACCCACCGGGCTGGCCGGCTGCGCGGGATCGGTCTCGTACCGCACGGAATACCCCAACCCGAACCCTGCCCCCGGCCGCGGCGCGCCGCCCAGCTGCATGGGTGTGGCTTCTGGCGGTAGTTGATTCTTTCGCATCTCGGCTAAGGTCTTGGCCTTGAGCAATCGGTGGCCACCGAACTCCCCGTCATTGGCAAGCATCAAGCAGAATCGCATGTAATCGCTGGCCGTTGAAACGAGCCCACCACCACCGGACAGCAGCGTCGGCTTTTGGCGGTATCGCGAAGTCTCCGGCCGGTCAATCGGCTTGAGTCCGCCGTCGGGCGTTGGCCCATAGTTGGTGGCCAGGCGGGCAAGATTCTTCTCGGGTACATGGAAGCCGGTATCCTGCATCCCCAAGGGTTCAAAAATTTGTGCACTGAGAAACGCGTCCAAAGTCTGGCCAGACCAAACTTCGACCAAACGCCCCAACACGTCGATGGAGACGCCGTACTCAAACCGACTGCCTGGCTGATACTTGAGCGGCGCTTGACTCAGCTGAGTGACTAAAGCCTGTAGATCTTGATCGCGGTCCAGGATCTTGAGCTTGCGATATGCCGTCTCGACCGGGCCACGACCGGAGAAACCGTAGGTGAGCCCTGAGGTGTGACGCATCAGATCACGAACAGTCATCGGGCGTTTGAGCGGTTCGGTCCGAAGATCATCTCCCGCACCATCCATGTAAACCGTGAGCTTGGCAAACTCGGGCAGGTATTTGGCCACCGGTTCATCCAGTTGATAACGCCCCTGTTCCCAAAGCATCATGGCGGCCACCGTGGTGATGGCCTTGGACATGGAATAGATGCGAAAGACGCTATCGGTCTGCATCGGCAGTTTTTCGTCCAGATCTCGATAACCGAAGGCGTCCAGCTTGACCACCTTGCCGTGCCGCGCCACGGCGACCACTGCTCCGGCCATTTTATGCTCATCAATCAGCTTCTGAACAGCGGGATCGATACGATCAAAGCCGAGCTCGACATACCAACCGCCTCTGGCTTGGCTCGCGGCAAAGCGGGTTCGGCGGATGTCGCCATTCGCCCCAATAACATCGAGCAACCCAACCAGCCTGCGAACAGCAACAACATTCGGGGCATAGAACCAACCTCTGCTTGAAATCAGGACACCGACCAAACGTGCATTGTCAACCGTTTCAGCTTCCGAAACAAGCCAGCGCCGGCAACGTCCCGGCAAAGTCCAAATGATCTTGCCGATTAGCCTCTCGTGTGTTAGTGTGCATTAAACACTAACAAGATGAAGCCTTAAAAGGACACCCACACTGATACTCGATTCCAATGGAACGAGTTCTCTCCGGTACGGTTTCTCATGATGAATGGACGGCGGGGTTCCGTGATGACGCAAGGAGTCAAAACATGGCGGCTGTGATTTGGGTCGATCTGCAGAACGACTTCCTGCCAGGAGGGGCTCTGGCCGTGCCTGAGGGGGACGCGGTGGTGCCGGTGTTAGCACTGATGCGGGCTCTGAGTCTGCAAGTGTGAATGCTGTCTGTGTGGCTCTGCCTGGGCCCTCTGTTCATCTGCCTGCAGGGTCACACTTCTCCAGCATGCCTGGACTCTCATGATCTCACTGTTTAGCTGCAAACAGCAAGCACAGGAGGTGACCATAGGGGCAGTACAACCCGTTGCACTAGGCATGTGACCAGCAGCCACATGGGCGTCTGTCAGAGACATGTCAGAGACACCACCTCATGGTTGCAGGCCTGCAGGGCGTCCCATCTGCGGTACTGTTCTTGTGCGTCCTGCAGCCCCTGCAGCAGTTGGCTGTCCTGTCCTGACTCACTTGAACACGTCATACTGGTTGAACTGCCACAAGTGAAAACATTGGACACATCCCGCTGCACACGTGCCTTGAGCACCTGCACGTACTGCTCACACGCCAGCTTGTGCGCCCTACAAGCAACAGGACAGAGAGCTGATGCTGTCACTGACACTGGTGGCACCCCATCGTCAACCTGCCTTGATGTCCCGGCTGCACCAACCGCTGCACACGCAGCCGCCCAACCTGTGTGCGTGAGGTGCCTGCCCGTGTCCCCAGTGGCTGCTGCCTCTTCTTCACTCACCAGAACTTTCCCACTTTGCCCCACTCCAGTGTGTGTCCCCCTCACCAGGCCGTAGTCTGCTGCCTGTTACTGGCAAACGCGACATAGTCCCTCTCCAGTGCCGCTGCTGCTTCCTGGTAGTGTTCTGCCTGCCG
The DNA here is from genome assembly GCA_942492195.1 of uncultured Planctomycetia bacterium. Lineage (GTDB taxonomy): Bacteria > Planctomycetota > Planctomycetia > Pirellulales > S012-138 > CALOEH01. The sequence goes on along the minus strand of CALOEH010000248.1, from coordinate 7,766 downwards.
CTCATACAGCGGCCACTTGAAGACCTGTTCTCCGGGGTCATGCCGTTGAACAGGGACCGTGTGGTGCTCTGGTACCAGCCCAGGGTCAGCAGCTGCAGGTGCAGGAGGGAGGAAGGGCCGGCTGTCAAGGCGTTGAGTGTGTTGACTTGCTGAGTGTGCTGACTGAGCATTGCGTGCAGGGCCGCACGGCCCGGCTCACGGCTCACCTGGCACCGTCTCTGGGCTGTAGGCTGTGCACGAAGCCTTCGTGCTTCAGCAGCTGCAGGTGCGGGTCCCGAGCAGCCGGCAGCTGCACAGCCAGGTGTCCCCTGCCTGTGTGCGTACCGGTCGTTGCCAGGGGTGGGTCCAGGAAGGCAGGTCCATCACCTGGTGGCGTCCGTCTTTCTGCCACTGCTCGTGGCATGGACAGGTGATCCGCGTGACACCTTCCCCTACATCTCCTCCTTCTGCATCAGCACCTGTGCAGCACACAACAGGTGCTCAGGGCGGCACCGCTGCTGTTGTGCTCGGGCGTCCTACCATGTAGCCTGTGTGCAGATGCTGGGCAGGCAACGCTGAGATCAGCAAGTGAGGCTGCTGATTGACTTGGACTGCGTGCAGCAGCAATGGGCCTTGTGGCTGCCCAGCTGTTGAGCAGTTCAACTGACCTGCTGACTGAGGCAGTGGCTGTCTCCATCAGCACGACAGCTGCCCTGAGCATGCTCCAGCGGTTCTGTTGTATACCAAAAGAGTATAGTTCTTAGAAGCTTGGACCGCTCAATGCGTGTGTGGCCCGTTTGGGATGCATTGCAGTGAACTGTTGTCCAGCAACCTGCAACACTCGTTCTGTAAGATAATGAGAGAGTTTTTGTTTCGTTGGAAAAGCAGTGTTGCCACGAATGACACACCAGCTGCCGCAGGGTGACTGGGCAAGTTGCTCCAGCCTGGCACAACCCAGGAGAGTGCCTGTGGTGGCCAGTGTCTGTTGCTCTGCTTGTTGCTGGCTGGTGCTGCCTGCTGTCATGTGGGTGCCTGCATTCAAGATTGCAGCAGAAGCGTTGCTGCCAGAGAGACACAACAGGTTGTGCTGGTAGGTTGCTTGTGGCTGCTGCTGTCACTGTGGTCCTAGGTGCCTGCCAGCAGAACCGCATCGCTCGCTCACGCAGTCAGCATGAGTGCTAAACCCGCACAAAAATGCAGAAAGAACGGCGTGTCGGGCCTGCAGAAAAGCTGGGCTGCAAGCGCAACCACCCAAACACTGGCAGTGTGCAAACAGTTCTGCGTCTCGGTCAGCGGCTGACAAACCCAGCCAGCTGGAAAAATGGCCCGGCAACACCGCAATTCACATGCAGGCGCACAGGCGCCTCGACAGCTGCATCATGCCACCGACACAGCCTTCACTCCTGCGCAGCTGTGCTGGGGCGCTTGGACGCCCGCCGCGTGGTGGTGCTGCGGCGCCCGCTGCCCTTGCTGCTGCCGCCAGGCGCTGGCCCGGTGCCGTTGCCGTTGCTGCTGTCTGCTGCCTCTGCTGCACTGCTGGTCATCCTGCTGCGCCGCCTTGTTGCTGCACTCCCGCGACTGCCGTCATCTGCTGCTGCCTTGGAAGCCGACCGACCCCGGGTGCGTCTTCCTGCCGGCACGAGGAGCCGCTTCCTGCCCACCAGCTGCTGCTGCTGCTGCTGCTTGCGCTGGCCGCGCTTCCCGCCTGCTGCAGACGCTTTGGACGCTGTGCTGCGCCCGCGCGGCCGCTTGCCTGCTGCTGCACCTGCTGTCTGCTGCTGTGGGTCAGCAGACAGCAGCCGGCTGCGACGGCGGCTGGGGCTGCTGCACCTGCTGCTGCTGCTGCTGGTCCGCTGCTGCTGCTGCTGCTGCTGCTGCTGCTGCTGCGCTGCGCCTCTTGCTCTTTTCTCTCCCGCTCCTCAACCACTATCTTCATGTCTTCCACAAGCTTCTGCACCTTGGCTATGACCGCTGGCTTCTGCTGCTCCCAGTCTGCTGGCGCTGCTGCTTCTGCCTGCTGCTTGTAGGCTGCCATGTTTTCCTCGAGGATCTGCTGCATGTCTGTCTCCACACCAAACGGCCCAATCTGCAGCTGCACGAGCAGGTTGGGCACGGGGTGTGTGAAGTACAGACGCACCCGGGTCTGGGCGTTCAGCTGCTCACTCAGCTGCACTTGACCTGCACACACACATAGATACAGGCAGACACGGATGGCAGCACCTACAGCATGTCAGAAGTGCACAGCAGTCCTGCACGCACACCCACCGCTCCAATCAGGGCCCCTCTGATATGAGCTGCCCTGCTTGAGAGCCCTGTACGCTGTCAGCCCCTCTGACACTGCCTTGTTCCCCAGGCAACCAGGCAGCCCAAGCAGGACCAGCCTGCTGTCAGCCCTGTCGCCCGCGAAGTTCCAGCCAACTCAGCTGGTCGCGCTGCTGCGCAGCGTGCAGGTGGGCCGTCACACGGCCAAGGTGACACACCCACACGAAGCACGTCACTGCTCACCCTTGATGGGCATGCCATGCACGCTGAAGTGGATAGCCCTATATTCCTTTGACTCCTCCTCCTCACGCTCCAGCAGGAACACAATCTCCATCAGCGGCAGCTTGCCTGCACACCCACACAGCACACAGTATACATGCGTTGGTTGTGGTGGTGTGCGGTGGAGAGAAGAGGCTCACACAGCACAAACCGCAAGCGTGTGACACAGCCCAGAGCGGTCCTGGCCGGCATTGGCCAGTGTTGGTAAACATGTACCCCCTCCTGTGCATGCACACGAGGCCTGGGAAAGACCCAGCTGTGCCAGAAAGAGAGGCAGCTGAACCTAGGTGCTCTTGCAGCATTCTACAAGTCGGTTGGCCACCACACCGGACCACTCAGCACGTGGCTGCGGTGCAAGCAAATAAACATGCAGCATGCAGCGTGGAGACGGCACACTCACCGTCTGTAGAAACTGAAACAGCGCCATGTTGGGGTTGTTGCTGTCCAATCCTATCTGGTGGGTGAAGGGTCGCCACACACAAGCAGCAGGCAGGGACAGGGACAGCACAGCACATGCTTAGGCACACCCAGGTAGTGACATACCGAGCATCTGCTACTGCCCAGCCGAGCTGCAGGGCGGCTCCAGAGGCATGTCAACAGCCGGTATCTGGCTTGCAAGCTCCAGGCCTCTGCTCCGCCCCCTCACCTGCCCGACCAGGTCCAGAGGAAATCCAGCAGCTTGTTCCATTCAGCCCACGGCGTAGCACACATCGATGGGCGCGTCCACCCACACCTCTGCGTTATTGGTGGCACTGCTGACGCTCGTGCATTTGAGAAGCTGATGTAGTCTGCTGGGGTGAAGCCGCCGACAGGCTCCGGCTCCAGTGTACCCGCTGTCCTCGGCTCAGCACTGCATCTGACTGAAGGCCTGCACAGCAAGTCAGGGTCGCCCAGCACACAGTGTGTCAGGCAGGCATCGGGTGGCCAGCCAGGCAGCCGGCAGCCACAGCAGCAGCACAGCAGCACTGCCACCACCAGATCACAGCTAGCAGCCTGCCTGGGTTGCAAGCCAATATGCATCAAGGTTTTGACAGAAAAGCAAGCACGTTGAGCGCAGGACTGCCCTCCGGACGCACCGGCTGCTTGCACTGCCACCGCTGCTGCTGTGGCATCTGCCCTTGGCACGGTCAGACCCAGCCGGGGGCGGGGCGCCTTGACCGCTGCACAACAACCTCCTTTGGGAGCTCTGTAGACCACATAAGGATTGCTGTTTGCCAGAGATCATCATCTGCTGTGTTCTGCGGCTGCTGTTCCCTTTTTGATGGCTATCCCCTTGCAGGCGCGAGTGGTCAGTTACCGAGCCAGGCACGAGCAACGTAAGAGGCGCAGGCAAGCCACATAGTGACAAGGTTCAAACTTTGTGCAGCTGTCACAGATACGAAGAACCCATGGCCATAGATCCACACCACGGGCACTGCCCAGACCAACAAGCATAATATCAAGAATTGGAGCTCTCAACAGGATCAGCAGCGCTGCCACCGCCGCCGCCGGCCCCCTTCACAGCTGCCGGTGCTCTCACTGCTGCCGCCAAGCGCCACTCCGCCATCATCTGCGTCTTCAAAGGACTCTGACGACTCACTCAGCTGCAGCGGCTGCGGGGTGGACAGCCTCTGGATGGGAGTGGTCAGGCTGCTCTGCCTGCAGCAGACGACGGCAGAGCTGCTGCGTCTCTGCAGCCGCCGCCGCCGCCTCAGTGGGCTCTGTGTGTGCAGCTGCAGCAAGGGCCTCTGCGACAGCACTGGCGTCAACAGCATCAACACCTGTGCCGGCCACATCAGCAGCAGGCTCCTGATCGGGCTGTACCCGACCAAACGGCGACTGCATGGCTGCAATACGCCGCCTTTGCAGAGTTGGGCGTGCTTGACACAGCTGCCACCGCTGCCTTGGCCGCCGCCGCCACTGCGCCCGCCGCGCCCGCTGGGCGGCCTGCTGCTGCGCCCGCGGCTGCCATGCTGCCGCCTGCTCCTGCCTGCTGCTCGTACGCTGGTTGAGCCTGGTGCTGATGTCCAGCATGTGGCGCAGCTCCACCACCTGCATGTCCAGGCAGGACTCCTTGTCCATGGCCCTCACCAGCGCACGCTTGGCAGGTCGTTGGCACCTGGGACACCACACACAGGAGTTGCGCACACAGTCAGCAGCAGCAGCAGAAACAGCAGCACAGCAGGGGTGAGACACACGTCCAACCGGCTCAGCCCCAGATAACGCTCTCTTTCCCCTGTCCAACTGCTGCATGCATGCTGGGTGCAGCCGTTCGTGCAGCCTATCGTGCAAGCCTGCCTGCCGTCCCCACGCCGCAACCCCTTGATAGCACAACAGCAACCAGCACTGCTCTTACCCTGTGCTTCAGCCAGCTCCATCTTGATCCACCAGGTTATTGACCAGGTACTTGTTCTCATCCTGCAGCGACTTGGTGGCCGCGTCAGCCTCCTTCACCTCCTTGCCAAGGCTCCCAGCAGCAGCAGCGGCACGCTCAGCGGCACGCTGCCGCCGTGCAGCAAACGAGCCCACCTGCACTGCTCGTGGCAGGCGGCTTCCCGAGGTCCTACTGCTGCTGCTGTGCTGCACTGCCGCTGCCGCCATCCTGCTGCTGCTCCTGCCTCCAGCCCTGCCTTGGTTGGGGTGCCTGCGTTGCTGCCGCTTCCACAGTTGTGCATTGAGGCCAGCGCTGCTGCGCTGTCCAGGTCCATGCTGGACCGCCTGCTGCTGCTGAGCGAGTGCAGGCCCCCGATGCTGGCCCCATCTGCCAGGCTGGCGGTGTCGTCGTGGTCTGGGTCCAACCCTGCAGAGGGTGCGGCCCGCCCGCGCTGAGCCCTATCCGGCGCCGCCAGGTCCAGGCACCCCAGCCCCGCGAGCTGCTGCGGTCTGTGGCGCTGCCGCTGCCACCTGCAAGCTTCCAGCGGCTACGGCTCCGCCTTCTCCAGGTCTGATGACTCCATGGCATCCTTGAGGCGGAACACCATCTGCTGGTAACAGCCCAGCTGCATCGGTGAGGTCGTAGTGAGCTGCTGCAGGGCGGCAAGGAACGCCTCAGAAGACAAGCCCTCCAGCGCAACCGCAGCCATGAGGGCATGCGCCGCTCCTCTGCTGTCTGAGGCTGCTGCTGCTGCTCCGAGCCGGGGCCTGCTGCTGCATCAGGCTGCTGCATGGGTGCTGGGGCCCGGCTGCTCCGTGGCAGGGCCCTTGCCGTGATGCTGCTGTGCTCAGGAGTTGCTGGCACTGCAGGCACACGATGCAACAACAGTCAGAGTCAGCTGCCTTCAAGTGCTGCATTGCAGGGCGAGCCTCACAGATTGCATGGGCTCCTGCGCCCTGATTTCAAACACACTCGCGCCGACATCACATACACAGCAGCAGCTGCACAGCCACGCCCAGCACCGGCCCACCGCCGTTTCCGTAGATAGGCAGCAGCAGACACCGGGCGACTGGGCCGCAGACCGGGGCCCTGGCGGCCCCTAGCGGCCCAGGGCTGGCTGCTGTGTGGCGCAGGTCAAGGGTGACCAGCCGCTGCATGGCTGCTGCATTGTGCCCGTCTGCTGCCTGCTGCACCAGGACCTCATTCCAGTGGTGGCAACCTGCAAGTGTAGGGGCAGCGCGCACAGCAGGCCCACATCATGATTCATTAATGTTGCTGTGTGTTGTGTCAACACCAACGCGGCTGCTCAGATGCCGTTCACAACATCAACCGCTGACTGCATGCTGTGCTGTGCTGTGCTGTGCTGAGCCGCCGCCTGCAAAGCCGGTGAGTGTTGGCCGTGTGCATGTCCTCCAGCACCACACCACTGTGGGCTGGTCTCAATGAACTGCCTGTGCTTGATGGACAGCTCATGGAACTTGCTCTGGACCTTGGTCTTCTCCTCAGCTGCAGCAACCAGCTGGTGCTCCAGCTCCTGCACACATACACACACAGACAGGCAGGCGCGGCTGCTTCACCACACCAGCAGCGCGCCTGCCGTCCAAGGCGCACAGCTGCTCTCTTGCTCCGGATATCTGTTGGAGCAGCGTGACCTTAACCGCACCCGCTCACCATGCACCCCACCCCATCAAAGACTACCACACACGCACACCTGTATCTTCTCCTCCAGCGGCCGCACGTTGCTGCCCTCCCTCAGCACAGCCACCTCCCGCTCAAGCGCATCCGAGAGCGGGCCCGCAGCTGCCCGATGGTGTGCTCAAACTTTTTCGACCTCCATCTTGTATTTCTGCTCCCGCTTGATCCAGGTTGAGGGGAGTGTGCTGCACCCGGCTGGCCTTGAGCTCAGCCAGCTCCTTTGAGGTGCAGGCACAGCACCAAGTCACGCGCGGCCACCAGGTGCTCGTGTGCTGAGCGTATCAAGGGGACAGGCAGCTCACACTTGTCTGCGCCGTTGACCTGCGCAGGGTGGGTGCAGCGCAGGGACAGGGAGGGGGAGGGGCGCCGACATGGGCAGGGCGCAGGTGCGGGTGCAGGCAACTGCTGCCAAGCAGGTTTGCAGGATGGGTGGTGACGACAGCTGCATAGCTGCATGGCACTCCTCAAGTGATTCGGGTGCATGCTGGCTGGGCTTGTGTGTGCTCTCCGCCACAACCACGTACCCGCCCAGCTGTCTCCAGCTTGACAAGCACCTCCCTCGTGGAGTCTATCATCTGCGTTGGTGATGCCCGCCCGGGCTGGCGCAACACCACTGGCAAACGCTGCTATCCTGTTGGCCAGGTTGCTGCTCTGCCGGTGCACAGGTGGCAGCCCTGCCTCGGAGCCTGCTGCCGACACCTCGCCGTTGCTGGAGGCATGGCGAGTCCCAGGCCCTGCTGCTTGGCGTCCGGGCTGCTGCTGCTGGCAGCGCCTATGCGCGGGGAGTTGCTGCCCGAGCTGTTGGCCACTGGGAGGCTTGCTGCTGCTGGGCGCCTCTGGCTGCTCAGGCACAACGTCGGTCGTTTGAGTCCCGCCCTGATGCCCCACCTGCAACCAGTTGGCCGGTAGCGCGTGATGTGAGCCAGCACCAGCACCAGCAGGGTGCCTTCAAGGGATAATACATACCTCCTGGCCCTCCTCCATGCACCACGCTGCGCAGCAGCGTCCAGGTGGCGAGACGTGGGGCGCGTGTTGCCAGCAGCTCCCTCCCTCCTCCGCTCAAGCTGAGCTGCTGCCACTACCTGGCAGGGCTGCTGCTGCAGCGCTTGCACATGATTGGATTTGTGTTTGAGTACACTAGTGTGGAGACAGGAGTGTGCCGCATCTGCAGCAGCTCAGAGGTTGGGTTGGAGTATGC